>JBGVKG010000001.1:0-23442 GCA_045123575.1 Lachnospiraceae bacterium
TTCCTAAAAATAAGCGAATTGAAAAATACAAAGCGAAATGGTGTGCATAGGAAAACGACCGCACAAATCAATTTTGTACGGTCGTTCATAAGCACATCATTTTAGATATTTATCTTGTCTACTTGACAAGGGGCATATCAATTGCGACCTTGAACTTTTTTATTTCCCTTTTCTTTCAAAGTCACAATTTGTGACTTCAAAAATATTTCATAACTCTTTTGGAGTTGCAATTATACCATTTCTGGTCTCCACATTTCATATCGCTTTTTTCCATTTCTCTTAATAAAATACAATGCATCATCTGCTTGCTTCAGTGCAATATCAAATGAACTATGTCCCTCATATTTATCTACAAATGAAATTCCTACGCTACATGAAACTCTTTTTTCCTCACTAATATCAACAGGTTTTCCAATAGACCGCTCTACCAAAGGTATGAAAGCATTTTCCTTTTCAATCAAATCAAAAATACTAGCTGCTGCCGCCATAGCTTCTTCTCTTCGTTCTAAATTCATGATAACTAAAAATTCATCTCCACCATATCGAACTGCAAATCCGTCCTCTCCACAAATATTCTTCATAATATTTGCAAAGGATACCAAAATCAAATCTCCAACATCATGTCCAAAATTATCATTGTAATACTTAAAGTTATCCAAATCAACATATAGAATAGCAGTTGCCTTATTCTTATTATGTAATTTTTTTTCAAGATTATACTGCAATCCCTGTCGATTAAATAGCCCTGTTAAATTATCTACAAGTGCAACATATTGCAACTTACTATTCATTGAACACAATTCTGCATGAATCTTTTCTCTCTCAATTGTATCTGTTAACTGACGAGTCGAAGATGAGAATAAAGACAGTAATTCATTATTCAATATAAATGCACTCAAATTCGTTCCCCATGTATTTTTCATTAACATATACATAATCATAATATATTTGATTTCTTCTTTTTCAATAATTGGAATAAACATGAAGGATGATATTTTTGCCATATCAAACAATGACATAATCTCCTTGTAATTATAGAAATATTTATCCATTCTTGATACAGAAAATTCACTTGGATTTCTCTTTGCATATTCATAAATATCATTTAATTCTTTTTCGCTAATATTAATATCCAAATTCTTATACAAAACAGATGGCATACTATCTTTTATGTTAATGAAAAGTAAATTATCAATTTGAAATGTATTACAGAATGTATTTAATGCATTATTCACTATATCTTGAATCGAGTAAGCTGTGTTATCTAGCATCTTTGACCACCTTGCTATGAATTCCATTCTTTCTCTTTCTTCATTCGAGTGATTAATAATACCTATATTTTTGATACGTTCATTCACATCTTCAATTGTAATTTCGGATAAGTTCAATTCCATTTGACCGCTTTCCCATACTAACTTAGTATTTTTAAATTCATGCTTATCCTCTTCCGTAATCCAATCTTCTCCCGTAATCTCCTTTGCTAAACGTAATACTTTTAAACGTTGCTTCTTCAAGCCATATTCTTCCGCAAATTCAATGGCTTTTTTCAGACCCTCTACAGCCTTTTCTTTTTGATTAAGAATCATATAGACTTTTGCTAATTCAGTCTGACAACGTGCATATGTAAAAAATTTACTTACATCTCCTTTTTCACTGTAAAACAATGCCTGCTCTAAACTAGTCTTCGCCTTGTCGTACAATTCACCATTTGCATAAATCAAACCTTCTATATAGAAGTAAATAAACAACTCTTCATACCACAATCCAAAATTATCGATGTCTTCATTCGATTCCAATATATAGTCCAACATACGTTTCTGATGACTCAGATAAATTTTACTCATATATTGTTGTTCAAGATAATAACAACACAATGCCTTATATCCATATAATTTTGAAATATGGAAAATCGCAGTTTCCCCATCCTTACGCATATTCTCTACACCATAAAGACAAGTGCTTACATAATCATTTGCACTCTTATAATCTTCCACCATAATAGCATTAATTGACATGTTATAAAGTGTTTCCAGCATACCTTGTATATTGTTAGATTTATAGTGTATAATAAGTCCATTATTAAAATATTCATTTGCTTCCTCGAATTTTTCGCAAGAAAAACAATTATAACCTAAACCGTTATAAGCTGCTGCTTCTTCTGCTATGTTTTTACAAGTTTTAGCAAGCGGAATGCATCTTTCTTTATAAATATAATTTACTACATCCGTATATCCAAATGAAGTCGCAATCATCAAGGAAAGATAACATCCATTCAATTGCAAAGCGGTGTTTCCAATTTCTCCCGCAAGTCTAAATCCTTTATTATAATATACCAGACGCTCTTTCATGCTTTCTACTGTTTCATAATAGGTACCATCATTTTCGAATCCACTCATATAAATTCTTGCAAGAAGACCATTAAGATTCAGTCTTTTACAAACATCAATAATAAACATTTCATCCTCTTTTAAATTCGAATCCTGCCATGGTTTATTCCAATACTCTATATTTGCAATGTATTCGAATATATCAAGAATATCCTTCTTTCTTTGATCCCCCTTAATCAAACTTCTAGTATCGCTAAGGGTTTTCTTTGCATCTGAATATTGCCCATTAACAATTTCCAAAAATGCCTGTATCACATAGTAATCAAATTCATTTTCAGCACTGTTAATTAATAGCTTTAAATTATTTTTCACTTCAAATGCTTCTGAAATTCGATTTGTTTCAGCACAATTCTTAATATACATCTTATATATTCTAAATTTCGATTCTGTAGAAACATCAAACTTCTCTACTGTAATCTTATGATAAAGCCATTTGAGATTGTAGTACGCCTGCGGTAAAGCCAAAAATTCACACATATTTTGAATATGAATGATTTTCTCTTCAATAAATGATTCTGATATTTCAAAATTCGGATCTATAGATTCCAGTTCTGCAATAACCTTCTCCTCACTGAACTTGTCCCAATCATATATACAATTAGTTTCATTAAAATTCTCAACAAGTTTATTCCAAACATCCTGTTTAGCACTTAATACAGCAGATTCACTATTAAATGTTGCAATTAACACAATATTTTCAATACCTTGTGCTTCAAAAAAACAATTTAATAAATCCATTGTCGATCTTCCAGAAAACTGTAATTTATTAAATACAAATACAATAGGTTTCTGCTTCGATATATATATAAGCATAGAAATAATGCCTTCATACATTTTCTGAATTTCAAAATAGATATCATCCATAAATAGTAACTCAGCACGACTTCCAATGCCTGTCTCAAAATATGACTTAAATACCGGCCTATGAGCCATATAAATATTACATGCATCTAAAAATTCATCTACTGATAAATTTGTATATGTCTTATATGCATCTTTTATCCATTCTAAAAATGGCTCATATGCTTTTGACATCCTATTACAATAAAACTCATGATAATGACAAATATACCCATCATCTTGTAAGATTAATTCCGTTTCCTCCTTTGTTAAGCCTTTATTATCATAACAATTAATCAGCATAACATTTGTTGAAACTTTACCTATTAAACCTATTTTATTTTCTATTTTATGCTTTAATCGTTCTAAATGTCTGTCTTGCATAAAGTTTTCCCCATTTCTATCTTTTAGTTACTTAGATTCTTTAAAATATGATTACAATTTCCATACACTAACTACAATTATACACTAATGCAATTTTATCATAATTCAATAACTTTGACCACCCTTTGTTTTTTTATTATAAATTTTGGCGCACGTATCTCTACAACATCGCGCACTTTCTAAAACAAAAAATACCTTTCAGCGAACAGTCCCATGACCTCGCCAAAAGGTATTTATTTTTAACACCTTATTTTATTTTCTGCTCACATGTACATATTTTTCAGGCAATTTTTTAGATATGTTTGCTCTAAAACAGCCCTCAAAGCCGATAAACAGGCTATTTCTTCGAGAGCAGACAAACGCTCTCACAATGATAGGTCTGTGGGAACATATCCACTGCACAAGCCTTAACCAACTTATACCCTCTAGCCTGCAGCACCTCCAAGTCCCTAGCCAAGCTAGTTGGCTTACAAGATATATACACCAGTCTGTCTACACCATAGTCTATTATCTTATCCAATGCCTTTGGATGGATACCATCTCTAGGTGGGTCTAACACTATGAGGTCTGGCTTCTCCTCTATGTCATCTATTACCTTCAGTACATCTCCAGCTATAAAGTGGCAATTTGTCAGTCCATTAAGCTCTGCGTTAATCTTAGCAGCCTCTACAGCCTCTTCTATTATCTCTACACCTATAACCTTCTTAGCTACCTTTGCAAGCATCTGTGCTATAGTTCCTGTTCCACTATATAGGTCGAATACTACCTTATCCTTAGTTTCTCCTACATAGCTTCTAGCCTTCTCGTACAGCACCTCTGCTCCAAGAGAATTTGTCTGGAAGAATGAGAATACCGATATCTTAAAGCTAAGACCAAGTATATCTTCCGTTATATAATCTCTACCGTATAATAAATCCGTTCTATCAGACTGAACTACATCAGCCAATGAATCATTAACTGTATGTAATATACCAGCTATCTCTCCGTGAAGTTGAAGTTTCAGTAATTCATCTTTGAGCCCTGATAACATCTGCTCCTCTGTGCATACACTGCTATGTCCACAGCCTACCCAATCAGATGAAGTTACCAAGTCTATAAGTATCTCGCTAGTCTTTACTGCTCTTCTTATAAGCAGATGTCTAAGATACCCCGTATGTCTCATCTTGTGATAGAAAGGTATCTCCTTGTCTGCAAAGTAACCTAATACCACTCTAAGTATTGCATTATAGTCTTCATTAACTATATGGCAATCCGATATGGTCACTATGTCATGGAAACTTCCCTTCTTGTGCATACCAAGTGCCAAAGGACCATCCTTGTATTCGTCTCCAAATGAAAACTCCATCTTATTACGATATGCCCACTCTATAGGGCTTCCTAGTATGCCTTCATATTCGTAATCGTCACACACACCATCCAGTATGTCCTTAATCATGTCGCCCTTGAATTTCATCTGGGTATCATAATCAACCTGCTGATATGTACAGCCACCACATGTTTCAAAGTGCGCGCATGGAGCTACTCTGTTTTCATATACAGATTTCTCCACCACTTCTAAGATTCTGCCCTCGCACTTGCCACTTCTCTTTTTGCTTATGACAAACCTAACCTTCTGACCGAGAATTGCACCTTTTACTGCTACTTTTGTAACTGTACCATCTTCATTCACGTAATTGATTGTACCCTTATTAGGAAAATCTACCTTTTCAACTATTCCTATATATTCCTGACCTTTTTTCATGTACTACTCCATGTTGCTTTATTGTTTACTAATTATTGTTTGAATCATTATTTTTCTTTGACCCATCTATGTATAACTTCTTAAGAGTAAGTGCTCCGCCGCCAAAGATAAGTACAACATATACTAATATAGTAAATGCATCCGCATTCATACCAAATCTAAGACTTGATATAATACAAAGAACCATAGCTATAACACCTGTCCATGTAAGAATCTTTGGCCATATACTTTTTGTGAACATTATCCAAAGAACTATTCCTAATATAATCGGTATAAATAAAACTCCTGTTGCATTAAAGCTACCCATAAATCCCCAAAATGAGTAATTAACTGTCCAAACCTTAACGCTCATAAAGAACAACACTAAGCCACAACCGAACATACCTATTCCTAAAAGTAACATTAATAAATCTCTTCCTGCATTGTTTTTCATTTCAAACTTCCTTTCTCTATTCTGTTAGATATTTAGTTTTGTGTAACTGTAATTGTTAATTCATATACGACATATTTTCCAACATTTGATGATATAAAACTATATCCATATCTAAAGCCATTATATCCAAGAGTACTTGCCCCTTCTAATATAGCATCCAATATTCCCTTTTCTGTGATTGACTGTGTCTGTGGTACTGCTATATAACACTTCCACTGTGACTTGCTTGTATAATCTGTTATAGCTTTATAAAAGCTTGCACTATTTGTTACAATCACTCCTGGCTCACCCATAGCTTCGTTTAATGACAGCGTCTCACCTAATCCCATAAAGAGTGTAGATGTACACACCTTTTCGTGTGGTGTCTCTGCTGCATTTAACTTGTGGTCCACATACATTTCATTATCTGTAAGTAGGAAATACTTGTATGTTATATTTGAACCATCTGTTATTATATCTCCGTTGATAAGTGGGTCATCCCATGTACAATCTATCTGATACCATTCGCCTGCTACTTTAACTACATTCCAAGCATGAGATTCCCAACCAGCTTCATTATTGCCTGCTGTTCCGTACATCATGTAAACTTCTATACCAACCTGCGCGCACATAAGCTCAAATGCCTTTGCATATCCATCACATACTGCTAGATTGTCGCACAATGCTCCTTCTGCTGAGTGTGACTTATGACTTGGACTATCTACTGCCCCACTAGTTAAACCAGCATAATCGTAATTAACATGCTTCACTAAGTAATCATGTATAGCTTTCACACACTCATAATCACTCATTTTATTATTAATAATCTGCGATACTACATTCTTAGCTTTATTTATAGCTGCAGTACTGGATGTAAACTCAGTAACATTTATTGCCTCTCCTCTTGTACTGCCTGTATGAGCACTATTTGTAGTAGTTTGCTTCTCTGTAGAGATATCTTCCTTCTTTGTAGTTGTTTGCTCTTGCTTATTTGTAGTTGTCTGCTCTGGCTTCTTCGTAGTTGTCTGCTCTGGCTTTTTCGTTGTTGTCTGTTCTGGTTTCTTTGTTGTTGTCTGCTGTGTTGTTGTGCCATTGTCAGGCTTTACAGTCGTAGACTGTGAAGTAGAATTATCAGTATTACCAGTATCCTTGCTGGTTTCTTTGTCCGTATTAGATGTAGTAGGCTCTTCGCTTTCGCTTTCTGATGGCTTTGGAGTCGTCATCTGTATCTCTGAATCCTCACCTATTGCATCTTCAACTGTTGTTCCTGATGTCTCAGGTTTCTTATCTGATTGTATCTTTTCTCCACTACCGTTGCTACATGCCATCATTGCGCATACCGTAACAGCGATAATTGTTGCAGTTAATTTTCTTTTCATCTCAATCACTCTTTTCTTCTTAATAGTTGTAGTTTTTTATGCACAAAAGCGCCTACACCGAAAAATAGACTAATTCATTTTCGGCATAAGCGCCTGTCACCAATCATTTGATTACATCATTTCTGACTCATCTACATAATCATCTTCAAACTCGTCCTCAAAGTCATCATCACAGATATCAAACTCGTCAAACTCTTCCATATTCTTTGCTGTGAAGAACTTGTAGATTGCAAACGCTATACCTGCTACTGCTGCCACTGCAAGAATAATTCCCACTATAGTCCAAACAGTATTACACTTCTCTTCCTTCTTTATAAGCTTATTCATCTTTGTAGCTGCCATCAGTTCATCAAACTTCTGCATAAAAAAACCTCCTTGTATATATTTTTATAAACTGTACTTATACATAAGTATATCATATCAAATTTATATGAATTTTACTACACTTTTTTTAATTTTGCAAAGGATGCAAACATTTTCTTTGGTCCTGCTGTATCAAAATTCACTAGCACTTCATAATCTCGTCCCGAATCTGTAATTGAAGCTACAGTTCCAATGCCAAACTTCATATGTTTTACTCTATCACCTACAACATATTCCAGTGATCCAGATTTAGATATCTCATTACCTTTTAACAAAGTTTTATTAGCTGATAATGATGACAACGTAGATTTTGAACTTCCAAAAGTAGATGTTCCTGCTGGCTTTGGCTTATCAAATACATTACTGCCAAAGAAATCTGCCGCCGACATACCGCTTCTGCCCGAACTACCAAAACTGCTTGTTGTAGCTCCACCTCTGCTACCAAAGCCTCCGAAGCTACCAGCACCTACAGATGTCTTTTTATCTCCATTACCAGATGTATTCAACAAGAATGGCGGTATCTCTTTTACAAATCTTGACATTCTATTGTACTGTGTCTCACCTCGAAGCATTCTAGCTTGAGCACATGTTATGGTTAGACTCTGCATTGCTCTAGTTATAGCTACATAAGCCAGTCTTCTCTCTTCTTCTATATCAGTAGGGTCATCAGAGTTTATAGACATATAGCTTGGGAATAAACCATCCTCCATACCACATAGGTATACCTTTGGAAACTCCAGACCTTTTGCACTATGGATAGTCATAAGCACAACATACTCATTACTTTCATCTAGAGAGTCAATATCTGCTATAAGAGCAACCTCCTCCAAGAACTCTGCCAGATTTGGCTGTTCAGCCGATTGTTCATATGTTATAACCTTTGTCAAAAGTTCCTCTACGTTCTCTATTCTCGATAAAGCTTCCTCTGTATTCTCTGCCTTTAACTCATCTATATAGCCAGTATCCTTCATTATATCCTCAAGAATTGTTTTCAATTCTACATAGCCTAGCTTACTTCTTTGGACTCTTATGAAATTTACAAACTCATTTATCTTATTTACTGCCTTACCTAAGCCTGGAATATACTCTGCTTCCATCAATGCATCAAAGAAGCTTATGCCCTGCTCTGCCGCATGAGCCTCTACTTTACCAAGGGTCGTAGCTCCAATACCCCTCTTTGGCACATTAATAATTCTCTTTACAGCCACATCATCCCTACCATTGTCAATAGTTTTAAGATATGCAAGCATATCCTTAACTTCCTTACGCTGATAGAAGTTTACTCCGCCAACTAACTTATACGGTATATTATTCTGTATAAGTTTTTCTTCCAATAGACGAGACTGCGCATTTGTTCTATACAGACACGCTTGTCCACTATATGAAAAATCTCCCTTTGATACATTACTCTTTATATCATTGGCGATAAACTCCGCCTCTTGAAAACCATTATCAAACTGCTTTAATGTTATAAGTTCTCCATCCTCTTTGTCTGTCCATAACGCTTTCTCTTTACGACCAAAATTGTTCTTTATAACCTCATTGGCAGCCTTTAATATATTACCATAAGAACGATAATTCTGCTCAAGCTTTATGACTGTTGTATCTTTAAATACCCTCTCAAAGTTCAAGATATTTTCAATATTTGCACCTCTGAACTTATAGATAGACTGGTCATCATCACCTACAACACATAGATTCTTATACTTATCTGCCAGCATACTTACAAACATAAACTGAACTGTATTTGTATCCTGATACTCATCTACCATTATATATTTAAATCTCTCTTGATAATAATCTAATACATCTGGACAGTTCTTAAATAATTCTACTGTCAACACTAACAAATCGTCGAAATCTAACGCATTATTTTTCTTTAAGGCTTCCTGATATTCTCTGTACGCTTCAGCCACTCTAGACATATGGTAATCACTCTGATTTGCCTTAGCAAACGCCGCTGGAGATATCATTTCATTTTTAGCCGAAGAAATATATGAAAGTATAGTCTTCTCCTTCAGATTTTTTGTATCAATCTGAAGTTTTTTACATACATCCTTCATTACTGTCTTCTGGTCATCTGTATCATATATAGTAAAGCTATTTTCATAGCCCAATCTGTCGATATAACGTCTAAGTATCTTCACGCATGATGAGTGAAATGTGCTTATCCAGATGCTCTCTGCACCAAAGCCCACCATACTATCAACTCTCTCACGCATCTCACCTGCTGCCTTGTTTGTAAATGTAATCGCCATAATATTCCATGGATTTACACCACACTCTTCTATAAGATAAGCTATTCTATTGGTTATAACTCTTGTCTTACCAGAGCCTGCACCTGCAAGTACCAACACTGGCCCCTCCGTTTGTAAGACAGCTCTTTTTTGCATTTCATTTAGTAAATCTATATTTGCCATTTATTTCATCCTATCTTCTCATAAGAAGTGACAGCAGTTTACCTGCTGCCACTTATAAAATACTTTTTTATTATGTACTTGCCTTATGCAAGCTTGTTCCCACAGTTTCCACAGAATTTGTTTCCACCTGTAGGTGTTCCACAATTTGGACAAAAGTTTGGTATTTGACCATTCGAAGCTACTGGCTGTGCATTGGACATATTCATTGCTCCCTGCATCTGATTGACCATACTCTGACCCATCATCATACCCATCTGCATACCTGCCATCTGAGTTGCCATATTGCTTCCTGCGTTATTGCCAGGCTTGCTCATAGCATCAAGCACCTGCATCTGCTGGTATCTATTCATATCACCAACCATCTGCTGTGAAGCTGCCTTCTTCTGCATAGCTGCAATCTCTTCTGGATATGAGAAGCTCTGTATTGCAAAGCCTGTGATGCCTATACCTATCTTATAAAGCTCCATATCCAAGTCTTCCTGCATACCCTTTGCTATGTCATAAGCATTGGCCTGCAGATTAAACATATCCTTGCCTTCCTTAGATATCCACTTCATTAAGAGCTGGTCAAGAACAGCCATAACACGTTCCTTTACATCATCCACAAGGAACATCTTCTTTACTCCTGCCACCTTATCTATAAGAGCATTTCTATCTGATATCTTACAGTTAAATGTTCCAAATGCTCTAATAGGCATTCCACCTGGAAGGTTTGGCGCTGGAATATTTATAGCATTCTTTGTTCCCCACTTGATAGTAAACTCCTTTGTATTAATGAAGAGTACTTCTGCACGGATACCGGAATTAAATCCAAACTTGAATCCCTTAAGTGTAGAGAGGAATGGTATAATCTGCGACTCAATATCGTAGCTACCCTCAGACTCAAATACACCCTCTACCTTACCGTTGTACATAAATATAGCATCCTGGCCCTGACGAATAATAAGTCGGCTTCCCTTCTTTATCTCATCATTGTTCCACTTCCAGAACATTACATCATCTCTGGTTTCCTGCCATTCAACTACATTAGATAATTCTGAACTGAAAAATCCCATTTCTATTCTCCTGTCTGACCGTTATACATTTTCTTTATATCTGCATTTTTGCAACATTACTTTGTAATTTTGGTCACTACATTCCAAGCTGTGCCTTTAAAGCTGCAAGCTCATCATCTACTACAGTACTTGTCTGTGCATTATCATACTTAGCTGCTAAGTTCTCTATATCAGCTGACTCTGTATCCATGTTAAGCTCTGCCATTGCATTTGCCTTATCTAACATAGCATCTGCCTTAGCTTCCATTCTTGCAAACGCTGACATATTGTTCTCTGCACCAGCCACTGAAGCACCTATCTGGTTAAGTCTCTCCTGTGTCTTAGCTACTGCAATCTTAGCCTTTATTGCATCTCTCTTTGCATTAAGCTCATCAATATCCTTAACTAACTTATCATGCATCTGACGCATCTTTGTTGCATTAGCATTCGCAAGTGTATATGCCTGCTGTAATGCTGTCTGCTTCTCTACCAACTGATTCTTCTTCTCAAGGAACTGCTTTGCATCTGCATCGTTTCCAGCCTGTACTGCTTTGATAGCATAGTTCTGGAACTTCTCTATCTCTGCATTACACTCATCGAGCTCTCTCTTAGCTCTTGTCTCCGCTGCCATGATAGCTGCTGTCTCTGCCTTTACATTTCCAAGATCACTCTCCAGATTTCTAAGGTACTGGTCGATCATCTTCTCTGGATCCTCAGCCTTGTCAAGTAATGCATTGATATTTGCTGCCATAATGTCTTTAAATCTTGCAATAATTCCCATTTCTTTAATCCTCCGTTATTAAATATATTTTATAGTCTTAAAAACTACATTTTTTATTATACTACATTCTAACAATATTGTCATATATTATTTTAGTGCTTTTTTCCTACTTTATCCTATAATTTTGTAAATATTACGCTACTTTATTTATCATTTTGTGTTTTAATCTTGTCATCTAGTTTTGAATACTATATAATAAGATGTATAATACTTAGCAAATATATCAATAAAAAGAGGCAAGAATTATGAACACAGATATAGATAAGCTTTTAAAAAAGATTATAGACGAAACAGATCTTATTAAAGTAGATGACATTCCAAATATAGACTTATATATGGATCAGGTTACCACTTTTATGGATAAGCATCTTCACGGCACACGCCGTTTTGATGATGACAAGGCTCTTACTAAGACTATGATTAATAATTATGCTAAGAACGACCTTTTGCCATCACCAGAAAAGAAAAAATATACCAAACAACATATTATGCTTTTGACATTTATATATTATTACAAAAACGTAATGCCTATAAGTGATATAAAAAAGCTTATTCAACCTATAACCGACAACTATTATCAAACTAATGGCAGCACCAATTTACAAGATATTTATCTAGAGATTGAAACATTTATCGAAGGTATAGCACAAGCTATAAAAGATGATGTAGCTGCCAAGAAGAATATAGCTGACCAGTCCTTTGCAAATATGCCTGATAAGGATGGGGATTATCTTAGACTATTTTCATTAGTTTCTATGTTATGTTTTGATATATATATGAAAAAGCAGTTAGTAGAAGCTATTGTTGATACATTAGACACCCCTATATCAAAATCTGATAAAGAAAAAATCGTAAAAAAAGAACAGGAGCTTCGTGAGAAGCAAATAAAAAAAGAACGTAAAGAAAAAGAAAAATAGACAAAAAAAATGGCCGGAGCTTTATGCTCCGGCTGTTCCATTTTCTTCTTTGCTTGTTAAACGCTCGATAACCATATCATATCCGTCGTTACCATAATTAAGCGATCTGTTTACACGGCTAATTGTAGCTGTAGATGCACCTGTCTTATCTGCAATCTCAAGATATGTATTCTTATTTCTAAGCATTCTTGCTACTTCGTATCTCTGCGCAAGAGATAACAACTCGTTTACTGTGCACACGTCCTCAAAGAACTGATAGCACTCATCCTTGTTTTCAAGAGTAAGTATAGCCTCAAATAAGTGGTCAACTTCCTCTGTTCTGATCTTCTTTGTCATTTTCGTTCACCCTTTAATCAATATTAGAAAGCACTTTAGTTAATGCTTATCCCTTCATTTCTTTCTAAGTTTAACACACTAACGCAAAAATGTCTACATTAATTTTCAGATATTTTTATTTTTTATTTTTTTAACCTGCCAATACATTATTTGCCTCTAAGCCAACGCATACTGTTTCTAATAATCTTTTTAAACATTTTTCTATTCTCACTAGTATATCCAATAAGTATGTCTGGTCTGTTCTCTCTTAAATAATTAAGTACTGCATGCACATCATTTAGCTTCTTTCTAGGTGCATGGAATCTTATTATACTTGAACACTTAAGATGTAATGTATATGTCACATCTAAGTGAAATCCTAAGAACGTCTTAAGCGTACTGTGCTCATAAGCCATTTTTATATCGTCTAATGGTATAATCGTAAACTCTGACTTAGTCAAATCCATAAAGTAATGTTTAGTAATATACATTCCACCTATAGGTTCCACATCAGCTAATTCTTTCTCTACCTTGTCTATAAATCTTCCTAATCTAAGTAATGATTTTTCGCGTTTTATCTTCGCATACAATATCTTTGGATTCATCCATGGCATTACTACTAGTACCATATTATATAAAAATAGTGACGCTCCATATACAAATAACGTTAGAAGTGCGCAGAGCATAACTATATAAAGTGTTCGATTATATCCCTTTTCTGTAAGTACATAATCCACAGTAATATCACTTACTCCTTCATATGTCCAACCTATACTATTGGAAAACATCTCTAACATATTGTCAAAGATACCATCCCTCTTAACAACTCTTACTCTCTTATTTGCCACCTGCAAAAATGCATCATTTTGCTCCTGCTTATCAGATTCAAACAAATAAAACAGGCAAGTCTTATCGTCTATAAGCTCGTAATAGTATTCACCATATACTCGCTCATCTTTCATATAATTATAGCCAGTATATATAGCCTTATCTAAAGATATCTCCAGATACTTGTGACCATTCTCCACCGCCTCTATCGCTTCTTGCGTAGAACTTACCCTAACTGGAGTTATTATATCTTGAAACGGAATAAAGTATATTACGATAAATGCAAACAACATAGGTAACAATGGCCACCACAGTCTTCGCAAGCCTACCTTTCTTATGTGTTTGTATATTCTATTTCCCGTCATCTTTGCCTCCCACTTATTTTTTCATAGTAAGTATAATCTAAGATTATACAATAATCAAGCTTGCTTTTAATATAAAAAACTGATAGTATTTGTATGTAATAAATCCCCAATATTCCTTATTGGTAAGACTTTTATAAATATAAGAAGAGGTACATACATTATGGATTCTTATACAGGCTTTGCGAGTCTATACGACTTGTTTATGGATAATATACCATACGAACAATGGAATGACTATCTACTACAATTGCTAAAAGCCCATGGTGTAGAGGATGGTATAGTCCTTGATATTGGATGCGGAACTGGAAATATAACCGAACTACTTGCTAAGGCAGGCTACGATATGATAGGTATCGACAATTCTGAAGATATGCTTGGAATAGCTATGGATAAACGCTATGATTCTGGTCTAGATATACTATATCTGTGTCAGGATATGAGAGAATTGGAGCTCTATGGTACAGTTGCAGCAGCAGTTAGTATCTGCGACTCTATGAATTATATTCTAGAGTACGATGAATTAGTTGATGTCTTTAAACTGGTAAATAATTACCTAGACCCAAAAGGTATATTTATATTTGATTTAAATACTATACACAAATACGAAAATATCGGCGACACCGTTATTGCTGAAAATCGACCAGAGGGCAGCTTCATCTGGGAAAATACTTATTTCACAGACAAGCATATAAATCAATATGAATTGACTATCTTTTCAAAAGATGAGGATGAGAGATACTCAAAATACGAAGAAACTCATCTACAACGAGGATACAGCTTAGAAGAAATAAAATCTGCATTAAATGATGCTGGTATGACATACATAACTTCCTACAGTGCTTTTACCGATAAGCCAGTATGTGACAGTGATGAACGCATATATATTGTAGCAAGAGAATGTGGAAAATAAATATAAAGGAGACTTTTATGAGTGATTATATAGTTAGAGCTATGGCTGCCAATCAGCAAATTCGTGCTTTTGCAGCTACAACAAAAGATCTTGTAGAACACGCAAGAGAAATACATGGTACAAGCCCTGTTGCCACTGCTGCATTAGGCAGACTTTTGACTGCTGGTGCTATGATGGGTGCCTCTCTTAAAGGCGAAAAAGACCTACTTACACTTCAAATTAAAGGCGATGGACCTTTAGGTGGCCTTACAGTTACAGCCGATTCATCATCTAATGTGAAGGGATATGTAAATAACCCTACATTCGTTAACCCTCCTAATTTTATGGGCAAATTTGATGTAGGTGGTGCTATCGGTTATGGAACTCTACGAGTTATAAAGGATATGGGTCTTAAAGAGCCTTACGCCGGAGAAACCGACCTTATCACAGGAGAAATTGCTGAGGATTTAACATACTATTTCGCAAAAAGTGAACAGATACCTACTGCCGTAGGTTTAGGCGTGTTAATGAATAAAGAAAATACTGTTCGTCAGTCTGGTGGTTTCATTATTCAGCTTATGCCTTTTGCTGAAGATTCAGTTATAGACGAACTTGAAAAACGTATAAATGAAATAAACTCTGTTACTTCTATGCTTGAAGAAGGACTCTCTCCTGAGGGAATACTTGAAAGAATATTGGAACCATTTGGCGTTGAGTTTACAGCTACTATACCAACTGCCTACAAATGTAACTGTAACAAAGAGCGTGTAACTAAAGCTCTTATAAGTGTCGGAAGAAAAGAATTAGAGAGTATGATAGCTGACGGAGAGAATATCAATCTAAACTGTCATTTCTGCAATACTGACTACACTTTCACTGTAGATGAATTGAAGGAGTTCGTAAAATAATATCAAGATAAAATAAGCTGGAGGCTACTCATAAGCCTCCAGCTTTTATATTTGATTCTTATTTAAATACCCATGCTCTCTGTATTCTGAAGCTTATCATAAACAATACAACATCTATAACAGCTTTCGCCACAACTCTAAGTACATTTCCTAATCCTAACAGATATGTGACAGCCCATACTAAACCGTATGACACTAACATCTGACATACACATAATACATAGTAACGTACAAGTGAACCCTTAACAGATGCCTTTGACTTAAATACTGCTTTCCTATTCATCGTATAGTTAAATATAGACGATATAACTCTAGCTCCTGCTGTTGCTATAAATATCTGTATTGCTGGCTCAAATGAACTGCATAAAAGGTTTAATATAGCAAACGCCACTATGTCTATTACTGATGACATAACAGAACTTGCAAGGAACTTTAATATCACTCCATATATTTTTATAGAATCCTTAATAGGGTTAAAATGCGTAGAAGCATTCTCCTCTATATAAATAGTCTCTATACCAACCTCTGTATATGGTATACTATATGTCTTCATCTCAAGGAGCATATTTGTCTCATACTCAAATCTCTCTCCCTTGATTTCTGTCATAATCTTAAGATACTCATATGGTATCGCCCTAAGTCCTGTCTGTGTATCTGATATCTTCAATCCACAAAATGTCTTAAACACAAACTTAGTCATATTGTTACCAAACTTACTCTTTGGTGGTACATGGTCACCAGAGAAATCTCTTACACCTAGTACAATATGATTCTTAAGTTCCTTCATCTTCTCTGCACAAGCATAAATATCTGATGGTGTATGCTGATTGTCTCCATCAACAGTTACAACTCCTGCTATATCCTTCCTATTCTCCAAACAATACTCAAAAGCTGTCTTTAACGCACGACCTTTTCCTTTATTCACCTCATGATGAAGTATATGACATTGTTCATACTTATCTACAGTCTCAAATGGCCACATATGATTCTCATCGCTGCCATCATTGACAAGTACAATATCCTTAAATCCTTTTTCTATAAGTCCCTCTACCACCTGCACCAATTTCTCATCTGGATTAAGTGATGGAATAATAATTGTTACTGACATAACTCCTCCGCCTTCTTTTGTATACTCATAGTTACATAAAGCATAGTCATTATAGCATACTACAACAAAAAATAAAAGCCTTGAATTATCAAGGCTTTTTTAGTACTCATATTTTAGTGAGTCACGCGGGAATCGAACCCGCGACAACTTGATTAAAAGTCAAGTGCTCTACCGACTGAGCTAGTGACCCGTATTTGCCGAGGGTTTTATTCCAAATAGCAGGGCTAGTTGGATTCGAACCAACGGAATGCAGGAGTCAAAGTCCTGTGCCTTACCGCTTGGCGATAGCCCTATAAAAAAAAATAAGGGTGGATACAGGGATTCGAACCCTGGGCCTCCAGAGCCACAATCTGGCGCGCTAACCAACTGCGCTATACCCACCATAGGCCATCGGGACTTCTCCCTAATGTGCTCGAAGGGATTCGAACCCCCGACCCACGGCTTAGAAGGCCGTTGCTCTATCCAGCTGAGCTACGAACACATATGTTTCTTGCAGAGCTTTCGCAATGCAAAAGCGGGTGATGGGAATCGAACCCACGTATCTAGCTTGGAAGGCTAGTGTTCTACCATTGAACTACACCCGCATGATGTCTAAAAGAGTTTTGTAAGTCGGGGTGACAGGATTCGAACCTGCGACCTCCTGATCCCAAATCAGGCGCTCTAGCCAAGCTGAGCCACACCCCGAAGATCTCTTTTTGAAATCAACCTCTATTGACTTTTACGTCTCTTTCGTGACGCAAGGGTTATTATATACGAAAGCGTTCATAATGTCAACAAGTTTTTTAATTTTTTTTATCTTTTTATAAAATTCATTGTATATCGCATATTTCCAGCATTATCCGTCTCAATTATTATATAAGAAGGTCTTCTCCCCTGCTGTCTTGGTAATGATATACTTCCAGGATTTAGAACAGTAATACCATCTATCTTTTCCATCATAGGTATATGAGTATGTCCAAACATAACTATATCTGCCCCCCTAGACTTAGCTGCACTTACAACATAATCTACCCCACTATTAACTTGATAGCGATGTCCGTGAGTCACAAATATCTTCTTTCCTTCTATGTCAAAGAAGGCCTCTTGCTTTAAATTTGAATAATAATCATTATTCCCTGCAACTACAACGACAGCACTAGTATATAGTCTGTCTCTGATATAATTCTCTGCTCCATCAGCATCCCCACAGTGTATTACCATATCTATTTTGCCTATCGTATCTATAACATCTTCTAGATATCCATTATAACCATGGCTGTCACTAACAACTAAGATTCTCATAACCTAACTTTTCCTTCATAAGCTCAAGTGCCTTGCCACGATGACTTATCTTATTCTTCATCTCTGGCTCCATCTGTCCTGTTGTCATATCATACTCTGGCACATACATAAGTGGATCATATCCAAAGCCATTTGTACCCTTTTCCTCATATCCGATATAACCCTCTATAGTTGCCTGTGTAGTCAATACCTTTCCATCTGGAAAAGCTGCAGCTATAGCACATACAAACCTTGCTGTACGCTGTTCCCACTCAGCATCCTTTAGGTTATCTATAATAGTCTGATTCTTAACAGAATATGGTGTATCCTCGCCTAAATATCTAGCTGAATACACACCAGGTGCCTTATTCATATAATCTACCTCTAGACCTGAATCATCCGCCAACACCATCTCACCTGTCATTTGGCATATAGCCTTCGCCTTTATTATGGCATTTTCTTCAAATGTCTTACCATCCTCGACAATATCAGCCTCTATACCCATGTCCTTAAGTGAGCACAATTCCACATTCAGATCTGACATAATCATTCGAATTTCCTTCATTTTACCTTCATTTGTTGTTGCAAATATAATCTTTCTCTTACTCATAAGCTTATCAATATCCTTTAATCTAATATATATCTGTATACACCTTTAAGCATACATTACAATCATAATTTTCCTCTACATTTTCCCAAGAAACGCCATTATAACTAATATATCCCTCTCCATCTGTTAAATCAACGGTTAGGGTAGCGTAACTCTTAACCATTTCTACAGCCACTGGTCGGCTACTGTTTGGTGTGTCTATTTTCACTATAACAGCATATCTTTGACCAGGATATACTTCTATAGAATTCTCAAGCGGTACTGTATAATACCCTGCATTTTTAAACGTTCCTGATGCAATCTGAGTCATATTGTCAAAGTCTGCTCCCTCGCCAATATTTGTAGCTAAATACACAGTATAACTAGTATCTACATCTGTTGCATAAAATCCTACTGCTTTAATAAGCTCAATATTGGATGGTTTATAGACATTTGCAAAATATGCCTTGCTCGCATCATATCCTAGTATTCCCTGCCATCCGCACAAGTCGCTCTGATTTATTTTATCATAATTGTCTGTACTTTCCACTCCAGTATAAACCAGATTATGAACGCCTATATTTACATCTGCGTAAGATACATAAAAAATTCCATCTTTTCCAAAATCAGTTCCCCAACTATTTTGGCATATAAATGCACCATTTGTATCTATATCAGCATTAAAATTTTCCTTAGGATAATTGTCATCCCAACCAATGATTACCACATCATGATTAGGTTTTTCTGTTCCAATATAGCAATATGCAGCTTCCTTCTTATTATAGTAGGCAGAGCTTCCATTAGCACTTTGCATAGAAGTATACAATGAGCTTTGCACTCCTCCATACTTGTATACCATTTCCTTAATAGTCTGAAAATCCTTTGACTTGATTATCTGCGCCTCTTGCACATGCACTACAGGTTGTAAAGTATTATCCGATTTTCTATCTCCGTATGGATCATCCTTCTCCAAAACAGGCCCTTGCCATCCCAATAAATATGCCAATGCCATAGAATACTCTCCACCGTCATATTGATTCGTCTTAAACGAATGCTGGAATGTCATATGGTCAACAGATAATTCCTGCTCCAATTCTGGTCGTAAAGTAGTCTCCAACGCCACTATGGACGCCATAGCCCAGCATGTACTAAATACACTCTGATTTCTTATAGTTGTTTTTCTTCCATTAGAAAGATAACTATATGAATATGGTAATGTTCTAACTGTTGGGTCATCATTTATAAGTGTTGCTTTATTATTTGCAATATCCCATGTATAAGTATAGCCAAACCCTTTAATCAATGCTGACAATGGAACATACAGAGTATTTCCTTTCTTCAATGGCGCTGATGACATTTTAAAGATAGCTCCATTAATTGAAAATTTCGGCTCTCCCATTACCATTTTCAACGTTGTATTGCCTTTTTCTATAGTAATATCGTTTTCATTATATATGTTTACCGAACAATTAAATGTTTCAGTAACCAAATCAATAGGGAACATAATTGACATAGACTCATCCATGTATATTCTACCATTTCTAAGTCTTAAATCTATACCATCTACATACATCTCTATCTTCTTTTTATTGATGCTTGTAGCCATAGCTGACTTCCAATTATGTGAAAGTTGACCTGCCGTCTTAGCCTGTGCAACATACTCTACATTTGAAAATGATTCACCTGCAAAGAAAATGCATATTCCCAATAATATAATCCAAAAGAAGTATCTTCCCTTTCTCTTCATGTTTTCCCCTCACTATATAAAAATTTATTTAAACTTAGGCTTCTCCCCTAAGAACTGATACAGATATGTTTTTATCATACCATTATATATCTTTCTATTCTTTGTCGCCTTAATTCCCATGTCTTTTTCTGCATCTTCATAAGAAGTTATAAGATATGCAGACCATGCATCCAAGGCCTTATATCTGTCGCCTATAGTTTTATAAAGCTTTGGCAAATCCTTTTTTTCCTCCAAACGCTCACCGTATGGTGGATTGCTTATAATAAAACCATATTTTTTAGGATGACTTAGCTCACTAACCGAACGTCTTTGGAAATGTATCATCTTCTCAACACCCGCATCTCTTGCGTTAATTCGAGCTATTTTAATCATCTCGTCATCAATGTCATAACCTTGAATATCTACTTCCACCGACTCGTCTATCATATCATGCGCTTCATCTATAACATCATACCATTCCTTTGCAGGAATAATATTCTTCCACTGTTCAGCCGTAAATGAACGATTCATTCCTGGCGCAATATTAGCAGCCATTAAAGCCGCTTCTATTGGTATAGTACCACTTCCACAGAATGGGTCAACTAAAATTCTATTATGTTTCCATGGCGTTAGCATAATCATTGCTGCAGCTAAAGTCTCTGAAATAGGAGCTTTTGAAGGCAATTTTCTATAACCTCTCTTGTGAAGAGAGGCTCCAGTTGTATCTAAGCCTACAATAACCTCATCTTTAAACAAGAAAACTCTGACCGGAAACTCAGCTCCATCTTCATCAAACCACGATATATTATACTGTGATTTCAGTCTCTCTACCATAGCTTTTTTTACAATTCTTTGTATATCTGATGGACTGAATAACTTACTCTTTATTGATGACGCTTTTGTAACCCAAAACTTACCATTTTTAGGTATATACATCTCCCAAGGCAATGCCTTTATACCTTCAAATAACTCGTCGTAGGTCAATGCCTTAAATCTTCCTATCTGTATAAGCACTCTTTCTGCTGAGCGTAAAAAAACATTAGCCCTACATATAGCCTCCTCATCTCCGTCGAAGGTTACTCTACCGTCTTCAACTTGTGCTATATCATATCCTAAATCTATTATTTCTTTCTTCAATACTGCTTCTAATCCAAAATGGCATGGCGCCATAAGTTTCATCTTTGTCATTTTTTCTCCCAATATATAACGTATTTTGTTGTTTCTTTACATCTAATATATTAATTCGCAAATTATTTTATGTCAATGTTAATTTTTTTCTTGAATATTTTGTAAAAATATGTTAATATATCCCTGTAAAAAAAAGTAACCCTTCAAATATTTTTTTTTATGTTATAACCCCTTATTAATTATTTATACTCCCCTCGAAATAGCACTAGCCCCCCTAGTGCTATTTCTCTTTTATTCCATATACTTTTATTGTTTTCCATTTTTTATCAATTTCATTACAATATATATAACTCCTAAGATAATCATAACAGGTAAAACAATAGTAAAGATTATCCATAAAATTCCACTAACAATAACAAGCACTAAGATTAATGCCAATAACAAAATAGCACCTACTAGTAATTTCGCCATAAGTGAATTAACTGGTTTTCCATTAAACGAAAACATAAAACTCTTATTGGATGCAGATTCATTATGGTCATTTCTAATACTTTCACTTACAACATTATTGTATTTTCTAGCACTACTGCCATTATCAACAATATTCTTAGCAATAAGACGGGGATTTTGAAGACTATTTATAACATCTTCTTCACTTCTTCCTTTTTTCATCTCGTTTTCAATATAATCCTGATAATATTTAATATGAATAGCAGCTTCACTTATATCCATCTGTTCTAACAAAGCTTCTTCTAAACCTTTAATAAACTCATATCGTGTCATATTTCTCCCTCCTGTTTATCAAATATTTATGGTATTTATAGCATAAAAACATGCTTTTGTATAGGAGATTTTTATCTATATCACAAAATTAAACGTCGCTCTTACATATATTTCTAGAAATAGTATTTAATTGCATAATAAAGTTTTTTCAATAACTTTATTACACAATAAAAAAAGACCTAATTAAGGTCTTACTTAAACGTGAGTGAGAAGATTCGAACTCCCGACACCTTGGTCCGTAGCCAAGTGCTCTATCCAGCTGAGCTACACTCACATATAATATTAAATGCCGGCGACCGGAATCGAACCGGTACGGATTTTACTCCGCAGGATTTTAAGTCCTGTGCGTCTGCCAGTTCCGCCACGCCGGCATTTCTCTTATGCTTACACATAAGAAATGGGACCTACAGGGCTCGAACCTGTGACCCTCTGCTTGTAAGGCAGATGCTCTCCCAGCTGAGCTAAGATCCCACGTGTATAAAGTATGCAGAGCATTTTAAAAAATTACGAAAGCGGAGGAAAGCTTGCTTTCAAACGCTTTTGGATATTTTTTAAAATATTGTCGTACCAACACGGGCGAGCAAGCTTGCTTGCGAGACAGTTGTTGGTGCGCGCTGCATACGCTGCGACAATTTACTTTTTATGATACTTCCGTATCAAACGACCCGGATGGGGTTCGAACCCACGACCTCCGCCGTGACAGGGCGGCGCTCTAACCAGCTGAGCCACCAGGCCAAATCGTTTATTATTATTTATATCTAATAGTTAAGCTTTCTTAACTAAGTGGACCCTCGGGGACTCGAACCCAGGACCGACCGGTTATGAGCCGGTTGCTCTAACCAACTGAGCTAAGGGTCCATAAATGCACTAAAAATCGTGCTATTG
>JBGVKG010000002.1:0-5548 GCA_045123575.1 Lachnospiraceae bacterium
TTCCTAAAAATAAGCGAATTGAAAAATACAAAGCGAAATGGTGTGCATAGGAAAACGACCGCACAAATCAATTTTGTACGGTCGTTCATAAGCACATCATTTTAGATATTTATCTTGTCTACTTGACAAGGGGCATATCAAAAATGCTTCCTGTTTTATTTTGTTGAAAATTATAATGTTTCGTCTACAAATCCATCATCGTAAACTTCGTTTGCAAGCTTCTTATGAAGCCTTTTCTTTTTTACATCAAAGATTATTATCAGTGTAAGTATTGTAAGTGATACAAATGTTATTATAAGTCCTTCAGTAAGGTATTCTGGCCAGTAACGTAGCTCGATAGTATGTGTACCAGCTGTAACTGGAATAGCTAAAAGAGCGTCGTTTATGGATGTTGTTTCTACCTTCTTGCCGTCTACATAAGCTGTCCATCCACGGTCGTAGATAATAGAGGTGTACATAAGTCCATCAGTCTTAGCTGTAATAGTACCTTTGATAGTTGTATCGTCGTAGCTTTCTAGTATTAAGCCTTCATCAGCAAGTGAATTTAATGCTAATTCACATACATTTAAATCAAAGGCGTAAGCGTATAACTGAAGAGAAGATACGCTGTCAGAAGTTGTTACAGTTACCTCTATACCAGCAGGAACTTGGCCGATATGAATAATCTGACGGTGGTTAGTTCCTGACTTAGAGCCATTTACTATAGCGTTATTATCATCATCAAAAGCTGACCAGCTAACATCATCGACATAATTTGTAACGTAAATATATAAGTCACAATCTGTTTCAGGAGTTATAGTAACATAAGTACCATGTGTGGTTGCCTTTACTTGTGTAAACATATCTGTATATCCTGTTGAAACATTTACAAATGAATTTTGTACGGCAAAAGGATTATTGCCATTGTCATTCCACTTGTTTACAAAGTCGCTAGGAATCATAAAACCAAGTGGTAAGCTATAGTCGAGCTTATATAAATATCTTGAGTCTAGATCATCATAAGAATGAAGACTCATAAGGTAAGGTTCTTCTATAATAGAATTACTTATAACATATCGCACTGAAAGGAGTGCAGATGTAAATGGAGTTGAGCCGTAGTAAGAGTAGGCATTTGTTGACTTCTCGAAACCAAGTGAACCAAGGTAGTCTGTGAAGAAACCGTTAGTAGTTGATGAGAAGATGGAAACACCATGGTAGTCATTCCAAGCGGCATCATTCTTAGTTTTTCTATTAAGCTTTTCTACTCTGTAGAAATCTGTGTCAGTGATGTGATTAAGTATATTGTCTATACCATCATTGTCCTCTAAGTAAGCAGAGTAGCCTGTAGGTCTGTAAGATTCTTCGTGTGAAGAATTGGTACTAGCCTCGGCGATACATACTATAAAGAAGAGGTAAATCATAAATGAATTATTTATACGTTTATTTCTGAGGCCACATACGATGAGAAGGTATAGTAAGAGGAATATCATACTTACATATACGATTTCAAATGGATAAGTTTCCGCATCAACGTAAAGCTCCTCTATAAGTAGCATAACAGCTAAACCACCGGCAAAGCATCCGTATATATGCTTTGATTCAAAGTCACGGATGTGTATAAGTGCCTGATACATTATGGTTATCAGCAAAAAAATATATATAAATGATTCTCTTGCAGGCAAACTATTTGGGAAATGAAATCCGTGGAATATATAGTTTGGTATATTAGTGTTAAAGCATATCAGGAAGAAGAATATAAGTGCAGCATTGCCGACTCTTTCCTTAATATCGATTTTCTTACAACAAAAATACAGCGGAACAAGCATAAATGCTGCAACTGTACAGTAAAGGTTAGGCTCATGTGCGTTAAATATAGATACCTCAACGTTTATAAGGGATCTAGAAAGCATATCTAAAATAGAGAAGTAGTTACTCCATACCTCAGGGAAATTGAACTCTCCTGATACCGTGTATGAAAGAGCTGCAATCTCAGGTAAAATCATACAAGCACCTATACCACCAGCTATAAGCGAACCTTTGGCAAATGTCCACATTCGGCTGATATAAAAGAATCGCTCTCCGCTATCTGGCTTGGTTGTAAATATTCTATATAAGAAGTATACAACTAAGTAGATACATATCATAATAGATATGTAGTAGTTTGAGAAGATTGCTATACCTAAAGTAATAGTATATAAGATGTATTTATTATCCTTAATAATATAATCTAAGCCTAAAATAATAAGTGGCAGTAATATAAGGCAATCTAACCACATAATATTCCAAGAGAAGGCAGCCATATATGATGAAAGAGCATAAAATATAGCAACAGCCGCAAATGAAAGTGTATGATGGTTGAAACGCTTATGGAGATAGTAGCCACAAGTAAGTCCGCATAAGCCAGTCTTTAGGATAATAAGTATATCCATAGTTAAAAGGATATTTCCGTTTGGAACAATTAATCCTAATAGGAGATTTACAGGACTAGCTAGATAATATCCATAAAGTGCTGTGAAGTTTACACCCATACCGATATTCCAAGAGTATGTTAGATTGCCACCCTCGGTAAGCTTACGATAAAGTTCTTTGTAAAAAGGTGCGTATTGGTGATACATATCACTTCTTAGGTAGATATTATCACCGAATGGATATATCTCCTTACCCATAAATAAAGCACCAAGTATAATAACTGGTATGAAAAAGGCTAGGGCATAGCCAATTCTAAATTTTATTTTGTCGGTTAAACCGCCAGATGTACTCATTAAAGATTTCCTCCCGTATTATCGTTTCTAAAAATTAAAAGCTTGCTAAAAATATAGTTAATAATAATAACAAAAACCGAAATTATAGCCTTGGCAAGTAGCATATTCATAGATATATAACCTGCAAAGATAAGGAATGCATCGGTCAGAACTAGAGTGACTATTCTTGATAGTACAAATCCAGTAAACTCTCGCAATAAAGTCTTTAGTTTAAAACATTTTGCATCAAAAACAAAAAGCTTACTTGATATAAATGAAAAAATAACTGCGGCAGTCCATGCAAGGGTATTTGCGGCTATCTCATTTATATCTAAGCAGTAGTATAGTAGGCTGAAAACTCCGAAGTCTACTATGGTTGTAAGTACACCGAATATGATGTAGGTTACAGTTTCTTTATTAAATATCTTTTGTATGAGTTTAGTCATATTTTGAACCTCCAAGAGGAAGGTTGGTATCCTTTAGGATATAGATTGGTCTATTTTTGACTTCCATATATATGTTTGCAATATATTCGCCCAGTATACCTATGGACATCTCTACAATACCGCCTAGAAACAGTATGGCACATAATGTAGTTACATAACCAGGAGTATCTATACCAAATATGAATGTTTGGATCAAAGTTATTATAATGTAGATAAATGCAGCGCCACATATAAAGAAGCCTAAGCCTGATATGAAGCGTAGTGGTGCAACTGAGAAACTGGTTATGCCGCTTATGGCATATTTTGTTAATCCCCAGAAACTCCACTTTGTAGTACCAACAGGACGTTCTACATTCTCATAAGGTAGCCATTTGGTCTTAAATCCAACCCAAGAGAAAATACCCTTGGAAAATCTCTGTCTCTCTGATAAATCTAGAACCGCATTGACCATCTGGCGACTCATTATTCTAAAGTCGACTGCACCTTGTACAAGGTCGATATCTGTTATCTTTTTATTAATCTTATAGAACATACGTGAGAATAGACTTCTTACAGGAGCTTCTCCCTTTCTTGTAGTTCTGCGAGCTGCGCAACAGTCATAGCCTTCCTCTATGCCTGCAATCATGTCAGGTATCATTGTAGGAGGGTGCTGTAAGTCAGCGTCCATAATAACGACATAATCGGCTGTAGAGTGCTGTAGACCAGCATACATACCAGCTTCTTTACCAAAATTTCTTGCAAAGGATATAAAGCATACATCCTTATGAGCTTCTGCCATACTACGAAGAATATCTAATGTCTTGTCGCAACTTCCATCGTCTACAAATATGCATCTACAATCATAGTTCTTTATAGTATCAGTAACCTTGCTTAATTCAGCATAGAACATTTCAAGAACTTCCTCTTCGTTGAAGCAAGGAATGATAATATCAATGGTTTTATTTTTGTTTTCCATATAAGTTCCCCTAAATATATAGTATTAAAACAATTGCCATAAAATATTTGGATATTTTGTGGTAACTATTCCTTTGATTGCTTTACAAATCTAGAAAATATTGTACAATATAATGTGGAATTATACAATAAAATAAACCTGTAACAAAGAATTTATTTATGTTTTATTTTATATAATCTTAAGCAAAGTTATACAAGGAGGAATTATGTATAAGATTTTTTTAGCTTCAAAATCTCCAAGAAGAAGAGAATTGATGAATCAGATATGTTATGAATTTGAGATTCTTGTAAGTGATAGAGAAGAAAAAATATCAGGAAATAATCCAGAGGAAGTAGTAAAAGAATTATCTATGCAAAAAGCATATGAGATAGAACGCATATTACTTAATCAAACAGATAGCAAGCTTTTGGAAGCATATAAGGAATATGATGGTGTTGTTATAATAGGAGCGGATACAGTAGTGGCCTATGAGGGGGCAATACTTGGTAAGCCATCCGATGAGGATGATGCCTTTAATATGTTAAAAATGATACAGGGAAAAACTCATGTTGTAAGCACAGGAGTAACTATGGTTGTAATAGCCGAAACAGGCAGAAAAACATTCAACTTTGCAGAGAGTACTAATGTGAATATGTATGATGTATCAGATGAGGAGATACGAGAGTATATATCAACCGGAGAAGGAGAAGATAAAGCAGGCAGTTATGCTATACAAGGTATAGGAGCTAAATTTATCAAGGGAATTGAAGGCGATTACAATAATGTAGTAGGATTGCCTATCGGAAAAATCTATCAGACATTAAAGCAGTTATGATGCAATTAGATGTATACAAAATCACACTATAATAAAGATAGCTATTATAATCTGCATTATAAGTATAGCCGGCATACCAAAAGTGAATTGGATATGTTTAGTCTTATGTCTGAATGTACGCATTCCTAACAGGGAACCTATAGAACCACCTATAATAGCTATAATAAATAATGTTTGTTCGCAGATGCGCCATTTATTTTTGATGGCGCGTCTTTTATCTATATACATAGATAAAAAGCCTGCAAGGTTGACAATTGCTAAATATATGATGATGGCTGTTATAATCTCTGGCTTCATATGAGGTACTCCTTTTGGTTTATAGTGACTATATTGCCATAAGAGGGAGGGTTAATGCAAGAGGGAATGTAAATTCTGGTTTATCGTACTAAGGGCTAGGTATTAAAGCTATAATTTTTATTCTGGGTTCCAGGCATAAGATTATCTAAGGTCTTTGCCTGGAACTCTTTATATATATGCGCAACCGCCTCCTACTCGCCATCCATGGCTCGGAGGAGGCTTTTTTCAACATCGTGTTGAAAAATTGCTAGGTTACTCCGTTGCAAAGACCTAAGATAATCTAAATACCTTCCACATGAATAATAATTACATCTTT
>JBGVKG010000003.1:0-8420 GCA_045123575.1 Lachnospiraceae bacterium
ACAAAGAGACTGTGGCAGGAGCCTATACGTACCCATCAAGTGGGAGGAAAGTTCAACAAGTCCACAGTATCTTTAAATAGAATAGCCTACCTTATAGAAAAGGTAAAGAAAAAGGCTATGATTATATAATACGAGGAAAGTTCTACAAACTTCCCTATAATATAAAAAACGCTCCGCTAAGGATCGTTATCGAAAAAAACAAATTTGTTATATTATATATAGAAGAAACTCGAAATATGTTAAAGATAAAAATAAGGAGAATGTGTATGAGAATATCATCACCATCAAATGAAAGAATTAAAGCGGTTGTGCAGCTTCAAAGTAAGGCATCTGTCAGAAAAAAGCAAAAGTTGTTTGTGATAGAAGGAATAAAAATGTATGATGAAACGCCTGTAGAACAGCTTGAACTTACATATGTGTCAGAAAAATTCTATGATGATTATATTAAATGTGGCAAAATATCAGACAATACAAAGAAAAGACTGAATAGTAAAGAGTATATAATTGTTGCGGACAATGTATTTAAAAATATGTCCGACACAGTAACACCTCAAGGCATAATGGCTATTGTAAAGCAAAATGACTACGAGTTGTCAGATATTTTAAAAGAGAAAAAAAGTCAGATATTTATGGTGTTGGAGAGCTTGCAAGATCCAGGAAATATGGGGACTATCATAAGAACTGCAGAAGGTGCAGGAATTGCGGGAATAATTGTGAACAAAGAAACAGTTGATGTGTATAATCCAAAGGTTATAAGGTCTACTATGGGTTCTATTTATCGCGTACCTGTGGTGGTTTCAGAGGATTTGGAGGCTACTTTAGATGAACTGTCTGAAGCAGGGGTAACACTATATGCGGCACACTTAAAGGGAGATGTGTACTACACAGACGGACAGTTTGTAGGTTCTAGTGCTATACTTATCGGAAATGAGGGAAATGGTCTAAGTGAAAACATATCGAAAAAGGCGCATAAACTAGTAAAAATACCTATGGAAGGACAGGTGGAATCGCTTAATGCATCCGTTGCAGCAGCTATCTTAATGTACGAAGCGAAACGTCAATGTACATCCTAGACGAACATAAAGTTGACAAAAAATAGATAATCTGTTATCATACAAAACGAAAACTTGAACAAACTAATAAAGTAGTTGGAAACTGAGAACATCGAAGGAGGCAATATGAAAGCGATGCAGGACAAGGTAATTGCCATCATTACCAATATGGTATTGGCGTTGGCACTTATCGTAGTTGCAGGCACTATGAGCAGTGATGTGACAGGCTATAACGAAGGGGAATCAAACCAGTTTGAAGAGAATTCAAATGTGATTGCAGATGTAGATGCATCAATCGTAGGTGTAGACGGTACATTTGTTGGTGTACCGGTAGAGGATGATGAATCAGGGGATACAGATGCAGAAAACAATAAAACAGAGTATACAGACGAGTCCAATGTTTGCGACGCAGATAACATTGTTCATACACTTATAGACAAGTATGAGTATGCGTATGAGAATATGTTTCTCGTAAATGTATCTGACTCACTTAATGTAAGGGCGGAAGCAAATGCTGATTCTGAAATAGTCGGCAAGCTGAAAGCAGGACAGGGAGGAAAGATACTGTATAACAATGGAGAATGGTCGCTTATTCGTTCCGGAAACATTCTTGGATATATAAAGAATGCTTATGTATGGTTCGAAGAAGAAGCTGAGGCAAAGGTGTCGGAGAAGGGACAGTTATTTGGCGAAGTAACAGCTACCAAGCTTAGAGTAAGAGCTAAGGCTACTACAGCAAGTACAACATTAGGTATGGTTATCACTGGTGAAAGACTTGAGATAGTAAAGTATGGCGAAGAGTGGACACAGGTTATTTTTGAAAATGCAACAGGATTTGTGGCAACTCGTTATATTAAGCAGGTAAGAGCTATAGGTACAGGTCTTACTGTTTTGGAACAGCAAGAAAGAGACGAAGCTGAAGCTAAGCGTATAGCAGAGCTTAAGGCTGAGGAAGAGCGTAAGAAGGAAGCAGAGCGTAAGAAACTGGAGGCTGCTATAGAGGCCAGTGGTATAGCAAAGATTGTACAGACATCAGCCATATCACTTACACCAGAAGATGCGTATCTTATAGCATGTTGTGTATCGGCAGAAGTAGGAAGTAGCTCATATGAGTGTCAGCTTGCGGTTGCGAATATTATTCTTAATAGATATAAGGCAGGCTATGGTAAGACTGTGAGAGATGTTATATATGCAAAGAACGCATTTAGTGTTACTAGAAATGGTTCTATGCAAAAGTATATAAACAATGGCCCTAAGGCTATGGCTGTAAAAGCTACAGCAGATGCACTCGCAGGTAATAATAATATGGTAGGCTTCTATCACTTTATTTATCTTCCATCAGCGAATTTTGATAAATATTATGAATATATTATTATAGGTACAGAGGTCTTCTACAAGAGACATTGGTAAAAAATAGCCCGAGGCTTTGCCTTGGGCTATACTTTTTTGATAATATATGGTAAAATAAATTCGTGTTTTCATTTTTGCTATATGGGGCAAAAAATAAAAATTAGGAGAATTGAGGAATAGAAATGGAATCATTAGTAGGACGTAGCTTTTTAACGCTTAAGGATTTTACACCAGAAGAAATAGGATATATGGTTGATTTGGCAGCGGACTTAAAGGCAAAGAAAAAGAATGGCGTAGTTACACATTACTGTAAGGGTAAGAATATTGCATTGATATTTGAGAAGACTAGTACAAGAACAAGATGTTCATTTGAGGTGGCAGCCAGCGATTTGGGTATGGGCTCTACATATCTTGATCCAAAAGCTTCACAGATAGGAAAGAAAGAAAGCATAGAAGATACTGCTAGAGTTCTTGGTAGAATGTATGAAGGTATCGAATATAGAGGTTTTGGCCAGGAGAAAGTAGAGGTTCTTGCGAAATATGCAGGCGTGCCAGTATGGAATGGTCTTACAAACGAGTATCATCCTACACAGATGATAGCAGACCTTTTGACTATTAAGGAGAAGTTTGGTTCGTTTAAGGGACTTAAATTCGTATATATGGGAGATGCTAGATATAATATGGGTAATTCTCTTATGATAGCATGTGCAAAGATGGGAATTGATTTTGTGGCTTGTGCATCAAAGAAATATTTTCCAGAGGAAGAACTGGTAAATCAGTGTAAGGAATATGCTGCACAGTCTGGTTCAACTATCACATTGACAGAAGATGTTACAGAGGCTACAAAGGATGCAAATATTGTATATACAGATGTATGGGTATCTATGGGTGAGCCTGATGAAGTATGGGCAGAGCGTATAGCAGAACTTTTGCCATATCAGGTAAACAAAAAGGTTATGAACAATACATCAGACAATAGTATATTTATGCATTGTCTTCCGGCGTTCCATGATTTAAAGACTGAAGTGGGACGTGAGGTATATGAGAAGTTTGGTTTATCTGAACTTGAAGTAACTGATGAAGTGTTCGAATCAGAGAAGTCAGTAGTATTTGATGAAGCAGAGAATAGAATGCATTCAATCAAGGCTATTATGTTAGCAACTCTTGGAGGCTATCATTTGTCATAGTAGGAGGCAATATGGAGTTCGATAGAAGAAGACGCCCATTTAGATATTTGGGTAAGATTGTAGATGGTGTAAATGTTATATTGTCATTGTCAGTTGTAGTGTGCGCTGTTCTTATTATATTGGACACAGCCAGCAATATGCTGTTATTCCCTGTTATATTCTTCTGTACAGCACTGATGAATATGACATTGGCTATAAAGTATTATAAGCGTAAGGAGACAGGCAAGACTATTATGCTTATACTGGGCTTCATATTATTTATGGCTATAGGAATAGCAAGCTTGGTGATAATATTATGATAATATCACTTCGAGAAACAACATCAACCAATGATTATGCCAAGAAACTTGCTGTACATAATGTAGATGATTTTACAACTGTTGTGGCGCATCGCCAGACTGGCGGAAAAGGCCGTATGGGCAGAAGTTTTCATAGTCCAGAAAATGAGGGTATATATATGAGTGTAATAGTATATCCCCATATGCAACCGAAGATGGTTAGTATGGTAACTATTGTGGCTGCGATGGCTGTGAAGAAAGCGCTAGAACATGTTCTGGCTGAAATCGTGGATAAGAGCGAGAATGTTACATTGGGAATCAAATGGCCTAATGATATAGTTGTAGAAGGTAAAAAACTCTGTGGCATATTAACAGAGGCTAGCATGACTGAGATGGATGTTAAGTATCTGGTAGTCGGTATTGGCATAAATGTAAATAATGAAGTGTTTTCTGAAGAATTACAGGATAAAGCTATATCGCTTAAGATGCTGACTGGACAAAATCTTGACAAAAAAGGAATAGTAGAGATTGTTGTAAAATATTTTAAGCAATACTATAATCAGTTTGTTGCTATAGAGAATCTTGGGTTTATGTTGGATGAATACAATGCTTCTTTGGTGCATAATGGAGTCGATGTACGGATTATCAGCGGAACAGATAGTTATACTGGTCGTTGCGAGGGTATGGATGAAACAGGAGCATTACTTGTGAGAACGGCATCAGATAATGAAGTTAAGAAAGTCATATCAGGAGAGATTTCTGTGAGAGGAGTGTACGGATATGTATAATGAAAGAAACGATGAATTGGAAAATGTAGTATTATGTGGAGCGAATTCGTATACACAGATGTATTACTTTAATGAGAACTTTGATAATCTTCCAGATAGCATAAAGGATGAACTTAAGGCTATGTGTGTTATATTTACAGAGGATATCGGTGGAATATTGACGTTAGAGTACAATATGGAAGGTGAGTTGGAGTTTAAGGTGCGCACTGACGAGCAGGATTATCTTTTTGACGAGATCGGCTGCGGACTTCGTATTAAGGACTTGCAGACAAAGAAGAGAGAACTTTTAGAGGCATTGGAATTATACTATAAGACATTTAATGGTCAGTAGATAAATGGTGTTTTGTAGTAGTTGAGTTAGTTTTGAAGGAATTAAACATAAATGCGAATAGGAAATGTTGAAATAAAAAACAGAATAGCATTAGGACCTATGGCAGGGGTAACAGACCTGCCATTTCGTATGCTGTGTAAGGAGCAGGGGTGCGGACTGATATATACAGAAATGGTCAGTGCCAAGGCTATATTATACAATAATAAAAATACCATTGATTTGTTAAAAAGTGATGAGATGGAAAGGCCTATGGCATTGCAATTATTTGGTTCTGAGCCGGATATAATGGCAGAGATAGCTGCTAGGGTGTCTGAAGGACCATATGATTTCATAGATGTAAATATGGGCTGCCCTGTGCCAAAGATAGTAAATAATGGTGAAGGGTCGGCACTTATGAAGAATCCCGAACTGGCAGGACGAATCATTGAGGCGATGGTAAAGAAGTGCAATAAACCTGTTACTGTAAAGTTTAGAAAGGGCTTCAATGATGAAAATGTAAATGCTGTAGAGTTTGCTAAACGTATGGAAGCTGCCGGGGCTTCATTGGTAGCAGTTCATGGAAGGACTAGAGAGCAGTTTTACAGTGGAGAGGCTGACTGGGATATTATTAGACAGGTTAAGGATGGAGTGTCTATACCGGTAATAGGTAATGGTGACATACGTACACCAGAGGATGCTAAACGTATGATGGACGAAACTGGCTGCGATATGGTTATGATTGGTAGAGCGGCAAGAGGTAATCCTTGGATATTTGCTCAGGTGGATGCGTATCTGGAACGAGGAGAGAAGATTCCAAAACCATCTATGGAAGAAGTAAAGTCTATGATAATGCGCCATTGTAGGATGCTTGTGGATTACAAGGGAGAGTACACTGGTATGCGAGAGATGCGTAAGCATGTGGCATGGTATATATTTGGATATCCTCACGCTGCAGCTATCCGAAATGCTGTAAATATGGTTGAAAATATGGAGCAGTTAGAAGAATTACTGTCACAGATTGGATAAATATAGGAAAACAATGAAGAAACAAGTGGATATACTTGACAATCATTGGATATACATTGTATAATCAAGTGAAATTTTATGAAATGGGGTAGCGAAAATGGCTGAAAAGAAAAACATTTTAACATATGCAGGTCTTACAAAGCTTGAGAACGAGCTTCAGGATCTTAAGGTAAATAAGCGTTCAGAAGTAGCGGAGAAGATTAAGGAAGCTAGAGAGCAGGGAGATTTATCTGAGAATGCTGAGTACGATGCTGCAAAGGATGAGCAGAGAGATATCGAGGCAAGAATCGAGGAGATCGAGAATATCCTTAAGAATGCAGAAGTAGTAGATGAGGACGACGTTGATACAAAGTCAATTAGCGTAGGATGCAAGGTTAGAATATTGGATAAGGAATACGATGAGGAGCTTGAGCTTAAGATTGTTGGCTCTACAGAGGCAAGCAGCTTAAATGGTATGATTTCAAATGAGTCACCACTTGGAAGTGCTCTTATCGGTAAGAAAGTAGGAAACGTTGTAAGTGTTGAGACACAGGACGGCGTTGCTAAGTACAAGGTACTCGCTATAGAAAGAGTAAACTAATCATAAGAACTTATATTAGAAACCAGGCATAGTTTTAAAACAGACTGAGAAAGTAATCTTTTAAAGTCTGTTTTTGAACGTTATTAAAACCTTATACAGGGGAAATAAAATAGTAAAAAGACCTTTGAGATATTTTAGGGTATAAAAAGAAAGGATAAGAAAATGGCTGAGCAGAACAACAACCAGAATCAGGTACAGGATGTAAACCAGTTACTTAAGGTAAGAAGAGATAAGCTTGCTGACTTACAGGAGAGAGGCAAGGACCCATTCCAGATAACAAAGTATGATGTGACACATCATAGCATGGAGATAAAGGACAACTTTGATGAGTTAGAGGGTAAGACTGTATCTATAGCAGGTAGAATGATGTTTAAGAGAGTTATGGGTAAGGCTTCATTCTGCAATATTCAGGACCTTCAGGGCAATATTCAGGTATATGTTGCTAGAGATGATATCGGTGAGGAAGATTACGCTGATTTCAAGAAGTATGATGTAGGTGATATCCTTGGTATCGAGGGTGTTGTATTTAGAACAAAGACAGGCGAGATGTCTGTTCATTCATCTAAGGTTACATTATTATCTAAGTCATTGCAGATACTTCCAGAGAAGTACCACGGACTTACAGATACAGATACAAGATATCGTCAGAGATACGTTGACCTTATCATGAATGCTGATGTAAAGGAGACTTTTGTTAAGCGTTCAAAGGTACTTAAGGCTATCCGTCAGTATCTTGATACACAGAACTTTATGGAAGTAGAGACACCTATGCTCGTTTCAAATGCAGGTGGTGCAGCAGCTAGACCATTCGAGACACATTTCAATGCTCTCGATGAGGACCTTAAGCTTAGAATATCTCTTGAGCTTTACCTTAAGAGACTTATCGTAGGTGGTATGGAGAGAGTATACGAAATCGGTCGTGTATTCCGTAATGAGGGTCTTGATACAAGACATAATCCAGAGTTCACACTTATGGAGCTCTATCAGGCATATACAGATTACCACGGTATGATGGACCTTACAGAGAATCTGTTCCGTTATGTTGCTCAGGAAGTAAATGGAAGCTTAACACTCCAGTACGGCGAGCATACTATGGACCTTTCTAAGCCATTTGAGCGTATAACTATGGTAGACGCTGTTAAGAAGTATGCAGGCGTTGATTTCAATGAGATAAAGACACTAGACGAGGCTAGAGCTATTGCTAAGGAGAAGCATGTAGAGTTCGAGGCTAGACATACAAAGGGTGATATCCTTAACCTCTTCTTTGAGGAGTATGTAGAGGAGCACCTTATCCAGCCTACATTCGTTATGGATCATCCAATCGAAATCTCACCTCTGACAAAGAAGAAGCCAGAGAACCCAGAGTACGTTGAGCGTTTCGAGATGTTCATGAACGGCTGGGAGATGTGTAACGCATACTCAGAGCTTAATGATCCAATCGACCAGAGAGAGCGCTTCAAGGCTCAGGAGGCTGCGTTGGCAGCAGGCGATGACGAGGCTAACACAACAGATGAGGACTTCTTAAATGCTCTTAGCATCGGTATGCCTCCAACAGGTGGTATCGGTTATGGTATCGATAGAATGGTTATGCTTATGACAGATAGCCCAGCGATTAGGGATGTATTGTTGTTCCCAACAATGAAGAGTTTAGATAAGTAAAAATCTAGTAAAATCAAGGGTTTCCGAGCTTCACTATACCCCTTAGTGCAACGCTAGGTGCAACAAATTTCTAACGAACTGTGAAGAAATATGGTCTAAAGTGACGAATTAGCAGTTTATAGCAAACAGAATATAACCTTAAAATTAAGGACTTTTTCTAAGAAATTCTTAGGAAAAGTCCTTTTTTCGT
>JBGVKG010000004.1:0-21810 GCA_045123575.1 Lachnospiraceae bacterium
CTGAAGCATATCCTGAACTTCGTTCAAAGCACCTTCAGCTGTCTGAACTGCAGATACACCGTCTTCGGCATTTGTAGATGCCTGATCAAGACCTCTTATCTGCTTTCTCATCTTCTCACTGATAGAAAGACCTGCAGCATCATCTGCTGCTCTGTTGATTCTGTAACCAGAAGATAACTTCTCGGTTGATTTAGACTGTGCACTCGCTGTTAAGCCGAGCATTCTGTTAGCGTTTAACGCTGTCATATTGTGCTGTACTACCATAATAATTCCTCCTTGAATTTCCTACCTGTAGTTCCATCTACTAGGTATAGTACACGTGGCATCCTTGCCACACCAATTTGTAATTTTTAAGTTCTTTTAAACTATGTGGATTTAAAAGCTCAACAGCAGATAATTTTAGTATCCTAGGCTCTACTTTTATCTCTGTTACTTTTTATATCGTCACGTTTCAAAAGTTACCTTAGCTATATTTTAAATTAATTCTCACTTTTTTTCAAGCCCCTTTCTGAAAAATTAATAATTTTGTTAAAAAACGATTTTTAAAAAAGTGAGAATCGCTTTAAAATCTTAATTTCTACTCGCTAATAAGCTGTACATATTTTTCTGTAATAGCTTTTGCAAGAGGCATCATAACTGCAACATCTTTCATATCCTTTACGATATCTACACTATCACCACATAATACCTTCGCAAATCTTATCGCCGCCTGGCACCTATTAGGCAACAATGTTGGGCACTGGTTAAATACCTCATCCTTATATATATTTCTATAGAAATCCATAACTACATTCGTATACTTTATCATCTCTGTACGAATATCATTTAAGGATATATCCTCTAATTTCTTTCTATACATCAGATGTTCTACCAAAACCACATCAAAATACTTCATATGCATACCATCACTATACATATTAGCAGACAAGTCTTGCTTTTTCTCTATAAGCTCTTTTACCTTGGCATTGATAGCCCATTCATCCACCTTTTTCATCCATACATCCATAGGCTTTTTATCTATCATAGGTGCTATAGATATCTGTCTTTGTGATGCTATACTCCAGAAATGATGATGAAGATTGATAATATCATTAATATCTCTTATAGCTTTTTCATATAATGGCTCTAAAACAGAAACATCTGCATCTCTTCTAGCTATAATAGTCATAAACTGTACATAACCATGATTTGACTCTATATGAGACATTATCTCCGCAATATTCAAAAAAGCTGGTATATCCTCATCCTTCATACGTTCTACATGATTTAGCACAAGACCAAAATATGCTATATTCAGCATTATCCACTTAACTATTTTTGCACACTCGTTATGCTTAGAAGCTATACCCATATATTCTGCCAGCTTCGCCATACAATCCTCAGGATCTATAAGTGCCTTTGGTCCTTCTTTTAATATTGAAGTATATTTAGCCATCTCGTCTAAATCGCCCTTATTAACTGCCGCCACAAATGCCACACTAGCTATTCTATCAACATTTTCTTGTGATAAACTCATCAATATATGTATGGCATCCTGTTTATATGCTAGTTCTGGATTTTTTTTAAACAAATCATTCTTCTCGAAAAAAGCTTTAGCATATATTAATGATTCTTCAAATAAACCCAACTTATATGCTGCCGTCGCCATAAATCCATACAATGCTAACTGTCCCAAATCTGACATATACGGACTACTCAGATACGCATTGGACATCTTTATAGCTTCCTCATACCTTAACTGATTAAGCATAACCCATACAACCACGCCATACAAGCCTGATATATCTTTTTTGTTCTCAGATATACTCATATCTGCATTAGCTATACCTTCCAGCGCATATTCTAAGGACTTCTCATATTCCTTTAGAACATTATACTCTTGAGTAAGATGGCAATAGTGTCTCACGCAGCCCGGCTCTCTCTTTACTTGTTCCAATAATAGCTCTGTATTTCTCTTTATATGAGCTCTTCTGTCCTCTTCTGACTTATATACATACCCATAATGATGAGCATATGATACAAAATCCTTAGTCGGACCAGCTATATTTATTGGTCGCTCATGTATAGCATCCTTAAACTTTGTTCCTTCAAACAAACGGAACATTCTACCTGCTATAGAGTCCGTCCACGCTGTACCTTCCATATTCTCATAGTTACGTACAACATACTTTCCATAATTATACTTGTTCATCTCATCACTATTAAAGAACTCTATGAACTCTGTCACATCCTCGAACCACTCGTCATCGTCGATAAACATAAACCAATCCCCCTGGGCATGGTCTATACCTACATTACGAGCCTTGGCAAAATCCTTGCACCACTCAAACTTATATATCTTATCTGTGTACTGACGCACTATCTCCAACAAGTCCTCATCACAGCCTGTGTCTACTACGATAAGCTCACTTGATACATTATCAAGGATAGGCTTTAATGATGCCAATGTCTTAGGCAGGGTGTCCTTTCTATTTGATGCCAGTAATGAAATTGTTAGTTTATATTTTTTGTTACACATAATGTTTCTCCTGTTGCTATTAGATTATTCCATTGTTGCCATATATTCCTTAAACTCTGCTTCCGATAGCTTCGATTTTTCTATGGCTTTTTCAATAGATATGTCACCTTCCCTAACCAACTCAACCAACTGAATAAGTCTGCCTTCTTCTCGACCTTCATTTCTTGCATCCATTTCCCAAACATATGACTTCATATATTCCACCATCCATTCCTTGTTTTGGCGAGCCTTGAACACCTCATCTTCCAATCGTTTCGTAAACTCGTCAGTTATTTGTCTTGTTTCCATATATCTAAGCAAGTCCGCTACTTTTTTGCTTACATTTATCGTTTTCCCCTTGGTATTAAAGAATAAAACTTTCCTCTTATCGCCTAGAGACAAACCTTCACAATCCTTGCAAGTATTCTCAAATTCATAGCAACACATCCCCTTTCCAAACGGGTCAAATGTGCAGATAAATATTACATAACTTTGCTTAAGTTCAGCATATTCTTCTCCTCTATTCAAGATGTTAAGATCCATCAATCCTTGATAAAATCTCGCCCTCTTGGGTAATGTAGCAGTTTTCTTTTCGCCTCGATGCTTTTGCATCTCTGCGTCATACATAATTCCTTGTCCATCCTCCACATAGACATCATATCTAACGCCTTTGCTGTCATTTGTGATTTTTATCACTTTCTGACCAACTGCCGTTCTAACAGAATCTATTTGATTACCAGTAAGACGCTCTAATAGCTCGATGGAATTCCGTTCATCCTGCATAACCTTGCCAAACATAAAATCATCTGTAATATCCAGATTCTCATACGCTGTGCAAAGTTCCTCCTGTGTCAATGGTTCAATCTTGTTTAATTGTTTCTTCTGCTCCATAAGCATTTCTCCTTTCGTATTGCAAGAGAAATACTATATGGTTACATACTAGAAATCTCATGCTGTTATAAAATAATTGGGGTTCAGCATAGATTTCTTTGAAAAAAACTTAACTAAATTGAATGAAATATACCTATATATACAGAAATTATGCTACATTCATAGTAGCATAATTCCGTTTATGATACAAGATAAATTTATTGTGTCTCTTCGCTTATTATTGCATCTCTTTGCTTATTTTAATGCGCATCTTTATGACTCTCTAGACACTCTATAACATCTCTATACATATCCACCAAGTCTTTCTTAGCCTCGAAACCAAGCTGTCTTAGCTTCTCTCCTGACATATATAGCCCTGTGTCAGCTGCATAACCAGTTTTTGATGAATCTTCTACATCTATAACTACCTTTGACCTACCATCAGATAGCTGCCTAGCTACTAGCTCAGCTATATCTCTTATAGACATGGTGTTTTCCTCATTAACCACATTATACGCCTGTCCATTTTCTCCATTATATAGTAGGAAAAATATAGCATCAATAGCATCTTCAGAGGCCACACTGTTATTAATGGACTTGCCCTCTGTCTTTAGTACTATATCTCTGCCCTCTGCTACCGCTCTGGCAAACTGAGCAAATGAACGATTCTCTCCTGGCTGTATCCCTTTGCCAAATACTTGGGCTAGTCTAGCTATTTTTACAGGCACTCCATACTCACTAGCATAGGCAGAGCAGTAAAATTCTGCCATTCTCTTGCCTAATGGATATGAGCTTCGAGACTTCAATATATCTATATTTCCTAGCATATCCTCTATGGCACGTGACCCTGGCGAGCACTTTATATCACCGTATACTTCCATAGATGATAGATAGACCATACCCTTGACATTTTCTACCTTGGCTAGCTCAAGAACACATTTGGTTCCTATAACTATACCATTTGCCGTCTCCACAGGATTCGAAATCATCACTGATGATGTAGTATTAGCTGCACAGTGAATGATGTAGTCTAGTTCTGGATAATAATGAATAGCCTTCTCATCATCATAGCCAATATCTATATCCTCTACCTCACGAAGCAACGGATATATCTGGCTTCTATCATCATCTATATATCCATACTGATCATATGTGTTATATGTATCACGCAGCTCCTCATACATCTGCCAGAACTTATCTTCGTTTCTAGCTTGAAGTACGAGTTTTATATTACCTGCTTTGAATTCATCAGACTCTACCAGTCTATTTACAACCATAGAACCTATAAAACCTGTAGCACCTGTGATAAGGTAGGTACCCGGATTATATTTATCAATCGCATTACTACCCATTTATTCTCTCCAATATTTTTCTATATACTCCTCTGCCACGCTCTCAGACAGTTCCATCTTCTCCATAACCTTATGAAGAGTATCTGCCTTCGAGCAATCAAAATCTTGCAGCGTACTTATCAAAGCTGCCACACCTTCTTCTCTGCCTTCTTCTCTTCCTTCATTTCTTGCATCCATTTCCCAAACATATGTCTTCATATATTCCACCATCCATTCCTTGTTTTGGCGAGCCTTGAATACATCATCTTCCAAGCGTTTCGTAAACTCGTCAGTTATTTGCTTCGTTTCCATATATCGAAGCAAATCTGCTGTCTTTTTGCTTACATTTATCGTTTTCCCCTTAGTGTTAAAGAATAGAACCTTTCTCTTATCGCCCAGAGGCAAATCATCGCAATCCTTGCAAATATTCTCAAATTCATAGCAACACAATCCCTTGCCAAATGGGTCGAATGTGCATATGAATATTACATAACTCTGCTTAAGTTCAGCGTATTCTTCGCCTCTATTTAAGATATTAAGATCCATCAATCCTTGATAAAACCTTGCTCGCTTCGGTAATGTAGCTGTTTTCTTTTTGCCTCGATACTTCTGCATCTCTGCGTCATACATTACTCCTTGGCCATCCTCTACATAGACATCATACCTGACGCCCTTACTGTCATTTGTGATTTTTATCACCTTCTGACCAACTGCCGTTCTGACCGAATCTATTTGGTTACCAGTAAGACGTTCCAATAGCTCAATAGTATTCCGTTCATCCTGCATAACCTTGCCAAACATAAAATCATCTGTAATATTCAGATTCTCATACGCTACGCAAAGTTCCTCCTGTGTCAATGGTTCAATCTTATTTAATTGTTTCTTTTGCTCCATAAGCAATTCTCCTTTCGTGTAGCAAGAGAACTACATATGTCACATACTAGAAATCTCCTGCTGTTATAAAATAATTGGAATTCAGCATAGATTTCTCTGAATAAAAACTTAACTTAATTGAATAAAATACCTATATAAATACAGAAATTATGCTACATTCATAGTAGCATAATTCCATTTTTGTTACAAGATAATTTTGTCATCTATATATCAATGTCAGATCTATTACTATCTGCATTTTTCAAGCGAATAAATGTGGTACCTCTGCATTCCGTTGGTTTCAATTAAAATTCTATATTTTCAGACCTTACTTCTTTTTCCATATCGCGAAGTATATTAACACAATTAACTACATATTTTCCAACTGCGGTTTCCTCTGACATCTGAACACCGTACACACCAGATTTATAGATTTCATATAATGCCTCAACCTCTGCAATAGTTGGAATAGGCTTTGTCTCCATCCCTTTCAACACCTGTGTTGCAAGGAAAATCTTAACATCAAAAAATAATGCTTTTTCTATAATAAACTTTTGGAATCTCGGAATCTTAATCACTCCAACATCTGTTGATAAATCTCCTCTATCAACCAAAATATAGTTTGTCAATGGCAATATGTCATTAATATTATTAACAGCTTCTAAAGTCTCTATCTTGGTAATCAAATCAGTCTTGCCGCTTATAAGCGCACGAACTTCCTTTACATCTTCTGGCTTTCTCACAAAAGACAATCCTACAAATGTCAACGCCCACTTATTAGCCAACTCTATAAGCTGTCTATCTTTCTCAAAAAGGAAAGGAATCTCGTCATGAATACCTCTTACATGAACACCCTTATTGTTTATCAGTATTCCTTCGGATTTTGATAAAAATACAATTTTTTCACTGTCAGCAGATACGACCTCAAACTCAAATATACTGTCATTGGCCCATGCTACCATACCAGGCTTTAAGTGTTTATAAAAGTCTGTATAATTAAAACACTGGCTTGATAACTCAAAAGTCTTACCCTTTTCTAAAGACACTCCACCATTTGGCAAGTCTTTTGTCCTAACCTTATTTCCAGGAAGGTCCATAAGTATATCTGCCTCTGGAACCTGCTCTCTTATCTTCAATATATATTTCTCAATATCATCTATACTTCCATGAGCACCATTTATTCTATATATATTTCTCTCGTCATGCACCTCTGTCAATGGCACCTCATGTAATAATGCAGGGCCTACAGTCAATATAAATCTCTTCATATCATTATTTCTCCTTCGTTTTTGTTAAATTCATAAATATATCTGGATCTTTCTTCTGCTGCCTACGCAACCAATATCCTGCTATCATAGAAGAAAGCATTGTAGTCAGTATAAGCACTGTAAAAAACTCTAAACTTATAATCTTATATGAATATGCAACAGTTGCCAATACAATACCTGGGCCTCCCCTAGCATTCATGGTTACCGCAAAGTTTATCTTCGTAGCTCTATTTAAATCAGTTAGTTGTAGCATAATAAGTGTACCTACAGCCTCTAAACCAAACGCAATGATGAAAAATACAATAAATCTAAAGAATGAAAAATTGTGAACTACATTGAGCTGAATACCAACTAACGCAAAATAAATAGGTACAAAGAATGAAAACGCAATATTCCCTAACGACTCCATCCTTCCCTTTGTCTTCTCATCCACTCCTACAAATGCCTTAACCATATATCCAACAAGAAACGCCGAATACATAATGTTAATACCTATTTTATAAAGCAATGCCGATACTATTAGTAATATTACAAAGCTTACTGTGTAGAAGTCTAAAGGCTTCAACTCTTTCTTCCATACTTTGGCATGGTCAGAAACTATTTTTACTACCGCAAACATTCCTAACGTTATGCCCACTACCATGAGCATTTCAGCTAGTTTTACCTCTCCTGTTGAGGCAATTCTTGTTGCCGCGTTGAGTAAAATCCACAAACACAAATCCTGAAATGTGGACACAGTTAGAACTGTATCTGAAAATCTAGTATTCATAACACCCATATCAAAGAAAATCTTCGATATAACAGGTATTGATGTAATTGCAACACCTATCGTAAATACCAATCCAAATGATATATCATTGCCAAGCTCCCCAATATATGGTTCCTTGAATAATGAAATAAATGGTAACGCACCAAGCATAGGTAATATAGTTGCTCCCACAAAGATACAGCTAATCATCTTACCATTCTTCTTATCTATATCCAGCTTGGTGTTATATCCAGACAAAAACATCAAAAATACAAGACCTAGCTGATAGAAAATATTCAGTACCTTGCCTTCCTGTTCATATGCCATAAATATACTGGATATGAAATCAGGAAAAAATAAGTATAAGCAACTGGCTCCCCAGAGCATACCACCTACAATCTCACCCACAACTCTAGGTGCTTTGATTTTCTCAAAAATATTACCACAGATATATGCTGACGCTAGTAATGATGCCAATGCTATAAATGTAGATATAATCTCGCGTTCAGAAAGTGTCTCCAAACTCATGTCCAACCTCCATAATACATTTTTCGATATGTCTATTATAGAAAAATATATTTAGTTCGACAATAATCTGCAATCCATTTTGGTTACACTCCAAGAAAAAGAGAATTCTTCTTTTTCATATATTATAAACAACTATATTGACACCTTTATACCTTACCTTGCACAATCTTATATATTCTAGAAATACTCAAATCATATTTTCTGGCCAAATCCGAAATCTCATATCTACCAGTATAAAAATCCTCTCTTATAAGCTCATTTCTTGATGATTTGTCCTGCCACTCAAAGTTCTCTGGAAAATATACAGTCGCGCCAGCCAATTCACTTATCACCTCTACATATTTTTCTTCTCCCAGGAGCTCTCTTAACCGTTCTAATGCTTCTCTCGAATTCATATTACTCTATAAACACCTTCCCGCACTTAAGTATTGCATCTAAAATCTCCTGACGCATCATCAATTCATCTGGCATATGTCCATCACTTATGTACTTACGTATAATAGTGCCACTAATCTCAACTCTATGAGTGTCGTAATGACCACATGTTTTATCTGTAACTATTTGTTTACATTTAGAACAATAATATGGTTCTCTTGTCAGCAAAAGCTCAATACCGAGATTATTCTCCTCCGCAAGTTTTCTTGCCAAGGCATGTGCATCGTAAGCTCCATAATATCCACCCACACCAGCATGATCTCTACCGATAATAAAATGTGTACAACCAAGATTTCTCCTTATAATAGCATGAAATACCGCCTCTCTTGGACCAGCATATCGCATCTGCGTCTTAAGCCCCGCCATATAAACTCTGCTCTGCGGATAAAACTCTTTAGTCATCTCCTCATAAGCTGCTATAACCGCTTCCTGAGTGAAATCTCCTTTTTTCTTCCAGCCTACTATAGGATTGATAAACAAACCATCACACACTTCCAAGCCTAATCTCTGAATATGTTCGTGAGCCTTGTGGATTGGATTTCTAGTCTGAAAGCCTACTACCTTAGACCAACCCTTTTCCTTAAATATACGCTTTGTTTCAGCCGGCTTTAAAGCCTCTTCCAAAGACTCCTTCTTCAACAAAGTTGTCTTACCACCTATACGATATGGACTACGTGTCTTTTCCTTATGTACTCCCGGATGAGCATCCTCCAATGTGCAAAAAACCTTTTTTATATCATCTTCTGTCATCTGATACTTACTCTCAACTACAATCTGCGCCACACATTCACCATCCATCACTAGTTGCAATGTAGCTAAATCATCCACAGAATCATAAACACCTTTTGGCACATCTAATGTGACAGGTATAGTAAAAACCTGTCCATCAGCCATAGTATAGTTATCAACAACTGACCTAAAATCAGCTTCTCTCATAAATCCATCAAGTGGATATAATAACCCCGTCTCGATATTTATAATATCCTGTAATGTTTCTTCGTTAATTACTACCTGCATACTCATCATTTCCTCCGCTTATGCACCATACTCTTCGCCATACTTACCTATAACATAATCCATAACAGCCTGATAAGTTTCCTCAACCGTCATCTTGTCCACTTCAAGAACAAGATCTGGTGTCTGTGGCTCATCAAATGTTGCTGTCAGACCAACTATATCTGTTTTGCCAAGGTTATCCCTATATACACCCTTAACATCATTTTTCATACTTATCTGAATATCTTTTTTCAAATATATCTCATTATATCCTGCAATCTTTCTCCTTGCCAACTGTCTGAGATGTTCTAATGGACCTATATTACAGATGATACCTATTATATCGTTTCTATCCAGCAAGTACGCACCTAGCATAATTCGCTTAATATTAGCCTCCCTATCAGCATCAGTGTATCCTAAGTCGCGGTCAAACAAATCGCGAACCTCATCACCATCTAAAAGATAACACTTTTTGCCTATTTTATTAAAATGTTCTTCTAACTTCCGGCCTATCGTCGTTTTTCCCGCGCCAGAAATACCTATTAACCATAGTACCATTATATTTTCTCCTTTATTATTCTTTCAATAATTGTGTAGCATGAATTAATTTATTTCATCAAAAGGAAATCCCACATCATAATCCTCATCTCGCATTTGTATATCCATATAAAAATTGTCATTACAGCATATTCCGTTTTTTTGCAATTCTTTATATATATCTATTATAAATATATTGTTTGAATATGTTATCGATTCCTTTCGAAGCATGTCTAGATGCTTAAATGAAGATAATACTATTGCTTTAATATTTTTCTCTTGAGCCTCTTCCAATGTCATAATTGGTATCCCAAATTTTTTACATAAACAGTCTTTATTATTATCAATAAAACATACTATTTTCTCTTTATATTCATCTGGTAATCGAGAATATAGTTCAGCCGAATGATCTCCTCCCATTCTTAATGCAATAGTTCGAGCGGGATATTTCCTCATCACCTCACAAATAATATCCATATTTTCTTTACATCGCCTTAAATAATTATCATAAATCTTGTACAAGTATACAGAATATTTACATTTCTCTCTAATTTCTTGATCTTCCAAATACACTCCCGCTTTGTTTCTTAGCCCTTCCAACAGTGCCTTATCCACTGTTTTAACAGCCTCACCAGTAAACTCTACAATACTCGGTTCATATATTATATTATCACGTTCAACAAGCCATTCTTTGCCCATTCGATATTTTATATAAATATGTTTTTGTGTAACTACTCCTGTATATCCGAATGCAAATAAATTAATCGGTGTACGATTCTTTATCATATTACCTATGCATTGCTTGCTATATCTATCCAAATCCTGCACTTCAATATAATCTCTATACACAATCTCATTTTCAACATCCATACCCTCTATAATATTCTCTATTACTTTAGATAAATCAAGAGTAGAAATTAACCCCTTTACTTTTCTTGGAAGTAGACTCTTGTTGTATACATTCCAATGAATGTGAAACATAGTACTAAATTGAGCAGCCCCATGGTCACTCATATAAATTCGATAAATATTTTCGTTTATAAATTTATCATAAAATTCTAATTGCGAATCTAATTCCTTTTTCCCTAGTTCATATCTAATTTTAACATCACTTATATTTTCATCTCTTAGTTCTGTGCTCAATTGAGGACCATGTACCTCAACCAAAAAATGTGATAAAATCAGCATAGGGTTAGGATTTTCAATTATATTTTTAAGTGTATCCCAAAAAATCATCGATGCCACATCATATACACTATGATTAGTTCTCGAAAATTTACTTACATCAAAATAATTCATATATCCACTTACACACTTAAAGTCATAGCCCTTAGACGACAAAAATTTTAGAAGATTGCTATTATCTTCATTTATTAATGAAATTTTATATGCCTTATCATCAATCTGCTTTTTCTTACAAAAGATGCTTCTTAACGTCGGAAATGTGTATGGCGTATTCGTGAATGCATTTTCAAAAACTACGCTCTTTGACATAATCTCTTTCAAATATGGCATCCCTTCTGATTTATCATAACTTAAAGAATCCATCCAATACCACACAATATCTTTATGTTTTCTTTTTCCTATCTCTACCTTTATTTTATCCAATAACTCTTGTAGCTCCCTCCAAAATTCAAGGATTCTCTCGTTTGAACCCAAATATACTAAAAGCTTTTCTGCATATACAAAATTTTTCATAACAATTGCTATAAAAAAAATTTTTTCTAACGCAATTGCCTTAAGTCTGCCATCCAATGAGTATTCATATTTCATTTTCTGAAAATATAATTCCAATGCCAAATTATCTCTTAACAACTCTTTATCTACAAATTCAGCAGGTAGCCATTGTCCTTGGCATTCACTTGTTAATTTATAAAATTCTATCTCAAAAAAAAGTCCTTCTATCTCAAAAATATCATAAATCCATATATATCTAATATTATTTATCCTAAACCATTTTGCATATTTCTCAGCCTCTTTCAATGACAATATATATACATCTGAATATTTTTCCCAATCAACATTATCCATTTGTTCTAAATTAGATATATATGCTGTTTCCATATATTTCTCAGAAAATGCGCTGTTTTTTTTCACTATATCTAATACAACTTTGTCATTTGAAACTAATGCAATTTTTCCCTTATTCTGCACAACCTTACACAAAAGACTTTTTAATATCTTTTCAGCTTTATATGTTTTTCTATACTGTGGATAATATTTATCTAAATCATATCTGAAAATAATCTGATTTAACTCCTCTGTTATATCAAACACAACATTACCTCCTCGCACAATATTGTTACACTTAATTTTATTAGTTACTTTTCTTCTAATATATCAGCACCGTAGGACTAACTCAAAGACTTATCTATAATCTGTTCCAATCTCAAATCTATTACCTCTATATTTTTGAACCCACATTTTCGGGCATTAAGAAGCATATTTTCCTGATAGTCTCGCCTAGCTGTTATTAGAACCAATATATCATCTTCTACCTCTACCTCATCAATTCTCTTCACTGGCGTACCATCAATATATTGCTCTTCTGCACCTTTATCTGAAACTGTAAAATATTGAACTTTATTTCCATATCCTTTGAGATTAACATATCTATGTAGCTTTCGACCTATCTTTCCCGCACCATAAAGAATAATTTTACTAAATGATGCAAGCATATCATCAAAACCACGCAGATAAATATTCTCACTTATACCATACTGTCGCTCCAACCCTACATCCATACTAGCTGAAATCAATTGTTCTATAACATCAGCACCTATTGCTTTGCTTCTCTCTTCATCATCCAGCTTATAATCTACCCATTTGATATTGTACATTATAAACTTCGCAAATTTTGCTATAGCTTCCTTCTCTCTCTCAGACAATTCCTCATTTAGTAAATACTCAAAAATTCGCGTATAGCAAATAATTCTACCTTTCAAACTTACATAAGATGCTTTCGATGTCATAGTAGAACCTTGTCTTATGCGATATTTTAGATAATCTTTTTTTATATGCTTAACTCTTTCAGCCATCATAAAACACTGAAATGCGAACAAACAATCCTCATGTATTATACCTGCATAAAAGCTTATACCACTACCTTCTAACCAATGTCTATTAACAAACATCAAACAGGCCGAGTCACAAAAATCATCATTTTCTATCAATTCACAAAACAGTTTTTTTCCATTAGATGTTTCACCATAGTTTCTCTTTCTCCTATAATATCCATCCTTATGATCTTTTTTTCGCAATTCGTCTGTTTCATACATACACATTGCATCAAAGTACAAAATGTCCAACTCATTTTTTTTAGCACATTCATACATCTCGACAATTGCATTGTCCACCAACATATCATCACTATCCAAGAAGCAAATATACTCTCCAACAGCCTTCTGAATACCAACATTACGTGCACATGCTTGTCCTCTGTTTTCTTGTTCTATAACACATATTCTGCTATCTAGTTCTTTATATTCTGCTAATATAGAACTAGCGTTATCTGTAGAGCCATCATTCACGCAGATGATTTCCATATCATCTATACCTTGATTAATAACGCTATCCAAACATGGTCTTAGATATGCTTCTGTATTATACACTGGTATGATTACTGATACTTTTATCACACTTGTCATAACCTTCTACCTCTCTTAACGTAACTATATTTGCAAATCCCAAACTTTTAGCGTTTTTTATCATTTCACCTTCATATCTCTCAGTTACTGCAATAATTACAGCCGCATTCTTATGTTCTCTCGCCAACTTATGAATGCTCTCTATTGGGACACCTTGTTTTATGTCATTACCTTCTTGTTTTTCACTTACTGCAAAACATATAAAATCATATTTCTTATTTGCTACCTTTAACGCATTATATACTTCCGCTCCCTTATAGCCGGCACCATATATGATAACACTGTCATATTCTGATAACACATCATTAAAATTCTTAGACAACTTTGTTTTTTTATAATAGTATTCATTAGGTCGCGTATATAACAATTCAAATTCACTCTTTTCCTGATCGTTAAAAAAGCTTAAATCCAGTTCTCCATTTTTCTCTGCAAAGCTCCACTCTTGATTAATTCTATCTATAAAATCCATGCGAAACTCATCTGCTATTCGCGAGAAAGTATATTGGTATCCTGCAAACTTATAGAATTGAAATATTGCATTATACTCATGCATCAACTCTTGATCACTTTTTAATTTATTCTCAATAAAACTATATTCATCACAATTGCAGAATATCTTTGCTCTATTATTAATAGACGAATTTTCATTATCCTGTCTATACATATAAAAATTATCTCTTAAAAGATATCCTGAAGAAGCATACATGATAATCTGAAATAAAAATCCCAAATCCTGGTAAGATGCGCCTGGCGTTTCATTGTGCCTTATCATATGATTATTTATAAAGCTTCTCTTATATATACCAGTACAATTAGCAATGTAGCCCCTGCACATACTTTTAATTTGTTCTTTTCCAAGCTGCTGCTCATATATATCCTCTACACTTACGAGCGAAACCTTCTCTGTTACACGATTTTCTCCATTTCCCCAGAATAAATAATAATCCGACTTTACAAAATCTACATCCTTAGCTTTTGCAACATTATACAACTTCTCCATCATATCAAGCTGAACATAATCATCTGATTCTACTATACCTATATATTCACCTGTAGCAGCATCAAATCCTACATTCATTGTATGACCGTAGCCTCTATTTTCTTTAGATATAATCTTTATCCTAGAATCATTTTCAGCATATTCTTGCAACATTTCCAAGGAATTATCTGTAGAACCATCATTTACACAGATGATTTCTATGTCTTTAAGAGTCTGACCTATGATACTGTCCAGACACTCACGCAGATATTTACTTGTATTATATACTGGAACCACTACTGATACTTTTATGTTATCCATTTATTTCCTCCCAGAGTGCCCAGGCCGCCTTAATCGTATCCTGCATATCTGTATATTGATATGTTCCTAATCGACCACCAAAGAACACCTTATCTTCATCTAACGAACATTGTCTGTATTTCTCATATATATTCATATTCCTCTCATCATTTATAGGATAATATGGTTCTATGCCTTTCTTCCACGTCATCGGATACTCTTTTGTTATTATAGTTGACTTCTGTTTTCCAAACTCAAAATGCTTGTGCTCTATAATTCGAGTATAAGCAGGCTCTATATCTGTATGATTAGTTACAGCAACACCTTGATAATTATCTATATCTAAAGTTTCCGTCTCAAATCTTAAGCTTCTATATTCTAATTCTCCAAAACAATATTCGTAAAACTCATCTACAGGACCTGTATATATAACCTTCGTAGCTCTTTCTATATACTCATCCTTCTTTTTCAAGAAATCTACACCTACTTCTATATCACAACCATCAAACATTTTCTTTATTATAGGCTCATATCCGCCTATTGGAATTCCCTGATATCTGGAATTGAAGTAATTATTATCATAGGTAAATCTAACAGGAATACGTTTCATTATACTTATTGGAAGTTCACTACACTTTCTTCCCCACTGTTTTTCTGTATATCCTTTTATTAACTTTTCGTATATATCTCTACCAACTAGGCATATCGCATGCTCCTCTAAATTGGTCGGTGTATCTACTATCTCTTTTGACTGCTCCTTAATTATTTCCTTTGCCTCTTTAGGAGTTTTTATACCCCACATTTTACTAAATGTATTCATATTAAAGGGCATATTATATACTTCATCCTTATATATAGCCACAGGTGAGTTAATATAGTTATTAAACTCTGCAAATCTATTCACAAAATCCCAAACATCCCTATCGTCTGTTCTAAATATATGGGCGCCATATTTATGTACAACTATATCATTTTCTACATAGGTATAGCAATTTCCACCAATATGCGGTCTCTTTTCTACAACAAGACACTTTTTTCCATTTTGCGTTGCCATATAAGCAAAGACTGCATTAAACAATCCCGCTCCAACCAATAAATAGTCGTACATCATTAACCTCTTTCTCTTCTATAAATTAAACAAAATTTGATCAGCCATATTCCACCATAAATCTTCCCCTGATAAATCCTGTTCTCTTTTAACATATATACACCGTGTACAGTTATCAAACAAGCAATTATCTTCACCTATCCACTGGACAACATATCCGTTTTCCTTAGGTCCTTTAACAATTTTTTCATTATCTAAGATAAGCAGTTCAATTGCCCTATTAACATCTTCATCCTTAGACTTTATAAAGTACATCTCATTGACCTTTGGGCAGTCTTTCCAAAAGTCATACAATATTGATTCAAGATATATCCTGACATCTTCAAACTCTTGTACAGATATGTTTCCTTCTTTTCTTTGAAGGATGGTTTTTCGCATAGCGAATCTATACTGACTATAATACATTTTTCTCAAAGCCTGCTCATAATCTTTAAGCAAATTGTGCTTTACAAAGTTATCTCTCATCGCAATAAGAGCTTCCCCAAAAGACTTCAAAGATTTAGGCGACGTGATTGTATTTCCTTCTCGTGTCCGAAGATAATTATATAGCGGTTCTCCAACTCTGCATATATAATCTGCTTTTGCTATCAGCAATGTCGTTATGGGTATATCATTAATAGCCATTGTCGGTTGTTCAATATTATTATCAGTAAATAAACTTTTTCGAAATACTTTACCACATAAAAAAGTCCTAGCCTTATTAATATAATCCCTATCGTTAGACACATTCTGTACAATTCTGTCAGGCATTCTTATCTTAGATATATGCACTGATTCTTTGCCAGTTTTATCGCAATCGATATAATTCATATCACATACAGTGATGTCACAGTGTGGCATATACTGCATCATCAACTCTGCATAATCGTCACGCCACCAATCATCTGCATCCAAAAATGTTATGTACTCCCCCGATGATTCCTTGATGCCAAGATTTCGCGTCTTTCCAGAACCTTCATTTTGTTTGTCTATATATATTATTCTTTCATCCATCTTTGCCCATTTCCGACATATTTCAGAAGAATTATCTGTAGAACCATCATTTATAATGATTATCTCAAGTTCTTTATAGGTTTGTTTAACCACACTCTCTATGCATTTGTCTAAATAAGCTCCCACATTATAAACCGGGATGATAACACTTAACATATTAACTCCTAACATAACTATGTATTACCTCTCCAATTATTTTTTTCTTTTCTGTTAGGCATATACTATTCATATTTTTTAAATATTCGAGATATAATACTAATGGATTTTCTCTTGATAGTTTTGTTATTCTATTTTCATTACAGATTTCCTTATCCTTGCCATTTACACAATCTGTCATATATTCTCGAATCCATGAATTTTCTCCTTTTAATTTAAGGACTTCCACATTCATATTTTTAAGATCTATTTTTATATTCTGACAAACATTTTTTTTCTTATAATATATTGACGCCAACACCATATTATTAGCAAATTCTTTAACACAAATGAAAGTAGGGTATTCGCCAATCTCGTTGTATAATTTATCCATCACTGCACAATCAGCATAACTTTCACCAGTCCTAATATCTATTACACCTATACGTGTTGAACCTTTAGGAAACATATACATTTTTTCATTATTAAAGATCACCTTTGACGTACAGTAAGCTAGTTCATTTTCAATTTTCAACGGATTTTTGCACACTTCTGTTATACTCGAATCTACAGTCGATACTCTCAATATGCTACCATTATCACTAGGAATAACCCAAATATCATCTTTGTAAGCAGCAGATATATCATAATTTCCTCTTGGAAGATATATTTTATCCTCAAATTGTTCCTTTTCCATATTAAATACCAACAATATATTTGTATGGATGAACTGAATATACGCTCTACTGCCCCTCACCCCTAATGCGCAAACTGATAGAAGTATATCTTTATTGCAACAAATATCATTGGATATAATTTCTTTCCATGCTATTACACTGTTAACTTCGTGTGTATTTAAATCAAAAGATATTATATCATCATATTTGCCTGGAATTAAAAATAATTTATTTCCATATCTACATACCGATGAGAATCTCCATTGTACATCACACTCTTTATCCGGCAATGCATATTTCGATATTGCCATTGTCTTCGTATTCAAAATCGCAATATCCTTAGCACAAAAAGGAATAAATACTAATTCATCATCATTGCAAACAACATCGCAATACAATGAGCCTCCAAATAATTTTTCATCTGGTATTTTACATAAATACTTAATGTTATAACCAGCGTGATCCAGCAGGAAAACACCATTAAAAGTTTCGGACACCCCTATACTTCCATATTCAAAATCCACTATATTTCTGAATAAAACTGTTGTTTCATCTTTACCTGCTTCACCCATTTTATATATTTTTGGTTCTTGTAATAAGACAGGTTTACCCGCTTCTTTAAATAGCGTCGCAACCGAGGAACCATCACCATAATATGCATCACTTAATGCCACCGCTCTCGCCAAATCGGATGTTGCATCAAATATTCCATTTCCGTTTCGTATATATTCTTCTACGATATTTCTATATTCAGAATATATTTCCGGTCTTTCCCTTCGCATTGTCGACTCATACAACGGATGTGGTCGCCACCACATAACTACTTCCTTATTTGTAGACATAGTACTAATTGTACTTTTAATCTTTTCCAATATATCTGGCGTATTCAATAATGCCATAATCGTTGTATTATATAACACTATTCTTTTTTTACTTCCGTCCTCCCTATATATATACCTCTCCCATTCCTTTGGTAGTTCGTAATCGTCACTTTGTTTTTGCTGCCCCTTATCAAACTTAGGGCTACCCAGCGCCACAACCTTTTCTTCTATATCACCCATAAGCCCCTTACAATTTTTCTCTATCTCAAATCTGTGTAGCTCATCTATATATATTTGTCTTACCGACTCCGACTCCACTATCACCTTATTGGAATACATAGCTCCAGGCAATGCACACAGATGCCTCTGTACCTGTCCATTTATACCCACAAAATATGGTATATAGACGAGCATATCTGTATAATTCCTAAGCTCGCAAGCATAATACTTTGGCGGTATGCTAGTTGCTGAATTGTACTCATCATATGGATTATGAAAATATATAATATCAGGATGTCTACCAACTATATCATAGCTTCTATAGTCTGTTATTGGTACATAATCTGGATATTTATCTCCCTCATATACCATACTAGTTAGATTGCCGTGTTTATCCTTCTCATAATATGGCAACGCCACTACATATACATCACATAAGTCGTCGTCATTAGCCGACTTCCACACACTCTCTAAAGAGTCCCACATACTTGCCATATATGGCAAAAACACTATTTCATATCTAGTAGGTATATCTTTTTCCAAGCTATATACTATCTGTTCTCTCAGTTGACTTAACTCTCTTAGCTTTAACCCTAGCTGTGTTTTATCACCAGTCTGACTAATATCAAAAATCTGCTCACAATATTTTTCCAATATATCTACCGTTTTGGTTCCTTCACCAACAGTACTCTCTATAACTTGTCCTATCTTGATAGCTATATTTTGATTATTAGTAAGAGCATCTATAAATGCACCTGCATCTCCCGCGCAAATACTCTTCCACGCCAATTCATCAAGATTTGATGCAGAGTTTAACAACTGTATTAATTTATTCTTGATGTATTTTCGCATATATTTCCCTATCCTCTTCATTTGTTTCCATAAATTTGCCTAACATAGCAAGATTAATTACAATCCAAATATCTGCGAATTCTCTCTTGCCTCATATATAGCTCTAAACACATAATAATCTGATGGTGTTGCTATCTTTATATTGAACGGTGTGCTCTTCACCGTATACATCTTTTTATCATAATGATGCATTAAATGAGACGAATCAATAGACTTGAACCCTTCCGCATATGCCATTTGATGCAACTCCCATATATCTTTCAAATAAAAACTCTGCGGAGCTTTTGCTACCTTTGCTAAATGCCTTGGTGGCATGTCCGATATAGTACTAGACTGTTCATCCATTATAACCACTGACTCCGCTGCATCCTCTACCGTTATGGCATTTCCACATTTTTTCACCATCTCTATATTAGCACATATAAGCTCCTCGGATATGAGTGGACGCACACCGTCATGTATCAATACTATATCTTCCGGCGCACACTCCTTAATAAGTATCTTCAGACCATTATATATCGAATCATGACCTGTTTCGCCACCTTCTACTATCCACTTTACTTTCTCTATCTGGTACTGCTTCAATTGCCTTCTAAGTTCTTCCTCCCATCCCTTTAAACATACAATACATATGCCATCTATATCTTGATGTTCTTCAAAGTACTCAAGTGTATGTATCAGTATTGGCTTACCATGCATCTCCAAGAACTGCTTGGGTTTTGACTTGCTATTCATTCTTTGTCCTGTACCACCTGCAAATATTAATGCTATATTCATTCACTTCACCTCCATATACAACCTTTATCGTCAAAAAGCATCCATCGTCTCTATACACAGAACATATTTCTTAAAATAGTCGATACCTTTCTCGCACCATTTTCGTTCACATGATCAGCATCCATAAAATCATCTTCTTCAAAACATAACGCATCATTAAAATCGACAAATTGAACATCTTCTTTTGAACTATTTAACAACTCATAAAACATTTCCTTTTGTTCACTTTCTAACCACTTTGAATATTGTTTGGTAAATGGCATTACTACAACGATTGGTTCAATATCATTAGTTGTAAGATAATGGACATAATCTCTAAATATCTCTTTATTCTCTCTAAATGTTTCTTTATACTTAAAGAATTTATTATTATCTTCTGCTCTTACCTTACCGATTATTTCTTTTTCTTCTTCTGTATGCAACTTCCATTCGCAATATTTAAAACCACTTAACGAACGTGGTAAAAACGGAACCCTTTTCTTATATACATTAAAATAATTTTCTACTGTATTCAGTCGTTCAATTACTAATCTTTCTATTTTTTCAGCGTAACCTTCTGTTAGTTCAAAACCCTCTCTAGGATTGTATTTATTAAACTCTACTACATTACGCACATCTCCAAACAACGGATAATATACTTTTTCAATAATTGCGTTGCCAGCTCGTACTCCTTTTGATAAATCCTGCCCTGCAACATAATATCCCATAACAATAAAACACCTTTTAAATGGAGAAGGATTAATATCTAATATTTCTCTTGCGCATTTAAAATCATAATATAAGTCTTGCGAATGCATAGAACAATTTATAGTATTTTGCATAATATTAACATCGATCGCACACATTGAATGACTAGAGCCTGTAATTAAAGATGCACCTTTTTTCTTTATATTAAGTCCTCTTTCAAATGCAGCCTTTAAATAAGCATAATCATAATTCTTATCCATATACTTCTTCATATTCGCAAATATAAATTGACTATAATCCATATTCTCTCCTCATCATTCCTCCAGACAATATATCTCCATACCGACATTATACTACATTTCTCCCACTTCTTCCATCATAACCTGCATATATGATTGCGTAAATTTACCTTCGGAAATAATAAGACAGATTCCACCTAAGACCTTTAGATATAATATTAAGTTCAAACATCTTTTCTTACTCTACATCAATTCCTACTTTTTTGCAACACAAATAGCCCATATAGGCAGAC
>JBGVKG010000005.1:0-75979 GCA_045123575.1 Lachnospiraceae bacterium
CGAGCCACGGATGGCGAGTAGGAGGCGGTTGCGCATACATAAAAAAGTTACAGGCAAAGACCTTAGATAATCTTTTGCCTGTAACCTAGAATAAAACTATATCCTTAATACCAAGCCCTTAGTAATACAAACTAGAATTTAATTTATATTGACTGAAAGCCTCCTAGAATGTACATTATTATATAAGAAATTTATTTGGAGGTTAATATGCCAGAATATATAGGATATATTGTAGCCGTACTTGTAGCCGTAGCTTACGCTATTCTTGCGCGCGCTATATATGAAGTAAATACTTTTGAAGTAAACAGAATAAATATCACTCATAAGCTTGTCAAAGAAAAGACACCAACATTTGTATACTTTTCTGACCTTCACGGTTCAAGCTATGGACTAAATAATTATAAAATCATAAGTAAAATAAATGAAATAAAACCAGACGCCATACTTATAGGTGGAGATATGATTATCGGCAAAACAAAAAGCTTTAGCTGTGAATCAAAAGAAACAAAAACAGCCATAGATTTAATTAACCGATTATCTAAGGATTATCCTATATACTATACATTTGGCAACCACGAAACTCGCACAAAGAATAGTGAGAAATCTAAAGTTGAATTTATGACCTACTTACACTCTATTAAGAATGATAATCTTCATTATTTAAATAATACACACCTGTATGTCACTATTCAAGGTACACGTTTCTGCCTGTATGGTATGGAGGCAGACAACTCTTACTATGCAAAGAAGAGGAAAAAGCCTATAACCACTGAATATGTAACTAAGTGTTTAGGCGAAAGTCCTGAACATAACCACTCTATCCCTATTGTGTTATCACATCACCCTGAATCTTTTGATAGCATTGCAGCATGGGGAGCAGAGTATGTTTTATCAGGTCACAATCACGGTGGATTTATCCGTTTACCGGGTATAGGTGGACTCATTGGTTCTGATTATAAACTTTTTCCTAAATATTCTGCTGGAATATATAAGATTAAAGAAAATAAGGAGCACAGCTCTACTATGCTCCTTTCTCGTGGACTTGGAACTCACACTATAAAATTCAGACTTTTTAATAAACCTGAACTTATGGTGATTAAATTTATACAAAAATCACAGCCATAGTTTATGTAATACTCTTTGAAAATAGTATGAAAAACCCGCTTTAGGAACATCCTCTTTTGCAACAATATCGATGGTTCCAATATTAGTATCGCCTAACATATATGTTATTTTCCCAATAGTAGTTCCCTTCTTTATAGGAGCTACTATTTGTTTTTCATACGATACCACCTTCTTAACACTAGATACATCTGTACCATCCACTGATAAATATGAAAAAGTATTCTTTTTACTACACGACACTTCATCCTTAACTCCACCCTTTACTGATACATTTTTCAAGTTATCAGTTTCATTATCTTTATACAATCTGCATATTCCATAGCCATAATTAAACAGACTTTCCGCTTCACTAAACCTTTTTTTATAATTATCTGAAGCCATAACAACAGCTATCAATTCGATATTATCTTTATTTGCAGTTGCCGATACACAATATTTCGCTTTGCTTGTAGAGCCAGTTTTCAATCCAGTTGCATACTCATACTGTTTTAGTAACTTATTTGTACTAGATAAACCAAATTCACTAGTCCCTTTATTGGTAGTGTGAGTGATATTTTCCATCCATATAGTTGAATATTTATATATCTGTGGATATTTAGTAATTAGTTCCCTTGACATTATAGCCACATCTTTTGCAGATGTATAATGGTTATCTGAATCACTTAATCCACAACAATCCTCAAAATTAGTATTTTTCATTCCTAACTCTTTCGCTTTTGCATTCATACGATTTACAAATTCTATCTCTGTCCCTGCAATATATTCAGCCATAGCTACAGATGCGTCGTTACCGGATGCTATAACGATACATTTTATCATCGTCTCTACAGATTGCCTCTCTCCCTCCTCTAAAAATACTTGAGAGCCACCCATTGACTTTGCATAAGCTGATGTTGTCACCTGGTCTTCTAGTTTTATCTGCCCTTTATCTAATGCCTCAAATATAAGCAATAACGTCATTATCTTTGTTATACTGGCTGGACTAAGCCTTGTATCCATATCTTTACTGTAAATAATTGTTCCTGTCGTTGCTTCCATCAAAACACATGCTTTGCAAGATAAGCCCAAATCTGCAGCCGTCGTAATAACATTTTCAGGCTCTATACTAACTTCAGCTACATCATCTGATCTATATGATGAACCGCTTGCGATTGACACATTACCTGCAAGCATAGCCAAAATACATATGTATGCAACACATTTAAGAAAAAAAGAAGAGAGCCATTTTATTTTCATAAACACCTCAATAGGCTGGTTTATAAAATATATGACCCACTTCAATATAATATTACTTATATATTACTGTTCTAATGAACTTGTCAAATCATCACTGATACTAAAATAAGTAAACTCATGTGATGTGCTTAAGACATTTCCTCCATTCTTTTGCTTTACCACTAAAATGTCAAGATTCTCCAACTCTTCAACATATACTATAAGCTTTTCTGGTGTTACATACACTGTCTTACACTGCTTATCGTTTGCGTATATTTCACTATAACTTGTAAAATTCTTTCCAGTTACAATATACCATTTTGGAACAATATCATCAGCATTTACAGATGTATTATTATCTGTATCGTCATTATTAGTAGTTCCTTGCTCTATTTTATTAGCTTCATCACTACTAAACATCGATTTGATTTGTTCTATATCTACACCATCGAAATCTCTAACCAACGCTTTATCGATTTTCTTAATGTAAATCTCATCTACACCCAACGACATATCTGTTGAAACATAAGGATTTATTCCTTCATATGCAAACATATTTCCATACAAAATATCATATGCTAATATATTCATCTTCTCAAGGTAATCCTCATCTCCTGAGTAAGTCTGATGGAACTTATTAATACATCCTGAATCAATATTCAAATGTTCTAACACTCTTGAACTTAACTGAAATGCCTCTATATCCTTATCCTTCATATCCAAGTCCATGTTATTCCAAACAACGTACTCTGTCTGATAAAGATTCATTCCTTTTAATTCTGACTCACTAATATTTAAGCTTGGAAGATGATCTCCATACATAACAAGAATTACATCTTCGTTCAGTTCGCCAAGAGTATCAACCAATTCTTTGATAAATAAATCCATCTCATACAACTGATTAATATAATATTCCATCATATATGCTCTTCCTTGGTCTTCAATACCATTTAGCAGCTTAATCTTTGGATTATCAAGTACTTTTTCTGTCGGATAATTTCCGTGTGCCTGAACAGATATTGCATATATATAATCAGTCTCATCTGTGCTTTCAATAACCTTGATTATCTCTTCTGTCAGCACTTTATCCTTAGCCCAGCCATTATATGTAAATTCCTCTGGATGCATATATTCTATAGATGTAAATGTATCAAAGCCTAAACGTTTAAATACTGCATCTCTAGAATAAAATGTTGCCGTATTATTATGAACAGCATGTGTTGCATATCCATGTTCCTTAAGTACATAAGCTGTAGACTCACATGTAGTAGTTCCTAATATAGTTTTATATGGAAACTCACCTGGTCCAAAATCATCCAGGTTCATGCCTGTCATTATCTCAAATTCAGTATTTGCTGTTCCGTATCCAACATTATTAACAGTCAACAAACCTGATGGATACTGTTCCTTAAGCTTATTAAAATTAGGCGTAACTTCAGACGATGTTTCCAAAGTCTCCATCTTACTTACATCAAAAAACGATTCAAGCTGAAGGAATATTATATTAGGATTCATAACATTATCTTTATCGACAGTTGTTGTCTTATTCATTTTATTGATAATGCTCTTAACCATTTCCCTAGAATACTCATCTGGCTGTGCCACACCTGTATTTACCAAACTCATAGTAAAACAGTATGGAAATCCGTATTCCTGATACGCAATAGTCATATTAGGAAATTTCTTTGAAATAGTACCTGTTGCAAGTCCTAATTCTATGCTACCAAATGCTATAAAATACATCAGTACTACGATAAATATATTTCTAATATAACTTATCTTATCTGCGTACTTAGGTAACTTTATCCACAAAACTGAAATGATAACAACTACCAATATTGCAGCCAATAAAATCAATATAAGGGATAATGGTCCTAAATACTTCTCTATAATATTATCTATAGAATCAAGCAATAAAAAATCTGTAGCTGAAAATGGTGTTACTCTCTGTGACATAATTACAAAATTTACAACACCTAAACCTATCCAAACTGTCGAAACAACTGCTATTACCGCCATACGCTTTCTAAACAATAAGCTTATAGACATAGTAAACATTATTATCGAAAGATTGATAAAAAATGAAAATGGCGATTCAAATACACCAAACAATCCTCCAACAAAGGAGTGCTTGTTAAACATATCAACTATAATAGCTGACAGTACTGATGCCACCACAAACAGCATAACTGTTATTCTTTTATTCTTATCCATCCAAATATCTTGGAAATACTTTTTAATCTTATCCATCTTTGCGCCTCTTAATAAAATATTTTCTCTTCTTCTATGACATCAAACTTACCATTCTCATAATTTACAATTATAACATTGCAATTTTTTTGTAAGCCTCCAGACCAAAATTTATCTATGCCATGATTCTTTACAAAACACATTATACTTTTATTCATAGCTCCATGACCTACAATCATAATTCGAGAAAGTGTATCTGCCTGTGGTAATACCACTTCTTCCATAAACTCTTTAGTACGCTTGCATAATCCTTCAAGCTCTTCGCCATCCTCATCTGGTACATACTGCTCTGGTGCATCAAAGAAATGTTTGAAATGGCTATCAGGATCTTTCTTCATATCCTCCATACGCTGACCTTCCAGCTTGCCGAAGCATACTTCCCTTAATCTTTCATCACAGATTATATCTATATTTCTTTCACCTCTTATAAGACAAGCTGTCTCGTGTGCTCGTTTTAAAGGGCTAGAATATATTTTGTCTATAATTGTATCTTTAAGTGCTTCTCCTGTCTTTCTTGCAACTTCTCTTCCACTTTCATTAAGTTCAATATCAGTTGCTCCTTGAAGTCTTCCTTCCTTATTCCACAGTGTTTCTCCATGTCGCACTATATAAATCTGCATCATTTATCTCCCAATTATCATCTATCTATAGTATAACGTACATATTTTACACTTAAATCCAAAAAATATCAACTAAACTATAACTTTTTTAATCATTTTAGATAATGGCACTGATATATTAGCATCTTCTATAACGTAAGCACTTTGTAGCAAAGACAACGCACTATTAATTTTATCATTGTCGTTTCCATAAATAGTTGCTATCGTTTCTCCATTTTTTACAGATTCACCTATCTTTTTATTAAGATATATACCGACACCTAAATCTATAACACTTTCCTTTGTCTCTCTTCCTCCGCCTAGAGACATACAAGCCTTTCCAACCTGTTTCGCATCTATAGATGACACTATACCATCTCTTTCTGATTTTAATTCCATCTGGATTTTTCCTACAGGCAGGCGCTTAGGCTCATATATTATATTTTCATCGCCACCTTGAGCCTTTACAAATTCAGCCAGCTTATTAAGTGCTGTTCCATTTGCTATAACTTCATCTATCATAGTTATTGCATTATCATAATTATCTGTCTTTTGTGCCGCTATAAGCATATATGCTACAAGATGTTTACATACATCCATAAGCTTAGAATCACCTTTTCCTTGAAGGCATAAAATAGCCTCATATACCTCAACAGAATTGCCAACCCATCTGCCTAAAGGTTCATTCATATCTGTAACTAAGGCCGTCATTCTCTTTCCAGCTCTTCTACCTATATCAACCATAGCTTCTGCCAATGCATAAGCAGACTCTTCATCCTGCATAAATGCTCCATTTCCACATTTTACATCTAACACTATTGCATCTGCACCAGATGCGAGTTTTTTGCTCATTATACTTGATGCTATAAGAGATATATTATCAACTGTAGCAGTAACATCACGGAGAGCATATATCTTTTTATCTGCAGGTGCGAGACATGCCGTCTGTCCAGCTACAGCTATACCAACAGTGTTTACCTGCTTCATAAACTGTTCAAGTTCTATAGCAGTCTTGAACCCATCAATACTCTCAAGCTTATCTATTGTACCACCTGTATGTCCTAATCCTCGTCCAGACATCTTTGCCACAGGTACACCTAACGCCGCAACTATAGGACCAACAATTAATGTAGTCTTATCACCTACACCACCTGTACTGTGTTTATCTACTTTTATCCCTTCTATATCCGATAAGTCAAGAGTATCACCACTTTCCATCATAGCCATAGTCAACTCATAAGTCTCCTCACTATCCATCCCCACAAGACATACCGACATTAGGAATGCCGACATCTGATAATCCGGAATAGTCCCATCTGTATATCCTTCTACTACAAATCGTATCTCATCTCGAGATAAAACATTTCCTCTTTTTTTCTTTTCTATAATGTCATACATTCTCATAGTAACACACCACCATTTCCTAATTGCATACCTTATTTAAAAAAGATTTTCCAATTTCTAGCATTTCACATCCTAAAGCTTCTGCTATAGTCTGACCTATATCTGCAAATGTGTCCATTATGCCAAGATTTACTCCACCTTTTATCTTAGAACCATATACAAGTACAGGTATATGTTCCCTTGTATGGTCAGTTCCAGGTGTAGTTGGGTCACATCCATGGTCAGCGTTTATGATAAGCATATCTTCTTCCTTCAATGCCTCCATAACTTCCTTTAATCTTACATCAAACTCTTCTAAGCCTTTCTTATAACCTGCAGGGTCATTTCTATGTCCCCACGTAGAATCAAACTCGACTAAATTTGTAAATATAAGACCATTATCTACCTTATCCATGTACTCCAAAGTCTTATCCATTCCATCCATATTGCTTGATGTATGAACTGCTTCTGATATGCCAACTCCTGCAAATATATCCTCTATCTTGCCCACTGCATATACCTTCTTGCCTGACTCAATAATATTAGTAAGTAGGTTTGGTACTGGTGGCTTAAGCGAAAAATCTCGTCTATTAGCTGTTCTTGCATATCCTATATGTTTACCGTCATCATCTTTCTTGTCTATAAATGGTCTAGCTATAACACGCGCCACCCCATGTTCGCCTGCTAATATGTTTCTAGCTACTTCGCATAATCTATACAGCTCTTCTGGTGAATATATCTCCTCATGACAGGCAATCTGAAATACACTATCTGCCGAAGTATACACTATAGGCTTCTTTGTACTCTTATGTTCTTCTCCAAGTTCATCCAAAATAGCTGTTCCTGATGCGGTCTTGTTACCTAATATCCCCGGCACACCAGTCTCTTTTACAAATCTATCTATTATCTCCTTTGGGAAACCATTTGGATATGTCGGAAATGGATTCTTTGACCATATACCAGCCATTTCCCAATGCCCAGTTGTTGTGTCTTTTCCACAAGATATTTCCATAGATTTTCCATATGTGCCTAAAGGTTTCTCTGTCCTATCGAGCTTTTTCACGCCATCTATATTGCCTATTCCTATTCTAGTCATATTTGGTATATCTATATGTCCTTCTTTTGTAGCAATATTTTCCAACGTGTTTGTCCCTACATCTCCAAACTGTGCCGCATCTGGCAATTCTCCTATACCAACACTATCTAATATAATCCATATAACTCTGTTTATCTTACAATTTTCCATATTCTTAATTCCTTTCTACTCTTATATGATTATTTTATTCTAATAACCAATATTCTTATTCAATTAAACTTATCTTCACAACACCGATACATATATGTTATAATATTATATCATAATTTACAGATAGAATAAAGGAGCAAAACAATGAGTAACACAAAAAGCGGTCGTTTCGTAAAGGCAAGGGACAAATATGCTGATATGCGTTCATCAGCATCTTCTCTTTTAATAGTTGGTATTTTAGGGGCTACCTATATGGTTATTGATTACCTTAAGTTATTGCCATTTACTATCAACCCTAACAATAACTGGATGTTGACAATCACTATGTCTGCACTTTTTATTGTGTTTATAGTATCTGGTATATATACATATTTATCATGCGCAAAAGTTAAAGCCACCATTAGTACAGAAGAGGCTTTAACCGCAGATATTAAAGAATGGATGACTAGTAAGCTAACTGCCCAAATGGTAGATAGTAAATGTGAGGAGCGACGCAAAGCCACATATGACTCTGCTATTTCAGAATGTTTGGAAGAAACAGATGAAGACGACCTTACTATAGTCGATGAAGATGTTGATTCTTTATACGAAACTACCAATATCGATGGCGTGGAATATGACGTAGTTTCATATGAGTCCTTCTACGATATCCCTAATGAAATGAAAGCTTTAGAACGTGAAGAAGCTATAATTGAACTTGCATCTGAAGTATTTACTGATGCATCTGCTGCTCACATTTCATATGTACTAGAAGATGTTTACGACACTATTTTTAAATAATTTTATAAAGAAAAAAAACAGCGATTGTTTTTTACAATCGCTGTTTTTTTCTCTATTCTGTTGTTGTCTCATCGTCAACTTCTTCCTCTGGAAGAATGTACGAATCTCCTGCAACAAGAACTCCTTCTATAACTACACCGCTGTGAGTATCTACCGCCGAATATGATAATGTAGATGTACTTGTTCCATCCTCAGATGTCTCAACTATAACATAAATATAATATTCTCTACCTTCTATCTCTACAGCATTCTCATAAGATACATCGATCTTTGTTCCTGTAACTGTGTAACCATCCTTATCAACTGTACCAGCCTGCTCTAATGTTCCCCACACCTTATCTTCACCTGATTTTGGTGTCTCGTTTCTCTTGAGCTTTAAGATGTATGTCTTGCTAGTTACTTCTGATACTATACCGTATTTGTCAACTACTATAGCCTTGAACACATTATTGCCATTTAACATAGCTACTGGTTCTGTGTACTCTGTTGATGATGTTGTAGGCTCTGTTCCATCGTATGTGTAATATGCCTTACCGCCTTCTGGAACTGTAATTGTTATAAATGTATCCTCTGAATATGTTCCTGCACTTGGAGTTACTACAGGTGCAGCAGCATCTCCCTTTACAATAGAATAATTATATGTCACTACTGCACTTGGAATGCCATTAGCATCAACAGCATATGCTTCAAGCTTATACTCGCCTGGTGTCAATATTTCTATTACCTTAGTGTACTCCTCTGATGTACTATCTATGTCACCATTGATTACGTAGAATATCTTACATCCTATACCTGCCTTAAGCTCTGTTGCTACTACATTCTTATGCTGTCCTGACTCTACTGTTGATGTTGGTCCTTCAACAAACGCCTCTCCCATATATGTTTTAGCCTGTTCTATACCAACAGTATCTATAAGTTCACGAAGCATATCAGTATTTGCATCACTTATATACTTTGAGAACAAAGATGCATAATAATCCTCTGATGTATCTCCCAATTCCATAAGTACCTTTATATTATCAAGAAATACTTTTCCAGAATAATTTAAGTCTACATATATCTTGTGAATAAGCTTACGAGCCTTAACCTCATCTGCACCATTAGCTGCATCAACAATATCTCTAGCCTCTATAGCAAGCTCAAGGGCTTTAGCCTTGTCACCAGCATTATACTTAGACTGTGCCTCTGCATATACAGCTTCAAATGTCTTTGGTTCTTCCTTTTTACCAGCTCCACCTAATACTAGGATAAGTCCAACTGCTAATATCGCTATAACAGCACACACAGCTCCTACGATTCCATAAAGCTTTGCATTACTATTCTTCTTGTTCTTCTTTGCTGGTGCCTTCTTTTTATTAGAAACAGGCTCTCTGTCCTCTCTTGGCTGTCTTCTAACTGGACGCTCAGTAGGCATAAGTATTGGTTCTATATCCTCCTCGTCCTCCTCAAGCATCAAGTCAATAGATGTGTCATGCTGTCTCTTTATATCCACAACCTTAAGTCCCATATTAATTTCTTCTATAGGTACATCAATTGTCTTTAACAATTCATCCTGCTCTGCCTCTTCCTCTGCTACAGTATCTGATTCAAGCTCATTCATAAGCTCATCTATACTACTTGCAAGCTCTAATTCAATCTCGTTAAAATCTGTTGAAATCTGAAGAGGGCTTCCACACATTAAGCAAAATGCCTGATTATCATCGCACTGTGCTCCGCATTTATTACATCTCATAACAAATTTCCCTTTCCTAACTTTTATAAAAATAGTTTGGTGCGATTACACACCAAACTATATTTTATCTCAAAACACTATATAAAGTCAAGTTATCTCTTAAGCTTTGTTACTGTAACCTTACAGTAAAGTATCTTTCCGTTTACTTTTGCTGTAATAGTAGTAGTTCCAACACCTCTTGCTATTACATTACCATTCTTATCAACAGTAGCTATACGATTATTATTTGTGTACCACTTAATATTCTCAGTTGCACCAAATACATCTAATACATATGAATCATACTGTTCTATTCGAATGTTTGTAGAATTAAGCGCCAGCACTATTACTTCAAATGAAGACTCAACTCCCGAATCTGCAATACAGTAAATAGTTGCAAGACCTTGACCCTTTGCCGATACAAGACCCTTTTCATCAACAGTGGCAACTGCTGGGTCACTTGTTATCCATTCTACAGTATCAGTAGACTTAGTTGGCTTTAATCTCGCCTTAGCTAACTGTGTCTGTCCTGGCAATAATACCATCGAATCAGTATTGATAATAACACTTGTAGCTGGTATAGAAGGCTTAACTGTTACCTTTACTCTACCCTGTATCTCATTTCCATCAGTCGATGTTGCGTATACATAACAGATACCTGTTTTAACACCAGTAATCTGACCATTGAAATCAACTGTAGCTATATTCACATCTGAAGATGTCCAATCCACCTCTGTAAATGTTGCATCTTGTGGAGTGACTGTAGCAACTATATCTACAGACTGTCCCTCTAAAATTGTTACAGATGATGGGTTAACTGTTATCTTATCAACTGGTTTTACTGATGTAAGTGTATACATATCATATACACCACTACCGTCTGCTGCTGTAGCCATAATAGTTACTGAACCGTAATCATTGGCTGTAACATTTCCCTTCTCATCCACTGATATAATAGATGGATTAGATGAAGTCCAGATAACACCTGTATTTGTAGCTGTATCTGGCTTTACTTCAGCCTTAAGTCTTCTTGTTACACCCTTGTTAATATATGGGTCCTTGTCAAGTATCTCAACAGATGTAACAAACTCGTATACTGTTATCTTACAGCTAGCAACAAGTCCTCTCTCTACTGTTGTTACAAGGATAATTGTTGAACCACCTGAAATACCTGTAACTATACCATTCTCGTCAACTACTGCAACTGAAGGGTCACTTGACATATATGTAACAGCCTTATTATCCGCATCTACTGGAGTAACTGTTGGTATAATAACTAACTTTTCATTTGTGTAGATAGTTGCCTCTTCATAGTTAAGTGTAATACCTGAAACAGGCTCTGTAACTACAACCACACATCGATCTACGATACCTGTATCTGCACTAGTTGCAACTATTGTACACTCACCTGGAGTTAATGCTGTAACCATACCTGTCTGGTCTACTGTTGCAATAGTCTCGTCAGAGCTTGACCATGTTATAGTCTTATTCCAAGCATCCTCTGGACCAGCTACCGCATTAAGCCAGAAGATTGTTCCCTTTCTAACTGTCATCTCGTGTGTATTAAGCGTAACTGATGTAACTGGCTGGTATACAGATACATTACAGTAATCAAACACACCACTATCAGCCGACTGACAGATAATTGTTGCACTACCACTACCTACCGCTGTTATATTTCCAGTTTCATCAACCTTAGCAACCTTTGGATCTGAAGATGTCCATATAAGTTCCTTGTTAGATGCATCATCTGGAGCAACTAATGCTGTAAGTCTGAACGTTTCATTTATCTTCAATGTAAGCTCGTTATAATCTAATGTTACAGATGTAACTGGCTGCTGAATATAAAACTCACAAGTATCTATAAGGTTTTGTCCATTCCAGCCTGTATCTACAGTCTGACAAATGATTGTTGCCTTACCTGGGCTTACGAATGTAACAAGACCATTCTGATCTACTGTTGCAACTGCTGGGTTTGATGACTCCCATGTAACAGCCTTATTTACACCGTCTATATCTGGGAATATAGTGTATGAAAGCTGATATGTCTTAAGTGACATAGTACATTCTACAGAATCCTTTGTTAATTCAATTTTCTCAGCTGGTACTCTTACATGAACCTTACATGCAGCAACTATTATTCCATCAACTGTAATAGCTGAAATAACTACATCGCCACCCTTATGTGCCTTAACGAGACCATTTACCATAGTAGACTGTGTAACTGTGGCAATACTCTCATCAGATGAAACCCACTTAACCTGAAGGTTATCAGGAATAGTACCTGTTTCATTATTGAATATCAATGTAAGCTGATATTCTTCCCCAATAGTAATCTCAACATTACTTGGTGTCATCTCTATTCCACTTACAGGCTCCTTAACAAGAACAGAACATGTAGCTGATTTAATTACTCCGTCAGCAGATATCTGATATGCAGTGATAATAGCTGTTCCCGTCTGTGGACCCGCATTAATAATTGCACTATACTTGTCATCCTCGCTAGCTGTAATAGTAGCTACCTTCTCATTAGATGATGTCCATGTAATATATGTTTCCTCACTTGTATCTGTAGGAAGTGCTGTAAGTACAAATGACTCACCCTTATTTAAAGTATGATCAGTTTTATTTAATCTGAAATTGTCTACAACTGCTACTGTAATAGTTGCAGTATGAATTGTCTCTGTATCTGTTTCGTAAAGTTTATTTCCTATAATCTGTGCTGTGATTGTAGCTATACCTGAAGATACCGCTGTAAGTTCTCCCTTTGAACTAACTGTAACAACTGATGTATTTGATGAATTCCAGTTTACAGCACTTTGAAGGTCATCTGTTACGTTTACTGCCAGTTTTGCTGTATCTCCTACAGATAAAACCTTATCTCCACCGTATATACCAAATGCTACTTTTATATTTATGCTGGCACCGAATTCCTCTGCTAACTTATTAGGATCACTCATTATACTTGTAATACCTGGATATTCCACATCTGTAAGTTGGTCATATCTATAAGTAGTATACATCTTTAATGTTGTGATACCTGCCATATTACCAACAACTCTACCCATCTTATCTACTGTAATGTATGTACCATCAACATCTTCTGTGAACCATGTAAGAAGTGTTGGGTCAGATGTGTTAGTCTCTGCAAGTGTGTAAACACTTGTATATTCACCTGGCTTAACTGTTACCATAGATGTGTTATTAAACTTTGCCTTAACAAGTACCTGGAACTTAACAGTCTGTCCATCAGGAGTTCTAGCTGTAATCTCTGCTGTACCTGAGCCTACTGCCTCCACGGCACCTACATATCTACCAGTTGAGCCATTTACCTCCACAATCTTTGCAACCTTATCATTAGAGGTTGTCCATAACATATCTGTAGCTTCCTCATCAGAGCTATAGTTTGTATAAAGCGGTAAATTGCTATCTCCTACTTGCATTACATTAAATGTATTTGATCTTGTCTCAAGTGTGATAACAAAGTCTCTTGACACTCTCTTTGTAACTTCAGAGCCATCACTTAAGAGCATATAATAATCACAATATATAGTAGCCTTTCCAGCTCCATTAAATACAAGCTGTGTAGACTTAGGATCAGCCATAATAGCTGACGGTGCAACAGCCTCTGGATTAGACGAAGACCATGTAATTCTCTCATCAACTATAGTTACGCCATCTGGCAAAGATACAGCAGATGTAATCATAGGTGGTTGATCTGAAGATGCCCATGTAGTCTTCTCCTCACTTACTGTAAGAGTTACTACTACATTGTTGGCAAATATTATAGCCATGCCTACAACAGCTACTGTCAATGCAACAGCAAGTACCGTCAACGCCTTCCAATGTCTTTTTACCTGTCTTACAAAATCTTTCATCTTTGCTCCTCCAATCAAAATCTAATATATATAAAATTGATAATTTCTTATGTTTTAAGGTAGTTCCACCCGTAGGTATCCCTACCCATATAATACTGCTTAATCAGTTTATCGGATAGTTCACCCATAAACTTAACCTACATTTAGAAAAAAATATTAATTTTTTATACATTTATACAAGATATGGAAAAAGAAAAGACCAAACATATCGTTTGGTCCTTTCTCTACATATATTCACTTATATTTCTATTCACTAACGAAGTCTATTGACCTCAAACTCATCTAACTTAGCCACACAGTATAAAAGACTTCTGTAGCGTGTATCTAAGTCACCTTCCTCCACAGTCACATCTATAGATGCTGCTATATCATTGATAAGACGGTCGGTCATACGTGAACGCATAGCCACTAGCAACTTATGTTTTTCTTCGTAGTTTCTCGCATCTAAAAACGCTAATAAATCCACATTAGGCTGTTCCTCGTTTGGTAGTTCTTCATTTGGTAGTTCTTCATTTGTTGGTTCTTCATTAAATTGTTCCGATAATATTACCTGAACCTGTGATTCTGTCTCTTCATCTATCATCTTAGATGGTTCTTCCCCTACTCTTCCGACTCTCTCAAATCTATATTTTTGCTTAACATCCGGATACTTTATATGGTCTACTTCACTCATAAACATATCATAAGGTCTTGCATACATAGCAAATGTTCCATAAAGAGCCTGATAAATAACCAACTTATCTCTGCTTTCGCTATAGGTAGCTATACCTACTATCTGATAAAGCTTGTTCTTAAAATGCTTATATATTTCTCCCTGTACAGGTGGTTTTCTTTCCATTTTAATTTCCTTTCTGTCGAAATTTCTTTCAGAAATTTTCGACTCCGACCCCATTACTCTTTTTCACTATCTAATATTTCAATCAAAATTTCTACGAAATTTTAGTCACTTCAAAGAAGGTTGAGGCATTGCCCCAACCTTTATAAACTACATCATAGCCTCAAGATTCTTTCTTATTGCCTTGATAAACTCTTCACTTGTAAGTGTCTTAGGATTTGGAGTTGTTGTGATGATGGCTAAATCACCTGTCATCTCTCCGTCCTCAATAGTCTTTATACATGCAGCCTCAAGCTTGTCAGCAAATGCCATAAGCTCTGGTAACTTATCAAGCTCACCTCTCTTACGAAGTGCTCCAGACCATGCAAATATAGTTGCTATTGGGTTAGTAGATGTCTTCTCACCCTTTAAATGCTTGTAGTAATGTCTCTGTACTGTACCATGTGCAGCCTCGTACTCATAGTTTCCTTCTGGTGATACAAGAACAGATGTCATCATAGATAATGAGCCAAATGCTGAAGCAACCATATCACTCATAACGTCACCATCATAGTTCTTACATGCCCAGATATAACCACCCTCTGAACGCATAACTCTAGCTACTGCATCATCAATAAGTGTATAGAAATACTCAATACCAGCTTCCTTAAACTTAGCATCGTACTCCTTCTCGTAAATCTCCTGGAAAATATCCTTAAATGTATGGTCATACTTCTTAGAAATAGTATCCTTTGTAGCAAACCAAATATCCTGCTTTGTATCTAAAGCATAATTGAAACAGCTTCTAGCAAAACTCTCAATTGAAGACTCAACATTATGCTGTCCCTGAAGTACACCAGCTGACTTAAAGTTATGGATAAGTTCTCTTGTCTCTGTGCCATCCTCTGCTGTAAATACAAGCTCAGCCTTACCAGCACCAGCCACCTTCATCTCTGTTGCCTTGTATACATCACCATAAGCATGTCTAGCTATTGTAATAGGCTTCTTCCATGTCTTTACATATGGCTCAATACCCTTTACGATAATAGGTGCTCTAAATACTGTTCCGTCAAGAATCGCTCTAATAGTACCATTAGGACTCTTCCACATCTCTTTAAGTGTATACTCAGTCATACGAGCAGCATTTGGTGTAATAGTTGCACACTTAACAGCTACTCCGTACTTCTTTGTTGCCTCTGCTGAATCTACTGTAACCTGATCGTTTGTCTCGTTTCTGTATTCAAGGCCAAGGTCATAGTATTCAGTCTTTAAATCAACAAATGGAATCAATAACTCATCCTTTATCCATCTCCAAAGGATTCTTGTCATCTCATCTCCATCCATCTCTACCAATGGTGTTGTCATTGTAATCTTAGCCATTATCTTTCCTCCTAAATTTTATAAATAACTTAAAATGTGTCTTTTATAATGTTAATATTTTCATTTTTACTTTAAGCCACTAACATAGTATAGCATAATATATTCTACCTTGACAATGCGTTTCTGTTAAAATATCAATGTTGTCTTTTTATGCAGCTTAACCTGATTTGCTTCCTTATTTCTATTTGCCATAGTATAAGCTTCTACCGCATCTCTTTCTTCTTTTCCGACCTCTTCATCAGATTCTATGATAACATTATTCTCATCATCGTTTTTCAAGAATATTACACTATCTGCCCTCAATACCTTCAATGCCTTTATCTGCACTGTAACATCATGATAATCCTTCTTATCTATATTATCTAAAACTATCATAACATTTTTATTACCGCTGGTAGCTTTTACTACAGAATATCTGTTAGGCTCAGCTCCCATTAACTTTGTAACCATAACAGAATATACCACATACATGATAGGTGATAACACCATAACTCCTGCCATCATAAACAGCTCAATCATTGTCAAGCTAGTTAATGAGAAAAAGCCTCCTGCAAATACTACAGCTATAGCAAATGCTGATGCAAGTAAACCGCACATTACCTTTCTTATGGTATTAAATGGCATACATATCTTATAAAGATGTATCGCCGATGCTATGGCCAAGCCAAAGAATGCCATTGTACATCTTTCCTGCACACTAGCACCCACTATATATGCAAGTACCTGTGTCAAAAGAACATTTGTAACTACAAGCGCTCCTGCCGGAATAGCCATTCGCATAACATTTTCAAAGAATGAGCCTTTTATTCTATTAAGATTTGGCTCTAAAGCTAATACAAGCGAAGGTAAACCTATACTCAACGAACCTACAAGTGTAATCTGTATAGACTCAAATGGATAGCTAAACGGTAATAACACAAATAATACCGCCAATATAGTTGAGTAGATTGTTTTATTAATATACAATGACGCTGAACGCTGTATATTGTTTATAGTTTTTCTTCCCTCTGCTACTACAGCCGGCATATGTGCAAAATTCGAATCAAGTAACACAAGCTGTGACACTGTTCTAGCAGCATCTGAACCAGACTCCATAGCTATACTACAGTCAGCCTCTTTAAGTGCCATTACATCATTTACACCATCTCCAGTCATAGCTACTGTATGTCCTGCATCCTTTAATGCCTTTACTATAATTAACTTCTGATTAGGCGTAACTCTACCAAACACTGAATATTTAAGAGCTGCCTCTCTTACTTCATCATCTGTCACAAGTGTAGATGCATCTATACAATTATCAGCATCTATAAGACCAGCTTTCTTTGCAATATTGGCAACAGTCACTGGATTATCTCCTGATATAACCTTAAGATTAACTCCCTGACTATGGAAATATGCCAATGTATCCTTTGCCTCATCTCTTATTTTATCACTTATAAGTAAGAACGCTATTATGTGACCATTATCTTTAGCAAGAGTCAACACTCTTAAGCCCTTTGCTGAATAATCAGCCACCATCTTTTTAATATCTTCACTGCTATCAGGTGCTATGAACTCCAATGCACCAAAATAGAAAGTTCCTTCCTCTTTAAAAGTAACAGCACTGCGCTTTTTAGCTGATGAGAAATCCTCTTTAGATACAACCTTGTACGCCCATTTATCTTCCTCAAAAGTTTCTGCAAATCTACGAACAGCATCAAAAGTTGGATTATTATCATCTAAGGCATTTGTATATGCCTTCATTAGCTTACCTATATGTTCTCTGTTATAAGTCTCATCTATTGTTACTATATCTTCCACAACCATTGTGCCTTCTGTAATTGTGCCTGTTTTATCCAGACATAATACATCTACTCTCGCAAGGGTTTCTATACAGTACATTTCTTGAACCAGGGTCTGCTGTGTTCCCATTCGTATAACACTGACAGCCAGCACCATACTTATCAGCAATATAAGACCTGATGGTATCATACCTATAACTGCTGCCACCATAGCCACTACAGACTCCGTCATATTCTGTCCCAATCGCAGCTGATTTAAGAATAAAAGTGTAGCAACTGGTATAAGCGCTATAGTTACTATCTTTATAATAAGTTTAACTGACTTAAGTATCTCAGAATTAGGCTTTTTTATGTATTTAGCTTGTCCTACAATCTTATTCACATAATTTTCTTTACCTACATGAATAACCTTTGCCTTAACACTTCCTGACACAAGGAAACTGCCTGATAAGATCTCATCTCCCGGCTTTTTATGTATAGGGTCAGCCTCTCCTGTAAGCAAGCTTTCATTTACTTGACATTCGCCTTCAACAATAACTGCATCTGCGCATATTTGATAACCATTCTTTAATTGCATAAGGTCATCCATTACAATATCATCGACCTTAATACTAGAAATCTTGCCATCTCTAATAACATCCGCATGTGGTGCTGATAATAAAGACAGCTTATCTATTACCCTTTTTGAACGTATTTCCTGTACAACACCGATAATAATATTCCAAAGAACAACTCCTAAAAATAGCATATTTTTGTATGAGCCAACTAAAAATACACATAGCGCCAAGAATATATTCACACCATTAAACAGTGTAAATACATTTGAACTTACAATCTGTCCAATAGTCTTTGTCTTTACATTACAGTTATCATTTACCTGTCCCGTTTTTATACGATTGTCTACCTCACTGGCAGTCAATCCATTTTTAGCATAATTAGCATCCATTTTATTCTCCCTACAATTCATTTGCGTACATCTTAATTATTTACTCTCTGGTGAACCATCGGAGTAGTTTCATCCATAGGCAAGAATGTATACCCATTGGCTAATCCCCATGCCAGTATTTCCTCAACAGCCTCCACACTAAACTTCTTAATATCATGCTGAAGTACTATGGAAACATTATTCCTCTTCATTCCCGCAATAACATTAGCTGCAACCTGTGCTGTTGATGTAGTTCCACCTGCATCACCACTGCTTACATTCCAATCACAGTAAAGAAATCCATGATATGCCAAACTTTTTGACAATGTCGTCATTATACCTTTGCAATACTGTCTACTTTTAGTATTAGATGTACCGCCTGGGAATCTAACTATTGTAGACCTCTGCCCTGTCTGCTTATATACCAAATCACTGATTTTCTGCAAGTCTGCATAATAAGATTCTTCACTTGAATATATACTCCACTGATGAGTATAAGTATGTAATGCAATAGTATGACCCCTTCTATATGTCTCTCCAATCATATTGTGATAAGCTGATTTCTGACCAGTTACGAAAAAAGTAGCCTTTACACCATACTTATCTAATATATCAAGTAAATCATCTGTATATGGGCCAGGACCATCATCAAATGTAAGATAAACTACCTTATTACCTGGATTAACTGGTGTTGCGACCATCTGCTTTTCGTATACATAAACCTTCCTAGTAGCTGTAACACTATTGCCTGCTGCGTCTTTCACTGTATAAGTTAATGTGTATGTTCCCGTCTTAGATGTATCCACGTTACCTGATACTGTAACATTTTTTGATATATCTCCATCTACATTATCATTTGCCTTATAGCCACCATCACTAAAAGAATCACCTAACTTTATATACTGTGTTCCACCTAATAATGTAATAGTAGGTGCAGTAATGTCAGAAACCTTTACATTTCTAATAATCTCAGTCACATTTCCTGCACTATCCTTAACCTTGTAAGTTATAGGATATGTTCCATAATTATTAATATCAACAGTACCTACAACCTCTACTGTAGATGTAATATCTCCATCACATTCGTCTGTAGCTGTATAACCTGCATCCACATACTCTAGTCCAATGCCTGTTATCACCTCAGACTCTCCCTTTAATGTAATAACAGGTGCAATAACATCCTTATACACAATATCCCTTGTAACACTTGTCTCGTTACCAGAGCTATCCTTTACTGTATATACTATCTTCCCATTTTCTTCAACTCTAGATACTAGAGCTGTAACATCTCCATCATAATTATCTACCGCTTTAAAGCCTTCCTCCTCATATACACCTACAGGACTTGTAAAATATCCAGGAACCGTTTCAAGTTCTATAACTGGTGCTACTGTGTCCTTAACAACTACAGTCACAGACAGTTTCTTAGATACTCCCTTATGCTCTGCTATATAGGTAACTTCATAGCTTCCAATAGTATTAAAATCCACATCTCCCTCTATCTTTGCTTTTACCTCTACGCCCTTTTTGTCAAATATAGTACCACTATATTTAGCTATAACCTTTGGCTCGCTTTCACCATATTCCATTGTGATAGTCTGTCCATTCTCTATATCAAAACTTATAGAATACTTATTAACAAATAATAATGTTAAAAAAGCAATCAAACAAAGACTGAATATACCAGATACCACTCCTATAATTATTTTTTTCTTCTGTGTCATATTTTTCATCCTGCCTTATCTTATTTTATCTTATCTTATCTTCATGCATCAAAATTGACTTTTAACTAGCACTGCATCATCATATCTATAATAGTCTGGTTAGTTTCTCGCATACCATCCTTACCTAGACATCCTACATTCTTAATCGTTGCATCAACACCCTTGGCTACGATTCCGTCGCCACCGTAAAACTGCTGACCATTTCTATACATTTCAAATCCTAAAATACCTGCGTCTACCGCCATGGCTATCTTGGCTGCACAGGAAGCCTTCGCTCCGTCACAGACCATACCAGATACTATAGCCAGTGCATTTACAACTGTATGCTTAATCTCTGTATAGCCATAGCCCTGTATGTATGTGATGCCTGCTCCTGCGGCTGCTCCTGCACTAACAGCTCCACAATACGCTGATAATCTGCCAATGCCACTCTTTTGATATATAGCTACAAGATTAGACAACACTAAAGCTCTATACAGTTTCTCCTCGCTAACTTTAAACTCCTTGGCATACTCTATAACAGGCATACAACAAGTAATACCTTGATTTCCACTACCTGAATTGATGATAACTGGCATCTCACATCCGTTCATACGAGCATCCGAACCGGCAGCAGCCATAGCCTTTGCTCTAGTTCTTACAGAATCACCTTCCATCTTCATCAACACCTTACCAATATTGGCACCATAATCAGCTCGCATACCCTCCTCTGATATGGCAGTGTTATATCTAATCTGTCTAGCTATAACCTCTCGTACATCCTCTATATCAACCATATCTACGAACTCGCAGATATCCTTCATATTCATAATGCTTCTGTCTGTAAGTCCCTCTTCATTCTCATCCATAACTGGTACATCTAACAAGACTTCCTCGTCTTTTTTTACATACACAATATTGGTATGATAATTTGCTATCCTTACTGTTGCACTATGCTCATCTTTATACATAGTAACCTTTATATCAAATGTCAATCCACTATCTGAACAAGATATTTCTATCGGTGTAGTATCTAAAAATGTCTTAATGTTCTCTACCTGTTCCTCTGAAACATTTGCTATAACCTCAAGCTCCTTTGAAGCATCACCAGCCACTGCACCAGCCGCAACAGCCGCACCTATTCCCTTTAAATGATTTGTATTTGGAACTATTACTGACTTTACATTCTTAATAATACTTCCACTTGCATCCACTCGTATCTTATCTGGTAGTTGTCCCAATACGTCCTTTGCCTTGGCCGCCGCATAAGCAAGGGCAATTGGCTCTGTACAACCCATAGCAGGAACAAGTTCCTCTTTTAATATCTTTATATATGCATCATAACTTTCTTTCGTAATACTCATAGTTTCTCCTTTACAAACGAATTGGTCTACACATTCATGACCCCATAATACTTTATTTTACTAAATTTCCCAGCATTTTTCAAACCTTTTTATATAAAAGACGTTTGAAGAACTTTCCTCGATAAAAATAGAAGCCCTGTTCATTACAAGGCTTCCATAATTGTGCGTTTATAGTTGATATATTCAGTTGTAAATTCTATATCCGGTCTATTTTTAAGGCTCTTATCGATATTTATATGCTTTATTACCTTACCCGGCTTACCTGACAGTACATATATTCTGTCTGATAGCCTTATGGCTTCATCAATATCATGTGTAATAAATATGGTTGACATATCTATCTTTTTCATCACATCTAAGTACCAGTTATGCATATTGTGCTTTGTCAGAGTATCTAATGCCGAAAATGGTTCATCTAACAAAGATACACCTTTAGACGACATGTATGTTCTAAGCAAAGCTACTCTTTGCCTCATACCACCCGATAACTGACATGGATATTTGTCCTCACAACCATCTAGTCCAAAATCAGCAAATAGAGTAGACACTTTCTCTCTTGCATCTGCCCTTTTCATTCCTTTTATAGTTAAGGGCAATGCCGCATTATCTATTATCTTTTTATGTTCTAACAGCAAATCCTTTTGCAACATATAGCTTATATGACCTGGCTTTCCAGTAACATCCATATCATCTAGGTATACCTTGCCTTCATCTGGTTCTAACAATCCAGACAACACATTAAAAAGTGTAGTCTTTCCCACACCACTGACACCTAACAGCGCCACTATCTCGCCTTTATGAAGTTCTATACTCACATCTTCTATAATAGATTCGCCTTCAAATTGCTTGGTTATACCCGAAGCCTTTAGTACGCACATTGCCCTACTCCTTTACTGAATATATTGATTGGTATATCCTTTGCCAGTCAGATTATGCTTTGTAAGCTTATTTTCATATAGCCATGTATAAAATCTGTTCCACCTATCACCATCAATGATACCAAACTGTGTTGCACCATCTATATATCTGGCAGATATCCATTCCTGACTTCTATATACCAGTTCTTTATTGGACTGTAATGAACCTGTAGAATCGCCTGCTATAAGCATATCTGCCGCTTCCTTATAATTATCTACAGCGTATTCATAACCCTTTTTTGTTGCCTCCATAAAGCTTTTTGCCACTTCTGGATATTTCTTCAAAAAATCATTATTAGCCAGTATAATTGGTGTGTAATAGTCAAGTTCTTCGCTAAAATCCTTAAAATACCACACATCTGTATCAAGTTTTTGAAGCTCAGCATTAATGCCTGACCAGCCGTAGAATATCCATACTGCATCTGTCTGCTTTGCTCTAAGAGCTGCTGGCTCATCAGTTATCACATTAGGAATCAGCTTAACCTTGCTAAAATCAGCTCCATTTTTCTCCATAACATGTTCTATCATAGCAAGTTCAATAGGCGAATCCCATGTAGAATACTTCTTGCCTTCTAGTCCTGCCGGTGTGTCTAGCCCCTCACCCTTTCTTGATATTATACAAGACGTATTATGCTGAAGTATAGCCGCAACCGCAGTTACCTCCAATGGCTTATCCATATCAAGAGCTGCTGCAATAGTATCCTGTGCATCTATTGCAAACTGTGCTTGACCTGACGCAAGACAAGCTGCTGCTCCGCCCTCTGGTGGCTGCACAATATTGATGTCTATGCCCACCTCTTTATAATATCCAAGTGCATCTGCCACATAGAAACCTGTGTGATTTGTATTAGGTGTCCAGTCAAGACACAACGTAATCTCTACAAGCCCATCAGCATTTTTCTTTAATTCTCCATCATTTTTGTTACAAGAAAGCATAAGTCCTATACACATTATAATAATTGCACCTAAACCTAAATGCTTTCCCTTTAATCTATTTCTTATATTCATTTTGTTTATCTCCTCTTCTTAACCTATCCCATGGCATAGCTACGTATTTAATCACATTAACAAGCCACATAAGAAGCAGACTTACAACCACAATAAAAATAATTACTGCAAACATCTTATCAAAAGCATATGCCTTTCGCACTCTAGTCATATATACACCTAGACCCTCAAATCCACCTAGCCACTCGGATATAACGGCTCCTACTACAGCATAGGACACAGACACTTTTAGTCCTGAAAAAAAGTATGGCAAAGCAGACGGTAGCTTAAGCTTCGTATATATGTTCCATCTACCAGCTCCCATAGATTTTATAAGGTTAATATAATCCTTATCAACACTCTTGTATCCATCTAGCAAACTTATGGCTATAGGAAAAAATGTTGTCAACGCTACAAGTGTAATCTTTGGCTCCATATCGAATCCCATCCACAGCACTAGCAATGGCGCTATAGCTATAGTTGGAATGGTCTGAGTAATAATCATAATAGGATATAACGCCTTGTCCATAAACTTCCATCTATCCATAGCCGTAGCTATAACAAGCGCAAATACTATACCCACAAACAAGCCTAAAAATGCCTCTGTTAATGTTACCTGTGCGTGACTCATTATAATATCAAAGTCATCCACAAAAGCAGATACAACTGACATTGGACTAGGCAACATATACGATGGTACTATCTTAGATACGCTTAGAATATGCCAAAGTAATATTATCGCTGCTATTGATATTATTGCTGGTATTTTATTGATGATGTTTTGTAACCTTCTTCTCAATGGTAAGTACATCTCCTTCTGTTTTATATGCAATCTTAACGTATGTATTCATACTCTTGCATCCTGCCTTAGCTGCTACTATTTGACAGTTCTTAACTACATCCATCAGTTCATCATAATCTCCCTCGATAGATGTTTCACATGGACCAACATAATAACTTAATCCTGTCGATTTAATATAATCGATTACCGCATCAACTATGCGAATAACCTCATTTTCATCTTGTGTTCCAGGTAATACCTGAATAGCAACACTTGCATTCATATTATTTCCTCCTTGCATAATGATAAAAAAAGAGCTCTTTTTAATGAGTAGTATTTTCCTACCTGCATTAAAAAAAGCTAGTATTTTATATGCAATCTTCACTTCCTACGTCGGTATGAACCGCATCAGGTTAACGGGTCCGACCACTAAGTCATCTCAGCCGCGTACGCGACACCCCGGGAAAATATCTATTCAATTTATAATCGCAGTTACAAGTAACTACGATTCACATGTACCCACGTAGTATACACTATACCACCATCATTTGCAAGTGGTATCTTACAATAACTTCAATTCACAAAGTACTTTATAACTAACATAATTCATATTATCAGAAGCTTGAAGCGTTTGTTTTAGGCTTCTTTTATATCGTGCTAGACATAGTGTAACTACAACCATCAAGCTGTCTACAGATATTTTCCTGTGCCTTGAGAGGTTACTCAATTTTTCTTATATGCCGTTTTTCAAAAAAGCTTTTGTCTTTTATCGAGGCAGACCGCTTAGCCAGTGATGTTTGCGTGGTGAGTACAGCTTGATTTGATTTTCTATTTTTATACGTTCGCCCTCACAAGCTTTTATTGGACAAGCCGCATAGCTCTATAGAACTCCTCGCTCGCCCTATTATAAGGGGCGAGCTTCGTCAAACAGCTTCGAGCTATGCGGTGTGCTTGCTCGGGCGAACTATAAAAACTTAACGAAAATCTGCATATGCTGTACTCATCCACACAAATCATCATCTGGCGTAGCTGTCTGACATATAAAAGACAAAAAATATAAGCTCTTTGAAAAACGGCATTTAGAAAAATGAGTGTTCTCGAGTCGAGCACAGAAAAATACCTGTAGATAGCTGATGGTTATATGCAATATATCCAAGCACGATATAAAAGAAACCTAGCAAATATTCTGCTAGGCTTCTGATAATATAAATTATGTACAGATATCCGTACTTTGTGAATCGAAGTTACAGTAACATTAATGGGTCTGTACCTGTTATAAGCATAATTGCATTCTTGATAACAAACTGTATCAATATAATTGCAATCATAATATAGAAGTATATAGGTCTAAACTTCATCGCCTTGACCTTACCTTTTGTAACTATATTAAGCGTGTGTGAAATCATAAAAACACTTACCAATATGGCTGTATATGGCACTACAGGATGAAACAAAAAGCTTCTAATTATATCAAAATGTAATAAACTTATAACCGATCTTGTTCCACCACATCCCGGGCAATATATTCCCCATAATGAATAAGATGAACATAGTGGTAAATTAAAATCGTTTATCGATATGTCAAATACCTGCATTACTACATAAATTAGCGCCCATATTCCTATGAGCGCCAAACATACATAGTAACACTTTCTTGAAAAGCGTTCAATGTCCTGCATCTTATATTATAATGATGCTCCAAGACCTGCAAATGATGCACATCCGATAACAAAAAGAAGTGATGGGATTAAGCCAATGATACCGCAAACTAAACCTGCAATAGCCATACCCTTACCTGCATTCTTCTTGATACCCATAGCTCCTAAAACAACTGCTACAAGAGCTAAAATTAATGGTAAATATGGTACGCAGCATGATAATACAAGTGATAAAATACCGCAAACCATTGACGCAACACCAAGACCAACTGGCTTCTTAACTGGAGCTGCACCATAAGGCATCTGATTCATATCCATTTTTGTTTCCTCCTAATAATATTTTTATGTTCGCAAGCTCAATATATTGTGCTTGCCATATTCACACATAACAAAATTATATATTATGTGTAGTATTTTGTCAATATTTTACGAATATATTAAATATTCGTATGTAGCATTATGAGTATTCGTAAATACCTTTGTACTTTCTAAGAATCAAAGTCAACTATATACTTTTCGTCCCCTGATGTTATAGTCAATGTCGATAAGTTAAATTCATCCTCCATTACTGTTACAGTATATTCAAATACCACATCATCATAGAACTTACTTAGCATAATATAATTTCCTGGCTCCTTATCATCTATTTGTTCACACAGGTCATCATACACATCTCTGCCATCTACTGGTCTATTAAATCCAGCTTCCTTTATCTTATCTTCTATTGCTCTATATAATTCTTCCATTTTTCTACTCTCCTGCTGACTGCTCTACATTGTCACTGCTTTCATTTTCAGTATCATCTTCTGTATCTCTCTCAACAACTACATCATTATAATACAAATCACCAAATACATCCTTACATATATCTACACAATACTGAATAGAGAATGAATCATCCTGATTCTTCATCTGATTAAGCGCCTCTAACTCTGTTGTATATTCTGATAATCTGTAAGTTGTGATAAGTCCACTACCTGCTACCAGATGAGTAACAAGTGGCTCTACGCCATACTTTTCGATCCATACATCCTCACCGTCAGTTGTAAGTGTAACCTTAGCCATAGCTCCAAGCATTCTTGCAGCAGCACCTTTGTGGTCACCACTTGTAGCATTGATGAAGTTTCCTATAGAGTAGTAACACAATGTATCATTGCCATCCTTACCCTTAAGCCACTTAACAGGCTCTACTACATGCGGATGTGTTCCTATAATAAGGTCTACGCCCAAATCTGCAAGGAACTGTGCCTTCTTAGTCTGGTTCTTTGTCTCCTTAAATACATACTCTGTACCCCAATGTGGACACACTATAACAAAATCTGCTATCTGCTTTGCTGCCTCAACATCAGCCTTAATAGCCGCATCATTCCACATATCTACAGCGTATGGCATATCGCTTGGCAATGCTATACCATTTGTACCATAAGTATAGTTAAGTATAGCTATCTTTATGCCTTCTACTTCCTCTACATATATCTCAGAAGCATCCTCTTTGGTATCGTGTATACCAAGCACACCTATTTCAGGATATGTAGTATCCCAATACTCAAGACATTTTAACAAACCATTCTTTCGCTTATCTAGAGCATGATTAGTAGCATGTAATACCACATCAAAACCTGCGTCCACTATGCTATCAGCCAGTTCAAATGCACTATTAAACGATGGATAACCTGATAATCCAAGCTCTCTACCACCTATAATTGTCTCCTGATTTACGATAGCAATATCTGCTGCCTCTATATCATCCTTAACCTGTGCAAAAATATGGTCATAATTATATGTTCCATCTGCCATAAGTCCACTTTCATTTACACGAGTATGCATAAGCATATCTCCGACCATTATAATATCTACTGTTATAGGGTCTGGCTCTGGCGGAGTTGTCGGCTCCTCTGTTGTAGGTTCATCTGTGGATGTTGGCATATCAGATGACACCTGTGACTGTGTTGTAGTCTTGCCTTCATTTTCCACACCTGTTTTATTGCTACATCCTATAATCGCAACTATAAGAAGTAAACTCAATATAGATAATAGTCTCTTTTTCATCACTTTTCTCCTTTTTATACATTTATAAGTATACTAGCATATTTTATAAGAATATACAAATCCTAATACATTCATCTAGCATCCCTCTCCATCAAAATCAGGAATGAAACTCTCTTTATTTGTTTCTCCCTCTTGTACATAAGCGTTTTTCACACCTATTTCAATAGCAAAATCAATAACCTTGTCATATTCTCTCGTAGTTATACTTCTGCCAAGCTCAGGATATTTTTCCATTCTAGTTGTAACAACTGGCGTATACTGATTCATTATGCTTATATAGATGCTATCTCCATAGGTATTATAAAGGTAATCTATTATATTTCTTGAATCTAACGTATGCCCCGGTAATATCATATGCCTAACTATCACGCCTCGCCTTAGTATACCCATATCATCAAACACAGGCTCACCGACCTGACGAAACATCTCTGCTATTGCTTCCTTAGCATATCTAGTATAATCCATACATTTAGAATACTTTAATGCCAATTCATTATCAAAATACTTAAAATCAGGAAGATAAATATCAATATATCCGTCTAATTCTTCTAGAACAGAAACCTTCTCATATCCGCTTGTATTATATACAAAAGGTAAGTCAAAGCCCTTGTCCTTCGCTAATGCTATTGCTTCTTTAATATGTGGCATAAAGTGAGTAGGTGTGACAAAATTAATATTATTAGCTCCTTTTTCCTTAAGCTCATAAAAAATGTCTACAAGTCTTTCCACTGTAACCGCTGTGCCATAAGGTGACTTTCCGTCTGATATAGCATAGTTTTGACAAAACACGCACCCTAATGAACAACCTGTAAAAAAGATTGTTCCAGAGCCTTCCTTTCCTGATATACATGGCTCTTCCCAATAATGAAGCGCCGCTCTGGCAATCATACACTTGTCACTACTATTACATATACCTTTACCTGTGCGTCTGTCCACCTTGCAATTTCTAGGACACATCTGGCAATTTATGTAACCATCTGTTTTTAACATAACTTACATTCCTTTAATTATGACTCTAAAATCCTGCGTTTCTACTTTCTCTTTAGATAATATATAGCTAGCTGTGTTCTATCTCTAAGCTCTAATTTCTCTAAAATAGTGCTTATATAATTTCTCACAGTTCCCTCACTTAGATACAATTTAGCGGCTATCTCCTTATTACTTAACCCTTCGGCCACCTGCTCCATTATCTCTATTTCTTTCTTAGTAAGCTCTCCTTCCGCCAAGAGTTCATCTATCCTTACAATTGAATCTGCACTCGCAGTTTCATTTCTCTGTAAAATGTCTGGTAACTTTGACATTACCTGCCCACCAAATACACTTTGCCCACTATAAGCAGCTTTAATAGCTGGTATAATACTCTCAAAATCCTGCTTTAATAAATAACCTCTAGCCCCAAGGTGCAAAGCCTTTACTATGTATTCGTCATCCGAAAATGTTGTTAAAAATAATATATTAGCATCTTTATACTGGGCAAATATCTTCTGCGCCGCATCTAATCCATTTAGTACATCCATACGTATATCCATCAATAATACATCTGGCTTATATTCACTGTAAAGATTGATAGCCTCCTGCCCATTATTTCCTATAGCCACCACTTCAATGTCACTATCACTTTCTAAGATAGTCTTTAAAGACATAGTTACAAATACATCATCATCCACTACTAATACTCTCATTCTATTTCCCACCTGTTTTACTAATTTTTCTTTGGAATAGATATAAATATTTTAAATCCATTTTCACACCTAAAGCTGATATTTCCACCAAATGCTGCAATACGTTCTCGCATATTCTCAAGTCCTATTCCTTGACTTAACTTTATTCCATTATCATTCTTCGAAGTTTTTGCACTACTTCCATTATCTTCTATAAGCACTTGATATAACGCCGGATGTTCCCTAAGTACCATATTAACCTTTGTACTGTCGCTATGCTTGACGGTATTAGTCAAAGCTTCCTTAACTATAGCCACTATACAGTACTTAAGCTCCTTTGGTGCATACGGACTTATATCATAATCGACGCTTATCTCAAGTCCATCATACTGTGAAGTCATATTCATTATAAGGTATTCTAAATCAACCGAATCATCCTTTAAATCATGGACACTCTCTCTAATGTTATTCATAGCGGTATCTAACGAATCTTTAAGTCCTCTTAAAGGTATATCCAGTTTCTCATCCTTATTTATAGCCAATATAGCTCCTAACTGTAATATTGAACGAGACAGCATATGCCCTACATGGTCATGTATCTCTCTGGCAATTCTGTTTCTCTCCTTCAAAGTAGCTGCATGAATATCCATATCCTGCTGCTTTAACCACAATTCTTTACTTTGACTAGCTCTTTGTTTAAGAAGAGAATCTGTATCCTGTATGTCATGAAGTTTTCTTTTTAATTCTATTTCTCTATAGCTTCGAATCCCCATAGCAATTCCAAGCATCGTTATAATAACATACAATAATGTATTATAAGATATCAACGAATAATCCGTCTCACTAGCATATATAATCACACCAATTATCATATATATAGGTAATGTTATAAACTGCTTAACTCTAGCATTTTCGTATAAAATCAATGGGATAAATATGGCAATCTGCGGTTCCCATAATATAAGCATGGCATATATAGCCGTAACTATAGTCACAGATTTTCTACTTTCAAAATATATCAAGGCACATTCCATACTTAAGACCACAAGAAACAGGCAGACTATTAGATAGTCTACCTGCTTTATACCTGTCATCAATATGCACATCAATGCCATTATTATCTTGTCAAATACAACCGACATGTATATTAAGCTTCCTCTCTTTTGTACTTAAGTACTGCTAAGCCTGCACATATAAACGCCGCTGCAAATAGGAGCTGTATTCCACAATTCCTTCCGAATTCTGCCACATTTAATTCTGCAAAACTTTTCACCCCTATAATACCATCATTTGCCTTAACATACCAGTATGTAGGTGTAAATCTTGCAATATTTAATAAAGTGTCACCTGCAAATTCCAATGGAACAAATATACCACCAAGGAAAGAGAAGCCCAATGATATAACATTTCCGAATGCTCCCATAGTAGCTGTATTCGAAAATACAAATCCACCAAAGAATGCAATACTAAGTGAAAGTATCAGAAAGCAAAGTGTCAATATAAGATAACATATGGTCTCTGTCATAGACATTACTTCGCCACAGCCTACAAACTGGGCTAATATGTGAAATGCTGCAAACACTACTGCTCCAAAAGTAATAGTACCTAACGCCATCTGTATGCTATAACTCTTAAAGCTCTGAGCTGATACATTTATACGCTTTGCAATATCCTTCTTACCAAATACTATAATAATAGGTCCAAGTCCTGTTATAACTATAGCAAGGAATATATATGGTATATAATTCCAGAAATAATAATGTGAAGGTTTCTCACTTGAAGTACTTGTCGATACAGGATTTCCGTTAGCATCCTTGTCAGTTGTGTTTGATGCTAAATCAACTTGCACACTTTTACTCATAGTGTCACTTGTTTTTGTCAATGCCTCTTCCAGATTATAACCTGCAGCCAGATACGATTTCAGCACCTGCATATAGTTCTCTACTTCCATATCCATATAGTATCCAACCGAAGAATCAGACACCTTATAATTCATAAATTCCATATCTTCGCCAGCTTCTATGGCGCTTTCAAAACCCTCAGGTATAACGACAGCATAGTATATCTCTCTGTAATAAAGAGATAACTTTAATGCTTCCTCATCATCCTCTAGTTCTACATAATTATTTTTTATAGAAAGGTAATCCTTTAAAGCCTCTCCAAGCTCGCTTTCATCTCTATTAAATACTGTAAAACTAATCTCCTCATCCTTGTACATCATCTCCTGATTATCGCTGCTTTGAGATGACATCATAACTGACAACACCATAAATATAATGAAATATATGGCCATAGAAGGGAGATATTTCTTTGCTATTTTCATAAATGCCTTATAAGTTTGCATATTTTTCCCTCCTTAATACTACAACTGATACTACTGTTAATATAACAGTCCATATTACTATAGCTATCATACTTTTTATATACATAGACAAATCATCATATGCACATATTGAATAGAAACAATCTGATATCAAAGCTGCCGGATTGATTCTATTTATAATAGGACAGTTTTTTTCTATTACAAACTTCATATCGCCAACCATAAGACCGGCAAGAAAGTTTAAAAATAATATAACAGCCATGGATATTCCATCTTTAGCACTCTTATTACACTTTAATAGCACACCAAAGGCATAACCTAACGCTACTCCAAGTAGAGATGCCGCAATACTTGCAAGGAATATAAGTGCATACTTATCACCTAAATTTACACCTAATATACATGTTAAATATATAAACAGTATAACAAACATGAGCTCTATTACAGTTACTGCAGCAAAGAACTCTGATATTATTCCTAATAGTTTCTTCGTTGGAGCTACACATCTTCTAGCACCTAAAGCTGACTGATCAGCCTGACCATACTCTGTATTTAACATACCGTAAGATGAGCCAAACATACATACCATAGCAAATAATGCAAAGAAATACTGATTGTATGGATCCATATTTTTAGCATTTACAGATAAATCCTTATTGATATCTACATCACTGTACAGTTCCGCTATAACCGACTCTACTGATGATGGATTAGTAGCTATAGCGTCATCTATAACATGGCTACTTCTTACATACACATTGATAATATTTTTTAAGATAGTCTCTGATATACCATTTCCTCCAAAGAGTAGTGAAAGCTCAGTTTTTTTGTCACCCTTAGATAATACAACGATACCATCAGCCTTTTCACCATTTACAAGTTCTAAAGCCTCATCATATTCTGCATATGTAATTACAAAATATCCCTCTTCCTCCATGGTGTCTAAGAAAGCCTTAAGACCTTCATCTCCGTCTATTATGTCTTTACCGGTCTTATCTGAAGTCTTCTCTGCACTTATAACAACATTAACTGTTGAAAAGCCTTCAACCTGCTCGGTAATATTGGAGAATGTCATATAAAATAATGTACCTAATATAATCGGGAACATTCCCATCCAGAAGAAAAGGTATTTATTTTTCAACATTACCTTGACTCTGTATTTGTATAAATGCCAAAACATAACTATTCCCCCTAATCTCTAAGTTCTTTTCCTGTTATCTCAAGGAATACATCGTTTAATGTTGGTAACTCTGAATATACCCTGCCAAACTGTATATCCTTTGCCTTTAAGAAATCTACAAGGCGAACCAAATTTCTCTGGCCCTTTGTATAATGTAATTTCAAATGATTATCAACATACTCAACCTTATATACGTGTGGTAATTCCTTTACTTCAGATATAAGTTCCTCTGATGCATTTAATATCTCTACCTGTATTGTCTCACCAGTCTTAATCATATTCTTAAGCTGGTCTGTTGTGCCGATAGCAAGATTCTTACCTTGGTCCATTATGGCTATTCTAGTACATATCTGTTCTACTTCCTCCATATAATGAGAAGTATATATGATAGTTGCACCATTTTTATTAAGTTCCATAATGCCCTCAAGTATCTTATTTCTACTCTGTGGGTCTACTGCAACTGTCGGCTCATCCATAAAGATTAACTTTGGTTTATGAGCTATACCGCATGCAATATTGAGTCTTCTAAGAAGACCACCAGAAAGCTTTTTAGGCTGAAACTTTCTAAACTCCTCTAAGCCTGCAAACTCTATAGCTTCATCTACATACTGCTTTCTAAGCTTCTTATCCTTTATGTACAATCCACAGAAATAGTCAATATTTTCCTGTACTGTCAATTCATCAAATACTGCAACATTCTGCAATACTACGCCTATATCCTTCTTAGAAGCATAACTGCTTGCATCCATAGGCTTGCCAAACACCTTAATAGAGCCCTTGTCATACTTTAGAAGTCCAAGTATACAATTGATAGTGGTTGACTTTCCACTTCCGTTTGGGCCTAATAATCCAAAAACTTCTCCTTCCTCTATCTCTAGATTAAAGTGATCTAAAGCAACTAGTTCCTTGTATCTTTTTACTAATCCATCTACTTCTACTATCTTGCTCATATTTCCATTTCCTTTCTTGTTGAGAATATATCATTTTCTAAGAATCCTTTTATCCTCCATATGTTTATTTCCTTTAGATTCTTCATTTATATGACATTAGTATAATATCATTTTTATCTATACTCGAACAGTGATTTTTGTCATAACTTCTATTTATTACATTTGTCATATCTGATTAAACATAAAAATGCACCTCTAAATGCCAATTATAATTCATCAACATTTAGGGTGCATTATTATATGTCTTTCCTACACTCTTAGATATTATTTTTCTTTTTACGAAGCACTATTACAAAACCTACTGCTCCACCTATAACGGCCATCACCAATACCGCTATAATCATATAAGTAGCTATATCGTTTCCATCATTTTTATCTGATTTATCATCGCTACTAGTTGTTTCATCATCTGTGTTTTCTGTATTTGTAGATGTTTCATCACCCTTTGATTCCTCATCTACAGTTTCTTTATTATCTACACTACTGTCATCATCTGGCTTTGTATTATCTTCTGTTGTAGTCTGCTCCTCTTTTGTAGTATCATCTGACGTAGAAGTATCATTTTTGGTAGTTGTATTCTTTGGAGTTGTACTCTCCTTTGGAGTCGTAGTTTCACCTGGAGTTGTTGTCTCCTTTGGATTGCTTGATTCTTGATTATCATCTTTCTTGCCATAATCAGACCATGAGCCATTCTTATATATCTTATCAGCACCTGACAAAAACAAGTCATCTGTCTGCTCTCCGCTACCATTACTAAATATAACATACTGCGCACCTGCTGGAAGCTTCACACTATATACACCGCTACCAACACTTGTAGCCTTTACTCCTGGCCATTTTGTCATAGTTGTATCTTCATCGCTCCAGTAGTATGCATAAACACTACTCCAATTACTAGTGTTTTGATAATATACTGTACCTTCGCGGTCCAACTTATTTCCCACTGCTGGCTTTATATCAGGGCGTTCCATATTCTCACGATATAGAACAGCTATACCTGTAGCCCCAATCTTTCCTGTCATATTTGTAGATGTAACAGTCCACTTTTCACCTGATACTATATCATAATATACACCTGCCTGAGTTGTTCCGCCACCATTTGGTACTGTTACAGTGAGGTTTCCACCACTTCCAGCTACTACTACAGCTCCCTTTGTACGGTTAACTACAGCACAGTTACTACCTGTTGTATAATATTCTGCCTGTCCTAGCATATCATTATGGAAATGATTAACTGCCGCAACCTCAGTACTTGTAAAGTGTGTACTTCCCTTCTGACCTGCATGAATACTATCCTTTATCTTAGATGCCGGTCTTGAAAAATAAAGTGCTGTTGCATCATCACGGCTAGCGGCTATGGCATACGCTCTATCTATAACATTCTGACTCATGCCATTTGAGTTACCCCATTCATCACCATTTGACCAAGTATCATGACTTTCGCCCCAGTATACAAGCTTATCTCCTGCTACACCTCTAGCTATCCAGTTACCATAACCAGAAGGTACTGTTCCATTGGCAAATGCCTCACGAAGACTTGTTCCGTATACACTATCTGTAACTGACATATGCTGAGTATATTCAACCATCAAGCTTTCATTTCCTGATGACCTGTCATCTGGACCAACAAGTATCTCACCATAATGATACAAATCATCTAATGTTACCTTCGACCAGAAATCACAGCCTTCGCTTGGTAAACTAATATGCTTTGCCGCATCCCATCGAATACCATCCACACCCATATTCTTTAATTCTTTTATGTAATTGGCCACAACCTGCTGTACATAGCTATGCTCACTATTAAGATCCTTCATACCTATATCACCATGTGTAACCTGATAACGGTCTGACCAATTTGATACGCTTCCATAAGTATGCCAGTACTGACCATCTTTTAAGTCTGACTGAATATTCGAATGATTGCCTGACAAATGATTAGCTACTACGTCAACAATTACCTTGATTCCATACTTATCTGCCTCTGTACAAAGCTTCTTAAGGTCATTTACAGTACCTAGTGCATTTGTTCCTGCACACATTCCAAGCGGCTGATATAACCAATACCAGCTACCATATCCACCACCAACCTGTGCTGGTGATGTCTGTACTGATGTAAATCCTGCCGCTGCTATATTTGGAAGTTCTGCCGTAATATCGTTATACTTCCAATCGAAGCAATGCAAAATAACACCATCTTGAATGTTGTCAGCTAGGTTGTAATCATTTGTCTGTGCACTTATTTTCTGGTTGTCTTGCTCGATAGCCTGTACTGTAGGTACACTTATTAAATATGGTACAATTCCTGAAAGTACCATACCAAATGCTACAACTGCAGAGAATAATTTTACTCTTAATCTTGTCATACTTTTCTGCTTCATTTTTCCGCTCCTAACATAAAAATCTGTTAATAGTTATTTAACATTATCTACTAATTCTTGTAATAAGTATAAATTATCCCTACCATACAATCAAGTACATTCTCTTAAACTTAACTAATTTTTATTTCTAAATAATATACTTTCAAGATACTTATTTATTTCATTAATTTTTGCCTGTGTTATCTTATATCCTACAACAGACATCACTATATATGTTACAAAAAATCCAATTAGCGTACCTATTAGTGCATTTCCATGCTTGTTTAACTGCCATACAACAACTACTATAGGAACCCATATAATTGACGTTAAAAGACAATATATTATGTTTTGTAAAATAAAACCTATCTTCTCATTTTCGTATATAAATGTCATTGCAGCAAATCCAGCACCTATGACTCCATATAACAATACATTAACCTCTACCGCTATAGTTTCCGATGGGAATAATTCTATAAACTCTGGAGATATCGGTGTAAAATCATCCATTCCTGTGACCATTCTCACTGCCAATTCTATAATTAAATTAGTCAATGCACCCAGTACGCTTGATACGCAAAAACTGAATACGCAGCGCTTTAATATATTTTTCATTTCGTACTCCTCCTTATATTCCCAATGCTTGCTTTAGTCTGGTTACATTTCTTCTAGAAGTATAAGTTTCCGACTGGTCAGACATAACCACCTTAATAGTTCCTGTAACACTCATATCAAGCCTCTTTATCTTCTTTATATTAACTATCTCTGACTTGGCAATACGTAGAAAAAGAGTATCTGGCAGCTTTTCCTCCAACTCATACAGTTTATAATTCACACTATACTCATTACCTTCGACATCTCGCGTCAACACCTTTTGACCAGAAGTGTAGAAGCATACGATGTCCTTAAGATTCAATACACATTTCTCGCCTCTTTTATCTGTGCCTGTTATATGAACATTCAGCAACTCATCTATATCTCTTATAAGGTCTGTTACCTGCTCGTTCATCTCACTATTGCACACATGTATTTCTGTTTCCCTATAAAGCTTGTCTATCACTGCCTTAATCTTCATACACATTCACCTTCTGTACTACTTTATATCTGATTTCCTAAATATCAACCATCCAATTATACCACATATGCATATAAATATAATACTAACTCCTATGCCTGCACACATATCTATCATATCTGCAGTTAAACCTAATCTGCTGATACTATAATTGTATGGTGTCAATTTATAGATATTATCCAATATTTTTACCTCTGATACAAGTGCCGAAATCAATGCTGTAAACATTCCAAATATAAATCCAAAAGCTGTAACTGCCACTGTCTTTTTTACCTTCACCGCAACGATTATACAGATACTTATCTGACTTATAGTTACTACTATATGCGAAAGATATGATAATATAAGTTTCAAAATGTTAGTCTCACTATTATATTTTATAGCGTTGTCCATAAATATTGTAACTGCTGTTGGCTGTGCTCCACTCATATCTATTCTAGCTGTGATTAAAACAATTGACCCAATAAGATATGGCATGAGCAAAACTATCATCATAGTAATATATACAAGCATGTAGTTTATAACTATCTTTTTTCTACCGTATGAGATTGAACTATGAATTGTTTTATTCTCAAAATCATCACCTACTAGTATGCCTACGGTCAATGAACCAAATAACCAAATTATCATAGCGTCTGCAAGCCCTGTTATATTTCCTGCCATATCTACGCCCATATCACCCTTTGCTACCATTGATGCCAGTATATAATATCCTATTGCAGCAAGATATGTTAACGCCACTGCTATTCTTACACCTTTTGTTTTATACATTCTATATAATGTTGCCTTATATAACTGTTTCATATTATACCCTACCTTTCTCTAATGACTGATAAAAAGTACTCTTCCAAGCTTTCTTTTTTCTCATTTTCTAACTGCTCTTGAGTTATCATCTTTTTAACCTTACCGCTGTCTATAATGATAAAATCTGTAGCTGTCTGATATAGCTCCGGCAGATTGTGACTAGATATCAATATGGTCATTTGCTCCTTTTCGTTTAAATCCCTTATCAATTGACGAATCTCCACCACTCCTATAGGATCAAGTCCGTTTACAGGCTCATCAAGCATTATAAACTCTGGATTATTAAGTAATGCTACTGCTATGCCCAGTCTCTGTCTCATACCTAAAGAGAAATCCTTTACCTTCTTCTTTCCGCAATTTTCAAGTCCTACAAGTTTCAACAACTCATCATCATTATACTTCCTTGTATTACTCTTTGAGAGCATAGAGAAAAACTTAAGATTCTCATTTGCATTCATATTTCCGTTTAAGGATGGCGCTTCTATGAGCATTCCCAACTTATCAGTATTCACCTGTACCTGTCCATCTGTAGGTAAACTTAAACCTCCAATTATACGTATAATTGTTGTTTTGCCCGCTCCATTTTTACCTACTAGACCATATATCTTACCTTTCTCTAGTTTCAAGCTAACATCGTTGACTGCTACTGTACTTTTATACTTTTTAGTTACATTGTGAAATGACACCATTGTTTCTGTCATATATAACTCCTTTCCGCTTTCGCTATATATCAGTTTCTATGTGTCAAAACATATCATTTTGTTTCTGGAAAATAAATATTTTTTATATGAATGGTCGATTTAGAAATATAAATGGTTTACATTTCAGGCTTTAATCCTATTTAGAACTTTTAAATCTCACTGCTTGCCTACATAGATATGAAAAACAAGCGCAAATAATAAAGCCTACCTTTGTACTTAACAAATCCAGGGTAGGCTTTAATTAGTCTCAAGGGTCGCTAACCACCTTGTTTGGTGTTTGCTCCCTTCTTATATTTTCATATTAACACAATTATGGTCAATACTCATTATTTATTACTGCTTGCTAGCAAGGTAAGCTGCCTTACCATCTTCGTAAAGGTTGTTACCTTCACTATCAATGATAACAAAAAGTGGCATATCCTCTACATAGAGCTTTCTAAGTGCCTCTGCACCTAAATCCTCGTATGCGATAAGCTCACACTTCTTGATACACTTTGCAAGGAGTGCACCTGCACCACCTATAGCACCAAAGTAAACTCCGCTATACTTCTTCATAGCCTCAACAACCTCTGGAAGTCTAGCACCCTTACCAATCATACCTCTAGCACCTACAGACATCATAGTTGGTGCGTATGCATCCATACGTCCACTTGTTGTAGGACCTGCTGAACCGATAACCTGACCTGGCTTTGCAGGAGTTGGTCCAACATAGTAGATTGTAGCATCTGTTGGGTCAAATGGAAGCTCCTCTCCACGGCTAAGTGCCTCACACATTCTCTTGTGACCTGCATCACGAGATGTGTAGATAGTACCTGTTAAATAAACTGTATCTCCAGCCTTAAGAGACTTAGCTAACTCTTCTGTAAGTGGTAATGTAATATGCTTTTCCATTAGATCACCTCCGACTTATGACGTGTAACGTGGCAGTTAATATTGATAGCACATGGCATACCAGCGATATGTGTTGGTAATGTCTCAATATTTAAGCCGATTGCTGTTGTCTTTCCACCGAAGCCCTGTGGTCCGATGCCGAGCTGATTTACCTTCTCGAGCATCTCCTTCTCAAGGTCAGCATAGAATGGATCTGGATTCTCAGAATCAATTGATCTCATAAGTGCCTTCTTTGCAAGAAGAGCTGCCTTATCAAATGTTCCGCCGATACCTACACCGATAACCATAGGCGGGCATGGATTTGGTCCAGCTATCTCAACTGTCTCTAAGATGAAATCCTTAATACCCTGAAGACCTGCTGATGGCTTGAACATACGGATAGCTGACATATTCTCGCTACCAAAGCCCTTTGGTCCAACTGTAATCTTTATCTGATCACCTGGTACGATTTCTGTATAAAGCATAGCTGGTGTATTATCACCAGTATTTCCTCTACGAACTGGATCTCCAACTACAGACTTTCTAAGATATCCCTTATCATAACCGCGACGTACACCTTCATTAACAGCATCTGCAAGATTGCCGCCAACCATATGTACATCCTGACCTATCTCAAGGAATACACATGCCATACCTGTATCCTGACAGATAGGTACACACTGCTCGTCTGCGATTTCATAATTCTCTATAATCTTGTCGAGAACGCCCTTTGCGATATCCCAATCCTCACATGCTCTGCATGACTTGATTGCGCACTTTACGTCCTCTGGCAGATGCTGGTTAGCCTCTATACAAAGCTTCTCTACAACATCTGTGATCTGACTTACGTTTATTTCACGCATTTTTGTTTCCTCCATATTATTTTATAAAAGTATCTTCTATAATCCACTAAAACAGGATGATTAAGAACTGAGAAACTAACACTACTGCGATTAACGCAATAGGATATGTAGCTGCATACGCTGCTGCAACATCTTCAGTTCCTGCTGTATTAATAAGTGTTCCAAGTGCAGGTGTACTTGTCATACCACCTGTGATAGAACCAAGGTTATTGAGAAGACTTAACTTAAGTACATACTTAGCAAATACGAATCCAATTATCATTGGGAATACAGTCATAATTACTCCGTATACAAAGTACATAATATCAAAATACTGAACAAACTTTGCTCCACCTGCGATACCTGCACCTATAAGGAATAACATAAGACCTAACTCTCTAAATACCTTAAGAGTTGACTCCTGTGGCATAATATTAATCTTTCCAACTCTGCTGAAATGTCCAAATACTAAAGATGTAAGAAGACATCCACCTGTTGTTGTAAGAGAGAATGTTGTACCTGCTAATCCCTCAGCAGTAAGTGGAATCTTTATCATTCCTACAAAAGAACCAATAATAGCTGCTAATGCAAATGGTGCTAAACCAAAACCATCAAGGTCTATAAGCTTACCTTCATATTTCTTCTGCTCACCTTCAGATACTTGTACTAACTTTGCTCTTTCTTCTTCCATATTAGCCTTTGCGAACTTTGGAACAAGCTGAACAAAAAGAACAACGCCTACAACACCAAAGATATATGAAATACCATGGCCTACTGTAACGATATCCTGTAATGCTTCTGTCGCAACAGTTGCCTTAGCTGCTGAGAAAGCTGGTGTAGATGTAAGAGAACCAGAAAGAAGACCTACTACCATAGCTGTTAAGCTAGCGTTATCTGTTCCACCTATTGCTCTTCCGATGTAAATACATGCTACAGCTGAAATACCACCTGCAATGATTACTATTAATCCTAATAATACATATGACTTAAAGTTCTTCTTCATATTACTAAAGAACTTTGGTCCAGCTATAAATCCAACTGAAGTTACAAAAAGAATCAAACCAAGATTCTCAATTATCTTAAGTGCATTTGATACATAATCAATTGTTGATCCATCTGTTGCTTTTACTGTAAGCTGCTGTGTTAATGGCTCATAGAAGAATGCGCCAAAGAGAAGTGCAATAATAAATACACCTGCTGTTCCAAGGTTAACACCTTTGATTGTTATACGACCAAAAATATAACCTACTGCTGTTATTGCGAATAAGCAAAACATCAAGAATGTGATGCCTGTTATCGAGATAACTCCACCAAATAGTGACATAACTTTTTTCCTCCAAAAAATATAATTTGCCCCGTTTATATTTTCGCTAATTCTTTGTTACACCTAGTTCATAGCTATGTAACTATGAACAGTCTTAATACCAACAGCAATAAATTGCTGTTGGTATTATATATATTACTGACTAAATCGCAGTCAAATATGACTGTGATTAAATTTAGTTAAGTCGTGTAACACCTTCTGGTCTATAGTCTGGTAATAACTTAGGAGATACTACCTCTGGCTTAATACCAGCGTCATCAAGCATCTTAGAGAACTCATCTACATGTGAAAGTGTAAGCTCTTTAAGCTCTACTTCCTTGCACTTAGCTCCTGCCTGCTGTCCTGCATTACGTCCGAATACGATGATATCAAGGAGTGAGTTACCCATAAGTCTGTTTCTGCCGTGGATTCCTCCAACTGCCTCACCAGCTACATAAAGGTTCTCTACATCTGACATACCGTTGGCACCAATCTTGATACCACCATTCTGGTAATGAAGAGTTGGGTAAATTACGATAGGTACCTCTCTCATATCGATACCACATCTTAAGTACATACGAAGCATACCAGGTAATCTCTTCTCTAATGTACCCTTACCGTGAATCATATCAATCATAGGAGTGTCAAGCCAGATACCCTCTGCCTGTGGAGTCTGAACGCCATTGCCTCTCTCCTTACACTCTCTGATGATACCTGAAGCTGCAACATCTCTTGTCTCAAGTGGATGCATGAATACCTCACCATCCTTGTTTACGAACATAGCGCCCATAGAACGAACCTTCTCTGTAACAAGCGCACCGTAAATCTGAGCTGGGAATGCAACACCTGTTGGATGATACTGTAATGTATCCTGGTATAATAATGGAGCGCCTGCACGGTATGCAAGAACAAGACCATCTGCTGTAGCACCATAATGGTTAGATGTTGGGAATCCCTGATAATGCATACGTCCAGCACCACCTGTTGCAATAACAACAGTCTTAGCTCTAGCGATGAGGATTTCCTTTGTCTCCATGTTCATAAGAACTGCACCTGCAGCCTTACCATCTGTATCCTTGATAATCTCGATAGCTGCTGTGAAGTCGATTACAGGTATCTTTCTGTTGATAACTTCATCTCTAAGTACTCTCATGATTTCTGCGCCTGAGTAGTCAGCTGCAGCATGCATTCTCTTACGAGATGTTCCACCACCATGAGTAGTGATCATTCTACCGTCTTCATCCTTATCAAATAATACACCTAACTTGTCAAGCCAGTTGATAGCTGAAGGGCCATCACAAACAAGCTTCTCAACAAGCTCAGGTACGTTTGCGTAATGTCCACCACCCATTACATCTAAGTAATGCTGTGCTGGTGAATCATTCTCCTTATCAGCAGCCTGGATACCACCCTCTGCCATCATTGTATTAGCATCACCGATACGAAGCTTTGTAACGATCATAACGTTAGCACCAGCCTCATTAGCCTCGATAGCTGCTGAAGAGCCAGCACCACCGCCACCGATTACTAATACATCTACGTCGAAATCAGGCTTTGAGAGGTCAAGGTTCATTCCCTTGATTCTGCTTTCACCCTGAAGTACTTCTACTAACTCCTTTGGAGCCTTCTGTCCTGCGTTTGGACCAACCTTAATCTCAGCAAAGCTATCAAGGTTATAATCTGGATGGAATGCCTGAAGGAGAGCTGTCTTCTCATCAGCAGTCATACGCTTTGGCTCTGGACCATTAACACGTGCTGCTCTGCCTGCTTCTACCTTTTTAATAGATTCCATCATTTCCGATGTATATGGTAAACTCATCTTCACGTCCTCCTTACTTCTCGATTTCTCTAGTGTTGTACATTTCCTTAAGCTCCTCAAGTGGCTTAGCCATGATAGCTTCGATTAATGCCTTACACTCGCCATCTTCTATCTCTTTTACTCTCTTTGTTAAGTGCTCAGCCTCTGGTCTGATGTACTTACCTGTAAGTCTTCTTGCAAGAAGAGCTACCTGAGGATGTGAGATACCTGCTGGACAACGTGATGAACAAACACCACACATTACACAGTCAAATGAAAGCTCTGCACACTGCTCATATTCGCCTCTCTGTGCGTGAGCTATGTACTGCATAACATTAAGCTGCTGTGTACAAGCCTTTGTACAAGCGTTACATCCGATACACTTGTAAATCTCTGGATAGAGTTGCATCATAATCTGCTCTGTTGGCTTAATCTCTGTGATATCATAAACCTTCTTCTCAAGTGGGAAGAATGGTAATGTAGCTACACACATACCATCCTCAACCTGTGTTGAACAAGCGAGACAACCGTGTAACTCTACCTGACCCTTAAGTCTATAAATTGTAGCACATGCACCACAGAATCCGTTTCTACAGCCACAGCCACGTACTAACTGGTAACCAGAGTACTCAAAAGCTTCCATAATTGTTAAGCTAGCTGGTACTTCGTACTCTTTACCATACAAATATACTTTAACCATATCTGCCATCTTTCTAATTTCCTTTCGTAACTTTAATACTCATTAGGTAACTCTTCAACCTGATCGTAACGGAATACTGGACCGTCCTTGCATACATACTTTGAACCGATGTTGCAACGTCCACACTTACCGATACCACACTTCATTCTAAGCTCGAATGTTGTGTAAATCTGCTCATTTTCAAAGCCCATTTCCTTTAAGCCCTGAAGTACGAACTTGATCATGATTGGTGGTCCACATACAAGAACTGTCTTGTCGTTAGAGAACTCAAGCTCCTTGAGGTATGAAGGTACGAAGCCTACATGACCATCCCAGCCTTCCTGCTCTCTATCGATTGTAAGATGGACGTTAACGCCCTCTGTCTTACACCATACTTCCTGTATTTCCTTTAACTGTACAAGATCATCTGCTGAACGTGAACCGTAGAGAATATCTACTGTACCGTAATCAGCACGATTGTCTATAACATAGTTAATAACTGAACGAAGAGGTGCAAGACCGATACCACCTGCTACGAAGAGCAAGTTCTTGCCCTTGAGCTCTGTATCAACTGGGAAATTATTTCCATATGGTCCACGAACTGTTATCTGATCGCCCACTTCTAAGCTATGAAGACAGTCTGTTAAAACACCACACTTCTTTATACTGAATTCCTGGTATTCTTTATTTGTTGGAGAAGAAGTAATGGAAAACATAGCCTCTCCTACACCCGGAACACAAACCATAGCACACTGGCCTGGCATATGCTCAAATAACTTTCCACCCTCTGGAGCATTAACACGGAATGTCTTAACATCAGGTGTTTCCTGACGAATATCTGTGATAATACCAATCTGAGGTACTAAAGTATCGAGTGCATACTTATCATGACAGGTACATTCACTCATTATTTGTCACCTCCAAAATTCTTTATAACCTTAACGATATTAAGTGAAGATGGGCACTTCTCTACACAACGTCCACATCCAACACATGAATACATACCGTCATTGTTTGTTGGGAAATATACAAGCTTGTGCATGAATCTCTGACGGAATCTCTGCATCTGGCTATTACGGTTATTTCCGTGAGCCATCATAGTGAAGTCAGAGTACATACAAGAATCCCAGCATCTATATCTCTGAGTTCCGTTGCCTGTATTGTAATCCTTTATATCGTAGCACTGACATGTAGGACATACAAATGTACATGTACCACATGCAAGACATGGCTTATAAAGTTCTTCCCAGTTAACAGCGTTGAACTTCTCCTCGAAGTGGTCACCGTCCCAGCCCTCAAGTGAGAGATTTGAATATGGAAGCTTCTCAATAATAGCTGTGATAGCCTTCTTCTCTTCCTCTACCTTAGCCTCATCACCATCTGCTGTAAGTACACTAGAAAGCTCAGCTGTAAGAGCCTCGCCCTTTGCTGTAAGTGGCTTCCAATACATATCATCGCCTATCATCCATGTAGCAACATCTGCTATAGATGATGAAGGGTCAGCAGCATCTATGCCAAAAACCTTACAGAAGCAGCTCTCTTCTGGCTCATGACAAGCCATAGCCACGATGATACCGTGATCTCTTCTAGCTGCATAGTATGTGTCGATTGGATCTGCAAGGAATACCTTGTCTAATACTTCGATACCCTTTATATCACAAGACTTCATACCAAACACTACGAAATCCTGATCCTTTAACTTCTCTGGATCAATCTTAATATTCTTGCCTTCCTTTGAACATGTATAAAGATTCTCACTCTGTGGGAAGAATACATCCTTAGGAGACTTAACTGACTTTAATGCGTCAACATTTGGCTGGCACTCTTCAGTCCATGGTCCAAAGTTTACCTGTCCTGCTGTTTCAATAGGAAGATAAAGCTCCTTTGCACCTGCTATAGCCTGGAATAATGCCGATAAATTTTCTTTTGCTATCTTATACATACATTATCCCCTTTCTGATACTACACTTGGCTCAACATCATCAAATGTGAAGTTAGTAAGTGGTCCTCTAGAATCTGTATCTGCGCCTGCCTGGTATGCTCCGTAGAACTTCTCTATATCCTTAATGAACTTTCTGTTGAATAAGTGAAGTGGTATGCCCTGTGGACAAACTCTGCTACACTCACCACAGTCTGTACAACGTCCAGCTACGTGGAATGCACGGATAATGTGGAACATCTTCTCTTCAAATGAAGTAACATTTGCCTTCTGTGCTGTATCATACTTTGTACTATCAAATACGCACTTTCTACAGCTACAAGCTGGACATACGTTTCTACAAGCATTACATCTGATACACTTAGAAAGTTCCTTCTGGAAGAATGCGAATCTCTCTTCTGGTGTCATAGCCTCAATAGCCTCAACCTGAGCGAATCTCTCTGCATCCTTTGTATCTCTAGACTCAAGCATAACTTCATCTGATATCATATGCTCTTTGCCCTTACATACGTGGCATCTCTCAAGCATAGCTGATGCATATGTACAAGTCTTATCACCGTAAAGTGTCTTTACAGTTAATGTGTCGCAAGCATCTGTCATAGCAGCACCTTCGATGCTCTCTATACCCTTGATACCCTGCTCTTTGATCTTTTCTACTGAAAGCTTACCCTTACAGCCTACGCCGATAATGTATGCCTTCTCTCTGTCTACTCTATGCTCCTTAATAAGCTGATTGAAGCTGTATGTATCACATGGCTTTAAGAAAACTAATGTCTTTCCTTCAAGCTTTGATGCCTCTATCATGTACTTAGAAAGGTTTGCACCACAGAATCCATCATATACAAAATTGTCTAACTCTTCTGCACTGTTAAAGTAAGCTGGCTCTGGATTATATGACATGTCTCCGGCCTTCCAGCCAAGGACACGTGATACAGTTCCGTCAGCCAACAGCTCTTTAGCGCGATTAACTAATTCCTGCATCTTAAATCCTCCAATCTTACATTTGGTCCAAGAGAAGTAATCTTCTCTACGAACTCATTCATTGTTGTACTGAACTTAACACCCTCTGCAGCTGATACCCACTCAACACGAGTACGGCCGTTCTCAACACCGATGAAATCAAGCATTGAGAATAAAAGTGTCATTCTTCTTCTCGCATAGTAGTTACCTGTGCTGTAGTGGCAGTCACCTGGGTGGCAACCACACATGATAACACCGTCAGCACCCTTTTCAAATGCTCTTAATATGAACATTGGGTTAACACGGCATGAACATGGTACACGGATAATCTTAACGTCAGCTGGATATACCAAACGGCTGCTTCCTGCGAGGTCAGCACCTGCGTAACTACACCAGTTACAGCAGAATGCTACAATCTTAGGTCTGAAATTTTCTTTTTCTATCGACATATTGCATCTACCTCCGCTAAGATCTGTCTATTCGAGAAGCCCTGTAAATCCATAGCGCCTGATGGACATACTACTGTACATGCACCACAGCCCTGGCAGAGTGCCTTGTTGACATTTGCAACACGACGTGTCTCACGAATACCATGATCATTGATTTCTTTTGTCTCATATGTGATAGCTCCGTATGGACATACATTTGTACATGTAGAACATCCATTACACATAAGCTCATCACACTTAGCTGTACATGGGTTTGTAAGGAGCTTATCCTTAGCTAAGAGGCCTACTGCCTTAATAGCTGCTGCACCTGCCTGAGCTACTGTCTCTGGGATATCCTTTGGACCCTGACATACGCCTGATAAGAATACACCTGCTGTTGGTGACTCTACTGGACGAAGCTTAGCATGCGACTCTGTAAGGAAGTTATTTGTATCAATACTTGCTGTAAGCATTGTTGCTATCTTTCTTACATCTGGATTTGGCTCTATAGCTGCTGCTAATACAACCATGTCTGCTTCCTTGAGGATCTGCTTGTTGTCGATTAAGTCAACACCTTGTACCAAAAGCTTTCCATCTGGCTGAGGTGCAACCTTACCTACCTGACCCTTGATGTACTTAACACCGTAATCTTCTACTGCTCTTCTATAGAACTCATCGAAGTTCTTACCTGGTGTACGAACATCTATATAGAATACTGTAACATTTACATCTGGATACTTATCTCTGATAAGCATTGCATGCTTTGCTGTATACATACAACAAATCTTTGAACAATAGCTCTTGCCCTTTCCATCTGAACATCTTGAGCCAACACACTGGATGAATACCATCTCCTTTGGATGCTTTCCATCTGACATACGCTCTAAATGACCCTTTGTAGGACCTGCTGCGTTCATAATACGCTCAAGCTCAAGTGATGTGATAACATCTGGGCTCTGGCTATATGCGTACTCATCATACTTTGAAACGTCAATAACGTCGAAGCCTGTCGCAACAACGATTGCGCCGTACTTCTGTGTTACGATCTCATCCTGCTGCTCGTAGTCAATAGCACCTGCCTGACATACCTTCTCACAGATACCACACTTACCTGTCTTGAACTTAAGACATGCATCTCTGTCAATAACAGGAACATTTGGTATAGCCTGTGCAAATGGTGTGTAGATAGCACTTCTATTGTTAAGGCCACGGTTAAACTCACTAGGTGTCTTCTTAGAAGGACACTTCTCCTGGCATACACCACAGCCTGTACACTTTGACATATCTACGCTTCTAGCTTTCTTTCTTATATCTACTGTGAAGTCTCCTACGAAGCCTGAAACCTTCTCAACCTCACTATATGTATAGATAGTAATCTTCTCATGAGAAGCTGCCTCCACCATCTTAGGTGTAAGGATACATGCTGAACAGTCAAGTGTTGGGAATGTCTTATCAACCTGTGACATTCTACCACCGATACTTGGTGTCTTCTCAACGATATCTACCTCGTATCCTGCATCAGCGATGTCTATAGCTGTCTGGATACCTGCGATACCACCACCGATAACCAGTGCTCTCTTTGTTACCAAGCTCTCACCTGGCTGAAGAGGTGCATTTAAATTAACCTTTGCTATAGCTGCTCTAGCTAAGATAACTGCCTTTTCTGTAGCCTCTTCCATATCCTTATGTATCCATGAACAATGCTCACGGATGTTGGCGATTTCCACCATATAAGGGTTCAGTCCAGCACGCTCTGCGGCCTTTCTGAATGTGTTTTCATGCATACGTGGCGAACAAGAACAAACTACGATTCCTGTAAGTCCGTACTCTTTTATAGCTGCGTCTATCTTTGCCTGACCGGCCTCGGAACACATATATTGGTAATCTTCAGCATGAACTACGCCAGGCTCAAGCTTAACCATCTCTACTACTTTCTTTACATCAACAGTAGCGGCTATGTTACTTCCACAATGACAGACGAATACTCCTACTCTCTGCACTGAGTTCACCTCCAACCTTTCTATCGACTATATCTTCTGAATGCACTCATAAGAAGCTGCTGTGGAAGATTCTCATCAACTAATGCTGGAATCTCCTCTGGGTTAAGCATTGCATTACCCTGCTGACGGATAAGCATCTGTCTTGCAGCGTCTACAATCTTACCTGGCTTAACATCTCTTGGGCAACGCTCGATACATGCGAAGCATGAAAGACACTTGCCTAATGACTTGCACTCCATAAGAGCTTCAATGTTTCCATCATTTACATATGATACAAACTGGTGTGGCTTAATATCCATCTCATTGAAAGATGGGCATGATGCTGAACACTTTCCACACTTCATACACATGTGTGGGCTAGCACCACTGATGTCGCAGATAGTCTTCTTCATTTCGTCCTTTGAAACACTACTCATGCCTACACCTCCTTAACGCCCAGTGCCTCTGCAAGTAATTCAGTAAAGTACTGAACTGGAAGCTTATTAGCACTTTCGCTCTTATTTAAATTATACATACAAAGTGGACATGCTGTGATAAGAGCCTCTGCTCCAAATCCAGCAGCAGAATCCATGATTCTGTCTACCATCTTTCCTGCCATCTCTGATTCTTTTAATGAAACATAACCGCCACAACACTCGTTACGGTATGGGTAGATAACAGGTGTTCCACCTAATGCCTTGATAAAATCTTCGATAATTGAAGGATTCTCAGGATCGTCAAACTGTACAATCTTACTTGGTCTAAGTAAGAGACATCCGTAATACGCTCCTATTTTTCTACCATTTAAAGGATTAACAACCTTTTCTTTAATCACGTCGAAGCCAACCTTATCGCGAAGCACCTCAAGATAATGAAGTACTGTTGTTTCGCCTGCGTATGGCTCCTCTAGCTCCATATAATTATTTGCTCTGGTGCGAATATCTTCAACATTTTTCATGTCGTCATTTGTTCTCTTGATAACATGATGACAAGCTGAGCAGACAGTAATAAGATCCTGTCCCTTTGTCTTTGCTTCGTTCAACGCACGAACTGAAGAAAGCTTAGAAGCTATCTCATCAGTACCAAGTGGGTAAACGCCACCACAGCACTGCCAGTTTTCGATCTCTTCGAGTTCGAAACCGAGTACTTTGGCACATTCTCTGGCATATTTATCCAGATCTTTTGCCTTTGTCTTCAGGGTACACCCTGGATAATAGCTGTAAACCATAATGTCCTCCTAATGTATATATGCACTATAATGTAATCTGTGCAATAACATCCTTAAGTGCATTAGCACTTGCCTGTAACTTGGCAACTTCCTCATCTGTTAACTTGATAGGTAACTTGCCATCAACACCGTTAGGACCTACAAAGTTAAGAACACTTATACATACGTCCTCGATGCCGTACTCACCATGCATCATTGTAGATACTGTAGCAAGAGACTCGTTTGATGCATTTAAGAGACTACAGATATTTACTACTGAATCAGCGATTGCGTAGAATGTAGCACCCTTATTTGCTATAATTCTTCCACCTGACTTACGAACGTACTCAATCATACCTTCCTTATCAAGTGGTGCGATGTTCTTCTCTGGAAGAAGAGCTGCATACTCATCAATATTTGCACCTGAGATGTCTGAAATAGACCAAGGCACAAATGATGTGTCACCGTGCTCACCAAATACATAAGCATGGATGTTTCTCTGAGCGATATCGTAATGCTCAGCAAGACCACAACGAAGTCTTGCTGTATCAAGCAATGTTCCAGCACCTATGATCTGCTTCTCTGGAATACCAGAAATCTTTGTAAATACATAAGTAATAATATCAACTGGATTACTTACGATAATGTACTTAGCATTTGGCGCATACTTTGCTATCTGTGGAGCAATATCCTTAATGATATTTACATTTGTCTGTGTCAATTCAATTCTTGTCTGACCAGGCTTTCTAGCAATACCAGATGTAATAACAACGATATCTGAATCCTTAGCATCCTCATAATCACCTGCTACTACAGAAACAGGTGTACGGAATGAAGTACCCTGAAGAATATCAAGTGCCTCTCCCTCTGCTTTGTTCTTGTTGATGTCGACTAATACGATTTCAGATGCAATGTCCTCATGTGAAAGTCTATAAGCGATTGTTGCGCCTACACTACCTGCACCTACAATTGTAATCTTATTGGCCATAATTGACTCCTTTCTTGGTTAAAATTTTTTTTGCTTTTTATTTTGAGATTGTCAACTTTTTAACATTCTCAAATAATAAATGGAGCATTTGTAATCAAGTATACCATTTTGTTAATTTTTTCTCAATAGAAAAAAGCAAAAAAAATGTGGAAATTCTTCATTTTGAATTTCCACATTTTTAAACACAAATTTTTATAAATTATGTTGCTTAATATACTCTATATATTCATCAATACCAACTGCAGGTGAATACAAGTATCCTTGATATTTATTACAGCCCATACCTTCTAGAATTCCCTGCAATTCCTTGTTCTCAACATATTCTGCAATAACCTCAAAACCAAGATTCTTTCCTAGATTGATAAGCGAGTCTACTATATCCTTACTTCTCTCATTCTTGTCAAGATTCTTTACGATACCTCCATCAAGCTTAATATAATCAAACTGATTCATCTGTAGATATGCAAGTGATGTGTATCCCATACTAAAATCGTCTATAGAAACTATAATTCCATGTTCCTTAAACTTGTCTAGTATCTCTGATAAATTAGATGCACCCACGAGATTCTGCTGCTCTGTGATCTCAAGTCCTAATGTACCCTCTGGTATACCGTAATACTTAACTCTTCCAATAACCCAGTTAATAAACGATTTATTAAGCAATTGCTCTACGTCAATGTTAATTGAAACAGGAATATATTCTCCTATCTCTTTATGTATTCTCACTACATCAGCCAATGCTTCCTCTACGATAATCTCAGTCATCGAATCATAAATTCTGAATTCTTTTGCAATAGCAACTGCTAATGGTGGATAAATAACCTTGTCAGTGTCTGCTTTCCATCTTAGTAATGCTTCTGATGATACCACCTTACCTTCGCTATTATGCTGTGGTTGATAGTGAATAGTGATTTTTTCCCTCTTCATATCATACTTTAAGCAATTACCTATTCTAGCTGCCACAGTCACAAGCTTATTTGGAAGCGTAGAAAAATAAATAGTCTTATTTTGTTTTTCCGCTTCCTTGTACATCTCTGTCAGCTGTACAATCTTCTCTTCATACAAAGCATTCTTAACCTTCTCATTTAACTTAACAAATGGAAGATATATAAATACCGAAATCAAAATAATAACAATTTGAAGTGCGGCACCCTTCCACGAACCAGTAGCCATATATCCACTAAATACCGCAGGTGTTGTCCACTCTACTGTAGTAGATACAACTGGTACAATGCCTAATGTTGTAGCACCATACGCTATCAAGAATGACATAACTGGAGTTAATACAAACGGTATAATAAGTGGAAGATTCAATACAACTGGAACTCCGTATATAACCATCTCGTTTATATTAAATATACCTGGTATAAGAGATATTCCCATCAGTTTTTTGTGTTCTCTATCCTTGACAACACACAGACTTGCGATAATCAATCCTATAGTAATACCCGTTCCCGATAATACTGTGTACATATCCAAAAATGTTTTAGAAAATATATCATCTGAGCCATCCACAAATATTAAACTTGTCAACTCTTTAAACATATTGGCTCCATGTAGTCCAAAGAACCACACAAAACTTTCAACAAATACTAGTAATGTGCCACTTATCACATTCTGGCCTAACATTTTAAATGGCTGAACGATAATATCTACAAACAAATCACCAACTCTATTATAGCCTGTCAATCCCTTTACAATAAGCGTAATTGCAACAAAAATGCACATTGTAGCCACCATAGGAAGCATACCTTTTACAGAACGTGAAAAATCCGTTCTAAGTAAAGGTTCCTGAGAATTTTTCTTCATAGCTCCGCTTATCCATAGTGTAAGTCTTGTCGCAACTATAGCCACAAACACAGCTAAAAATATATTATCTGCCGATGTATTATCCTGTAAAAAAGCCTTCACATCAACCATATTGCCATCTACAAATGTATCACCAGCAATCAAAATCATATATGAAGCTATTGCTGTTATAGTATTCAATACATTTAAGCTAGAAAAACCATTTGTCAATACAATCGAATATCTAAAAGCCAATACAATTAAAACATATATTGCTACCATACCATATGTCGCATCATATACGAATTCTAAACCATTATACAATAGTCCATCAAACGCCTCACGTATCCATTGTGCTACAGCCGGAACAGGAAAATTCTGCAATGTCAAGCTAAACGCTCCTATTATAAATATAGGAAATAGTACAACAAAGCTTTGAACTATCTCATTGATGACTTTATTCTTTTCCATCCTCGCCGAATTTCTAATAAAAAAATCAAGTATTTTCTTTTTCATCAAACCTTCTCCTTGGTCGTATGTACATTGTCACGAAAAATGTACATTCTACTCATACAAAAAAATATATGTTCATAGTATCATAATATTATAATCTTGTCTATTATGTGGTGCACATTTTCTTTGTAAATTCCTTGATTTTATCATCTATTTGTTTATAAATAGATATTTGTTTATCATATGGCTTAATGTAAAACTCGTTTAATATGTACATACTAATCTGCTTAGCTACATTTTCATCCCCAGAAGCTATATGTCTTTCGCACAATTTTAGCATACAATGCCAGTTCCATATATATGTCTCATAATCCTTTATCTCCGGTATATCAAGCCACTGTTTTACCTTTACTTTTGATTTATTATTTTTCGGGCACTCATAAATCTGTAGGAAATATTTAAAACCATCATCTTCATATATTCTACCAAGGGGAAATAGTCTACATATACCCGGTCTTGCTTTATGTACACTACAGCGACCATTTTCATCTAAAAAACCACACTTTTCACCATTATCATCCATATTCAAATGTGGCAATATAATCCCGTCCACTACACCAAGCACAATCTTTGATGACGATAACAATTGTTCAAAAGTGCAACCTAAATGCGTAATCAATCTATAGATATCTAGCGGATCCAAAACCACGGTATCGCCCATCCCTGTACAGCACTTCGAACACCCCTTACAGCCATCACAGCCTGCCTTAACCATATCATTGACCGTATATAACTTTCCATCAGATATTTCATTTATATCTACTTCTCTTTTCATCTGTCTTCTCCATTTCCCGTCACATTACTATCCTTTAGGTCGTTTTTTTATATAGAAAATTTGGAAATAAATCTTTATATAACCACAAAGACCATCTCAATATATTATCTTTATGGATAATATATTAAGATGGTCCCATAAATCAACTATATTTTTATAAATATTATAACATTTCAGCTCTAAGCTCTGCACCACTCTTTGCGCTAAGATAAGCAGGTGCTACATCAAATACTGTCTTACAGCCTGTCTGTCCCTCTGCTGCCATACGAACTGCCGCTCTAGCATAAGCTACGATAACTGATGATGTAAACTCTGGATTAGAATCAAGCTTGATATTATACTCGATAACATGGCTGTTCTCGCCATTCCAACCAGTCTTACCACTTCTAATAACCATACCGCCATGTGGTATACCACTATGATTAGCCTTAAGTTCTTCCTCGCTTATAAAATAAACTGTTGTGTCGTAATCTGCAAAGTAATTTGGCATAGTCTTGATAGCATTCTCAACTGCTGCCGCATCTGCACCTTCCTCAAGTACAACATAGCACTCTCTTGTATGCTTCTGTCTAGTTGTAAGCTCTGGATTCTCACCATTTCTAACGGCTGCTACTGCTGCCTCAACTGGAACAGTATATTGCTTACCATCCTTAACACCAGGTATACGGCGTATTGCATCTGAGTGACCCTGGCTAACACCCTTGCCCCAGAATGTATAATCCTTACCATCTACTAATATAGCATTTGCATACATTCTATTTAAAGAGAACATACCTGGATCCCAACCAACTGAGATAATTCCCACCTTACCAGACTCCTTAGCTACAGCATCCACATTAGCATAATGCTCTGGTATCTTCGCATGTGTATCAAAGCTGTCTACTACATTAAACATCTTAGCAAACTCTGGTGTCTGCACTGGAAGGTCTGTTGCACTTCCACCACAAAGAATCATTACATCTATCTTGTCCTTCCAATTAACTGCATCATCTATATGACATACTGCTGCTGTCTGTGTAAGTATAGATACTGTCTCAGGTGCTCTTCTTGTAAATACTGCAACAAGCTCCATATCCGCATTCTGCTTTATAGCACACTCAACACCTCTACCTAAATTACCATAACCAATTATGCCCACTCTAATACTCATGTCTAACTCTCCTTTGCTGTTGATTTTCACTGATTAAGTATATCACGTCTTTAACAATTTGCAATACTAAAGTTTATGTTTTTTAGTAATCTAAACATGCTCTTTCTGTTACATAAGGTCTAACGTAGGTATCTGCAACATGCACATGGTCAGGATGTGAGCCATATACTGCAATATCCTCTGCCTTTTCAAGAGTTGATACAAGTGCTATATCATGTGTGCTTGAGCTAATAGGGTTATCTATAAATTCCAATGACAATAATCCTGGTACCTTACCTACCAATCCGCACAGATTTTCCTTCATAGCCGCCTTCAGCTCTGGCTTTCTATTCTCTGATACATCATCCTTAAACTTCCACATCACAATATGATTTACCATGTTGTTGTCCTCATCTTTCTTATTATAATCAAAATTAAGTTACCAAATATACGTGTTTCATATTTATATAACCGCATATCATTTTAACATATATACCATAGTTTTGAACATACAATTTTTGCATATTTCTAAATAATAAGTTCTATTCTAGCGTAGCACCTTCTCCATTAGATATAGCAAATATCACTCCAAAGCCAGCCAATGCCAGATTGACACACAAAATCCACTCCATTATACCCTCCGGCAATCCTGGAAATACCTGCACTACCGAGCCTATCATAAACCCTAATATAACAAGATATGTCATCTCTGGATACTTAGTAAGAGCCCCTTCCAACAATTTAGTTATAAGAACAATCCCTAAAAACAAACCAAATCCCATAGGCAATAAATAAAATATATCCAATCTACTGATAGCATTCACAGTTGAATCATATATTCCCATGAGCACAAGCATATAAGACACACTTATACCTGGTAGCACTAAAGCCACTGCTGCAATTACACCTGCTACCAACTGTATAACCACATTACCACTACTATGTGTATCTCCACCTACAAATGTCCCCTCTGGCATAAATGCAAAAATCATTACAATAGCTATTCCTATAAGTAAATACCCCACTTGCTTCATCCTAGATATCCACGATTTATCCTTCACCTTCGCGTGCCTATATACCATGGGAATACTTCCTGCTACTGCGCCAAGAAAGAAATACATAAAAGGCTTGTTAAAATGCTCCATAAGATATGATATAGGATTAGATAATACCACCATCCCAACAGCTCCACCTAATGCAAATATACATAAAAACATAAAATTACACTTCACATCCTTCAGAAAAGACCCCACTGCACCTATCAACCTATCATATATTCCCAATATCATAGCCATAGAGCCTCCACTGACTCCTGGCACCAACATAGTCCCTCCTATAACTGCTCCCTTTATAAAGGCAACACCATTTTCCTGCCTACTAGATTTATTATGTTTTTCACCATTTATATCTGACATCATTTTCCCTCCTACTGACACCTTACATATATACTGATTTAGTCTACACGACAACTCCACAATATTTAACTATTTTCCTTCGACAAATACAGACATTTTTTCGCATTACTTCATTTGACAATATTACATATTTGAGATAGAATTGATACAACAATTAATTCACAATAGGAGGAATACTTAAATGGATAAGTTAATTTCACTTTTCCCTCTTAGCCGTGTTAAGAAGGATGATGTTGTAGGTCTTGTTGTTTCAATCGTTATATATGTGGTTGTTGCAGCTATCATAGGTGTTTTACTTGGAATCATCGGTGCTATTCCTATCATCGGTCTTGTAACAGGTATTGTTGGAACACTCATTTGGATCTACGAGGTTGTAGGTATTGTTCTTGCAATTCTCTCATTCCTGAAAATTGTAAAGTAATCTAACAACATAGAAATCCGGTGTATTACATGTAACTGTGTAATGCACCGGATCTTTATTTAACCATTTTATATATCAAAATGTCTTTTTGCAAAATCTATCTTTATCTGAATAAGCTCCTCCATATGCTTTATCAACACAAACAGGTATGCTCTATTCTCAAACTCCTGTCTCTCTGTAGGTAATGGAGCTCGTTTCATCTCCTCATGGAGCTTTTTCAACTTGTCCATAAGTAATTCCGCTTTCTCCACCTCTCTATACATAGCCGACAGCTCCTGTAGGAAATGTGATATCTTTTCTGTAGTAATAGGGCTCATATCCATATGCCTGATAGTATTATACATCTCATACAACACCTGTTCCTGTTCATCTCTCATATGAATATATTCCTGGTCATATCTATCACCAAAGCCAAACTGATTGTTATAATTCTTCTCAGCTACGTTCTTCGCATGACGAATGTGGTCCCTAAGCACCTCAAAACAATCCCCATTATAGTCGGACATGTCATGATTAAGTATACGCTCCGACATTCGCATGAGAATCTTTTGTATCTGCGCATCAGTTTCTATCTTTAGCTCCTCCATATAATCAACATTTTTCTTTAAATGAAGATTAGATAATATACCTATACTGACGCCTATTGCAAATATGTATACTTCATTTAGCACCGTGTCAAGCTCCATATTCCCTGCTGTATATAAATGTCCCATAAGAACGGCATTGATAGTTATAGCCGCATACCAGCTATTATTCTCACAAATGATTATATACACTACAAGGTATAGAAGAAACGCCCAAACCGTATATCCAAGCATACTAAAACACACAAAAGAAATAGCTATGGATATTATAAACGCCAGCAATCTGTCGAAGGCAGTTTTGATAGTCTCCTTCTTGGTAGGCTGTATAGTCAGTAGTGCACATATCCCTGCCGATACCTCATGCTCTAAGCCTAACAAATCAGCAATCAATATAGATATTATTGCTGCTACTGCCATCTTTATAGAGTTTAATAATATATGTCTGTTAAAATATTTCAAATCACACTCTCCAGTAATCAATATATTTGCAACAAAGCCATAATCTTTATAGCCTAGTTTCGTATTATATGCTAAAATCAATATTATTACAAGTTACTTTGGAGGTCTGTATGTCTAAATGGCAACGTGCATTTCAACAACCGAATATCCCTTTAGGCGCAAATAATATGCCTGTTACTAGCTGTAATGAGCATATCATGCTCTCAAAAAAGGCTGCCAGAGAAGGTATGGTTTTACTAAAAAATGACCATTCACTTCTACCATTATCACCTAATACCAGACTGGCACTTTTTGGCAACGGCACCTTTGATTACGTTAAAGGCGGTGGAGGCAGCGGAGACGTTACATCCCTATATACAAAAAATATATACGATGGCATAACTGAGCTTGGTTTAAATATTGCACCGCATAAGGAATTATGTAATTTCTATATGACCTATGTTATAGCGCAGTACGAGATGAAAAAGGCTATAGGCACCCTAGAAGAACCCGTATTACCAGATGAGCTCTACAAAAGTGCCAGAGAATATACCGACACAGCCATCATCACCATCAGTCGTTACTCGAAAGAGGATTCGGATAGAACGAAAGACGATTATTATCTAAACTCCGCTGAAAAAGCTATGATTGATAATGTCAAAAAGCTCTTTGACCATATTATCGTAGTGCTAAATGTAGGTGGCGTAATCGATACAGAATGGTTTGCCCATGACGATAAGATACAGGCTGTACTCTTATGTTGGCAAGCCGGCATGGAAGGTGGTTCTGCCATAGCCGAGCTTCTATTTGGCTTGGATAATCCTAGTGGTAAGCTAGTAGACACCTTTGCTAAAAGCTTAGATGACTACCCTTCTACCGATAGCTTTTACGAATCTGATGACTATGTTAATTATACAGAAGATATATACGTTGGATATAGATATTTTGAGACTATGCCTGAGGCTATAGGTAAAGTCAACTACCCCTTTGGTTATGGTCTGTCATACACAACCTTTAAATGGACTGTTGACTCTGTCAAGCTAGAGCATACTGACATATCTGACAATATAGCTATTACTGTAGATGTTACCAACACCGGTAAACATGCAGGCAAGGAAGTCTTACAGCTATATGCCAGCGCACCTAGAGGCTTTCTAGGAAAACCTGCTATCAGTCTTGTTTCCTTCCAAAAAACGAAGCTGCTAGCGCCTGGCGAGACCGAAAGGCTTGTTTTGGCATTTACCATAGATGATTTAGCATCCTATGACGATTCAGGTAAAATAGAAAAATCTGCTTACATATTGGAGGCTGGAGATTATCGTTTCTATATAGGTAACTCAAGCAGAAATCTTGAGCGCATAAAACATGGATATACGTTACAAGAACACAAAGTAATATGTAGCATGTCAACAAAGTTATCAAAAACGCCTGTTGATAATGTTCTACTGACTTCTTGTAATCATAAGCAGGAACCACAAATTACATTTAATAATACTGACAAATATACGTTAGAAGATGTTCACAGCCATAAAATATCCACCGACGATTTCTTATCACAGCTATCAGACGAAGACCTGATATCACTTCTAGGCGGTCAGCCTAATGTTGGCGTAGCTGATACTGGTGGCATAGGTAACCTACCAATGTTCGATATTCCTAATCTTATGACTGCAGACGGCCCTGCCGGATTACGTATCTTGCCAAAGCATAATATACGTACCACTGCTTTTCCATGTGCCACGTTGCTTGCATGTACATGGAACCCAGCACTCTTATTTAGCGTAGGTAAGGCTGCCGCTTTAGAGGTAAAAGAAAACAATATCAAGATGTTGCTTGCCCCAGCAGTAAATATACACAGAAACCCTCTTTGCGGACGTAACTTTGAATATTTTTCAGAAGACCCACTACTAACTGGTATATTAGCATCAGCAATGGTTATAGGCATACAATCTCAAGGTATCTCTGCTTGTGTTAAACATTTTGCACTGAATAACAAAGAGACAAACCGCTTACATAGCGATTCAAGAATCTCAGAGCGTGCTGCCAGAGAGATTTATCTTCGACCATTTGAGATAATTATAAAAAAGGCTACTCCATGGTGCATCATGACATCCTACAATCTAATCAACAGCGTTAGAGTCTCTGAAAACAAAGAACTTATCACTGATATACTTCGTGGCGAATGGGGATATACCGGCTTAGTTATAACCGATTGGTATACTGCTGGAACTCATTACAAAGAGCTCCTAGCCGGAAATGATGTGAAAATGCCACTAGGATATCCTGACGAATTGCTAGAAGCTTTAGACAAAGGACTAATATCAAGGACAGACATGATACGAAGTGTAGGAAGAATACTTGAATTCATATTAAAAATAAACTAATTAACACTTACATAAAGCAAGGCAGAAACCACCTATAGTTTCTGCCTTGTTATTCATTATATCAACTTTAATAATTTAGTTTTCAATAAATGCCAATACCTGCTCAAGCACAGCATCTCGTACATCCACATCAATATTCCTTCCAGAAAGCTCCGATATAATATAATCCTTACTTCTGCCACCCATAAAAGGTCTATACACATCATCCTTTTCCACATAAGATATTTCAACACTATTTACAATATCATATACTGCAGACTTCACATCATTCTCTCTAATAGTATGCTTATGCTCTAAGCAAACCTTTATATCTGCACTATAATCCCAGCCTTTTATGTCCACCACAAAGGTATGAGTTTTCTCGTCATAGCCACAGGTCGCTTCCACAAACTTATCACCCACGTATACTGCTACATTATTGTCATCAGTCGCCCTAAAATACAACTGAATATCTCTCTTTGGTGGCAACAAGCCAACATCACCTTCAGGCTTCTTAATGATAAATTCAGATGTACTATTGCCATTTATCATAGTAGTCATAGCATAATGGCCATTCTTGTAGGCATCTGTCTTTCCATCATCCTCGTACAAGTCAAAGGTATTATCTACTCCTGGATAAATAGACACAACCAGACTCCTTGGATTGTTCAAGAACTCTTCTCCAAATATATCATTGGTCAATGGCAATATTGCTCCAGCCTTGGCTAATACCGGCATAGAAGATTTATCTCTATACATATTTACAAATCTGTCGCCACTATATACTGTATTACTAAATATATCGAAATATATTCCCTTTGGCAGCCATACCTTCACCTTGGCCCTATTCACACCAGCTATGCATCTGCTAGTAATAGGTGCAACCATAAGCTCTGTTCCAAAATAATACTGATTCTTCACTGCATAGGCATCCCACTCCTCTGGATAATCATAATACATAGGCGATATAAGCGGTCTACCCTTACTAGCAAGATAATTCATAGAATAAAGGTATGGTATCATACGGTGGCGCAGTCTTAGGAAATCATTCATAATAGCATGTGTTTCCATAGAGAATTTCCATGGCTCCTTGCCTGAAAACTCATTACATGAGCTATGTAATCTCATAATAGGCGAAAATACACCGAATTGATACCAACGAATCTCCAGTTCCTCATCCTTGGCACCTAACATATGGCCACCAATATCATGACTCCACCAGCCATAGCCTATATTGGACGCTGTAGCCGTAAAGTAAGGTTGGAAATCCAGGGACTCCCACGTAATATATGTGTCTCCCGAGAAGCCTACCGGGTATCTATGGCTACCAGGACCTGCGTACCTAGAAAAGGTCATAGGTCTCTTGCCATTTCTTCCATTGTCAAGAAAATGGAAATGATTAAGCATCCACAAAGGATCTAAACCCTCCAGCTTAGAAGTATTACCCTGTTGCCAGTCAATCCACCAAAAATCCACGCCTTCCTCTTCCATTGGATGATGAATATCCTCAAAATAATATTTCATAAACTGAGGATTGGTAATATCAAATTCTACAGGCTCCTCTTCACTTGTATTAACACCCATATGTGTAGCTATAGTCTCGTAGCAATCCTCGAAACCTCTTACACCTTCTGCTGGATGAACATTTAATGTAATATGCATGCCTCGCTTGTGAAGATTATCCATAAACCTCTTAGGCTCTGGAAAAAGCTCTCTATTCCATGTGTATCCTGTCCAACCACTACCGTATTTTCTGTCAATGTCCACAAGATGCCAATCCATATCGATGACAGCCACCGCAAACGGTATATTTTCACTAGCAAAATCATCCATCAGCTTCATATATGTATCTTCTGAATACCTATAATATCTACTCCACCAGTTACCTAGGGCATATCGTGGCAAAAGCGGTGTTGCTCCACAAAGACGATAAAAATCCTTTATAGCCTCTCTATACTCATGCCCATAGCAAAATACATAAAGGTCCTGTCCCTTATCCTCTCTAGGCTTCACATAATCATCTGTTATAATAAGTGACCTGCTATCATCAAGAACAGCAAAGCCATTACGTCCTATTATGCCATCCTCCAGCTTAGTAGCGCCATTAACATTATCAAGAGTTCTAGCTGTACCACCCAGATTAGGTGCTTCCTTGCCATAATACCACTCACTATTGTAGTGCATATTTGTACCATAGATTTTTATATGCAATCCATTAGTAGAGAATGGCTTTTTATTATAATACAGCTTGGCATTAGAAGTGATTATCTCTAGATACTCATCTTCATCGTTAAGTTTATAGTTTACCTTTGGAAAATCTCTACACAAAACTGTCTGTGTCGGTTCATCAACAAATACGCCTTCCTCGCTATATTCTAGACGAAACAGTGACTCTGTAAGCACTGTAATTCTATACTTTTCGCCTTTTATCATACGACAACCTCCTATACTTCACTAAGCAGAAAGGACGGTACTTTAACCATTCTTTCTAACTTGACTCATATATTACATTTCCTCTACTATAAACACATAGAACAGGTCTACATCACCATCCATATGAACCAAATGTCCATAGTCACGAACGTATTTCACCTTTCCTGTCTTTGTAGCAATACGGTATTTTACATAATCCATATTGTTGGTGCTAGTGCTTATCTGTTCATAAATAGATTTTCTTACCTCTTCATAATCATCTGGATAGACGATACCCTTAAACGAGCCACCTGTTAGCTCGGTAAACTCATCTACAGTCTCACATTCAAATATACTAAGCAGCATCTCATTAACACTCAATATCTTCTCTGTATCATTATCTGCATAGATAAAGAATCCGCCAGGTATCATAGATAAAATGCTATCAACACCGAACTCATTATTAAAATCTTCCTTAATCAAGCTAACGCTGTTTACTGGCCATGTATCCTTGATAATGGTCTTAAACTTGGTAAACTCTATCGGTCTTGAGTAAAAATATCCCTGATGATAATTAGCCGAGTACTTACCGATAAAGTCCTTTATCTCCTGAGTTTCTACACCCTCAAGACAAACTGTCAGACCTAAACGCTTTGCACATTGAACAGTTGAATCTACCACCACTCGATTGCTGCCCTTATTCAATATGTTTAAGATAAAGGTCTGGTCTATCTTCACACTAGTTATAGGCAACTCACAGAGTAAATTAATAGTAGAATTGCCTGTACCGTAATCATCCAAAGCTATTTTTATATCATGTTCTCTTAGGAATGTAAGCTGTTCCTTAAGATACTTCATATCCAGATTTCTACATCTCTCAGTCAGCTCCAACTGTAAATTCTTCGCCGGGAAGTCTGCCTCACCTAAAATATTGATAACCTCCTGCACGAATTCAGGACGCTCCAACTGGCTATAAGACATATTCACATTTATGAAGAATTTCGGATACTTTTTAATAATCTCCTTTATATCCTGCACTGCACGGCGAAGTATCCAGATACTAAGGTCATAAAAGCACGAATGCGACTCAAGATATGGCACAAATCGACCAGGTGACACCTCACCATATATAGGACTTCTCCAACGAATAAGCGCCTCAGCACCGATAATCTTACCTGTAACAGTAGATATAAATGGTTGATAACACAGATAAAAGCCCTCGCAATTGTTACGTATACTTGCCTTCACAGCATCTAATAATTCCAATGTCTTATGATTATTCTCATGAGACGCATCATCAAATACAACTAATTTGTTATCTTCTCCATCCTTTGCCTTCTCGAGAGCAGACATAAGATAAGAGAATATAGTTCTATGACTCACCTCATAATTCTTCGTATATAGCGCACCGCCACACATCTCTAGATTCAGTGCAAAACCATCCAGCGAATAGCTAGCTAAGGCTGTATCTATCTGAGCATAAGCCTGTTCCAACACACCTATATCCGAGCCATTAAATACGACACCAAATATAGTACTCTCTATTCTATACAAAGTACCTCTATCGCCGATGATACCTCGTATAACCTTCGCCACTTCGTATAATGTTTTATTACCGAAGTCATATCCATACAAAGCATTAACATTATTGAAATGTCTTAACTCTAATGCTAAAAGCAAGCATTCCTTGTTACTGCTTTTTATCTCGCTTATGTGCGACAAAAAGCTATGCATCTTTGGCAAATCAGTAATGGCATCACACTCATCCTTCCCCTCGCGAACAGTCAATGTCCCTGAGAACAAGCATGCCTTTCCATCCTCGTCAAAGATTATGTTACTCTTACATATACAAGGAACATAATCTCCCATTGCATTCTTTATACGGAAAGTCAGATAAAGGGCTTCCTTTTTCTTTGCAAATACCTCTCTAAACTCGCGAAGTAATTGTTCCTTATCTTCCGGATGAGTAATAGCTTCCATTATCTCTTTTGTATTACCAAACTTATAATCAGAAAATCCAAAATACTCAATAGCATCTTTACTCCAGTTTGATTCACCAGTCTCCATGTTTTCTACAAAAACAAATTGACCTTCTGGAACATTCCTAATATTTTCTAATACCTCTGCATTTATATTCATTTTTTAATCCACGACCTTTCCTTAGGCTTCACACTAAACCAATATACTAGATTATAGTACAAATTCCGTCTAGGTGCAAGGAAAAACCTCACAAAAGCGCATAAAATAGCAAAAAAACGATACTACATCACTACAAAACAGCATGAATTATAATCAATATTTGCTAGTATACTTTTTTTATGCTATCATTACCTTAATTGAATATACGTTATTTATATCTCAAAAAATACTAAACAAAAAGGAGAAATACTATGAACAACAATCAAAACGATGGTATCTATAATGCCAAAGAATTAGGCATCGGAAAAGTAATCGTACTGGGCTTACAGCATATGTTTGCAATGTTTGGCGCTACAGTACTTGTACCACTACTAACAGGATTGGACGTATCAACAACTCTATTATTTGCAGGACTTGGAACACTTTTGTTCCATCTTATTACAAAATTCAAGGTTCCTGCATTCTTAGGATCTTCATTTGCATTCTTAGGAGGTTATTTTGCTATCGCCCCTATGAAAGATGGTGCATCTAATGTTGAAATGATTCCATATGCTTGTTTCGGCGTAGCTTGCGCAGGACTGGTTTACTTAATTCTTGCAGGACTTATCAAGCTTTTCTCTGCGAAAAGAGTAATGAAGTTCTTCCCACCAATAGTAACTGGACCTATCATTATCGCAATAGGACTTACTCTTTCGCAGTCAGCAATCGATAACTGTTCTACCAACTGGTTAGTTGCTTTAGTCGCTATCCTTGTAGTTATAATCTGCAACATTTTTGGAAAAGGTATGATAAAAATAGTTCCTATTCTTATAGGCGTAGTTGTATCCTATGTTGCTGGCATCTTAATGGGCGAGGTTGATTTCACAGCAGTAGCACAGGCAGACTGGATTGGTATTCCAATTCGTAAAGAAATGACCATCTTAGGCTTATTTGATAACTTTAATGCGTCTCTTTTAATTACATCTGTTGTTACAATAGTTCCAATCGCATTGGCAACTATCGTAGAACATATTGGTGATATCTCAGCTATTTCATCTACAACAAGACAAAACTACATTAAAGACCCAGGACTCCACAGAACACTCATAGGTGACGGACTGGCAACAACACTTGCATCACTCTTTGGTGCTCCGGCCAACACAACATACGGTGAAAATACAGGCGTATTAAATCTTTCAAAGGTATACGACCCATTTGTAGTTAGATTAGCTGCTGTATTTGCCATCATATTCTCGTTCTGTCCAAAGTTTTCTGCCATAATACAGACTATGCCAACTGCTACTGTTGGTGGCATATCACTTATCCTTTATGGTATGATTTCTGCAGTTGGTGTTCGTAATGTCGTTGAGAATAAGGTTGATTTTACAAAATCACGCAACGTAATTATCGCTGCCATGATTTTAGTTCTTTCAATCGGTATAAACTACAGCGCACTGGGAGCTATATCATTTACAATCGGTGAAATCACTATCAGCTTGTCTGGACTTGCAGTTGGTGCATTAGTTGGTATTATCATGAATGCGATTCTTCCTGAAAAGGATTATGAATTCGACGATGACGAGCCATCCGACACAGGTGTTAATTTCCAGGTTGGCGACCGTCAAAAAGACAACTAGACGAATTAATTTGGTAAAATTATAAATCTAAAAAATTGGAGCATATCACATTGTGATATGCTCCTTTTCTACTCATTGGTTTCCCTATTTTGTTCCAAAAATACGGTCTCCTGCATCACCAAGGCCCGGAAGAATATATGCTCTTTCATTTAATTCACGGTCAAGATTTCCTATAAAAATCTTCACATCTGGATGTGCTTTGTGAAGCTTCTCCACTCCCTCTGGCGCTGCTATTACACACATAAATGTAATATCCTTTCCGCCATGCTGCTTGATAAAATCAATAGCCGCAATAGCTGAACCACCAGTTGCCAACATAGGATCTACTACAAAAATCTTACGCTGATCAATCGGTGCTGGAAGCTTACAATAGTATTCCTTAGGCTCAAAGGTCTCCTCATCACGATATAAACCTATATGTCCAATCTTGGCTGCTGGCATAAGCTTAAGCACACCATCAACCATACCTAATCCTGCTCTCAGTATAGGTACAACTGCTGGCTTCTTACCTGATATAACTGGACACATCGCAGTTTCAAGTGGAGTTTCAACTGGTACATTTTCGATTTCCAGATCACGTAAAGCCTCATAGCCAATAAGCATAGCTATTTCTTCAACTACAGCTCTAAATTCATTAGTTCCTGTATTTTTATTCCTCAAGATAGAGACCTTATGTTTCAATAACGGATGGTCGCAAATTGTAATATTTTCAATTCCATTATACATAATTACAAATTCCTTTCTTTAGTGTTATATATATTTTATAGTGCTGTACCGATTTTATCAAGAACAAATTCCTATTTTGATACCATAAAAACTAATATCCCTGCATTTTACATATACTATCATACACTTCTGAATACGGCATATTTTGTTCCATACATTTATGAAAATATCGTTCCTCATAAAGCTTCAACGCCAATTCTGTTGCCTTAGGAACTTCAAATAAGGCTCATCTTCTACATAATGTAACGCCCCACACCATCTGTCCTTGGCCGCCACATATTAACCTCCATACCTAAAGTTCATCTATAGTCTTTTCACTCTTATAGTAAAACCATATAGTAAATACCACTGACGCCACTAAACCCAGAATAAGAATCCAATTAATTTTTATCATAAAAAATGATATCATCATATTGGAAAAACCATGGAATGCACAACAAGAAAAGATGCTTTTTGTTTTCTTACGAATTGTTGCAAGCCAAACGCTTAAAATCAAACCGTAAATGGCATAGTGTATATAATTCATATTTTGCTGGGAAGAACCAACTACAAACCACAAAGGAACATGCCAAAGCATCCATACACACCCAGTAATCAAAGTTGCAATCGGAAATGAAAATTTCCTTTCAAGCTCTGGTTGCATAATACCACGCCACCCCAACTCCTCGTTGCCACCACCAAGAAATGTTGCAGTCAACAAAATAATCGGTGTAGTATACCACGGAATATCAGGATTGCTTTCCATCGATGAGCATCCTATAATTATCCCCTGCATCGCACAAAATAATAGCAAGTACCAAATTGAGCCCTTTTTACCACCAAATATAAAGTCACGCACTGACCTTAACGATTTATTTGGCAATATCATAATTGTAGCAATAGTCGGACCAAATCCACCTATCAGATGAATAAGCGTAAAAATACCTTGAGAAGAATCTACGATATTATAATTTGTCAGCAGTGCTAATCCCCACCAACACATCCATGTGATTGCAAATGTTATGCCTATATATGCAATGACCTTCCTTTTATCCATAATAATATCTCCCTTAGCCAGCCATTCATCTATTACTTTCTATCCACTTTACAGCAAAATCTACTAGCTCTCTTTGCTTCATAAACGTAATTGTTGCATTTCCCAATGATTGCTTTTTCACAGAGCAATTATCCTCAAAGGCTCTACCAATTTTTTCAAAATCCTCGCCATCCACAAATAAGGTTTCATAAGCCTTCCAAACACGTTTTCCGTTTTCCATAATTGCACTGTACTCTGTGCAGTTATGTTTTCCTGAATATTCGGCTCTAACATCAGCAAGATGTATTGATGTATTTTTATCGTAACCAACACCTATCAAAAGAACATAGCCATCCAGCTCATATAGTTTTGCAATCGGAGAACCTTCTCCAAAAATATTTGATAAATCGTGGTCTTTGGTAAGATACTCTGCATATCTGCCATTCGCTGCAACAGAACGCGCTGGATGTTCGCTTCGAAGGCTTCCTGGCCAGCTTCTGAACATCTCTGCCACTGCTCCCATCGTGTTTGTTGGTGTTATATCCTTATGATATGCTGGCCAATTGTCACGAATTACCTGCCACCATTCTTCAGGCTCCTCCCAATGCACACCCGTAGAAGGGTCGAGATTTTTCCATGATTGCGTAGGCATCATTATAGTACCTTCGTCCCCCACACATTCTAACAATGCTTCAATAACAACTTGCGCTCCACCGCATACAAACCCAAGGCTGCTAAGCGATGTATGTACCATAATGTTTTGTCCCTTATCTACCCCAAGTTGCTTTAATGCCGCAACTATATCTTCTTTTAATACTATTTTTCTTTCCATAAAAGCCTCCTTTTTTCCTTTACATAAATCCGTATCTTACTTTCAAGTTTTCACAAAGCTTGAACACACAAAGATAATAATACATATTTTTAACCTTGCAAGTCAATGCTGATTTCGTATTTATCATCGATGAGTATATAATTCACATTATACTTTTGTGCAAGAGCCAACATTTCTGCATTATCTTTCAAAACACTTTCCATAGTACACCACGCATCGTCTAAACGATTTTCGATAGTATTTGCATATTTCTTTATATCAGAAAAATGATTTCTTATATATCCTTCGCTCATTATAAGACAATAATATCTGATATCGTCAAGGAGCTTGGTATCAAAATCATTTCGTCAATCAAACGGAATATAGCAACCTTCAACAATTAAGTTCTGCTCATTCTCAATCATCCCTTCAAATTCAAGTTTATCGATTAGAGCCTTGCGGACAGGTTCGCAAGCAAACGTTCCTTAACTCGACTACCATTTCATTTATTACCGGCGAGATATTTTCACAAAACATTCCGTCAAAAAGTCTCTTTAAATTTTCATTAAAGTTACCCGGTAAAATACTACATTCCTCAGAACAAATGCTTTGCATTCTTTTTTCTCCCGGATGCGTCATCTCGTTTAATGCAAAAATGATGTCAAAGTAACTTGCCAAAAATTCTGTAACCCTATGATTCACACTAACCAAGTCGCCTCTGTTTTCTGCTTTCTTTATCTGCATATCAAAGGACGGAAGCATCCCGCTAAGTAGTTTCAAATTGTTGGAAATAATGTTTTCCTTTAATTTCTTCGGATACGGAATTCGATATTTTTCCTGCATCGATGTTAGCTTTCCTTTTTTATCCAACACAATTTTAGAAGTAATAAGATTGTGCCACATACATGTGGTATATCCATTCCATGGCGTGCACTCTGTCACGACGGAAGCCACCGTTTTTTCGAAGTCATCCATATTCCTATATATGATATCCATATCAATTCCATCGTTTAAGGTAACATCATCTTCCAATTCCCAAAAAGAATTCCCAATTTCCATATATCCGCAATATTTCTCTAAAATGCTTCTACGTTCATTTTCATCAATTACGTCCGATATATACACATACACATCATAGTCTGATTTCTCATCGTTTCTTCCCGTTGCTCTTGAACCACCAAGTGCAATCGCCTCCACCTGAGAAAGACTTCCCAGTTCCTCAAATAATCTATTCACATCAACAACCATATCAGCTTTATTTCCTTTCTTCTCCAAAACCAGCGTATATTGACATCCTTCTTTATATTCAATATCACATGCTTGATTCGGTATTAACTTCTTTACTTTTACTAGATTACCATGATATACGTAATCTTTCTTCACAAATATCTACCTACAACTTCAATTTTTTATCTGTTCGCAAAATTGAAATTATTGCTTCCACAAACTGTTTTGCCTTTTCTGTATGAATACCATGCCCGCAATCAAATTGCTTGATTTTCATATTTTCAATTAAGGCGTTGACTCTCTGCAAATCTTCATCAGACAATGCACCTTGCAACAAATCATTCTCACCAATCGTTGTCTTTGCTTTCATAAACAGCGTAGTACATTTAATTCTGGAAAGAAGTTCATTGTAATCAACTGTATCATTGAATGAATCATTATAAAAGGCCTCTCCAAAATGAGGGTCATAATATTGCAGACCATTAAAGCCTTCTAAAAACTTTTTAGGCCAAAACAGAACTTTCAGATTTTTGTCAGGATGTTTGGTTCGGTATTTCAATGCGAAACCACTCAATTTTTCTCTGACAGTTTCTCTGGATTCATCAGGAAAGAAATTCCAGCAATACTGATTCTTGAAATAATAATAAACAAAATCCTTTTCCTCATCCTGTAAAAGAAAATCATGGCAAACAGAGGATAAATCCTTGTAATTGTATGTGTTATATCTTCTTTCGCCCCAGCTTGAAAAGAACGGAGGGTCTTCCAATATTAGTTTGTTGCATCTAGGAGAGTGTGCTGCTATGTACGCTGCAATCAGTCCACCCGACGAATGCCCCAGCACGGCAACAGAATCGCAAATCACATTTTCAATAAAGTCCATGATGTCGTTGCCAATACTGACCAAATTGTATTTTTCTGGATTCCGAGAACTCTTTCCGTGTCCGTAATAATCTACCATGTACACATGGTAGTACCTTGCAAGTTTTGTAATAACATTATCAAAGCTACAAGAGTTTGTCCCCTGCGCATGAAGCAGCAATAATTTGTTTTTTGCGTTTCCAACCTCATAGTAGTTCAAAATACTGTTATCATCAATTTTATATTGTGCATTATGAATCTTCATATTGTATACTCACCTCGTCAAATTCAAGTTTTTCTACTTCTTACACCTCCAAAATCCAGCCACTTCGTGTCTGTCGTGCTTCGCACTTTTGATTTTGTCGGTATCGCGCCAGAAAAAGTAAATGTCTGCTACGCAGCCGCTTCCTTTTTCCTTGAGCGCGATAAATTCAAGTTTATCGAACTGATATCTTTTTCAGTACTTCATATAATATACAACTTTTACCTCAATTTTTCAATTCCTCTGCGTAGTCCACTTAAGTCTTTACTCTGTGTACTCTTTTTTTATCTCCCTCTACTTAAAGTACTTCCTCTGTAAAAAACCGTATCATATTTATTTATGATACGGTTCACCGTAACGTTTTTCGGGGATACTTAAAACTCTGTAGACTGTAGTAAATTTTGTATACAAAGTTTTATCTTTATATAATAACAATCTTATGTCAATAGTAAAGTTATAAATATTTCACATTAAAAACAACTCTTCTTCGTAAACTTTTCTACTGTTTCCTCATCAGTAAATCCAACAGATGCCCCATCGAAGCCTATCTTATAAGCCGCAAATACCTCTGCTCTCTTAAGACAATCTATAGGCTTTAATCCCTTTGCATAAAAATGGATGAATGCGCTAAAAAGTGCATCTCCTGCCCCTACTGTATTCACTACTTCATTTACATCAACTGCCGGAAGTTCATAAAATTCATTTTCTTCTTTTACATACATAAGTGCACCCTTATTTCCCATTCCAAGTACAATTATGTCGTTGCCAAACTTTTCTTCTATTGATAATAAAAACTTTCTATAATCCGTCTTTATATTTTCATCACTCAAGAAAAGGATATTAGCATACTGCATAAAATCCTGATTATATTCGTCCTCAATATCTCCTAATACATGCACATCGGTAGCAATTACTTTTCCTGCTGCTTTGGCTTTTTTCAATAACTCCCTATTAAAATTAGTGTTACATGCTATTATAACATCACTTTCAGTATATAATTCTTCATCAAAATCACATTTTACGTCCTGCACATCCTTTAAATCACAATAAATCTGACGTTTACCATCACCATCATAAAGTACTACAGAATTAGGTGTAGCTTTTAATATACTGTTTATGTATTTTGTATCTACGCCTATTTTTCCAACCTCTGATTTAATATAATCAGCACTAAAATCATCACCTGTCATTGATACCAATGACACGTCATCACCCAGACTTTTTAAAGCCTTAACCAGATTATATGCTACACCTGAAACTCTGGTATTTACACCAAAGAAAGGATAATCAATTGGGAAATATTCAATAGGGAACTGTTTTATCTTAACTGTAGTTTCTGTGTTAATAAGTCCTGATACAAGTATTTTATTCATGATACATTACCTCTTTTCTAAATTTTGCGTTCTTAGAATTTTTTAGTTTCCTGAATAGTGTTTATATGTACCTTTTCATACATTTCTCTTCCATATATATCTCGAAGCTTGAGCATATAAATATCATTATGGATATGCTCTCTAATGACATCTTTCATAAGCTTATTATTGGTTACTGTTCCGCTCCAATTTCCTCTTGCATTGTCCGCATCCGCTATCAATACAAGATTTTCATCTGCTACTATCATTATTCTGCTATCACTATTATTCGCTGTTCTTTCTCTATCATGAGAATAAACTTCAACCTCTCGAATTGCAGAGTGGGTTGTTACAAATGAAAATACTATAATTCTTACATTTCTCTCTACAGCTTGTCTAAATTCATCCTCAAAAACATCCAGCTCAATATTAGTATTAATAAATACTTCTTCATTCGCATTATCTATAATATTCTTCACTTTACAGATAATGTTATCATACCCTTTGATAACGGCAATCTTATCCTCATATCTGGTTTCAAGATAGTTCTTAAGTCCATCTTTCGCACCGGATATATTCTTCTTATAATCTAATTCAACTTTATTCAGTAACACCTCCGGTTCTTTAGCGACATACATAACTGTATCTTCCGGAATAACCTCAACCATACCCTTATTCAACATATGCTCTAAAGCATTGTAAATGGATGACCTGGAAATATCTACATTTTTAGCAATCTGATAAGGTGACATTGCACCATTATCTAAGAGTATAAGATATATATTTACTTCCAATGTAGAAAAACCCAAACCCTCAAGACTTCTACGCAAATTTTCCATAATATCCTCCTTGTAAAACGATCACCATAATGCGTTGTTCAATTTGTACAACTACATTAGCATGCCTCTATTGAGTTGTCAATATTTTTTAAAATAAAAAAGATACTCGTCGAAAATGACAAGTATCTTTTCTAAGTACAAATCAGAGTTTATAATAACTCCTTGTTACACCCTCACGGGTAAAATTATTTTTCTCATAGTAATGCTGCGCTACATATCTGCCATATATCAATACCTCCTAACTAACTAACAAACAAATCACTATATATAATTATACTATCTTTCCCTTATATTTCAACTTATCAATCGCTTAGGTTCACAGCTGATAATTCCCAATTATGAAGATTTTCATTTCTTTACTCTTAGTAATAAAAAGTCCGGCTTATGAAACAAATCCTTGTAATCCGGATATTGTTCAAGTATTTCATCTGTTGGTAATGGTTCAATCATTCTCTCTAATGAAAATCCGGCATTGATTAACGTGTTTATGATTGTCGAGAAAGTTCTATGGTATTTTTTTACATTATCAACAAACCAAACTGACTCTCTTTCTCCCTCGATACCATAATCCGAAAGATTAAGATGTATCTTATTGCCTTGCTCGTCTCTTGTCCATCTGTTTCCTCCGGAATGGCAAGTGCATAACGGATTCTCTTGTGAAAAAATAAATATTCCTTCTGTATCAAGCATATTGTAAATATCG
>JBGVKG010000006.1:0-17881 GCA_045123575.1 Lachnospiraceae bacterium
ATCATGCGATACTGTGCGCTTATGCGGTATTAGCAGTCATTTCTAACTGTTATCCCCCTGCATGAGGCAGGTTACCCACGCGTTACTCACCCGTCCGCCACTAAGATACTTTAGAACGCACCCCGAAGGGATTGTTCTAAAGCACTTCGTTCGACTTGCATGTGTTAAGCACGCCGCCAGCGTTCATCCTGAGCCAGGATCAAACTCTCGTTAAAAGTTTAATTCTGAATCAAAATAACGTTAGCTATTTTAATCCGTTGACCTTTCGGTCATTACTGTTCGTAATAAAACACCAATCTTTCGACTGGTCTGAAAATTTGTAAGAAATTTTCAGGGATGGTTTATCATTCAATTATCAAAGTTCTGTTCTGTGTCGTTCTCTATCGGAGCGACAGCTTGGATAGTTTATCATGTTGTTTTCATTTTGTCAACAACTTTTTTAAACTTTTTTTGCTGTTCTTTTTTACCTCATAAGCCGTAAGCCCTTTGCTTAGTTATGCAGGTCTCTCAAGCGACAGCTTGCTTATAATACATCATAAAAATAATAAAGTCAACAGCTTTTTTCGATATTTTTCAAACATTTTTTTCGATTCCAATATCTTGCGATTTCCTAATATTTATTACCCAATATATTGTCATACCCTTATTAAAATATTTTTAAGGTTATACCTGTTACAATGATAAAACCGACCTACCATAATCAGATTTTAGGTCTGACCTATGTAGGTCGGCTAATTATTATATAGCTTTTAACTAATATTTTTTATTCTATATTAAGTTTGCTATAAGTGTTGTTATTAAATTATTGTTATATAAGAAAGTAAGTAATTCATTTGCGTTAATCTGCGCTAATGTCTCCTGTGCCCAAGGCTCGTTAGCAAATGCTGTTACTATTAAGAAGCCAATCCATACTATCAATAAGCCCTGTGCCAATCCTATTAGTAATCCGCCACCTTTATTGAATGTATTGATAATAGGAAGCTTCGCTATAAAATCTAAAATGTTGATTATTATTCTTACTACAATATATACTATTATTATTAATGCAAAGAATGTTATAGCCTTTACCAACAAGTCTGTTACTGTTGTTACAATATATTCATTAAAACCATCTGCTGCTGCCTCTGCACCTTTTACTAATACCTTCTCTATCTGTTCTGGAAGGTTTAAGTTCCCAATAGCCTCTGCGTTAACTACTTCATTTTCTTCAACCAGCTTGCTAACTGAATCAGCTATACCTTCATCGATTGGTGTAACAGCCTTCAATATGCCACTGACAGGAACTGTTAAAATAGCTGCTATTACAAATGTAACTAATAATGCTACCATTGAAAGCAGTATTCTTACCATTCCTTTCTTATATCCGTAGAAAGCTGATAAACCTATTATTGCTAAAACAATAATTAATATTAAGTAATCCATTTCGTCCTCCTTAGTTACTTTAGTTTTATATTTTTAATAGTAGATGGGCCTACTACAAAATACGTGTAATCATCATCCTTAGTTATTATAGAAGAAATACCCTCCTCTATAGTTCCCTCGTATCGTAATTTGCCATTTATATTATATACCTTCATAGTAGTATCGTTATATATAACTACGCTTTTTTTACTTATCTTTACACCTGTATAAGAAAGATTAAACTCTGTATCACTAACTTTACTACCATTCACATTATAGATAACCATTCTATAAGGATTTTCCAAATTATTATCGACTACTAAGCCTATATATTTATCATTATAAAATATACTTTGAATCTCTTCTTCTATATCTAGCTCTGCTATTAAAGATGGTTTTTGTTTCATAGAATACAATGCAACCTTGTCATCTCCAAAGACAGCCACTGTATTGTTATCTAAGAATTCTACTTTTGTCATCAAAGTTTTATCGTAGTCAAATCCTCCCATAAAACGGTCCACTTCATTCTTGCCTACCTCAGAGTAATTGTAGAAGACTACCTTAGACTGTATAACACCACTTCCTACATATAAATAAGATACGGCTAATTTGGTTCCATCTTGGGATATTGATAAATCTACTGGACAACCTTGTCCCGAGAGAACAGTTTGTCCTATGGCTATCTTTGTGCCATCTTTAGCAATGACTTCTATGTGACTAACCTCTGACTGATCACCCGATATAACTGCCACTGTACCATTATTCGATACATCAATGTCCATAATAGGATACTCTGTCTCTATTCTACCCTTTAGTTCTTTAGTATTGGCTATATAGACTACATTGTTCATCTGTTCTGCTATGGCAACATAATCACCACATATATCTATAACTGGCTCTTGCATCTCAAACGCTTGATTCCAATGAGTCTTATCACCGTTTAAGTAAGCTAGTCCATCCTCACTAAACTTAAGCATATAGTCGCCAAATTCATAATAACGGCAATTATATCCATCCATAATATCCACACTACCTATCACATCAATGTCGGTAAATGTTCTATTTTGTAGATACATGAAATACCCTAATGCTACCGCAATCATTATAGCTAGAACTGCCACCACTCTTGTGACCTTAGCCCGCTTATGACGTTTAAGCTTACGTTCGAGAACATTTTCGTCTGCCTCTTCACCCGTTTCTTCTATATTTACTTCTCTTATAAATCTTCTTCTATCAGGCATCGCTATGCTTTCCTCATCTGATTATATTTATGTTCTGTACTAGCATACCATATCGCATCCATTTATGGAAGAAAAATCTTTTGCCCCTCCTCTATATGATTTCCATTCTTTAAATCATTAATATCTACAATCTCCTCTACCTTTGACGGGTCGTTATAAAACTCCAATGCCAGACTATATAATGTATCGCCCTTTTTTATTACATATGTTTTATACTTTACATTACCTCCATCAAGATTGGTTTCCTGACTATCGGTTGTTGGTTCTTCTTTATTTAAAGTAGTCTCTTCCTCTTTATTTACAGACGGCTTTTCCGTAGTATCTTTTTCCGAGACTTTGGAAGTATCTTCTGTTGGATTGGTACTAGTTTCATCCTCTTTATCTGTATTATCAGTTGACTCTTCCTGACTAGTCGTTTCACCATTTTCAGTGGATACTACACCTATATCAGATGTAGGGATATTATTTTGTGTATTAGAAGGACTTCCATTGATAGGAATGATATTTTCCATATTATCATCCTTCTCTCCATTTATAACATTATCTGTTAGGCCTTTTATTCCCAGTCCCAAAGCATCCAAATCACCATTAAGCCCCATAGCAGCCAATACTCCTGTCAATGCTAATATAGCTCCCCAAGACGCTACTTTACTTATATTCATTTTCACAGGCTCCTTAACATTCTCTTTCGCATTTTCTTCTTTTCTTCCTATTGTATTATTCAACGCTATGCCATATTTCCCTTTCTCACTTCGCTGTTCCTTCATAACTATCTCCCTTTCTAAGCCTCCAGTAGCAAACAAATAATCTTCAAATGCCTCCGATTTATCAAAATAAACATGATAACAGGACTGTCTTTTTAGTCCGTTTCCTTCATATATATAGAACGCCTCATCGTCTTCCTGCCTGTCCACATTTAAAAGGACTCTATAATTTCCTGCAAAATGATCAAGATGAATCTTCCTCATAGTTTGCATATCTACATTGCCATTATCATCCACACAATACCATCCTACAACCATACCCTCCCTGTAGTATCTCTTCATATTGTCATAGATGCTTGTCCACACTTCATCCCCAAATATAATACTGTGCTCTAATACCTCTTCTACCTCTATAAGACCGTTGATAAATATGTATGTATATCCGTTGCCTTTCTTAATATCTCCAAGTAAAACTCCATATTTCAATTTGCCCTCATCATCTGTAGGTTGCTTTATAAAAGAAATAACATTTTCTTCTATATATATTTGGCAACTAGCGTTGTTATCGCTTTGACCTATCTGTTTTATATTCTTAGGCAACCTAATGTTAATATCTGGGCCTCCCTTTTCATCCCTGTCATTTCTGTAAATAGTCTCTATCATAGTTTCTCCCCTCACTAATAAATATAAATATGAAAAAATCAGACGGAGCTTGTCCGCCTGATTTACATTATCACTTCTTAAATGAGAATACTGTCGTATTCTGAAAAGATATTTATATTTTTATGTATTAATTTCGATAGAATGTGACCTTTACTTCTTGGATGCATTCTTTAAAATATTAACCGCAGAGCCGATGTTATCTGCTTCTCCTCTATCTATAAGGCTAATGAGCATATCTATACGCTCTGTTGTCATATTTTCTTCACCAAGATATGTGCCGTAACTAGTCGAAAGATTGATAGACATATCCTTTTGCTTCTGCTCCAGTTCTTTAAGTTTCAAAGACACCTCTGCGATATTCTTTTTTATCTTCTCGATCTTTGGCATATCACGACTTGTGATTTCCTCCACAATATCTGGCTTTATAGTTTTCTCAAACTCTGTTAGAGCATCATTCTTCTTAGAAACAACATCACTTATAAGTTGCTCGAGCTCCTGAATATCATCATCATACTCATGGAGACCATACTGTTCTTCATCCTTATCCTTCTTAATAGACTTTTTTGTACGTCTAATCTTTGCAAGATTTTTCCTAATAATACCACGCTTAGGCTTCATCTCTATAAATGCATCCTTGTGACGTACATGAGTATAATTGTAACCAAGTAGATACAAAGCCCCTACTAGCACTATCAATACTATAGTCAATAAAATCTCTACAAACCAATGTCCCTTAACAAGTGTAGTCACAAGCCAAGGCATACCTATGAAACCGAGAAGCATAGCCAACGCCAATATGCCGAATTGCTTTGGAGAGCTTGGAAAATATAATGTATAAAATAACTCTGAATCACAAAGTGTAGGCATACCCTTCTGCTTAAAGAATGTACGTATCTCTTCATGGACATTTTTGTTCTCCACTACAAGATCGCTTGTCTCATCTTTTATACGAGCTGCTACCTTCTTATCCTTCTCCTTGCCTCTCTGTGCTCGAACCTTCTTAAGCTTATCCTGAGAATTATTAATCTCCTTGTCGAAATTCACTACAACCTGATCTCTTCTCTTTTTCACAGTTGTATCTATATTGTCAGCCATCTGCTTTTCTTCAGCTTTCAAGTCTTTCTCAAGATTTGTCTTCTGAGTAGTTAATGATGTTATCTCGTTTCTTACCTTTCCACGAGCATCTATCATTCCACGAACATTTTTTAAATCTTCAATTGAACCATATAAAATATTTTGTCCTTCCATAACTTCCTCCTTGTTGTAAACCATTTTTCAGCAAAATCGCAAGCGATTTTGGTCACTCTTCAATAACGTGTATTTCTAAATAATCAAACTCTATATCATCTATAAAATTGTCTTTGCCAAATCTAGTCTTGTCCATCCTCTTAAACTCAGATATATTATTGTCCAACCAGATAGGCTTACTTAAATCAAACTCTATACATATCTTATCTACAGCATCAAATACCTTCGCTGTACGGCTCATAGATTCATCATCATTACATATAACCGTATCCTTTATAAGATGAGTGTCCTTCCACTCTTTTGCCCATATACGAAACATTCTTTTTCCTTCTCTTCCAAACTCTTTTCTTCTATATATTTTATAATACAATAAAACTGCTACACATTCAAGGTTTTCACTTGAATACGTAGCAGTTATTTTGGCTAGCATTTGCAGATTTTTTAACAAAAATCTGCTCTGACCTTTATCAGTTTTCTACTTATTTACACTTTTCAGCAGAATTTCTCCGAAATTCTGGTCTATAATCTCTTTAATAATGCTTCTCTCTCAGCCTCAAAACCTGGCTTACCAAGAAGGGCAAACATGTTCTTCTTGTAGCTCTCTACACCTGGCTGATCAAATGGATTAACACCAAGTAAGTAACCTGATACACCACAAGCAAACTCGAACATATAGAATAATTCACCTAAGTAGAACTCGTTCTGCTCTGGTACATTTACCATAAGGTTTGGAACCTGTCCGTCTGTATGAGCAAGGATTGTTCCGTTCATAGCACTCTTGTTGATGAAATCAACAGTCTTTCCTGCAAGGTAGTTAAGACCATCTAAATCAACTGGCTCCTCCTCAAGAACTATCTCGCACTGAGACTTCTCAATGTTGATAACTGTCTCAAACATAATTCTAGCGCCGTCCTGGATAAACTGACCCATTGAGTGAAGGTCTGTTGTAAGGTCTACTGCTGCTGGGAAGATACCCTTCTGATCCTTACCTTCGCTCTCGCCGTAAAGCTGCTTCCACCACTCTGATACATAGTGAAGGCTTGGCTCGTAGTTTGCTACTATCTCAACGCTCTTGCCTTTTCTAAGAAGGATATTTCTAACTGCTGCATACTGCATAGCATCATTCTCTGCAAATGGAGCCTCTAAAGCTCTCTTTCTACCTGATGCAGCACCTTCCATAAGCTTATCTATATCAGCACCACTTACAGCGATTGGAAGAAGACCAACTGCTGTAAGAACTGAGAAACGTCCACCTACATCATCTGGAACTACAAAACTCTCGTATCCCTCTTCATTAGCAAGGTTCTTCAAAGCTCCTCTAGCCTTATCTGTTGTAGCGTAGATTCTCTTAGCTGCTGCTTCCTTACCATACTTTTCCTCAAGCATCTTCTTGAATACTCGGAATGCGATAGCTGGCTCTGTTGTTGTACCAGACTTAGATATCATATTAATAGAGAAATCTCTATCACCGATAACATCCTTAAGATGTGCAATATATGTACTAGAAATAGAGTTACCTACATAGTAAATCTCTGGTGTCTTACGAACTGACTTATCTACCATATTGTAGAAGTTGTGACGAAGGAACTCAATAGCTGCTCTAGCACCAAGGTATGAACCACCGATACCAATTACAAGAAGAACCTCTGAATCCTCCTGAATCTTCTTAGCTGCCTTCTTGATTCTGTCAAACTCTTCCTTATCATAATCAACTGGAAGGTCAATCCAACCTAAGAAATCATTACCTGCACCTGTCTTAGAAACTAATGTTTCCTTTGCATCTGCTGCAAGCTTCTCCATAATAGCCATCTCGTTCTTTGTAATGAATGATGACGCCTTGCTGTAATCAAATGTTACCTTTGACATATGTTGCACTCTCCTAACTTATTTTTAATATAATATAAAGTGATTTTATGTTATTTACTCGAACATTTTGGATTATAACACACTAATTTGGAAAATGAAACCATTTATATGTGTTTTTATGTTACATTTTTGTTTCATTTACTTTTCTATCCAAAAAACTTCCTTACTGCCACTGCCACTCCGTCTTCATCGCAAGATGGTGCTATAAAGTTTGCCACTGCCTTCGTCTCTGCGCAGGCATTATCCATAGCCACACCCATTCCTGCGTAGTCTACCATGCTCACATCATTAAAGCCGTCGCCACAGGCTACAAGCTCTGCTGATGTTAAGCCTAGCTGTTTCAGCAATCTGTCAAGGGACTTTGCCTTGTCTATGCCCATAGGTACTATCTCCATAAAGAATGGCTCTGAGCGGAAAATATTTAATCTGCCTGCGAAACGCTCTTGCATCTCTGGCAATATTGACTCTAGATACTCTGGCTCTCCCACATACAGGAACTTGTCCGGCTCATAAGTAAGCTCAGCAACCATATCATCTACACCACGAACAGGCATCTTTGTGATACTGCCTTCTAACTGAGTATATTTATTGTCTGGTCGTGTGGATACTATCTCATCACCATTATATGTGACTACACCTACCTCATACTCCAATGCAACACGGCATACCTCATGAGCTATATCTAGAGGAATAGTCTGGTTGGACATAACCTCTCCAGTTCTCGAGTTAATAACCTTGCCTCCGTTAAATGCCATAACATAGCAATCATACTTATGGAAATCAAGCTCCGTTGCCACATGCTTAATACCCGGTGCCGGACGTCCTGACACAAGAGCCACTGGTATACCAGCCTCCTGTAATCTATTTATCTCCGCCTTAACAGCCGGTGTAATCTCCTTTTTGGAATTTGTAACTGTTCCATCTATATCTAGGGCTAAAAATTTGTAGTTCATAGTATTTGCCAAGATTTTTTACAAAATCTTGGTCTGGCTCCTTTATTTTTTTCTTATTCTAAGTTATCTAGCAAAATTTCTTGGAAATTTTGGCCACCTATATCTTAGCTAACATGCACTTCATAAGCTTCACTGAGTTGTCTATTGCCATAGCTTCAAATGTTGGGTAATCCATATTGGCAGAATCATCAGCCTTATCAGAGATGGCTCTGATAATGATAAATGGAATATTGTTAAGATACGCAGCCTGTGCTATGGCAGCTCCCTCCATCTCACAACATGAACCGTCGAACTGCTCTATAAGTCTATTCTTAACAGCCTTGTCAGATATAAACTGATCGCCTGTAAGGACTCTGCCCTCATGTACTCCTATCTCTGGACATGCCTCTTTGCAAGCCTCCTTAGCTATCTCTATGAGCTTGCTATCTCCTGTAAATGTAGATGTCTCCATACGTGGGATAACTCCTGGCGCATATCCAAATGCAACAGCTTCCACATCATGCTGAATAGCATCCACAGACAACACTATATCTCCTATATTGATCTCATTCTTTAATGAACCTGCTATACCTGTATTGATAATCGCAGATACGTTGTATCTGTCAGCTAATATCTGTGTACATATACCTGCATTAACCTTGCCTATTCCAGAACGAACTATTACTACATCTTTGCCAGCATAAGTTCCCTTAACAAAGTTCATAGCCGCAACTGTCTCAGTAGTTACATTATCTAATACCTCTTTAAGCTTATTTACTTCCTCATCCATTGCACCGATTATTCCTATCATATGTGTTTCCTTTCTATCACTCATCTATTATCAATCCGTTATATATCCACGCTTTTTTCGTTTAGTAATGCTTAACATTACTCTGGATATATCAGTCTCTCATCACTTATATTATCTAGCACTCCTTTAAGGAACTTATCTGCAAGATAATTAGCCATAGGAAGATTCATATCTAAATAGTTTCCACAATCCTTGGCAGACGCACCTGGTACTTCATCATCAAAATCTCTGATAAATACAAAGAGCTCTCTTATAAGTTCTACTATATCCTTAGACTGATAATCTCCTGCCAGCAGAAGATAAAAGCCTGTACGACATCCCATAGGGCCAAAGTATACTATCTTAGGTCCAAATTCCTTGTGATTTCTAAGATATGTGGCTGCCAGATGCTCTATTGTATGCATCTCAGCCGTATTCATAACAGGCTCATAATTTGGTCTAGTCATACGAATATCAAATGTTGTGACAACCTCTGAGCCTATATGGTCCTTTCTTGATACATATATACCTGGTAATAGCTTTAAATGGTCAATAGTAAAGCTTGCTATCTTTTCCATATTTAATCCTCCGATTTATAAAAGTGATTTAAGCGCCTTAGCCAACTGGTCAGGACATGATGTGCCTCTTCCTCTGCAATCTATTCCCTCAAGCTTAGATATAGCCTCTGCTACTGGCATTCCTTTTACTAATGCACAAACACCCTGTGTATTGCCATGACAACCTCCAACAAATCTGCATGATGTTATAACACCATTCTCTGCCTCTACATGTATCTCTTGTGAGCAAACGCCCCTTGGTATATATTTCATAAAGTGTACCTTCCTTTCATATATATAACTTTTACATCTTCGTAAAGCATATCACACTATGCGAATTTTGTCGATTAAATCTGCTTGAATCATAGCCTCATAATGACTAATCTATCTATATTCGTTAATAAATTTTAACACCTACAATATATGATTGTCCGGAGGATTTTATGAATATCGATATATATACACTAATACACTACGCAACTAATATATGTATTGCATTGCCTTTTGCAATGCAAATATTTACTTATATCATCTGTGGTAGTTACAAAAAATCTGCCACTGATATGCATAACACCAACAAAGAAATATTCCGCTCAATGAAACTTCGCTACAGCAATTGTGCCAAACTAGGTATAGCTTTAGAAGATACTAGAAGCTTTGTATATAAGTATCTATACGGTACCGAGGGCCCATTTAGGTTGCCATTAGCCATAGATAAATTGTCTTGCTTTATATATTGCCTTGCTCTTTTATCTACCACAGCTCTCTTTACTAGAGGCCACATAGATATGCACCGTATGATAAGTGTGCTTGCAGCATCGTTTTGTTTTTACATATTTAGAAGTGGATTTTCTGCATCTAAACAGATGATGTTTACTGTGGAGCTTGCAATAGATTATCTGGATAACACACTTAAGCACAGACTGGTTCCTAATCGTAGTAATATAGAGGCCCCATTTAAATCATATGCACAAGCTAATGTTGACACGGCTGACTTACCATCATCTGATATGCCAGAGAAATCTATCGACAATATAAAAGAGCCAAAGCAATCTGCTCCGACTCCAAATGTAGCATCTATAAAGTTTAATCTCAACCCTCAGGAATCAGATATTATCGAATCTGTATTGCAGGAGTTTTTGGCGTAGATATTGACTAGCTTTAATTATTTTGATACTATTATTCTTGCTTGCCGCTTTAGTTAAATGGATATAACAAGCCCCTCCTAAGGGCTAGTTGAGGGTTCGATTCCCCCAAGCGGTGTTATGTAAAAACCGTCAGATTGATGTCTGACGGTTAATTTTTTATATACATTTAAGTTTTTCCATTATTTTGCTTTGGATGGAAGAATTATTCTTCCCTGAAGCCATATATTCCCCTTAAAACGTCTGCCTGCAAGTGGCTCACCCTGCAGATCCATTTCATTGATAGCTAATGTAATAAGAACATCATTATAATTAAGAGTCAAAATATATATCTTCTCCCCTGTTACATTATTCTCAACAGGTTGAACAGCCACAATATCGGCTATAACGCTATACATATCACTCTCTAAACCATAAGGCATAAATGACGATTCAACAATAGTAAATATATCCTCATTCACGATACGCTTTGATATCTTTGCATAGGTATCCATATCCTCAAATGTCAATGCCTCCATAGCATTCTCATCTCCCTGTCTAGCTGCAGAGATGAGATTGGTTCTACGCTTAAGGGCCTGTTTCTTTCTTTTTTCATCATTGGCAGTCATCTTAATCGGTAACAACACCGTTCCGCCTAAGGACAGCGCACTAAATATAACCGATGTATACTTTGGAAGCTTCTTGTTATTCACATAATATTCCATTATATCCATAGGATTTTGCACATGAAATATAATAGACACTCCCACTCGCAAATCCTCACATGAACCTAAAAATGAGTTGAGCGCGTATCTTCTTTCCGCAGCTACATCCTCATGAATATTATTATACTGACCTAACACATACGGATAATAGTAATCAAGATCCATCATACCATCACCTGTACTTGTTCCATTCCAAGCAATGCCGATATCCTTGCCTGCCATCTTTCTAAGCTCAACAATCTTCTCGCCCGTCTCTATCATTACCTCATACTGGCCATCTGGATTCTCAGCCATTTTAAGCAGCTCACCTATTGACTTTTTCGTAGTATACTCGCTAAATCCTATAGCGCGCAGAAATCTGTGCATGTCTACTCCTCTTTCCATTATAGCCACCTTTGCCGTAGCCATAATCTCATATAATAAGTCACTGTTTCTCACAATAAACCCTTTCTTATAAAAAATCAACTAATTTCCTTAAAAAAAACATATAAAAATTGTAAATCGCCTGTATTTATGATATGATTATCCATATATTGCTTGTGTTGGAGGTTTACAATGGAGAAATCAAATAATAATAGAAAAAATTATGGAACAGCCTATTATGCTATGGCGTTTTTAGCCGCATTCTTTTTTGAATTTTACTGGATTATGACTAATCCACTAGATCACTTTATGTTATTGGGTATAGGCGTAATAATGCTTATCACTGGCTACTTAACTATCGATAGTCTCTTAAAGGCAAAGGCAGATAGTGATGCTGCAAAACATGAACAAAATGATATGATGCTTAAGGCACAAAAGGCTATATATATAGCTACCAAGAAAAACGCCAAAGATGCTGAGACAAATCAGATTCGCAGCATCAAGGCTATGGAGATAATGATGAATAAGATGATATCATCTCAGCAGGCTCTATTAGAGGACAAGAATGCTGGTAAGGATGATATGTCATCTCTTATCGACCAGCTATCTAACTCAAATGCTAAGCTAGCAAAGGAAGTGCAGTCCGCTATAACAGTTAATCAGCTAGTTAAGGCTAATGCTGATTTGGTGAGAAATGTAAAGGAAGCTTTAAATGCTTCTGCTATGAGTAACGCATCTATGGAAGATTTAAGCGCCTATGTAAGTGAAGCTGTAAACGTAACTCCTACTCCAGCACCGGCTCCTGTTATACAGCCTACTCCTGTGATAGTTCCTGAGCCTGTTGTAGTTCCTGAACCTATTGTAGTTTCTGAGCCTATTGTAGCTCCTGAGCCTGTTGTAGTTCCTGAACCTATCGTAGTTCCTGAACTAACTGAGTCCATAGAGAACTTTGATTTTGAAGTAGACACATTAACTATGGATGCGACTGATGATGTTCCTACTATCGATATTCCAGAACTGGATTTATCAGATATAGAAATGCCGAACATGGCCAACCTTGCTATGGAGTTAGAGCAGATAGACGACGGCCCTGCCCCAATTGATACTGACACATTTGCCGCTATGGAAAATGAGATAAATATGGCTGAAATGGAAGCGAGTGTTGCTTTAGAAGATATGATTATACCTGATGAAATGACTCCTGAGCTCGAAGAAGCTATGGACGATATAATGGTAGATACTATTACAGATGACGAACCTGTCAGCCCATTCACAATGCCAACTGATGACAATCCTAACAAGCAATTAACCGAAGAGGAGATAGCTGCATTATTTGCCAGCTTATAGTGCTTAATATGAATTATATTGTATTAGATTTAGAGTGGAATCAATCTCCAAACGGTAAAGAGCGTGAACACAAACAGCTTCCATTTGAGATTATAGAAATAGGTGCTGTAAAGCTAGACAGCCAAATGAATATAATTTCTGAGTTTTGTGAGATTGTAAAACCTAAAATATATAAACAACTTCATTACAAAATAAAGGAGATAACCCACTTAGACTCAAAGCTTTTAGCCAATGGTCGAAGTTTCAACGAAGTTTTCTCCGATTTCATAGAATGGTGTGGCGAAGACTATATGCTTTGCACATGGGGACCTATGGACATCACCGAGCTTCAGCGCAATATGAAGTTTTACGGATTCCCTCTATTTAAAACACCTGTTTTCTTCTATGATATTCAGAAGATATTTAGCCGTATGTATGAAGACGGAAAAACTATGCGTTCTCTCGAGTGGGCGACTGAGTTCCTTCATATAGAGAAGGATATTCCTTTTCATAGAGCTTTAAGCGATGCCCATTACACATACCTAATTATGCGTGGTTTATCTGTAGAAGCCTTAGAAAAAAACTTTTCTATTGATTGTTTCCAAAAACCCGCTTCCTACAAGGATGAAATAATAGTTATATACGATACGTATATGAAGCATATATCAAGAGAATTTGATAGCAAGATGGATGTCCTAGAAGATAAGCGTATACGTACAACTAGATGTCCAAAATGCGACAAACGATTACGCAAAAAGATACATTGGTTCTCCGATGGTTCAAAGACATATTTTAGCTTATCACGTTGCTTTGAGCACGGTTGGATTAAAGGACGTATAAAACTCAGAAAATCAGATGATGATAAAATATATGCCATAAAGATATTAAGTCTTACTGATAATGAAGGTGCAGATGCTATAAAGCAACGTCAGTTAGACATCAGAAAAAAGAGACGTGAGCGTCGACTAAACAAAGATAATGACTAAAACAAAAAAGGTTCAAATCCATCACACTGGGTTTGAACCTTTTTTTCACTATTTAAAACGTAATTTAGAATTCTTAAAAAGTTTTCTTCTCTCTCTTTTTATTCTTCTCTTTTCCTTAGTCTTCTTCAATACAACTATTATAAGCACAATTACAAGTACAACACCTACGCCTGCTGCCACATATCGAATATCTATAGGAAAATCCTCTTTCACAGTAACATATTCTCCAGAAGGCTCCTTTTTATCAGGCACCAAACCTACTGTAGTATCCTTCTTGTTATTAAGGGATAATGAAGTTTTTCCAAGGTAATTGTCACCTATATAATATTTGATATTTAGTATGTTACTTGCTCCATCTTCTGGATATTCAAGATAATATCCTACATCCGATAAATCGGCATTGCTTGGTATAGTAACATTGGCACTACCTACTTCCAATAATATACCTGAATATTCAAACAAATCCTTATGCTTTACAAAGAAGCTGTCTCCGGCCTGTCCAAATCGTACCTCGCCATCCTTAGCATTAATTTTTTTGAAATTATCAAAACCATACTCAAATAATGCTCTAGTATCATTACATATAGAAGCTGTAGTTGACTTCATAACAACACATATAAGATTCATACCGTTTTTTGATGCATAAGTTATAAGTGTTCTACCAGCTGCATCAGTATATCCTGTTTTTCCAGCCTTGGCATAACTATAATAATTAGCTCTTGTGTTAACAATCATTTGGTGTGTATGCCATATAGTGTTAGTTCTTGATACCTTGTTAGTAGGGGATATAGTATATGTAGGACTACCCCAAACCTGCGCAAATGTCGTATTCTTTATAGCATCCTTGGCTATCATAGCCATATCGTATGCTGTTGTGTAATGAGTATCCTGATGTAAACCCGAAGCATTGGTAAACTGAGTATTTAGAGCACCTGCCTGCTTAGCTCGCTCTGTCATCATCTCACCGAAAGCCGCCTCACTGCCAGCCACATGCATAGCCAAACCTATAGCTACCTCATTTGCCGAACGCAAAAGCAACATATACAAACTATCTCTTACTGTTACTTGCTCTCCTGCTACCACACCATATCTACTTGCATCATATGGCAGCTGATTAATACACTCTGCTGGATAAGTTACGATATCCTCCTGAGAACAATTCTCTATGGTAAGTAATGCTGTCATTATCTTGGTAATACTAGCTGGATACATAGTATTATAAGCATCCTTGGCATATAATATAGCTCCAGTATCTGCATCCATAAGAATAGCTGCTTTTCCAACTATCTCCGGTGGCACCGCTAAAGAAGCACTACCTTCTACATAATCTGTGTTGATAGCATTTTCCCAACTATTATCCGGTGTAATACTACCATCTTCACTTCCAACGTTTCCATCAACCTCCGTGCTTTCACCTGCATTAGCGCCATCATCAACCTGGCTAGCCATAGTAACGCCCGAAGATGTACATATATATACAACAGCCATCATTGCTGTCACAAATCTCTTTATCTTATCTGCAATCATAGTCATTCCTTCTCATATAGTATAGATATTCTTATTATCATTTTAGCCATTGCTTTTGTCAAGTCTATTATAGCCAAAAGGCCTATTTTTTTCTTTACTAAACTATCTATCTTATGGTATTTTAGAAATACATTGACACGAAAGGATTTACATATTATGAGACTTAGAAATGTAAAGGGCTCAAGAGAAGCTATCGCCTCAAGCGAATTCACAGTAAATGAGCCAGAACAATACAAAGGCAAATGGCATGAAGTATTTGAAAATAATAACCCTATATATATAGAAGTAGGTATGGGAAAGGGTCGTTTTATCACAGACCTAGCAATAGCTAATCCAAATATAAACTATATAGGTATAGAAAAATATTCTAGCGTACTTATACGTGCTATAGAAAAAAGACGTGAAATCGATATCGACAATCTAGTATTCATCCGCATGGATGCTGAAAATATATGTGATGTATTCTCAGAGGAAGAGATAGCTAGAATATATCTTAACTTCTCTGACCCATGGCCAAAGGACAGACACGCTAAGCGTCGTCTCACATCAAAGGAATTCTTTGCCAGATACAATAATATATTGAAAAAAGATGGTGTAGTAGAATTCAAAACAGATAACCGACCTCTTTTCGACTTCTCATTGGAGCAGATACCTGAAGCTGGTTGGGAAATAGTTGCCCACACATTCGACTTGCATCACTCAGATATGAATGAGGGTAACGTAATGACCGAATACGAAGAAAAATTCTCTTCAATGGGCAATCCAATACACAAATTAGTCGCAAAAAGATAAAAAAACAAGTTTTTTTGAAATTTTTATAATCGCGTTTTTTCGCGTATTTACTGGGTTTTCGAGCACTTTCCCAAAATAATTTTTAAAATTTTTGAAATTTTTTTAAAAAAGTGCTTGCATTTTCTTTTTACATCATATATAATACTCCTTGCGTTGAGGAAATAGCCGATACGCTTCAAATATAAGCGCGATTAGCTCAGTTGGTAGAGCACCTGACTCTTAATCAGGGTGTCCAGGGTTCGAGCCCCTGATCGCGCACTACGAAGTATCTTTTTTGAGACGGACGAGCTCGAGGAAGGTGCTTTTTTTTGCGCTATATAACGTGACCTTTATTATACCCTCGTTAGGAGCAAACTATGAACACAAATAAACACACACATTTAAATACACACAATCGAACTGCTTTCATAAATGGTATGAAGGACGGTGTACCTATAGGACTAGGATACTTGGCTGTTTCCTTCTCACTTGGCATTATGGCGAAAAAGGCTGGACTTACACCTTTTCAGGGCTTTCTGGTCAGCTTTTTATGTAATGCATCTGCAGGTGAGTACGCAGGCTTTACTATTATATCTGCCTGCGGAACATATCTTGAGATGGCTATAGCTATATTTATAGCCAATGCTAGGTATCTTCTTATGAGCTGCGCCTTAAGTCAGCGTTTGTCACCAAAGACTTCCATAAAGCACAGACTCCTTATGGCGTTTGACATAACCGATGAGGTTTTCGCCATATCCATAGCCAAGGAAGGTTTTCTCAATCCATTTTATACTTATGGTGCTATGACTACCACCATTCCATTCTGGTCTATGGGAACTGCACTAGGTGTTATGGCCGGTAATCTGCTGCCGCTTCGTTTAGTAAGCGCCTTTAGTGTTGCCCTATACGGTATGTTTTTAGCTGTTATTATCCCGCAAGCCAAGAAGGATAAGGTTGTATGCGGTCTTGTAGTATTTTGCTTTATAGCAAGCTTTGTGGCTACATATATCCCTTTTGTGAAAGATATGTCAGATGGCACGAGAACTATCATTCTCACTGTACTTATATCTGCAGGGGCTGCCATATTATTCCCTAGAAGAGACGATATCCCTAAGAATACTGACAATATTGAGTAAAATAATACTTTCATCATAACCATATAAAAGGAGTTTATATGTTCGAAAATCCATACATATATATTTTTATAATGGCTCTAGTATCATTTGCCATACGAGTGTTACCTATGACCCTTATAAAGAAACCTATCAAAAACAACTTTATACAGTCATTTCTATACTATGTACCCTATGTAACCCTATCAGTAATGACCTTCCCTGCCATTATCAATGCCACAGGTAGCATTTATTCAGGATTGATTGCTTTTATAGCAGGCATCCTTGTAGCGTGGAAAGGATTTGATTTATTTAAGGTTGCGGTGACATGTTGTAGTATCGTATTTATTATTGAGCTAATCATAATCTAACAACTACTAGTAACACATCAATCTTATCTTTATGACAAGAAAGAATCTCGCTTGCGAGATTCTCCGCCTGCGGCGGGTTGCTTTAGCAACATCTACATCTCCGCCGCAGTGCGAAATCAATCGCAGTCGCTCGCGACTACGATTAAGCCCTTAGCGGAGCGTTTTTTATCATAT
>JBGVKG010000007.1:0-24869 GCA_045123575.1 Lachnospiraceae bacterium
TCGATTTTCTATTTTCATTCGCCCCACCTCACAAAATGCTTATTACAAGTAGCCTGCCTGCACAACTCAGTCGCTTGCCCTATAAAGGGGCAAGCTCCATCAAACAGGTTCGGCAGGCTGCATTATTTGTGAGGTGGGGCGAAGAAAACTTCACGAAAATCTGCAATGCTGTAATCATCCATGCAAATCATCCTTGGCTAGGTTGTTCTGACCTATAGTGCATCACGGGCAAATAGGCTTGTTTCAAGAGAGCACTTAGGGAAATATGCGTTCTCGAACCGAGTACAGAAAAATATGTATAGATAGCCTGTTGTCGAGGACTGTAACACATATGAGGCATAAAAATCCAAGAGCATTTCATATAACTTCGGATAATGAGAATTATAAAAGAGGCTTGAAGTTAATCAAGCCTCTGTAATGCGTATTTATTTTACGTTGTTATTACGTCCGTAAAGCTTAGCCCACTTAGCAAGCTTAGCTACGAGTTCTGGTGTGAAAGCATCCTTTCTCAATCTCCACTTCCAGTTGTTACCAACTGTAGATGGCATATTCACACGTGCCTCTGTACCTAATCCTAAGTAATCCTGAGCTGGGATAATACAATGATCTGCAACACTCTCTAAAGCTGCGATAATCATAGCCTCATTTATCTTTGAATCGTCATTGCACATAAGGAACTCTCTTGTGAAGTTCTTACCTGCCTCGTCTAACTCCTTGAACCAGCCCATAACTGTATCATTATCATGTGTACCTGTGTACACTACGCAATTGTTTGTGTAGTTATATGGAAGATACTCACTATCAGAATCAGCGTAGCAACCAAACTGAAGAACCTTCATGCCTGGGAACTTTGTATAAGCTAAGAGCTCTCTAACTGTATCTGTTATAAATCCAAGATCCTCAGCGATAATGTTCATCTCACCGAACTCTCTGTTAAGTTCAGCGAAAAGGTCAATACCAGGACCCTTTACCCACTCACCATTTCTAGCTGTTGTGTCGCCGAATGGAATTGTGTAATACTCATCGAAACCTCTGAAGTGGTCGATACGAATCATGTTATAAAGCTTGTTACAAGCAGCTATTCTATCTTTCCACCACTTGTAGCCTGTCTCCTTGTGGTAATCCCACTTGTAAAGTGGATTTCCCCAAAGCTGACCATCCTCACTGAAAGCATCTGGTGGGCAACCTGCAACCTTTACAGGATTAAGCTCTGCATCTAAGTAGAATAACTCTGGATGTGTCCATACATCTGCACTATCGTATGCAACGTAGATTGGAATATCACCAACGATTTCAACGCCTCTCTCATTTGCATAAGCCTTAAGTGCGCCCCACTGCTTGAAGAACATATACTGGATGAAGCAATAGAACTCTACTTCTTCCTTGTACTCTTCCTTACATCTCTCTACAGCCTCTGGTCTTCTAAATCTAATATCTTCTGGCCACTGAATAAAACTGTTTCCACCGTTAGCATCCTTTACAGCCATGAAAAGTGCGTAATCAATAAGCCAATCAGCATTCTCTGATACGAATCTCTGATAATCTCCGTCAGCAGCAATGTTGCTTGCTCTGTAAGCCTTCTTTAAAAGGTTGTATCTTCCGCCGTATACTCTACCATAATCAACATACTCTGGATGACCAACCATCTCTGCCTGCTCACATTCCTCTGCTGTGATATATCCCTTCTCTATGAACTCCTTAAGAGATACAAAGTAAGGATTGCCAGCAAATGTTGAAAATGACTGGTATGGTGAATCACCATAGCTTGTGTGACCGAATGGCAATACCTGCCAATACTTCTGTCCAGCTTCCTTAAGCATATCTACAAACTTGTAAGCTTCTTCGTCAAAACATCCAATTCCATACTCAGATGGAAGACTTGTAACAGGTAATAAAATTCCACATGTTCTCATATCTTTTTTCTCCTCTAGCAATTATTTTATAATCTTCCGACTAATTAATAAACCCGATTTATATAAAATATAACATAAAAAAAGCCTTTTTTCAACCTGTACATTACTTTTAGATATAGCAATATCTTATCAAATATATAAATATTTTGTGTTTTTTCATTAAAATAAGTTTATACAAAAAAACTTGCATCAAATTTATACTTCGATACAAGTTTTTCTAACATCAATATTTATTTTAAAAATCCATTAATAATATGCGCCTCAGCTTCTTCTTCTGTCAGACCCAATGTCATCAATTTAATGAGCTGTTCACCTGCTATCTTACCAATAGCCGCCTCATGTATAAGAGCTGCCTCTAAATGATTTGCTGTTATCTCTGGAATAGCACTTATCTTGGCATTATCCATTATAATAGCGTCACACTCCGAATGACCTGCACATCTATTATTTCCATTTATCTTAGCTAAAAATACCTGATACGAGTCATCCTTAGCTACCGCTCTAGAAACCACATGTGCGCTTGAGCCCTCGCCATCCATCTCTACCTCGAATGTAGTCTTGGCATACTGCTTATCATGTGTCATAAGCTTCTCATTAACAACGATAGACGCACCATCCTTTAAATAAGCCTTGGTTATTCTGTCTGTAGAATCCACTCCTTTTATCTGAACAGTCTCCATTTCAAGATGACCATTTTCCTCGACATATACTACAGTTGTAGGATTCATAACACGTTCACCTGTGCCCTCACCCTTGCCGTAGTGCTTCTCTACATATTTCACCTTTGCATTTTTGCCTACATAAAATGTATGAATGCCGTCATGCTGTGATTTCTTATCACCGCCATTGTGTATTCCACAGCCTGCCACGATAGTTACGTCACAATTCTCTCCAATATGAAAGTCATTGTAAACCATCTCTGTTATACCGCTCTCACTTAAGATTACTGGTATGTGAAGACTTTCATTCTTTGTGCCTGGCTTAATGATTATATCTATACCCTGCTTATCTTCCTTTGTTACTATATCTATATTTGCTGTTGTATTTCTGCCTGCTGTAGCACCATTAGCACGTATATTGTACGCACCTGCTGGCACTTCATGAAGGCCTGCTATCTCTTCCAAAAGAGTCTTCTGAATCTGATCCATGTGCGTTTCCTCCTACTCGTTGTAATATTTACAGCCTTCCATCATATTTCCATTGAGCACCTGTGGTAATATTTCATCCTTAGTGCCCTGTGACTTAAGCTCACCTGCTGCCACTACAATAATCTCATCTGCTATATTGAGGATACGCTCCTGATGAGAAATGATAATAATCGATTTCTCATTTTCCTTATGCATTTTCTCAAAAACTTTAATAAGATTCTTAAAGCTCCATAAATCTATACCTGCCTCTGGCTCATCAAATACTGATAATTCAGTATTTCTAGCAATAATTGTTGCTATCTCTATTCTCTTAAGCTCACCGCCTGACAGACTTCCATCAACATCTCTGTTTATATAATCTCTCGCACAGAGTCCAACCTCTGACAGATAGTCACAAGCACCAGCAACACTGATATTATCACCTGCTGCCAACTTTATAAGATCCTTTACCTTTATGCCCTTAAATCTTACAGGCTGCTGAAAAGCATAGCTTATGCCCATCTTTGCCCTGTCTGTGATACTCATATCAGTAATATCCACACCGTTATAAAGTATCTGGCCACTTGTAGGCTTCTCTATACCTGCTATAATCTTCGCCAATGTAGATTTACCTCCACCATTTGGTCCAGTTATAGCTACAAACTTTTTGTCATCTATTGTCAATGTTATATTTTTTAAAATATCCTTTATTTTTCCATTCTCTTCTACAGAAAAGGAAATATTCTTTAACTCTAACATTTTTTCCTCCTTGGTCGTAAAATGTCCATCAGTGAGATATTATAACAAAATAAGATGTACTTTGCAATATTTACTGCTTACCCTCTCGTCTTCTTTGAGTCATTATACCACCTATTTTGCCGGATTCCTTAGCAGTCAACGAACGCCATCCATTTTCTACCACCTTATCTAACAGTCCCAATTCCTCTGCTATTTCGTATTTCAACTTATCCTCTGGCTCTATATTATTTAAATCGATTTTTTTATTCTTTTTTCCTGAAGACATAAGATACTCCTTTCGCATAATAAATCTATGCAAAAGGAGTATCTCCATATATTCTTAGCTTATACCTAAATACTATTAAATTATAAGCTCTTTATTGAACTTTACAGAATATATAACCAATTCCTTAATAGGTCTGTCTGCTATACGCATAATAGCATCTCCATAATATACTAGCTGACTTTCATACCTGGCACGTAAATCTTCTATACATTCCACATTATCAGTCTTGTAGTCTACTACCACGATGCCTTCTTTGGTATCATACCACGCATCTACTATACCTTGTACCACAACTAATTCCTTGCTAGTATACTTATCTGGCTCTATCTCACAAGCAGGTATACCCATAACAAACGGCTTTTCACGATATAATTTGCCTTCCTTATATGCCTTTCTCATATCAGATGCAGTCTTTGACATAGCAAACTCATATACCTTCGTAGCATCCACAAGGTCTACTCCCTCTTGGTCTATAAGCCCTGACGCTACCATATTAGACATCATCACTTCTATATCTTCCACTCCACATATATCCATATCATAATCAAATAATTCAAATACTCTGTGGTATGCCGTTCCTCTTAGAGCACCCTTACTTGGTCCTGTATCAGAATCATTTCCAAAATGCACCTCTTCTGCCGGACGTTCTTCATCTGCAGACATACGCATATACATATGCTTAATATCTGATATACTCATCTTCTGTCTTATGTGACATTCCTCAGCATACTTATATTCATATGAAAATAGCTCATCTAACTTGTATCTTACATCACCATTATACAGCTTATCTACATCCCAATTACTAAGCGCTTCCTTACGCCAGTTGGTCTGCTTCGTCTGCTGTACCTTACTATACATAATATCCCTTGGACTAATTCTGTTAAATCTAACGTAATCTTCTGTATATGCTCTAGCTGTAGCCATCATCATCCAGTCGAGATATGTAATAGCTCCACACAAGGTATCTACACCTATCTTTTTGTCTGATACTGTCTCAAGCCAAGCATATTCATCTCTTTTCTTAGTAACATTACCTACTCCAGTCAGTATAAGTTTCTCTCTGGCTCTTGTCAGTGCAACATAGAGCACTCTTAACTCTTCCGCAAGATTTTCAGACTTTATGCTCGCACCGATACTTTCCTTTATAAGAGTCTTATATCTAAGTCTCCTTGTGGTGTCTACTCTGTCTACACCTACACCCAAGTCTGGATGTATGATAATACTCTTAGACACATCCGCCATATTCATCTTCTTGCCCATTGCCCCTACGAATACAACCGGATACTCCAATCCCTTACTCTTATGGATAGTCATTATCTTCACACTATCGTCATTTTCTCCCGACAGATTTGCTTCCCCTTCCTCTACATTGTACTTTTTCATAAGCTCTATATATCTTACAAAGTTAAAAAGTCCACTGTAGGCACCTTCCTCGTATTTTCTTGCTTTTGACAATAGCATCTCCACATTTGCCATTCGTTTATCGCCAGACTTACTAGCCATTATAAACTCTCTAAAATGCGTTGCTTCTAGCACATACAATATGAGGTCATATATAGACATATAGGATGCAGCTGTTCTAAACTGGTCTAATTGGGATTTAATATCATCTATATACTCCTTATATACTCCATCATATTTACTAAAGGCTTCATAGAAGGAGACTCTCGCCTCTCCCACAGTTTGGCACCTTATGTCTGCCAACATATTATCTGTCAATCCAAATATATGTTTAAGAACTGCTGCCAGTTTAATATCCTGTCTAGGATTATCTATAACCGATAACATATCAAGGAGAACTGATATCTCAAATACATCAAAATACCCTTCTGACATGGTAGTATGCACAGGAACACCTGCCTGCATAAATACATCTGTGTAGATTTCCGCATATCCCTTGGTACTTCTAAATAATATGGCTATATCACCATATCTTAGATTCCTCATACACTTCATATCCTTATCATATATCTGCATAGGCAACTTATCCTTAGTGCCATCTACCATCTCTTTTATCTTTCCAAGAGTCATAGCAGCCTCCAGCTCTATCTTAGCTGGTGCCTCCTCATCCAGTTCTTTAAGCTCCTCAGTATCAACAAACATTATCTCAGCCTTATAATCATCCGCTCCTTCTGGGAAATTCATTCCATTATAAAGCTTATTATTATCATCATAATCGATGCCACCTAAGCCACCAACCATTATCTGTTCAAATATCATGTTGCAACAGTCAAGAACCTGACTTCTACTTCTAAAATTCTTAGACAGCACTATTTTCTTGTTGTCGGACTCATCTGTTAATGGATATCTATTGTACTTATCCAAAAAAAGTTCTGGTCTCGCCTGACGGAATTTGTAAATACTCTGCTTAACATCTCCTACCATAAATACGTTGCTTTCGCCTTTTCCTCGCCCAGCTACTGCATTTAAGATAATCTCCTGCACAAGATTACTATCCTGATATTCATCTATCATTATCTCATATATATCCGTTGCCATCTCCTTAGCCACCGATGTAGGAATATATGAACCGTCCTCCTGTTTCCTTGCAAGAATGTCCAAAGCATAATGTTCTATATCGCTAAAGTCAGTCATATTCTTATCTAACTTAGCCGCTCTATACATCCTGTCAAATTCTAGAGTAAGTTCTACTAACTGTCCTACCATAGGCGCACATATACTCATATCCTCCAGTATATCCTTATATGGTCTTTTGTAATACTTCTTGACCAAAGTCTCTATGCTCTTTTTGTAGTCAGCTCTACCATTTTTAATGGCATCCTTGCGCAATACATCTGCATCTGACAATCCCTTGATAGTAGGAAATCTTCCAAAACTTATAGAACTAAGCATATTTCCATTCTCATCGAAATCTTCCGACAATTCTAATTCAAATATCCTATTACATTCTTCAGATAGAAGATTTATTATCTTCTCTTCTCCAAAGTCATATGCCAGCGCTAAAATCCTTCTAGCACTAGCCTTGATACCATCCAGCTTACTGCCTATCATAGCCCTAACTGCATCTAGCCACTTATTATCTTTAGCTCCATTTTCATATCTTTCATATAATGATTTAAGCCACTTTTCAGGGTCAGGATAGCTTCTTGCATAGCGATACAGACTCCATATCTCATCCTCTATTTTACTGTCACTTTTACTGCCTGAATAGGTATCTACGAATCTATGAAACTGTTCATCTCCTACAGCATATTTATTCTCTAAAAGCTCTGACATCACATCTGCTTTCAAAAGTTCCAAATCCCCATTATCTGCTATCTTAAATCCTGGGTCTATATCTATCTCGTTAAAATATGTTCTAACTACATCATTACAAAAGCTATCGATAGTCATAATCTTAGCATTATGAATATATGTTAGCTGATTACGTATATGAGTGTCCTCTGGCATCTCCTTAAGCTTTCGCTGTAACGCTAACATCACTCTTTCTCGCATCTCCGCAGCCGCCGCTCTTGTATATGTTACCACTAAAAGTTTATCAATATCTACTGGTGTTTTTCCACCTTCACCAGTTACTATAGATATGATGTGTTCCACAAGCACCGCTGTCTTACCAGAGCCAGCAGCCGCTGCCACTAGAACATTCTTGTCACGCACATCTATGACTTCTCTCTGTGCTTTAGTCCATCTTGTATCTGCCACTGCTTACTCCTCCTTTCCTTTAGTGCCCCATACTCGTTCTATCTCTTCCTCACTTGTATGATGTAGCTGCCTGTATTTATTATCAAAATCCTTTGTGTCAAAGTTACACACTCCCTTAAACTTACAATAAGTACAAGGTGTGCTTTGTCCCTTTTTGTATGGATTCATCTCTATATGACCCGTTTCTATCTCTTTAGTCATCTGTGCTATTTTATCCTTCACTCTATCTATAAGCCTGATAAAGTTATCCTCAGATAAAACTGCTGCCTTTGCACCTACCGCCAGTTCTCCATCTGCATCTGTGTATTTCAATCCGTATACAACTGTTGAATTCTTAGACTGCTCGCTTATATCACCATCTAGCGACTGCAACGACTCCATAGCACTATTTGTAGCACCTGTCATGCGGTACTCCTTAAGCAACTGCTCAGAATATACCTCATCATCCATCAAGGACTCCTCATAATCTAACATAGGGTCCTTAATATTAAAGTAAAATACACCTCCTGGCTTAACTTCACTATTAGGATTCGATGCCTTTTCTCTCTTTAGAAGAGTATCCATATAATAGATAAGCTGTAGTTGCAATCCATTTTCTACATCTGCCGGACTAAAGGTTGTAGCTCCCGACTTGTAATCTATAACCTTCACATATACATCCTGTCCGTCTACATACCTATCCACTCTATCGATACGTCCCTCTCTAAGACTTAACTCGAATTCTGCCGGATTGTATTTACCTTTCTTTATATGCTCTATGATAGCCCATGCCGATCTGTCTGTAACACGTCTAATCTTCTCTATCATATAGCTATTACGTGCTGAGCTGGTTAAAACATGCGCCCCATATTTCTCTGCGACCTTTCCAACTACTCTATCAACAATATCTACCCTAATCTCATCTGTCACATCCTCAAATGCTATATCCATAGCCACTATCTCTCTTGAGAACAGTTCAATAGCTTCATGAAATATATTTCCTATATCTGCCGATTGTATCTCATATACTGGTCGCTCCATTAGTTGCAAACCATAATTAAGGAAATGTGCATATGCACATCTTGCATACTGTTCTAAACGAGTAATGCTGCCTCCAAGCCTATCTCCATAAAGTGCCTTAGCCACAGCACCATCAAGCACATTATCTGTATTGGTAAAGAACGCTCCTTCTACAGCACGACACAAAGCTTCTCTATACCCATCATCTCTTCTAAAATATGAGTATAATTCATTCCAGATACTATCCATATCCTCATCATCACCATAATGTCTAATACCTGCCACAGCAGCCCCGAAAGCGCTTTTCTTGCTGACAAAATCATTCATTCTGTCAGCACATCTAAATCTAATATTTCCATCAAACATATCCTCTATAGTCCCTACCAGATAAGATGGACGTAATGCACTGCCATCCATACCACTAAGAGCGTATGTAAGCACTAGCTTACGTGATGGCTTCGTAAGATTAAGATATAGATAATATTTCTGTATAAACGCTGCTTCCCTAACTGTTGGTGCCAGTTCAAGCTGCATATTCTTTAGAACCACCCTGTCATTTTGCGACAACAACCCCGTTGTACCACCATGCTTTGGGATAATTCCATCATTTACACCCAATACGAACAATACCTTTATATTATTTAATCTAGTTCTTTGTATATCACCTACTACAACTTGGTCCATAACCATAGGAATAATACCGACCTTTATCTCGTTAAATCCATCATCTAGCAATCTTCGGTATTCCTTTAGACTTAATTTTTCATCACCAAGTAAACTATCAAGCTTGTCAAATAGCTCCATAGTTAATCTGCATGCCTGCTCATACTCCAACGCAAGAGAATGCTGCCCCATATCTTTAAACTGCACACTACGAACCTTTAAAAGGTTCTCAAAATTAAGTTTATCTATAAGTTGCCTAATAGCACTAGATATCTCAGATACACTCATAGACTTTATATCCTGCTCAAAGAACGTATCTATATGGCTAAAAAGCTTTTGACGTATAGCTTCAACACATTGAAACTCCTCTTCACTGATGGATTTATGCATGCGACTAAATGGCTGACTATACTCCTTATATCCTCTTATACCTACTGCAAGACAATAATTTTCTAATCTATCAGTCTCTTCTCTGGTAATAGGTGACAGCTCATTTTTCAAGAATGAAAATACTCCTTCATAAGAAAAATTCTCATCCGCCATCTGTAATATACTTCTAATAGCATTAACCAACGGATTTTTGATAAGACTTCGTTTTGTATCCATAAATGCTGGTATATCTCTACTCTTTAGACTGCGCTCTATAACAGCTCTATAATTATCTAAATCTCCAGTAACCAACGCTATATCACTGTACTTAAGCTCACCGCCACTATCTCTTATCATAGATGATATACTGTCTGCAACAAACTCAGCCTCTTCAAGTGGATTATTGGCAACACACACAGATACCGCATCCGTATCTATCATAGACACCTTTTCTGCCGTACCATACCTAAATATATTTTTCTCTATATGCGCTAAGGATTTATTACCTACAAACCTACCGTACTCATCTGCACATAGTATAACAGGAGGTTCTATTATAACCCTACTATCACCTGCCATAGCCATAATAGAATTAACCGTCGTCTTAGTCATATTAAAAAGCTCATACTCCTTTATATCTACAAAGCCTGTACTCGTCATTTCCACACATTCCGAAGCATCTATAGACAATGAAATATTGACACTTGCACTATACTGTAGCAACAAATCTATAAGCCTGTTTTGTACAGGTGTAAAGCCTGTAAATCCATCCATATATATATGACTGCCACCAATCACCTTAGATTCAGGCACCACTTGACATAATCTTGATAAAACTTCTTCCCTCGTGATATAGACACTATCTTCACCACTCATCTGACATATGTACTCTTTAAAAGCTTCATATACTGTGCTAATATCCTGCAATTTCATACGTGTCGAGCTATGGTTGGACAAACCGCCTACAATATCCTTAAGCTCATCTGGGCTGATTCCATACTGATAGAGCTCAGATATAGACGACTTCATCTCATCCACAAAGCCAAAATACCTAAGCTTATCCTTAAACATCTTTAATTCATCCTTCTTAAGTTCCAAAACTCTGCGAAGAATCAATGTTTTTCCCGTATCATCCAGTACAGATAGCTTATTTACCCCCAGCTCCTCAAACACCCTAAATGCCAATCTGCTAAAACTGACTATATCTATATTCATTACACCTTTTCTAGGGTGTCTAGTTACTATATCCTTTTGAACAGCCATAGTAAACTGATCTGGCACTAGCAATATATAATTTTCATTAGGATTATCCATAGACTTTCTAATGATTTCATCATATATATATGTAGTTTTACCTGCACCACTTGAACCCAATACAAATCTTAACGACATAGCAAATCCTCTCTTTTTTGTTTCTAACTATCCAATATATAAGTTATATAAATCAACTCTCCCGAATATTATATATCAATAGATGACCCATAAAAAGGTCTTATATAACTATCAGGAGAGTTGTTATGAGTCAGGATTATAATCCAAAAATTTACGTTATGCACCTTAGAGAAATCGTGTACACAATCCTATTTGTCATACTAACCATCGTCTTAATCATAGCTATGATTTCCATGTTCACATCAGGAGGCAACGCTTCTGAGAGTTCTGCAAACATAGAACCAACAACATACATATATGACTATAATTGACGTGTTCTTAACCTATTTCTTCCAATTCCTTCTGCCAGATGTTAGCCAATGCATCACTTGGCATCCTAAGGTCTCCTCTAGGCGACACTCCTACCGTTCCGACCTTTGGACCGTCTGGCAGGCAAGAACGCTTAAACTGCTGTGCAAAAAATCTTCTATAAAATACCTTAAGCCACTTAAGTATTGTCTCATTATCATAGGCACCATCAAATGCCTTAACAGCCAGATAATACACTTTCTTAGGTCTATATCCATATCTAAGAATCTGATACAAGAAGAAATCATGTAACTCGTATGGTCCTACCAAATCCTCTGTTTTCTGAGATATTTTGCCCTCTGATGGTGGCAATAATTCTGGACTAACTGGTGTATCTAACACATCATACAACACTGCAGAAAGTACATTATCTCCACAAGTATCTGCATAGTATCTTACGAGATGGCGCACTAATGTCTTAGGCACTGAACCATTTACACCGTACATAGACATATGGTCTCCGCTATAAGTAGCCCAACCAAGAGCCAGCTCAGACATATCGCCTGTACCTATTACCAAACCATTATGCTCATTGGCAAGGTCCATAAGAAGCAATGTTCTCTGTCTAGCCTGTGAGTTCTCATAAGTTACATCATGAACATTTATATCATGTCCTATTTCCTCAAAATGACGTGTTACCGATTCTCTTATGCTTATTTCCTTAAATGTTGCACCTATTTTTTTAATAAGCTCTAATGCATTAGTATATGTTCTATCTGTAGTACCAAAGCCCGGCATAGTAACCGCTATAATATTCTTTCTATCCATACCTGCCAAGTCAAATGCTTTTGCAGCTACTAAAAGAGCAAGAGTGGAATCCAATCCTCCCGATATACCTATAACAGCACTACCTGCATGAACATGCACAAGTCTCTTCTTAAGACCCATAGCCTGCATCATAAATATTTCTTCACATCTCTTTACTCTCTCATCCTCTCCTTCTGGAACGAAAGGTGCTTTATCTATCCATCTATCAAAACCATCATCTAAAGCATCACTTACGAGAACTGTTGCTGTGCCTATTCTATCATTGCTATTTTCATCACTTACAAACTGCACTTCAGTTTCTACATACTCTGTAGCAAACTCCGCTTCACTTTCATAAGAATCGAATGTAGTCATTCTTCTACGCTCGCCATTTAGCTTATTCACATCTATATACGAGCAAATCATCTGGTTTTCAAATCTCTTTGACTCAGCTAATACAACTCCATTTTCCGCTATAATGTTGTGTCCTGCGAATATAAGATCGGTTGTAGATTCTCCTTCACCTGCTGATGCGTATACATATCCACATACAAGTCTAGCTGACTGACTAGATACAAGACTTCTTCTGTACACATCTTTACCTGTAGTCTCATCACTTGCGGACAGATTAACGATAATGTTTGCACCTGCCATTGCGTGTTTTACGCTAGGTGGTAATGCAACCCACAGATCCTCACACACTTCTGCCGCCACACATACCTTATGACCATTCATATCGAAAGAAAATAACTGGCCTGCTCCAAATGGAACCTCTTCATCTCCAATTGAAACATAAGTAGCTATACCTGCTGCCGATGCAAAATGTCTCTGCTCATAGAATTCTGCATAATTAGGTAAATGTGTCTTTGGAACAATACCTAATACTTCACCCTCAAACATAGCCACCGCCACATTGTAAAGCTTACCAGCAACCTCCATAGGTGTTCCTACGAACACCATCATGTCCTTTCCTTTTGTATAATTAGCTATCTCTAATATAGATGCTCTAGCACTATCTATAAGTGTTTCCTGCCAAAACAAATCCTCACATGTATATCCAGTTACGCACAACTCTGGAAATACGGCTATCTTCACATTCTCCTTAGCCGCATTATCTATGCAAGCCTTTATCTTAGATGTATTATAATCACAATCTGCCACTCTGATATCTGGTGTAATAGCAGCTACCTTCACAAACCCAAATTTCTCGTACATTCTCATAGAATCCTCCTCTTGAACCATGTCCACAAAATTCACTTACAATTTTACATCAATTCCACCCATTTGTCATCATCTTTCCTAACCTATTGCAACAATTAGATTTTTTCAATCTATGTTTGCTTTTTTGTCGAAAATAGTTGATTTTTCTCCTTTATAATTGTAATATAATTCTATATAGTTTCTTGTTGTTAATTTATAGTTGTGATGACACTTTTTATATTATTATCAAAGGAGGTTATTATATGTCATTCACCAAAGAAAAACGTGAGAAAATACAGCACAACATGTTGGAGCTTATCAATAACGACGATGCCGACTTTATACCAAAGTTAATTAAGAACTACGAGCTAACTGCCACCAGCGTTCGCCGCTATCTTAACGAACTTATAGACAGAAATATTATCCACAAGACAAAAGAGAAATCCTGTGGCTATGATTTAACTTGGACTGAATACGAATATATCTATGATATCGAAAATGAAGTTTATGAAGAGCATGAGATATATGGTGAGATACTAGACCCTGTTATAAAGAATTTCTCAGAGTCTGCCAGAAAGATTTGGCCATATGTATTCGTAGAGATTATGAATAATGCCTTGGAACATTCCGGTGCAGATAAAGTTATATGTAAGATAAGAACTTGTTACTTATACACAGATATTATTATAGCCGATACAGGTCTTGGTATATTCCAACGTATAAAAGATTATGTAAAAACAGAGAAGAATATCGATATAAGCACACGCGATATTATCTTAGAGCTTCATAAGGGCAAGCTGACCATAGCTAAGTACTTACATACAGGCGAAGGTATATTCTTTGTATCTAAGATGCTTGATTACTTTGCCATTTGCTCTGATAACCAAGTATTCTTCCATGGATTGCAGTCTGCAGACCCAACGTTGAAGGCATACTTGGAATCCTACGCCAACAAAATAAGCGGCTACGGCACTACCGTATGGATGGAGTTATCAAATTTCTCTACTAGAAAGATGAACGAAATATTTGACGAATTCTCAACAGATAATGACGGATTCGCAAAAACTATCGTTCCTATCAGAGAGATTTGTCACGGCGGATATCCTGTTGCCCGTTCTCTTGCAAGACGTCTTGTATATAGAATGGAACAATTTACAGAGATTACATTGGATTTCGAGGAAGTACCTATGATAGGTCAGGGCTTCGCCCACGAGGTATTTGTAGTATTTAAAAATAAATACCCTGATGTAAATATTATAGCCATAAATACAAACCCTGATGTACAAAAGATGATACAGCATGTTCTTAACACAAAATACGACGACTAAGCATATACTGTTAAAAAAGAATAACAGGTAATATATGGCATATAAAATAATTATTGACCCTGGTCACGGTGGCGAAGATTTCGGTGCATCATACCAGGGTCGTCTTGAGAAAGATGACAATCTTAATCTAGCGTTGGCAGTCGGCCAGCTTCTATCAGAAAACGGAATAGATGTAGTCTATACAAGAACTACAGATATGTATAATACCCCAACAGAAAAAGCGATGATGGGAAATATGGCAAACGCCGACTATTTCGTATCTATTCACAGAAATTCAAGTCAAACCCCAAACACTTACAACGGTGTCCAGACATTAGTTTATGACCCTTCCGGCATAAAACTAGAGATGGCAGAAAATGTTAATAACCAGTTAGAAAATCTCGGTTTTGATAATTTAGGCATCAGTACTCGCCCAAATCTAGCCGTTCTTAGGAGAACCAGAATGCCTGCCATATTAATCGAGGCCGGTTTTATAAACAGTGATGAAGACAACGCCCTATTTGATGAACGTTTTAGCGATATCGCAACAGGCATAGCCACAGGAATATTAGATACACTGGATATGGGACAGCTAACTGAGACGCCTATGTATAAGGTACAGACTGGTTCCTTCGACAACATAGACTCTGCAAGTGCCCTTGCTAGAAAACTAGTTGCCGATGGTTACCAAGCCTATATCACTGAAATCAACAACTTATATAAAGTTTTGGTCGGTGAATTTGTAAATCTTCAGGATGCTATTAATCTTGAAAACCGACTCCGCACCGACGGCTACGCCACATTCATTACCACTTAACGAGCTGTTGTTGTTTCTGTTTCAGTTTTGTTAGTAGCAGATTCTGTACCATTTGTACCACTTGTAACATCATTAACACCATTGCTGATATCATTTCCGATGTCATTTAAACCATTGCTGATATCGTTGCCGATGTCGTCAATGATACCATTGCTACCACCATTATTTGTTGTACCATTGTTTGTTGTACCATTATTCTTATCTGTTGTGTTTCGCTCAGTAGTTTCTCTTGTATTGTTCTCAGTTGTTGTACCATCATCAATTGTAGTATCCATCGAGCAACCACAACCTGTAGCAGTAGCTACAACACCTGCCAACAATAATGCAAAAGCATATCTCTTCATATTGCGCATACAAAAAGTCTCCTTTTTTAAATAATTTAGTAAGCCTAAGCTTTACTATCATTATTTATGTACAAAGGAGACTTTAATTATTCAAAATATTTTATTTTAATAATGTTCTATCTACTGGCCGAGAACATTCTTCATAGAATACATACCTGCTGGCTGGCCTTTAAGGAACTTAGCAGCTTGAACTGCACCTTTTCCAAATATTGCCTTTGAATATGCTGTATGCTTAAATTCCAACACTTCATCTCTACCTGCAAATATAATCTCATGCTCACCTACTATAGAACCGCCACGTACAGCACTTATACCGATTTCCTTCTGGCTACGCTTCTCTCTAACCTGACTTCTATCATATACATACTTGTACTCATTGTTAAGCTGTCCATTTACAGCATCAGCGAGCATTATAGCTGTACCGCTTGGAGCGTCAATCTTTTGATTATGATGTTTCTCAACTATCTCCACATCAAAACCTGCATCTGCAAGCACCTTAGTAACTGCCTCCATTACCTTTACCATAGTATTAATGCCTAGAGACATATTACCTGAGCGAAGTATAGCTACCTTCTTAGATGCCTCATCTATCTTAGCTAACTCCTCTGCTGAGTAGCCTGTAGAACACATTACTGCTGGCACCTGATTTCTTACTGCATATTCTAAAATGTCATCAAGAGATGCTGGATTAGAGAAATCTATTATAACATCTGCACTTTCCTGTACCTCAAATATCTTCTTGTATACAGGATAATCATTATGTCCATCATCAAATAAATCAACACCTGCTACCATTGTAGCTGCCTCGTCGTTCTTCACTATATCAGATATAACCTGCCCCATCTTGCCGTTACATCCTACCATTATAATATTTATCATACATATCTCCGTTCCGAGGCTATATTTTACCTCTGTTCCAATCAGTAATTCTATGGTCTATATCTTTAAACCATCCGTCTGCTGTGTAACTTCTTACAATATACCGTAGTTACGCATAGCTGCAGCAAGCTTCTCCACATTCTTTTCTTCCATATCTGTAAGTGGCATACGAAGTGTACCTACATTCTTACCCTGAAGATTCATAGCTGCCTTAACTGGTATAGGATTAACCTCACAGAATAATGCATCGATAAGCTCAATAGCCTCCAACTGAAGATCTCTACTCTTCTCTACATTTCCTGCAAGATACTCTGCTACGATGTCATGTGTCTGCTTTGGAGCCACATTTGAGAGAACTGAGATTACACCCTTTCCGCCAAGAGACATAATAGGTACTATCTGATCATCATTACCAGAATAAATATCAAGCTTACCCTTTGCAAGAGATGCAAGCTTAGCTACCTGACCTATGTTTCCAGAAGCTTCCTTTATAGCACATACATTTGGAGATGCCGCATTGATAGCCACTGCTGTCTCTGGAAGTATGTTACAACCTGTTCTACCTGGAACATTGTAAAGGATAACTGGTATATTTACTGAATCAGCTATAGCTGTAAAGTGCTTGATAAGACCCTTCTGAGTAGCCTTGTTATAGTATGGTGTAACAACTAAAAGACCGTCTGCACCGTACTTCTCAGCTTCCTTTGAAAGATAAATAGCTGTCTCTGTACAATTAGAACCTGTACCTGCAACAACTGGTATTCTGTGATTAACCTTATCTATAACGAACTTTACGCACTCCAAATGCTCCTCATGGCTTAATGTAGAAGCCTCACCTGTAGTACCGCATACGATAATACAATCTGTACTACCTGCAATCTGATCCTCGATTATCTGTGCAAATACCTCATAATTAACTGTTCCATCCTGATTCATAGGTGTAACGATAGCAACACCTGCGCCTGTGAAAATTGACATAACATTTTCCTCCTTGCTTTTTGATTTATAATTATAATATTCTTGTTTCGATAATGTGCTATATATATTTCCTTATATATGCAAAAACACCAACTCAAAGAGAGCTGGTGCATGAATATCCTTAATATAAAATAGATTCATGATAGCTCCCCATCTGCGTATCAAATCGAATATGCCAAGCAACCACGATTATTCACAGATGACAGTCATAGAATTATTCACTCTATGCCCAAGATTAAAAACGACAGTATAATCAACCTTTCGGCGTCTTTTCCTTTCCATCAGTCTCCTCTGCAACTGTCTGCATACTCTGATGTACTATTAAAACACGCAACCTCTACACATTATCTTCATTATTCTTTTAACATTCTCAATATAACATTTATAGCTATTGATGTCAATGCTTACTTACCAAGCTTTGACGCAATGTTTAAGCATACCTCATCAAGAGACATATTATCCATATCATATATGTGAAGGTCTGTTCTCTTTCTAAGCTCACTTGTAAATGGTGTTGTATTATTCTTCATAAGTATAAATACATTGGCATCCATCTCAAGTACTTCTCTTATCTTATCCATAAAGCCTTCAGAACCATCTTCACCACGTCCAAGCTCATCTAAGATAACACAATCATAATCCTTCTTCTTCATCTTCAACACATCTTCAAGACAAAGAACTCCAAATGTATCATAAACCTCTGTCAGATTTATTCTATGCTTGCTCTTAAGAACTGTCTGCACTGGAACATTGTTATGATAACCAGCTACATCCTTTATAGAGCTCATATAGTATCCTTTAAACTCGCCTTCGAATACTATACTTCTCATTCGAAAGCCTACTGGTCTTAAATTATGCTTCTCAATAATATCGTCTAAGAGACAAGATTTTCCTGTATTTGACTTCCCTATAATCAAAAACTTGTTCATCTTCCGTACCTACTCCTTCTGTGCTTATGATTTTACACCACAATGACTAGTGTATTATTTTTCTTGCCATATGTCAACTCAAACCTGCATTTTTACATATAATTCCTAACATTTATTATTCTTTTGTAGCTTCCTTTGGCATATCACCAAATTTCTTTATCAAGAGGAATATACCAAGTGGCAATAAAGCCAAGCTAATCCACTGAGATGTAGAGAAACCATTAAATACTCCTCGTATAACATCACCTCGTACAAACTCAAGACAGAAGCGCATCACACTATATACTATAAGATATACACCGATAGCTTTTTCACCCTTTGCATTACCTTTTCGCACATATATATACAACGAAATAAAAAGTATAAGATTTACAACAGTTTCTACTATCTGTGTTGGGAATCTAGGCACATCTGCTAGTCCCCATATAATCTCATTTGTAGGGAATGTAATAGCTCCAAAGCCGTGATACTCCATACCATAGCAGCATCCTGCACACAGACAGCCTATACGAGCTATACCATGCATAAGAGGAACTGCCGGTGCCACTACCGCCATAACAGGTCTAAGCTCTATCTTAAACTGCTTACAGTAGATTATAACACCCAATGCCGCTCCTATGAGACCGCCATAAAATACAAATCCACTAAATACATACATAAGAACCGCCCATGGATTCTTCAAAAATACATCAAAATGCTCCACAAACTTAGGTAACATAGTTATAAAATACAAAAGCTTAGCTCCTATTATAAGACCTATACCGCAATAGAAGGATGCGAAAACTATATCCATTCTAGGAACACCATACTTAGGAGCAAGGCTAACTGCCGCAAGTACTCCAAATACCATACCGACCATAGCCAACAAACCATACATAGGTAGTTCAAATCCAAATATATCTATAAAAGGTAACATAAATATTCTCCTTATCTTTGGCTTTTTATTGCATAAACCGCAAGAGTTATTGTACCACACATTACCCGATATTACTACAATGTTTTTTATATCCTTATGGCCTTGTTTTTGTTTTGTAGGAAATTTCATATATAAAAAAGGAACGGTTCATTACGAACCGTTCCCATAAGAAACATTTTTATAAACTAAAGATTACTCTTCTGTCTTGTTTGTCTCTGTCTCGTTAGCTGCTGCTGCCTTTGCTGCCTTCTTCTTTGATGAAGTTAAAACAACTACTACAACTGCGATAACTGCTACAACTGCAACTGCGATAACTGCAATTACCCATGGCTCCATACCACCATCTGTCTTGCCTGTTGCACCTGTGTCACCCTTAACAAGAGCTAAGCATGAGATAGCATCTACTGTAATCTCGCCACCAGAGATTGTTCTGATAACCTCTGTACCAGCCTTAGTTCCATCGATACATACCTTCCACTCGCCTTCTGGGATTGTAATCTTCTGTGAAGCATTGTTACCATTGTAGATGATGAGTAACTCATCAGATACCTCTCCATTTGCTGCACCATCGATTGTAAATGCTACCATATTGCTTGGAGCATCGATGAACTTAAGGTACTGCTGAACATCCTCACCTGTTGTCATACGGAGACCAGCATGAGCCTTTCTGAACTCGATAAGACCCTTGTAGTATGCTAATACATCTGTATTCATATCATCCCACTTAATTGAGTTGATTTCATCAGATGACTTGTAGCTGTTGTGATCTCCTTCCTTAGAACGGAGGATTTCCTCACCTGAAAGCATGAATGGTATACCCTGTGCTGTGTATACGATACTTGCAGAAAGGTTATTCATCTTAATTCTGTCAGCCTCTGTATCATCAGGATTTGAAAGACAAATCTTATCCCAAAGTGTAAGGTTATCATGAGCTGAAACGTAGTTGATTACCTGTGTTGGATGCTTTGTCCATGGTGATGAAACATCTGTGCCTGTTAAGCCCCATGAAATACCATCATAGTTTGTAGCACCGATAACACCTGACTTAATTCTCTCTTCCTGACCTGTCTTGCCTGTTGCAAATCCCTTGTCAGTATCTGAGAATACGCTACCCTTGATACCATCACGGATATCATCAGAGAAAGCACCTACCTGTAAATCTTCAAATCTTACGATATTCTTCTTTAATGACTTGTCGTAATCACTAAGGAGTGATCCGCCACCTGTCCAACCTTCACCATATACGATGATTGTTGAATCAACCTTATCTAATGCAGCTCTAACTGCCTCCATTGTCTCGATATCGATAAGAGCCATAAGGTCAAATCTGAATCCATCAATGTTGTACTCTGAAGCCCAGTATACTACTGAATCTACGATATACTTTCTAACCATTGATCTCTCTGAAGCAACTTCGTTACCACATCCAGAACCATTTGAGTAAGAACCATTAGCATTTAATCTATGGTAGTAACCTGGAACTGTGATGTTGAACCAAGAGTTTGCACTCTCAGATGTATGATTGTAAACAACGTCCATGATTACACGGATATCATTGTCATGGAATGCCTGTACCATCTGCTTGAACTCGTTGATTCTAACTGAACCATCAAATGGATCTGTAGAGTATGAGCCTTCTGGTACATTGTAGTTATATGGATCATAACCCCAGTTGAACTGTGGCTTTGATAAATTTGTCTCATCTACTGAGTTTGGTGAGTAATCATATACAGGAAGTAACTGTACATGTGTTACACCTAACTGCTTGATATAATCAAGACCTGTTGATAAACCTGCACTATTCTTTGTGCCTGTCTCTGTAAGACCAAGGTACTTACCCTTGTTCTTAACACCTGAGCTCTCATCGATTGTGAAATCTCTTACGTGCATTTCGTAAACGATAGCATCTGTAGCATTCTTAAATGCTGGCTTCTTCTCGTTCCAATTCTTTGGGTTAGTAGCGCTTAAATCAACTACCATACCTCTCTGACCGTTAACACCTGTAGCCTTAGCATATAAGTCTACTGCCTCAGTTGTTACGCCATTATTTGTAAATGCATATGTATAGAATACACCATTTAAATCACCGTTAACTGTTGCACTCCATACACCCTTGTCACCCTTTGTCATCTGGATCTTATCATAAGGTGTACCAATACCCTTACCACCATTCTTGTAAAGGAATAACTCTACATTACCAGCAAATGGTGACCAAACCTTAAATGTTGTAGACTCCTTGCTATATGTAGGACCAAGGTCATTTCCATCATAGTGGAATGCCTTCTCAAAATCTTCTGAGTTGTAAACATCACCATATGTTACAGAAAGCTCTCCGTATACATCAGACTTAACTGTGTACATCTTCGAAAGTGGAAGTTCTTCCTTCATATTCATCTCGAATTCTGAAGCAACACCATCCTTGCTGTAAAGGCTTTCAACAGCATACTCCTTACCGTCCTCGTCAACAACCTTAAAAAGACCTAACGACGCAGTATCATCTGTGTTAACTGGTGTAGTTACCTTAAGCTTAAGTGTCTTTGCTGTATTAAGTGATGCACTTAAAATCTTTGGCTCAAGATTTGCATTATCCTTGTTGTAGTTAACAGTTACGTCTGACTCAACAATCCATACATCTACAACACCATTAACAGCCTTAGATAAATCAATAAATCTATCTCCATCTGTATCCTTAGCTTCCCAATCATTAAGTCTAACGATGAAACCAAGCTGACCTGCTGATGCATCTACATTGTATGTAGCAATCTTACCAAAATCATCTTCACCTGTAAACTGTGTAGCTGTACCGTCGCCACCCTTTGGCCAGAACCAAACGTTCCATCCAGAGTAATCCTTTCCATATCTAGCGTAATGTAAGTTTACCTGTACCTGTCCTTCTGCTGGAGGTGTAGTCTCTGTGTTGCCACCGCCATTGCCACTTCCACCAATCTGGCTTAAGTCAAATGCTGGTGTACCTGTTGGACTAGTTGTCTTGTAGCCAGCTACAGTACTCTCAATCCAAACCTCTGCAAAACCGTCAGCTATCTCTATAAACTGATCCTCTGCAACGTCCTTCTGTGACCAATCAGGAATTCTGACAATATAATTTAACTTGTCAATTACCTTGTCAAACTGAATAACGCAGACTTTTCCGTAGTCGTCCTCATAATCAAAAGTATAAGCGACTCCGCCTTGTCCTTCTTCCCATCCCCAAACGTCCCAGTCAGCATAGTTACCGTCTGGTCTGTTATAATGGATAATAACTGTTGTACCGCCATCTGCCTTAACTTCTACTGGTGTCCAAACACTAAGTACAGTAGTTACAAGCATAAGTACGGCCAAAAATAACGCGTGAACTCTCTTCTTCATTAAAGTAGTTCTCCTTTCTTGTTTTATTTGAACGGGGATTAACCCCATTTTCAGTTATAATCATTGTATCATTAAAACCATTTTTGATATATATAAGTTATTTTATATTTATATCAGTTTTTTATTTTGTAACAAATTATATATATTAATGTAAAAATATTTGTAGAAAAAAGAGTGACAAGCTTACGCTTGCCACTCTCCTTTATGATGGTTTTTAAGTTTTAATATTACTCGTTAACTGTTCTCTTCTTTAATACAACAACTGCTGCAAGAGCTGCTACTGCAACCATAGCTACTACTGGAGCCATATCTGCTGTATCTGTTGGATCACCAGCGTTTCCACCTGCATTTCCACCTGCGTTGCCGCCTGCATTTCCACCAGCATTTCCGCCTTCGTTACCGCCAGCATTTCCACCTGCGTTGTCACCTGCATTTCCACCTGCGTTTCCGCCTTCGTTTCCTGTTGAAACTGGTGTAGCTACTGCTGTTACTTTTTTCTCAGCCTCATTAACTGTAATAGTTACATTGGACTTTGCTGTCACTTCTACTGACTGATTTGCTGATGTTACTGCATTTTGCCAATCATACTGTGTAAGTACCTTATACTCATAAGCCTTACCATCTGCCTTAGGCTCCACATCATTAATTGTTATAGTCCAAACACCTGTTGATGTCTCTTTTAATGCCTTTACTCCTGCTGCTGATGGATCCCAACTCTTTTCAAGAAGTCCCTCATCGCCTACTAAGTAATACGCATCATAATTCCAAGAAAGTGGAGCTACCGCTGTTCCCGATGCCTTTACAGATGTTATTTTTGATCCATCAACTGTAACATCTATCTTCAATGTTCCTACCTTACCACACTCAACCTTAAAGTTGGAACCAGCCTTACCCTTATTACCTTCCTTTTCATTTGCCTCTACATTCTCATATAAGTAAGACTCGTCATATCCTTTATCGAATCCTTTGTCCCAACCTTTTCCGTCAATAAGTATCTTGAATTCTACGGAACCTGGTTTAGTAACATCATATGTATATGACCATACATTTCCACTTTGTTTCATTGTCTCTGGATTATTAGCATTCCAACCATCAAAACTTCCTGTGATGTAAACGGCACTTGCAGCCTTCGCCTCTGTTGGAGCTGATACCATTAAACCAACTGCCATTGCAGCTGTAGCTAACATAGCTACTAATTTCTTAATCTTCATAAACTTAAAACCCTTTCTGCCATCATAGGCTTTCCTTTATTTGTGCCCACCATCATCAAGGCACCTAGTAACCATATCCTAACACTCCAAAAATATTAAATCAATAGTTTGTAACACTTTTTTAATAATTACCACATAGATAACAAATTTTTGTTAATCCACTTTTATTTTTTGCATTTTAGTGTTGTTTTAACATTTTCCTACAATACATTATTATTCAAATACGTCATATTTCCATTCTTTTTCTTTTGCACTATTCTATCCAAAGATATTTTTGTGTTATATCATTTTCTTCTTAGCCTATATATCCAATCAACTTAGCCTATAAACACGTGAGGCTATGCTAATGCACAGCCTCACTTTCCTATTATTTACTATGGATATTACCGAAACCACACGTACCTTAAGACCCCCAGTACATATCAACATACTCTCTCGCCTTTTCGTCCGATAAGTTCATTTTTTCTATTAACCTATGACGAGCATCCTCCATTGAACAACCAAATTCCTTTAAAGTGTCTAGAAGTACAATAATTCCTTCTGCTCTTCCTTCATCTCTCTCGTCTTTCATCATATCATCAAATGCTTTACACATATTTATTTCCTCCTGACCTCTATATTTTTCTATATCTTTAAGTACATCCACCTTTAGTAATGCCTTCATCACGTATGCC
>JBGVKG010000008.1:0-19533 GCA_045123575.1 Lachnospiraceae bacterium
AATTCCATATCTTTTTTTGAGCACCTCAAAAGATGCTCTGTTTGTCATGCAGTTTTCAATGTTCAAATATACCCGAATGCATTTCTGCAATTCATTTATATAATAATATTTTTAGCTTGACTTATAATAGTTAGTCTATATAATAAAAATAGTTACAGGCAAAGACTTTAGTTAATCTTTTGCCTGTAACCTAGAATAAAACTATATTCTTATTTCCTAGCCCTATCTTCCCTACTCTTCATTAACCTGAGCAAGCTTAGCCGCCTGGTCTGCAGCTATTAACGCATCGATTATTTCCTGGATATCTCCATTCATTATCTGGTCTATCTTGTAAAGAGTAAGCTTGATTCTGTGGTCTGTTACACGTCCCTGTGGGAAGTTATATGTTCTAATCTTCTCTGAACGGTCACCAGTACCAATCTGGCTTCTTCTAGCCTCTGCCTCTGCATCATGTGCCTTCTGAAGCTCTAAGTCATAAAGCTTTGCTCTAAGGAGTGCAAACGCCTTCTCTCTATTCTGTATCTGTGACTTCTCTGTCTGGCTGTAGATTACGATACCTGTTGGGTAATGTGTAAGACGTACAGCAGAGTCTGTTGTATTGACACACTGACCACCATTTCCTGAAGCACGCATAACGTCGATACGAATATCCTTCTCGTCGATCTTGATATCTACTTCCTCTGCCTCTGGGATAACAGCTACTGTAGCTGTAGATGTGTGGATACGTCCACCTGACTCTGTCTCAGGTACTCTCTGCACTCTGTGAACACCACTCTCGTACTTAAGCACTGAGTATGCTCCCTTACCCTTTACCATGAACTCTACTTCCTTCATACCACCGATACCTGTATCGTCCATATTGATAAGCTCTATCTTCCATCTCTTCTCTTCTGCATAATGGCAGTACATACGATAAAGCTCTGCTGCGAATAATGCTGCCTCATCTCCACCTGCACCTGCTCTGATTTCTACGATAATGTTCTTATCATCGTTAGGATCCTTTGGAAGAAGGAGAATCTTCATCTCCTGCTCTAAATCCTCTATACGAGACTTAGCATCACTTAACTCTTCCTTAGCTAATTCTCTCATATCCTCGTCACTTTCAAGCTCAAGAATAGCTAATGAATCCTCTACATCCTGCTTAGCCTGCTTATAAGCCTTGTATGCCTCAACGATAGGTGCAAGGTCATTCTGCTCCTTCATAAGCTTTCTAAACTTCTGCTGATCATTTACAACTGTTGGGTCGTTAAGCTCTTTAAGCACTTCTTCAAATCTTACTAAAATATCTTCCAACTTATCAAACATATTTATTTTCCTTTCTTACATTTTCTATCGAAATCACTTCGCGATTCCGGCCACTACTCTGTCTAGGCCTGCCAAATCTTTTATAACTTCTATATCAGTGTAGCCACATTCTATCATCATCTGACTGACTGCCGCTCCCTGCTCACAGCCTATCTCATATAGTAGATATCCCTGCGCACTTATATATTTTGTGGACTCCTCTGTTATCCTTCTATAGAACCACAGACCGTCCTCTGTTCCATCTAATGCCAATCGTGGCTCGTGGTCTCTCACCTCTGGCATTAGCCCGTCAACCACCTTACTCGGTATATATGGTGGATTAGATATTATCATATCGTATAACGGACTCGCGCCCATTGTACCACATTCCTTACTATTTTTACCACATATATTTTCTTTATTTTTATTTATTTTTTCAAATAAATCACTTTCTATGAATTGAACATTGGATACGTCATTAAATTCCCCATTGCACTTAGCTACTTCCAGTGCTGCTGGCGACACATCTACCGCAGTCACTTCTACAGGCACCTTAGACAGCTTTGCTATGCTTATTGCTATACAGCCTGAGCCTGTACACATATCTAGCACTCTCAGTGGCTCTACGTAAGTCTTTGATTGATTACCCTTTGTAGCTACTCTTTCCTTCCACATATCTTCCAGTAGCTTCAATGCTCTTTCTACTAGAATCTCCGTATCAAATCTCGGTATTAGTACATTCTCATTTACATGAAATGTAAGTCCCATAAAGCTCTGTGTCTCAGTAATATACTGAACTGGCATACGCTTTGCACGTAGCTCTATAACTTCTCTGTATTGGTTTATCCTATATTCATCCTGCTCCACATCATTCATTTTCATAAAATACTGATGTCTACTCATGTCAAAGATAAACTCAAACAGTATCCATGCATCATTTTCATATTCAATTATATCGCTAGCTTTCAGCCTATCACTTGCCTCAAGCAACAACTCACGATATGTCATAAAAAGCTCCTATTTCTTCTTTCTCATAACGATTTAAAGATTATTTTCGCTACTAATCTCTTCTACATCAGTAGTTGCCTCAGTATCATCAACATCAAACTGCATACCAAAGTTTGTAGTCAGATATTCCTTCCAGTCAAACACCGCCTCAACTGCAGTGATACCAACCTCTATCATACTATCATCTGGCTCTCTTGTTGTAAGCTTCTGTAAAGCCATACCCGGTTTACTGATAAATGTTATTATCTTTCCATCGCTGTTTCCTGCTTTTCTTAGTATCTCAAATGATATACCTGCTATAACCGGTATAAGCAATAATCTAACCACAAGCTTTAACCATCCCTTTGCTGCTGCCGGCATAATAGCTGATACCAGTATAAAACTTATAATACTTATAACCACAACAAATAATAAAAAGCTTGTTCCACATCTTTTATGTATTCTTGAACTCTTACGCACGTTTTCAACTGTAAGTGGCAATCCATTCTCAATACAGTTGATACACTTGTGCTCGGCTCCATGATACATAAATGTTCTTTGTATATCTTCCATTCGAGATATCAGAAGTAAATACGCTATAAATATAATTATACGCATAACACCTTCCACTATAGCGATAATAGTATCCGATGTAACACCTACTACTTTTCTAAAGAACTCCGCTGCCAAAAAAGGTAATACTATAAATAAGAATATAGAAAACAATACTGACACACATACTGTTAATGTCATCACTAAATCTTCTGTCTTCTTTGCCTTCTCTGGGTCCTTTTCTTTCTTAGGCTTATCCTTTTTAGACTTCTCTTTCTTAGGTTTCTCCTCTTCTTCGTCTTCAAAGAAGCTAGCCGAATATGTTAATGTCTTTATACCCATAGACAAGGACTCAATAAACTTAAACACACCTCTTATGAATGGTATATTAAGAAACTTATGCTTATCTGTTACTCCACTATGGCCTTGCACATCTACAACTATTTCCTTATCCGGTTTTCTTACTGCCACAGCGTACTTGCCACCATTACGCATCATAATACCTTCTAGTACAGCCTGTCCGCCTATTCCTGATGATTTCACCCCACACACCTCTTTCATATTTTTTACTCATATATTTTGTCGTATAGGAAAGTTTGAAGAACTTTCCATATGATAAAAGAAAAGGTCGGGAAACCCGACCTTCCAAAAAAATCCAATTAGTTAGCCTTAACGCCGTACTTACGGTTGAACTGCTCGATACGACCTCTAGCCTGTGCAGCCTTCTGCTGTCCTGTGTAGAATGAATGGCACTTTGAACAGATTTCAACGTGGATGCTCTCCTTTGTTGAACCAGTTACGAACTCATTACCACAGTTACAAACAACCTTTGCCTGATAATAATCTGGATGGATTCCCTCTCTCATAATTTCACCTCTTACTTCCTGCAGAATTGGACTTTACCAATCCCGTCTTTTTTATTCTTATGTGACTTTTCACATAAAGCAACTTATATATGTTACCATATATTATTTCTATACGCAAGTGATATTTTGAATTTCTGTTATCATTTATTAGACTATACTATCCTAACCTTTTTAACCATATCGCAGAATTCATCATTATTCTTTGTCTTAGCAAACAAGTCAAGTATTCTCTCTACTGCCTCATCTGCCTTCATAGAGTTAGTAGCCTTTCTCATAATATCCACGGCTTCCTTCTCTTTATCATTAAGAAGCAAGTCTTCTCTACGTGTTCCAGACTTAACTATATCCAATGCTGGGAATACTCTCTTCTCTGACAGCTTTCTATCAAGAATAAGCTCCATATTACCAGTTCCTTTGAATTCCTCGTATACAACATCATCCATACGGCTACCTGTGTCTACAAGTGCTGTTGCAAGAACTGTAAGACTTCCGCCTTCTCTCATATTTCTAGCTGCACCAAAGAATCTCTTAGGCATATGAAGAGCTGCCGGGTCAAGACCACCTGACAATGTTCTACCACTGGCTGGCACTACAAGGTTATATGCTCTGGCAAGTCTTGTAATACTATCAAGAAGAATGATAACGTCCTCCTTGTGCTCAACCAATCTCTTAGCTCTCTCGATAACCATTTCTGATACTCTCTTATGATGCTCTGGAAGTTCATCAAATGTAGAGTAAATTACTTCTACGTTATCGCCCTCTATAGCCTCTCTTATGTCTGTAACTTCCTCTGGACGTTCATCAATAAGAAGTATTATCATATGCATCTCTGGATTATTTTTCTGAATACTCTTTGCTACTTCCTTAAGAAGTGTTGTTTTACCAGCCTTAGGTGGTGATACTATCATACCTCTCTGACCTTTTCCAATAGGAGATACAAGGTCAAATATACGCATAGCCATATTGTTTCTATCAGTTTCCAGCTTCAATCTCTCATCTGGGAATATCGGTGTAAGTTCCTCAAATGCAGTACGTGTCTTAGCTTTACCTAATGATAATCCATTTACTGTCTCTATGTATAAAAGTGCTGCAAACTTCTCAGTTGGAAGCTTCACCTTCATTCTACCTTCTATAATGTCACCTGTCTTAAGATTAAATCTTCTTATCTGCGGTGGAGATACGTACACATCATTTTCTCCCGGCATATAATTGGCACATCTTATAAAACCATATCCGTCCGACATAATCTCTAAAATACCATAAGTCTTCTCACCACTGTCCAACGCTGGGTCATAATAATCTGCCTGAAGCTGTCTAGCTTCTTCCTCTGGTGATAAACTTCCATCAAGATTAACTACTGGACATACTGGCGGTATAAATAATTTAGCAGTTCTGTTTTCCTGTCTTGTCTCTACCCTACTATCTGAATTAGTCTCTGCTACAGTATCCTGTCTCAAATCAGTTTTATCATCTGCTCTATAAGTACTTCTGCTTTCAGTTCTATATGCAGTTCTTCCCTCTACTTTCGACTCTGCCCTGTTCTCTACTCTATATTCAGCCTTAGATTCTGCCTTCACTTCCGACATAGCCGCAGATGTCTGTACTACTGGTGCAGCTGTTGTAGCTACTGTCCCTTCTTTCATACCGACAGCTTCTAATATCTTGTCTATAAGGGATTCCTTACGCATAGTAGTTACACTGGTTATGCCATTCGCCTTAGCAATCTCTCTCAACTCTGTCATTGGCAATGATTTCAATTTTTCTCTCAAAATATGCACATCCTTTCATATTTGATAATTCTTTATGTAATTATAATAAACATAATTCTTTTTGGGGGGTTATAAAAGATTGTCCATCTATAGACAATAATTAGTATACAACATCCATCTTTAAAATGATAGTACTATTTTTCCACTTTTTATGCTAAAATGTTTAAATCATATTTCCTAAAATTTAAGAGGTGACATATGGAGATTAATAATTTTAATAATTATATCAAAAAACGCTTTGGAAGAAAGCTATATAAGGTATCTTTAGATGCCGGTATGTCATGCCCTAACAGAGACGGAACTTTAGGCACAGACGGATGTATTTTCTGTTCCACTGGTGGTTCTGGTGATTTTGCTGCCTCTAGAACACTGTCTATCACCGAGCAAATTGAAGCCGGCAAAAAACTTGTAAGTAATAAATTAAACATAACCGACTCACTAAATGGTTTACCTTGCTATATAGCCTATTTTCAAGCTTATACAAATACTTACGCACCTATAGATAGACTTCGACAGATTTATATGGAAGCTGCATCCCACAATGATATAGCAGCTATAAGTATTGCCACTAGACCAGACTGTATAGACAGTGCGGTCATGGCGCTTCTAGTAGAGATAAATGAGATAAAACCTGTTTTTGTTGAACTAGGTCTGCAGACCTCCAATGAGGCTTCCGCTTCATATATTCGTCGAGGTTATACCAATCAAGTATTTGCAGACTGTATTACTCTTATGGATAGCTTCAATAAGAATCTTGAATCACCTATACATATTGTGGTTCACACCATTATAGGTCTACCGAATGAAACATATGAGGATATGGAAAACACTATAAAATACATTAACAGTTTTCCTATTCACGGAATTAAGTTTCAATTACTACACATCTTAAAGGGAACTGATCTTGCAAAAGATTATGAAAAAAATCCATTTAAGGTATTGTCACTTGAGGAATATACTGATATTCTTATAAGGTTGCTGCTCATCTTAAGAAAGGATATAGTAGTTCATCGTATAACTGGCGATGGACCAAAGAAACTCCTTATAGAACCACAATGGAGTGGCGACAAGAAAAGAGTATTGAATTATATAAACCATAATATCCACAAAAGAAATGAGGAATAAAATATGTCACTGGAACCCTTAACTCTATACAAGCTTATGACGCTGTATATGTTAAATAAAGTAAACTTCCCTTTGACTAACACTCAGATATCAGGATTTTTTCTTGATAAGGAATATGCTTCATACTTTGTATTCCAACAGGTTATATCCGAGCTTCTAGACAGTAAGCTTATCACATCAGAGGTTGTCAGAAATACATCATACTACCGAATAACAGACGACGGTATCGAAACTATTGAATTATTTACATCAAAGATACCTGTCGCCATAATAGACGATATAGATATCTTTCTTATAGATAACAAGTATGAATTACGCAATCAGGTAGGCACACTTGCCGATTACTACAAATCAACAAATCAGGACTACGTTGTAAACTGCCAGATAAAAGAAGGACAAAGTACACTTATCGACTTAAGTATTTCTGTTCCTTCTGAGGATGTAGCAGAGAACATGTGTAACAACTGGCAAAATATGAGTCAGGAACTATATGAAACAATCATGAAAATGCTAATGAAAAAGAAGTCATAATTTTATGACTTCTTTTTTATCTTGCTATCTTAAGCTTCTTCTACATATCCAACCAATTCATCTATTAAAGCCCACAGCTCATCTCTTCCCTGCTTAGTCTCTGATGAGAATGGTATAACTTTAGTCCCTGGTTTTACCTGCAATTTTTCCTTTATTATCTTAACATTTTTCTGTACCTGACTTCTCTTAATCTTATCAAGCTTTGTAGCTATGATAATAGGCTCATATCCATTATGCACCACCCAGTCGTACATATCCTTATCATTATTACCTGGCTCATGACGTATATCGATAAGAAGAAATACTGCCTTAAGCATTGGAGACTTTTGAAGATAATTCTCTATCATCTTTCCCCATTTTGCCTGTACCTCTCTAGATACCTTAGCATATCCATAACCTGGAAGGTCAACACAATACATAACATCATTGATATTATAAAAGTTAATGGTCTGTGTTTTTCCTGGCTGTGCAGATGTTCTTGCAAATGATTTTCTATTAAGAAGTGCGTTTATAAGTGATGACTTACCTACATTCGACTTACCTGCAAAAGCTATCTCTGGCTTATCATTTTCAGGTAAAGTACTGGTGATACCACACACTGTTTCCAATTCAAGGCTTCTTATTTTCATATTGTTATCTCCTGTATTCAATCATAATAATTATGAAACTGCTACGCATATACTACCACATACTTTCAAAAAAATCTAGGCTTCCATTCTTTCTCTAAGATGTAGCAATATTTTTTTCTCCAATCTGCTAACTTGCACCTGACTAATTCCCAACCTGTCCGCTACCTGCATCTGAGTCTGTTCACCAAAATAACGCATACCTATAATATCTCTTTCTTTTTGTGATAATTCCTCTAGTAAATTCCTTAAGACCATATGGTTTTCAACTTTTTCTTCCTCTTGTTCTCCTGCTATTTGGTCTCCAAGACAGACTTCTCCTCCATCATTTTCATAAACTACACGATGTATAGAATCTACCTCTCTATTTGCTTCCATAGTCATAACTATTTCCTCTCTCGTAAGTTCTACCCTCGTAGCAATCTCATCTACAGTAGGCTCTCTTCCTAGCATAGACGTAAGTTCTGCCTCCACCGTCTTTATTCTCCATCCATTTTCTTTTAGACTTCTAGAAACCTTTACCATTCCGTCATCTCGTATAAATCTTTTTATCTCGCCCAATATCATAGGAACAGCATAGGTAGAAAACTTAACGTCAAAGGACATATCAAACTTGTCTATAGCCTTAAGTATGCCCACACAACCTATCTGAAATAAGTCCTCTGCATCATATCCTCTCCCTGTAAATCTTTTAACCATACTCCATATCAATCCTGTATTTTCAAAAACCAACTGGTCCCTGGCCTCTTTATCTCCTTGGTGCGCTTTCATAATCAACTCCAAGTTATCCATAGGACATTATTATTTGCCTCCCTTTATAATCTTCGACATATGTACCGTGGTCCCCTTACCTATAGCAGATTCTACCGTCAATTCATCCATAAATATTTCCATAAATGTAAATCCCATACCAGAACGCTCCTCATCTGGCTTAGTTGTATACAACGGTTCTCTTGCTCTTTTTACGTCATCTATACCTTTTCCATAATCTTCCACTGTAATTGTCACTGTATTATTATCTATTTGCACATTTAGAGAAATAATCCCTTCATCACTATCATATCCATGTACTACAACATTAGTAACAGCCTCAGAAACGGCTGTTTTTACATCATTTATTTCCTCTAATGTTGGATTGATTCTTGTTATAAATGCTGCCACAGCAGCTCTAGCAAAGGCTTCATTGTCTGCCTTACTTTGTATTTGCATTTTTAATGTATCTGCCATATTATTACCTCCTTATTATCGTTCCACAAGTTTATGAAGACCTGATAATGTAATTATCCTTTCAACATTTTCGCCTACGTCACGTACATATATCTTTCCGCCAAGCGGATGCACCAGTTTGTATCTTCCTGTAATCATTCCTATACCAGAGCTATCCATAAATCTGGTCCCCTTAAAATCAAACTGTATATTTCTAACTTGTCCTGAGTACACTGCATTATCAGCTATTATCTTAATGTCCGTTGCTACCTTATGGTCTAATTCTTCTGGTACTTTAATAATAATCGTTTCTCCTTCAAATCTATGAATTATTTTCATAGTTTCTCCTCCTTTTTAAAACTTTTCTGTATAATGAAAAAAGAGATACCAGTCTCAAAACTGTTATCTCTTCTTAAGTACAATATTTATTATATACCGTTAATCAAGCCATCCTCTTGCCCATTCAGCCCATTCCGAATTAGGTGCTAGCTCTATAACCTTATTAAAACATGCTATAGATTTTTCGTTGTTCTTATTTCCATTATATGTTCTATAACACTTACCCAAGTTATACCATAAACCTACATTATCTGGCGAAAATACTACCGCTTTTTCAAACGCTGGTATAGCAGTTTCATATTTTCCTGCATTAAATTCCTGATATGCAAGATTATTATAATGGTTACCTGCTGTACTATAAGTCAAATTACAAAGATTAGCATGTGCATCTTTGAGAGCCTGTGTGTTAAGCTTTGTCACATCTATAGTATACAACACATCTGCTGCACCTACTATATCAGTAGCAAAATACTTAGCAGACGCCGCCAATATACTGTCATATACTGTAGTATCTACCTGTGCTGCCAATGTCTGGTCTAGCTGATTCTGTATGCTTGCCTTTTCATTTATAAGATTTTCAACCTGTCGTTCAAGATTACTTATCTGAATATTCAACATTGCAACCTTATCTACATATTCAGAAATGGTATCCTTATTCTCTGAATTTGAATTCATCTCTCTAGCTGGTAACACTACAAAATAAATCATAGCTGCACCGATAATAATACCAACAACTATATTAAGGAATGTTAACAATCCATAATTTACCTCTCTATATGTACTCTTTGGAATTATTACATCATTACCACTTAAAGAGTCTCTTTCATTTAACTCGGCTACTGTCTTTGGAGGTTTCTTACTTGTTGTCGTTTTAGCGTTCTTTGCCTTTTTCTTACCTATCTCGTCCAAATACTTAAGTGTCAATGTATTATTAACATCTATAGCCGCTGCCTTCACAAGTATCTTGTAGGCTTTGTCATTTTCATTACGCTTCATATACAAAAGCGCAAGCAACTGCTGTGCCTTAAGAAAATTAGGATTCATAGTCAGTATCTTCTTTAACTGAATAACTGCAACATCCTCGCTTCCCTGTCCCGCAGCTTCCAAAGCAAGATTATATTTCTTAATAGATTGGTTCATCTGATTAAGCTTCGTAGGATTTGATTGAACTTCCTTTAGATAAATGTCTGCAACATTCTTCTCTGGCTTAATATTTTTACTTATAACCCATTCACTAAGAGCCGCAACGCACTCACCCATTTCATAATATACTAGTCCAAGAAGATTTCTCGCCTTGACATTTTTCTTGTCAATACGAACACTCCTACGCAAAATATCTGCTGCACCAGATAAATCTCTGACACGAGCCTTTGCAAGACCCATATTATAATATGTGTTGGACAATTTTACTATTTTTTTGTATAAAGTCACGTCAGTTCCACAGCTATTACAATAATCTGTCTCTGACAAAACACTATTACACTTATAGCATCTCATTTACTTAATTCTCCTTGGTTTCCTTCATCATTTCCAATAATATATCTGTAAGGTCTGTAACATTATTATTGTATATAGCATCCTCTGCCTCATCTACTTCTAAGCTTGGATGAAACTTCTTTATCTCTTCATCAAAGTTAATCATAATCGTACCTCCGTATCGTTTAACTTCTTTATCTCTCCTACCATATAAAGTGAACCTACACAGAATAAATAATCCTCTGTTCCCTTTAGTTCCACTCCATATCTGTACGCATCCTCCAATAAGTTAAAGGTATGCACAGGTTTACCTGAAGTTTTAAGATATTCTGCAAGCTCATTCACTGCTGTAGCTCTGGCATTCATAATAGGTGCAACTAAAAATCCCTTAACTCCATCTATCTGTTCTATAAGGTCCATCATCTGATAATATTCCTTTTCCTTAACAACAGTAAACAGTATATATACACCTACTTGCTCCTTTGCTACAAGCTCTGCTACATAATTCTTAAACTGTAACACTCCATCGTAATTATGGGCGCCATCTAGATACACTCTAGGACTTATCTGTTCCATACGCCCTGGCCATCTTGCATCTCTTAATCCTGCCAACACTATCTCTTTATCTATGTATGGCATACTCTCTTCAATAGCGCTCACCACTAGTGATGCATTCCATGCTTGATATTCCATAACAAATGGAATGGACAAACATCCGTATTTATCATACCCTCTGCCAAGGGAAAAATCAATAGAATTATTGGTTTTACTTTCTATTTTAATACAATCTTTTTTTACACAAATCGCCTTTGTTCTTCTTTCTCTGGCAGTATTCTCCATAACCTTAGCTACTGCTTCATCCTGTCCCCAATATATAACTGGTGCATCTTCTTTTATAATTCCTGCCTTCTCATAAGCTATACTTTCTATATCCTCACCTAATATCTCCATATGGTCTTTGCTCACTGAAGTTATTATGGATACAATTGGTTTCTCAATGATGTTTGTAGCATCTAAGCGTCCGCCTAAGCCAACTTCAAGTATAACATACTCTACCTTTGCTCTAGCGAAAGCAACTAAGGCAACTATAAGCATATACTCAAAAAATGATGGATGTTCTCCACCATCTGACATAACTATCTCCACAGCTTTTCTAGCCTCCATATACGCCTCTAAGAATGCTTCATCAGTCACATTTATACCGTTTATGCGTATACGTTCATTTATCTTGATTAGATGTGGAGAAGTGAACATTCCCACACTATATCCTGCCTTGCACAGTATGCTATTCATAAAAGCGCATGTGGAACCCTTACCATTTGTACCCGCCACATGCACCACTTTAAAGCTTCGGTCAGGGTTCCCAAGCTTATTTAAAATCTCTCTTAAATTATTATTATTTTTATTCTTAGTAAACTTTGGAATATCTAATAAATACTCCACTGCTTCATTATATGAGCACATAACTCTCCTCCGAGCCTTTTTTTCTAATGCTCATCTATCTTTTTCTAACTTAGATGGCACTTTTTAGTAAGTATTTTATCACCTTTTCTGATAAATACAATATCTCTATATTCATCATTTATATGTGTATGTAATCCATCTATAACTATAGATACTCCTGGATATACAACCTCTTCTGCTATAATCTCTGCGTACTTACCGATTTCTATACGTCTAGTCATCTCATCTAGTATCTCTCGCAATCTATACACTTCTGCTGTTCGTTCAATCTTTGTACGAACTAACTGCATAATCAGCTTGTCATTTTTTTCCTGCTTTTGGTTCATAAGTTCAAGAGTTTTCTCTATCTTATCTATCTCCTGCTCTATCTCCTTGAGCTCTCCCATCATTTTTCCATGAGTAGTTACACACTCGGGCTCTATGCCAACTACAAGTTCAGTCGTAACACCTACTTCACTTCCTATTTTTCTAGTCTTTATAGTTCTATTTGCCTTCAGTCTGCCACCAACTATAGTAGATGTCTTTCCAAATATATTAATATCACTAAATGCACTAACATTACAGTTTACTATGGCATCCGCCTGTACCGCATTATTTGCATTTATAGTTGCATTCTCTATAAATAATGCATATACATTTTGTCCTGCTGATATAACAGCCTTTCCTCCACCTAATATCCCACCGCGAACAAGCACATCCTTGCCTGCCTCTACATTAGCAGCCTCTACCAGCTTATTTACAGTTATATTGCCCGATGCTTTTACAGTCATACCAGCCTTGATGCTACCCATTATCTCTAAGTCACCTTTGAAATCAATATTACCGGTAGACAAATCTACATCTCCTGATATGACATGCTGAGCCGAAATAGTTAAAACACCCATAGATAATTCTATCTTACCATTAAATAATGCATAATAGCTCAATCCATCCTCAGATACGCTAAAACCCTTACCTCGCAAAGCTGGTAAATCTCTACACTTTGCTGCCAAGAGTACCTTTCCCTTTATATCATATCCATTTGTCCCCTCTACTTTTGGAACATACTTTGCCACTAACTGTCCTTCTCCAACAGTTTCTATAAGACTCAGATTGTAGTAATCCACAGAACCATCTGGCATCAACTTAGGTTTCTTGCTAGGTGAAGTATTAAACTTAAAATCATAATACCCATCCTTGCCATCTATAGCTGGTGCGCCAAACGCAACTGTCACCATCTTGCCAAATTCACGTTGATTAATCATTTCCATAATGACAGACGGCTTAACACCCATAATAATCTGTTCTTTTTGTTTCATATATGCAATTATTTCATCCACATCATAAATAGACGTATCCTCCACCTCTGCAAGGTACAAATCCGCCTCCATATGATCATCCGATACAAATATCGTTACATATTTTTCTAAATCAGTTGCCATCCAATCACCTTCTGTCTGCTATATTGTTAGTTTATTTTATCATCACGTCACTGTTATATAATAAATATATCATTAATATCGACTTTTTCCACTTTTTCTGTATATTTATAAGCTATTTTTTTAATTTTATTTAACCTAAATTTAACATTGCTATGTGCTAGATTTAATATTCATAAGATAAAATCCATTGTGTAAACTTTATTTTAAAAGTTAAAGCTTTTTAATTTAAAAAACATATAGCGAAAGGAACATACTATGGAACTAATGGACATAATAGCCCTCTTAGGTGGACTTGCATTTTTCCTTTATGGAATGAATGCATTATCATCAGGCTTAGAAAGCCTTGCTGGCGGAAAACTTGAATCAATACTCAAAAGAATGACATCAAACCCTGTGAAGAGCCTTTTCTTAGGTTTAGGTATCACAGCAGTTATTCAGTCATCATCAGCTATGACAGTTATGCTTGTAGGTCTTGTAAACTCTGGTCTTATGAGTATCACTCAATCAGTCGGCGTTATCATGGGTTCAAATATCGGTACTACTGTAACAGCTTGGTTATTATCTCTAGTAGGCATCGGTGAGGGAAATATATGGTTGCAGCTTCTTAAACCAAAGAATTTCTCACTTTTCTTTGCATTCATTGGTATATTGATGATAATGATATCAAAAAAGCCTAAGATAAAGGATATTGGTGGTATACTTGTAGCCTTTGCTGTACTTATGTATGGTATGGAAATAATGAGTGGTTCTGTAAGTGGTCTTAAAGATGACCCTAACTTCCAACAGATTCTTGTAGCATTCACAAATCCAATCTTAGGAGTTGCGTTTGGTGCAATATTTACAGCTCTTATACAGAGTTCTTCTGCTTCTGTAGGTATCCTTCAGATACTTGCCGCTAATGGCGGTATCACATACGGTGCAGCCATTCCTATTATCATGGGTCAGAATGTAGGAACATGTATTACTGCTCTTCTTTCTAGTATAGGAGTTTCTAGAAACGCCAAAAAAGTTGCAGTTGTGCACGTATCATTTAACCTTATAGGAACAACAGTATTCCTAGCTTTATTCTGTGTAATAAATGCAATATTTAGACCTGCCATTATTGGCAGCAACATTGGAGCTTTTGAGATAGCTATCGTTCATACAATATTTAACATAGCCACAACTCTTCTTCTCCTGCCATTTAGCAAGATGCTAGTTAAGATTGCTAACTTCATATTAAAGGATAAGTTAGAAGATCAGACAGAAAACAATACATTTATATTGGACGAACGTCTCCTTGTAACACCATCTATCGCTATTACAGAGTGCGAGAATGCTACAAACAATATGGCGTCATTAGCTAGAGAAACTCTCATAAAAGCTATACAGATAACAACTTCCTATGATGAAGATTTAGCTGTTGATATCTTAAATATGGAGGATAAGTTAGATAAATATGAGGATGTACTTGGCACATACCTTGTAAAGATTTCTTCTAAACCTTTATCAGATACAGACTCCATGAAGGTCTCAAAGATGCTTCATGCTATCGGTGATTTTGAGAGATTAGGAGACCACGCTGTTCAAATATTAAAGGTTGCACAAGAGCTTAACAGTAAGCATTTACAATTCTCTGAACAAGCCCAAAACGAGCTTAAGGTATTAACAAATGCTCTCGATGAGATACTTGAACTTGCTACTAACGCATACAACAATAACGATATTGAGTTAGCTACTAAGGTTGAACCTTTAGAGCAGGTTATAGATCAGCTTGTTGCAACTATAAAAAGTCAGCATATCAAGCGTCTTCAAGCCGGAAGTTGCTCTATCGAACTTGGTTTCATCTTATCAGACCTGACAAACAATTACAGCCGTGTATCTGATCACTGCTCTAACATCGCAGTAGCCGTCATCGAGATATCTCATAAGACTTTTGATACACACGAGTATTTAAACAAGGTTAAGTACGGCAACACAGGTTTCAACGATATATACGAAAACTACAGCGCAAAATATTATCTATAATACAAACTTAAAAAAGTAGATATTTCAAGAGCCTTGAGAAAATAATTTTCTCAAGGCTCTTATCTTATCCTTTTGACTAGTGTCATTCATAAATTGTTATTTTTACACTAATTATTAAGTTGCTTTGCTTTATCGTTGATTTCCTCAACAAATCTTGTGATTTCCTCAACTACCTGAGTATCATTTTCACTTTCCTCTAAGGTCTGACTTGCCCTTGCTGATACTTCTTCTGTTACAGCTGAAACAGTATTTATGTTCTCAACTATAGCTCCGTTAAGACTTGCAAGTACACTAACCACTTCTTCAAGTGTAACGCTGACCTGTGATATATTAGCTGAACAGCTTTCTATCTTTTCAAAATTCTCTGCCATAGTTTCTGCTGAATGATTCTGCTTTTCATTACTTTCCATCAACTGATTAATGGCATCAAATACATCATTTATAGATGTCGAGATATTACCGATTAGGGATGTAATGCTAACTGTTGCGTCACTTGTCTGTTTTGCCAAGCTTGATATCTCATCTGCTACTACCGCAAATCCTCTTCCAGCTTCACCAGCTCTAGCAGCTTCTATCGAAGCATTAAGACTTAATAAGGCAGTTTTACGCGTAACAGCATTTATCATCTCTACAATAATATTCATCTGTTCTGTACTCTCTGTAAGCTCCTGCATCTTTGTTGCTACTAGTGAGCCTGCCTGCTCTGACTGATTAACACAGCTCATAAGATTTTCTATATTTTGCTTACCTACTTCAATAGCTTCCTCAGTCTGTTCTACGTCATCAGTAATAGTTTTTGCAACTTCTTTGGCTCTATCTACCTGCTCGACGATTGATTCTGTCTGCAATAACTGTTCCTGCATAGACTCTGCTGTTTCATTAGCTCCTGCTGCAACATCGTGCATAGAATCTCTGGTAATGCCTACGGAGCGCTCTAACTGACTCATTCTAGATGTTACTGCGTCTATATCCCCAGATATAGCTTTCGATATCTCCAATGTATTTGATAATATCTGGTCTATCTTTTCCTTCTCTGTACTTAATCTCGCCAAACGTTGTTCACCTATCAGGCCAATAACTCTTGTAGATAAGCCAGTAAATACTGCTGCCAACACTGTAGCTATAAGCTGTACCTCAACCAATGCCAAATCATCCGTTGTAAGTGTTCCACCCATAAATCCACTAACAACAGCTACTATGTTTGCTAAGATAGCTATTCCTCCAGTAATATAGCATAACACCATATCACCATATGGAATGATTATAAAGAATATCAAAAATATGTATACAAACGTTGTCGGTATGACCGCTGTAAGTAATACAAATGCGTATAACACAGAAAATCCTATACTAAATATATATTTCAGTTTATTAGATTCCTTATTCTTCAAATACGCAGTTATACACATTATCCAAGGTACTAAGTCTAGTACCGATAATATTGCCGTATATACAATATCTCTGTCACCTTTAAAAAATTCCAACGCATACGCCACTAGCAATATAAAAGTAATAATAGAATATGTAATCATAACCATTCCATTTACTCTTTGAACACTAGTTACTCTGTTTTGTTCCTTCTCCATTTGAAGTCCTCCTCTATTTAGTTACTCACAATTAAGTATATGTAATTATATCATAATAGAGTTTTTTTCTCAAATATTATATTGTCTTTTTTCGATTTTTTTTAAACTAATGAAACTATATATATCATTTACTAAAAACGCTAAAAAGCACGCTACTACAGACACATAAGTAATATCCTCCATACTAGCCAGTACCCATAAAACAATCAATACTATATCATTAAATGCATAGGCTATCGAGAAGTATGGACTACGTCTAAAGCTTAAATACACTGCTATAAAGCTGGTTGTTACAGATATGGTACTCGGTAATATATTGGCAGTTCCAAATGCTTTCAGTACAAAATAAAATGCTACCGTTACAATCACAGCTACTATGCCTAGTACTACCATTTCTTTTCTACTAACTCTATCCATCTGTACCTCTGCTTTATTTCCCTTATACGGGTGTCTAAGCCACGATATAAATGATATTACTGCCATAGGCAATGTCATAAAAGCATATGTTATAAGTTCTCCGTAATACGCATAGCTATAGGATATTCCTGCATATATAACGCAAAATATAATCATAAGAAACTGTCCTATCGGATTACCTTTTGAATATATTATGATAGCCGTAGCTCCTATCACAGAGGCTATGAGAGTAATGTAATTCTCTCTATCAAATATACAAAAAGATGATATTATAATCAAAAGTGAACTAATCCATAGCGTTTTTTCTAATCCCGTAAAATAATTCAAAATTTGTTTCATATATATCCCTATCTATATCCTTAAACACATTAAACACAACTTTGATACTACTACCTGTTCTTTGCTTATATTCCTTTACTGTGGCAACTGCAATCCTAGCAGCCTCCTCGTGTGGAAAGCGGAACTCTCCTGTAGATATACAACAAATTGCTATACTCTCAAGTTCATTTTCATCAGCTAATTCCAAGCACGAAGTATAGCAGCTTGCAAGCTCACTCTTATCTTCATCTGTCAATGCACCGCCGATTTTAGGTCCTACTGTATGAATAATATATTTACAAGGCAAATTGAATCCTGGAGTTATCTTTGCGCTACCTACAGGTTCATCATGCCCCTGCTTCTTAATAATATCTGCACAGTAATTGCGAAGCTGCATGCCTGCAAATGTATGAATACAGTTATCAATGCACTTATGCATAGGAACATAACAACCTGTCAGCTTACTATTTGCCGCATTAACTATAGCATCACACTTAAGAGTTGTTATATCGCCCTGCCATAAATATATATCATCACATATAGGCTTAAGTTCACTTATATCTGTAATGCCCCTTGTCTCAAGTTCTTCCTTAAGAAACATATCCTGCACCGCTATATATTCCTTTGTTTTCTCGCCCGGACGACGAACATTCACCAAAGAACGCCACAGTATCTTTCTCTCCTCATCTCCATTTGGGATAGGTATTCCGTCATAATTTCTATTCTCAGACATTAACCCCTTTATAAGTACTTCTAATCTTCCTGACTGATTCATAGCTCCATCTCCTTGTTCTTATTGTTACAGTCTCTCCACCAGTTCATCTGCACTCTTTCTCTTAAAATGCATATCCATAGGCTTGGCATCCTCCTCGGGATATCCCACAGGGAATATGGCTATAAGATCATATCCATCCATAACAGGAAATTGATTTATAAGTTCAATATTGTTAAAATATCCAACCCATGTTGTACCAAGGCCTAGTGCCTCTACTTCCATCATTATGTGAGTAGCCACAATAGATGCATCTACACTGGCAAACTCTCTTCCGTCAAACTTGCGCACCCATCCTTCATCCTGTTTTGCTCCAATTACAAAGAATAGCCTTGCACCAAATGTAAATTTTGTAGCCAGCTTTATTTTTTCGATATCTTCATCCTTTTCTATTACCCATATTTTAAATGGCTGCTTATTACACGCTGTAGGTGCTGCTACGGCTGCCTCTAATATTTTATTTACTTTTTCTGCCTCAACAGGCTTATCTGTTAGATTTCTACATGAATATCTATTTTTAGCAAGTTCTAAGAATTCCATACTGTATCTCCTCCTGAAAGTTCATCATATATATTGAAATTTTATCATTTATAAGTAAATTTCTCAACTCCTATATCTATTTGTTTCCTAGTCTGAAATTAAATTGAGCTAGCGTAAAATTTTATTCGGAAAATTAAATAAAGACATAGAAAGAGGACACCCCTTTGTGATAAAGTATTTAGCGCTCAAACCAATACAAACAAAGGTAGGTGTCCTCTATGATTAAGAGTATAAAGTATTTTGAAGA
>JBGVKG010000009.1:0-3880 GCA_045123575.1 Lachnospiraceae bacterium
CTCTTCAAAATACTTTATACTCTTAATCATAGAGGACACCTACCTTTGTTTGTATTGGTTTGAGCGCTAAATACTTTATCACAAAGGGGTGTCCTCTTTCTATGTCTTTATTTAATTTTCCGAATAAAATTTTACGCTAGCATCTCCCAGCCTGTGATATATCTTGCATTATACAAAAAGGTACAGCTTCTATCTCTAGAAGCCGTACCCTTTTCACGTGTATTATCAACTTATTATTTATCTTACTCACAAGTGACTGGCTTTTTCTTTTTAAGATTGCCATAATATACTGCCTGACCAATGGCTAATCCCATAACAGATATAATAATAGGTGCAGGAAGCATCTCCAAATCAGGCATATTAAACTTATTAAACTCTGCCATATTAGCTGCACTAAAGGTTGCATACTCGCCAAGAATATACATTACTCCAAAAACAGGAGCTGCAAGCCACTTAAATTTACCCCAATAGTTATTCTTTCCTATGAGTATAGACAACACAAAGGTTGTAACTGGAAGAACTATCCACATATACATAAGTCCAAATCCCATCGCATCTGAATCTTCTGTAAAGAACCAGAATACTATTAATCCAAATGACCATATAGCTAGATAAGTTATAATCATAATCATCTTAGCTAAGTTTGCTTTACTCTTTACTACATTTGTACTTTCTTCTAAATAATCTAAATAATTTGACATAGGCTGTTCCCCTTTCAATAAATAATCGAGACTAACCTTATACAAATCGCTCATCCTTACAACACTCCTTATATCAGGATATGTCTTTTCATTTTCCCAATTTGATATGGTCTGTCTACTGACACCCAGTGCCTCCGCTGCCTGTTCTTGAGTGAGCTTCGCTTCTAATCTTGCGTTTTGCATTTTCACTCCAATATCCATTTGCTTTCCTCCTTCCTTGCCCATATCTTATTCAGATTATCATTATATGTCTATCAAATATCTTTTGCAATGTGTTTTTTTAGTGTCAAAATGGTTTGACATAGACTAAAATCCGCATTATTTTATCCTACCATCACTTATCCCTATAACTCTACTGCACTTTCCTGCCACTTCCATATCGTGAGTTATAATGATAACCGTTGTACCCTGCTCATTTATCTTTTTAAACACATTCATTATCTCTACAGAAGTTTTTATATCCAATGCTCCTGTCGGTTCATCAGCCAATAAAATACTTGGATTATTTATCATAGCTCTAGCTATAGCTACACGCTGTTTCTGTCCCCCTGACAACTTATTAACCTTTTTATCTGCAAACTCATCCATTTTAACCTGCTTTAATATATCCATCGCCTTAGCCACCTTTACCTTCTGGCCTTTTATTCCCTTAGAAAAGTACAGCGGAAGCATAACATTTTCTATAACCGAATAGCTCTCAACTAATGCAAAATCTTGCAACACTATACCTATCTTAGTATTTCGTACATAAGCTCGCTTCTTCTCATTCAGCGTAGATATATCTTCACCACCTAAATAGTACTTTCCTGCCTCAAAATCATCTATGCAGCCTAATATATGCATAAGTGTAGACTTGCCTGCACCAGACTTACCTATGATAGCTACCATCTCACCATCCTCAATGGTTAGAGACACATCCTTTAGAGCCTCAAAGGCATTGGACTTTCCCAGGTTATATGTTTTATGTATATTTTTTATCTCTATCATATTCCTCTCCTACTGAACTGTACTTTTTAATATCTCCACTGGTGTACGTTCCTTCAAAACACTTCTTGTGGTCAATAGACTGCTCACAATAATAACTACACATATTGCCTCCATTAAATACAACTCTACATCATTTAAATGGCAGTTAATCTCTCCTCCTATATTAAAAGTATTTTGTATCTTTATAAGTGCCACTGTACCTATAAACGCCATAACACAGTTAAATACCATCTCTACTCCTGCCATCAATACTACTGTGCCGTAATACATACCATGAGTATACATAATCACGTAATATCTAAGACTCTTTATATTCTTCACCGTCACTATAGCTACAATACATATACAGAATAGCAAAACAACTATGATAACTATAGGAACATATTTAAGAATCGTACTATTATACATAATATTGCTTCTTTCTATCAGTTCTGTCGGTTTAGGATATGCTGCATTACCCATTCCATGTAACTCTTTCTCGTTGTATTGTTGCAATATTTTCTCAGCTTCTATTTTTTTCTCTAACGATAAGTCATCATCTAAATCGATAATAAAACTATTATACATCATAGCATTATTAACTTCTGGTATTTTTCCCAGTTCACTTTCTGGTATTATCATAATAACCTCTTCTGTCTGTTCATAACTGTAAACAGGAAAAAAATCTTTATAAGTAGCACTTGAAAACATATACTTAATTCTCGTATGTAACCTTTGTCCCTCACTTATAATTCCTGCCACCCGCACCTTTATAACTATATCTGATGGTTCTGCATACATACGGAATAAAAATGTATCTCCAGCTTCTAATCCGTAAGGATTATGAGATAAAAGTACACTGATAGTCTCCTTACCGTTGCTTACAGCGTCTGGCTGAACACCTGAATCTAGCATAGGTTTCATATAAGACATAACCTGCGATGTATAGACATTTGCAAAAATGCCTGAATATTCATCATCATTAACATGTCCTTGTATTGTTTTAGCTATGAGTATGTCACCATAATCATTCATCTGTTCTAGCACTGTAGCATCTATCATATTTAGAAAAAGGCTATCATTATCTACATATTTCTCAGCCAATCTATACACTTTAGTCTGCTCATCTATGTTTGATATCAATGTAGTAGATACAATCATCATAACTATTATTATGAATATAATACAAAGGTTGTACCAGCAGTTTCTTATATATTCACTTATACCCAATTTAATCATTTCTTGCCCTCCTAAGCATATCCACCAAATTGTCCCTATTTATAACATGTAATAACAATGTAATAAATATAAATACACAGCCCATATATATACCTAGCATAGCAAAATAAGCCGTGGCACTAAAAAGCTTTACGCTATTTTCATATATAGTGTCAAATACATTCTCTAAGCCAAACTTAAAAATGATAAATCCTATTACAGTAGTAATTCCACTAACCAGCATTATCTCTACTTCATTTATGATAAGACGTTGTCCTTTAGTTGCTCCGACCACACCATACACTGCCATTTGCTTTCTTCTCTGCTCTATGATATATCTGTATAATAAACATGTGTTGAGGGCAGATACCACACCTATAGATATAGCTATCAAAATAATAGTTCTATAGGATATAATTTCCTCCTTATCCTTTATCTGAAACTCGTCAATACTAAATCCCTCTGTAAATGCTCGACTTAAGATATCTTTAATCAAATTATACTCGTTCTGCGTTGGAAGCTTTTTAAAATTAAATGTCAACATAAAAAATTCAAGATTATCTGGACATGAGCTAAATGGCATCTCAACACCACGCAATAGTCTTTTATCGATACCAACTATCTCATATTCTATTCCTGCAATAGTCACAAACTCACCTACTGCTACTCCGTCTGCAGTCATACTATAGACCACCTTACTTTCATTAATAGCATCCTCATCTGTGAGTGTTCTACCTTCTTGCACCTCTTTTCTCCCCTTTAGACTCTCTGCCATTAAATACTTGCCATCCTTATACTGTGTGTACATAGGTATCATCATTTCCTCACTAACACCTGATATAAACATATAATCAAGCTTATGATTTATCTCTTTTAGGATATCAGGCAAACAAGCCTTAAGCTCCCCCACATTTCCTTTTTCATAGTATGTATGTATAAAATAACTATTGATATCTAATTCCTGCATTTTAGCAGAATAACTACCATATATACCG
>JBGVKG010000010.1:0-2688 GCA_045123575.1 Lachnospiraceae bacterium
TGCAAAACAACTGACTTTTAGCTCGCTGATGTTTGGAGCCTCATCCGATGCATAGCATCGTTTCCTCCAAACTAATTCGCGGCATTCGCCGTATACATCCAAGAACATAGAAAACCACCCGATTAAGAGTAAACTCTTATCAGGTGGTTTTTATGTTCTCGTCTGCGCATGGCTCATTGCTTGCGCGCACAAACCAGAATTTACAAATTCCATAGTGAGAACAATGGTAGGCTAAGCATACCTGAACTCATATTAATTGTATCTCTAGTCACTCTAATAGCCATTGGCACTTCATAGCGTGACTTAAAAACCTTAAGGCTTTGTGCCTTCTCATTGCAATCTAAGTTTATCTCCATAGGAATAACTGCTCCGCTATCCTCAAACATAAACTCAATACGAGCTGTAGCCTCTGATATCCAGTAATATAGCTCTGATACATTAGGATTGTGTAACAATTCCTCGTATATGTACTGTTCAGTAAGCGCTCCATTTTTCAATTCAAATGGAGATCGAGACTCCTCTATATCTCTGTATGTAAGTCCAAATAATGATACAAGTAAGCCTATATCTGTTACAAACAACTCAAATGACTTGTTATCCTTTTGTCCTGCAAGTGGTGCTACTGGTTGTTTAGCTCTATACAATGGCACAACATACTTACGCTCCATTAACCATTCTACAGCTTCCTTGTATTCTCTTGCTCTAGCTGTCAGCTTCACTGCTCCATACTGGAACTTCTTATTATCCTTCTCAAGCTGAGCAGGCACACTAGCCCACACCTGCTTTACTTTATTCTTTAAAGCGGCATTCTCTATGCTATCTATATCCTCCTCGATAGCAAATAAGAGCTTTGCTTTCTCAGACTCAACCTGACTCATACTCATAGTATCTACATAAGCCTTTACAACCGATGGCATACCACCTACTGTCAAATATAGGCTAAGATACTTTTCAAGCTTCATCTTCTCTTCCAATATCAACGGATTCTTCGCCTGAGATGATATACGCTCACAGAACTGGTTTTCCTTATTTACAATCAAAAACTCGCTAAAACTCAAAGGATATATACTAATAACATCTGTATTGGCTGCTATATCTCCATTAGCCAACAGGAAGCTTTTCTCGTCCTTTTGCAATGTATAAGCAACATGATATTCCTGGTACTGCTCGCATATAAATCTCACAATATCCACAGCATTATCCATCACATCTACGCCATCAAAAACAAGAATTGTTTCTCCTGGTACAATATTAACACCTGTAGATATGCTAAGTTTTCTAAGGATAAGATCCTTATTTGACAGGTCTGCAAATAAAGGCTTCACAAATGAACTCTTTACAAAATCTATAATCACTACACTATCGAAAAAGCCTTCGCCAAAATCCCTAAGAGTATAACTTTTACCTACTCCTCTGCCTCCTGCTAAAAGTAGTGTCTTTCTATTATGTTTATCCTTCCAATCAGCCAGCTGATTGAGTATTTCCCTATACATCCTTGTTGCCTCCTAATCACGAAAAAATAAAGGATATTTTCTTTTCCCCATTTTTCAAACCATACGTATCTATCAATATACTACATTAGAACTTGTTTTGCAAACATTTTTTCTTAAAAAACAACAATTTTATTTGAATTTACAACGAATATATGTTAGTATGATTTGGTCTTAAAATTAGGAGGTATAATGTGATGTTACCAAACGATCCAGCTATGCTGCTTAGCTTCGTAAATCTCAAACTTAGAGACTACTATTCATCTCTTGACGTTATGTGCGATGATATGAATATAGACAAGAACACTATAATAGTAAAATTAGCAACTATCGATTATGAATATGACAAAGAGCTGAATAAGTTCGTCTAAACCCTTGGAATTTATCCATACTGGTTGTAACGAGCTACTCAGCTCTTTTTCTTATTTCATAAAATTTTCATCCCACATTCATTACACATACGATATATCTAGAAAATTTATAATTCACCCTTTTTCAATGCCTCTAATGCCGCAGTCATAGAGTTTATCTTCTCATATACGTAAGGCTTAAGTTCATCTGTATATGGCACCTGGTCTGGTATCATTATGGCTTTAAGACCTGCCGCTGTAGCTGCTTTTAGACCGTTTGGTGAATCCTCAAACACGATAACATTCTTGCCCTTTAGATTCATCTTCTCAAGCACATAATTGTATATATCTGGCTCTGGCTTACCTCTCTCCACATCATTAGCACTGGCTATACACGAAAAATACTCTGTCATATTAGCCTCTTCTAGATGATGCATTATACTAGCCATAGAAGATGATGACGCTAGGCCAACTGGATATCTATTTGCCTTTAAATACTCTAACATAAGATATACTCCTGGCTTAACAGGCATACCCTTTTCAAGCAATGTATCATTAAAATCCTTGCGCAACTTTGTCTGCATCTCATCATAAGGAAAACCCTCTGGTAACACCTTTAGACACAACTCCTTAGACTCAGCAGTGCTTCTACCTAAACAAAGCTGTACCATTTTGTCCACATCATAGCTATCTATACCATAAGATTTCACAGCCCTTGCAAAACATTCATTAAACAAACGCTCTGTATCGAATAATATTCCATCCATATCAAATATAAAACCGTCTATCATTTTACTCTCCTATCTCCATAAATAATTTTTCTTCCAATACATTATGCCAACATATAT
>JBGVKG010000011.1:0-12954 GCA_045123575.1 Lachnospiraceae bacterium
CAATATCCATTCTTATATGCCTCTTCGTCACATCCCTCTGCCTTACAATCAGAAGAACATGCAACTAACTGCATTGCCAATAAAACACCAAAAAGTAATGCTAAAATTTTCTTCTTCACAGTTTCATCCTCCTCCATTTTAATACTCAGGTTCAATTATACCGTATGTATTTCCTTTTCTCTTGTATACAACATTAATCTCATCAGTTTCTGAATTTCTGAATACAAAGAAGTTATGACCTAAAAGTTCCATCTGTAAACATGCCTCTTCAGGATCCATAGGCTTAACTGCAAATCTCTTTGACTTCTCAATCTTTATTGAATCATCTTCTTCATAATCTTTCTCAATATACTCTGGAGCAAAGCCCTCTGCAGAATGCTTTCTATCTGTTATCTTGTTCTTATATTTCTTAAGCTGACGCTCCAATGTTTCCTGCACAAGATCAATAGATACATACATATCACTATTAGTTTCTTCTGCTCTAAGTGTATTTCCCTTCATAGGAATAGTAACTTCTACTTTATGTCTCTCCTTCTCAACACTTAATGTGACATATGCCTCTGTCTCATTATGAAAATACTTGTCCAGCTTACCAATCTTGTCAGTAATAGCTGTTCTTAAACCTTCTGTAACCTCTACATTTCTACCATTAATTATGTAACGCATGATGTCCGTCTCCTTTCGCACATAATATTAGTCAGACGGTCCAACTAATATTACCTTTTTAGATATTCACATTATATCATTAAGCAGCTACTTTTTCAAGTAATTTATTATCAAATTTATTCCACATAGGGCAATTTGTCAGATAATGGCGTGTTTTCTAGGAAATTATATATTGTCAATAGTTTTTCTTTCTTTTTTACTCCTTTTTCTCCACTTTCGTCATTTTTAACAAAACATACGTTTTTACTTTTAACCTATTTTATACATAAAAAAATACCGTTTTTCTAGTGGATATTGTGGATAACTTAGTGGAATACTTCTTTTTCCCATAAATAGGGCGTTATAATTGTGGATAACCACAGACTTTTCTGTTATAAATATACAACTTCCGACAATAGGAAATAGGGACTATCATTTCGATATTGTGACAAATGCACATATACTATTTTGTCAATGCTTTCCTTAATAAATTTTCATTTTTTTCAAAATAGCGATTTTATAGTGTTTTTACATTATTTTCATGCTATAATTATCACTAGGTCGTCACTTTATTAAAAAAATAATTTGTCAGACGATTGCATATTAAAGATTGATAATTTGTATAATACATCAAAGGAGCTATTATGTCAAAATACGTTTTACTAACAGGCGCTTCTAGAGGCATCGGCAAAGCCACTGCAATGCTACTTGCAAACAAGGGGTATAACCTTATACTAATATGCCATAATAACGAAAGCGCTCTAGTTCAAACAATTTCAGCAATCAAGGAAAACAATCCTCACATCGATATTATCTATTATTGTGGCAATATAGGTGATAGTGATTTTTGTAATACTATTTTTACAAGCCTTGCAAATAAAAATATCCAACCAGATATAATCATCAACAATGCCGGCATAAGCCACATAGGTTTATTACAGGATATGACCGATGAGCAATGGCAATCCATAATAAATGTAAATCTTTCTTCTGCCTTTTACATTTGTAAAAAAGCTATACCTGATATGTTAAAAAAACAATCAGGTAAAATCATAAATATATCTTCCGTATGGGGAAACGTCGGTGCTTCATGCGAGGTAGCTTATTCTGCATCAAAAGGGGGCATAAACTCTTTCACCAAAGCATTAGCTAAAGAGTTAGCACCGAGCAACATTCAAGTCAACGCCATCGCCTTTGGTGCTATAGATACAGATATGAATAAACATTTATCCAAGGAAGATAAAATTGCACTAGCCGATGAAATCCCTGCCGGCAGACTAGGTACTACTTCAGAAGCTGCACAAATGATTTTATCCATTATAGAGTCTCCAAACTATCTTACAGGTCAGATTATCACCATGGATGGTGGATGGTGCTAAACATCAAATCTCTTTATAAAACTTTACAGCCAGTATTTATAGATAACTATAAATACCGGCTGTTTTTTACATTAAATATTCTATTTCCTCTACAATATCATTTGCTATAGATAATATACCTTGAGAAACTATACTTCCATTGATAACCAGCGCAGGAAGTCTTCTTACATTGTATGCAGCAATTTGCTCCTTATCTGTAACCACCTCTACCGATATGTTTTTACCAGACATTTCCACTGCTTTTTGCACCTCTGCAAACAACATATCTGCTTTGTCCTTACCCTCATCATCAACATTACTAAGAATTATTATAGTAGTTTTGCCACCTGTAAATTTCTTTTGTTCTGCTCTAGCCTCTGGTAAGGGAGCTCCACAACTTAAGCATTTTGCTTCAGCATCACATATCCTTTGTTCTAATCCAAATGCATTTGTCATATTTGCCTCCTACTCAACTAGCGACTCCACCGACGCCCTAAGAATATCAATAGCCTTATCACAATCTTCCTCTGTTATAATAAGTGGTGGTACCATACGGATAATACTCTTTCCACAAGCAGTAACAAGCAATCCTCTTTCACAAGCCTCATGCTTAATATCAGCTGCTGATACAGCATCATCAAATTCTGCTCCTATAAGAAGTCCTTTTCCTCTAACTTCTTTTATGTGAGGAAGCGTCGACAACTTCTCCATAAAATATTCTCCTATTTTAGCGGCATTGTCAGATAAGTTGTTGTCAACAATTTCATCTATTTGTGCCATTGCACCTGCACACACAACGGGATTACCACTAAATGTACATCCATGAGAACCTGGTGTAAATGCCTTTGCAACCTCTCTGGTCGCACATATTGCGCCGATTGGCATACCGCCTCCTAAGGCTTTAGCCATAGATACAATATCTGGCTTTATACCATAATTCATATAGCCCATAAGCTTACCAGTTCTACCAAAGCCAGTCTGCACTTCGTCAAGAAGCAACAGTAATCCATTCTCATCACACATCTTTCTAAGACCAACCATAAACTCTTCTGTAGCTGGATACACTCCACCTTCACCCTGAACCGGCTCCACCATTATAGCAATAGTATTTTCAGTAATGGCTTCTTTAAAACTGTCAAGATTATTAAACTCTGCATACGCAAAACCCGGCACCAAATCTCCAAATCCAATCTGACACGCATTGTGTGGCTGACCAGTCGCTGTCATAGATCCAATAGTTCTACCATGGAAAGACATTTTTGCTGTTATAATCTCGTACTTCTTTGGACCATACTTCTCTACACCATACTTTCTAGCCATCTTTATCATGGCCTCATTAGCCTCTGCACCAGAATTTTGGAAGAAAATCTTATCCATTCCTATATTTTCACATACTTTTTCAGCAAGAAGTGCCTGTGGTATAGTATATGGATATACAGACGTATGCATGCAATCGTCAAGCTGCTCCTTTATGGCAGCTACTACTTTTTCATTACAATTTCCCGCATTATTTACGGCTATACCAGCATAAAAATCAAGATATTCCTTGCCATCTGTGTCATATACATACACACCCTTTGCTCTTTCTTCTATAAAGTCAAATCTTGCCGCTGTATCGATAAGATATTTATTTGCTTTTTCTATTAACTGTTCTTTGCTTAATCCTAAATCCTTTAGCTTCATATTAAATCCTCCATATCAGTGACAACCGTCACAAATAAAATACCATATAAAAGAGAAACTCTTCTATATGGTATCTTATTTTACACTTCATACTAGGAATGTCAATATTTTTCTACTCCTCAGTAACTTTTTTCAAAGCCTTCTCTATGTCACCCTTCTCAAATGGCTTAGTTATAAACTCCGATGCGCCATTCTTTACAGCCTCGAGCATTTTTTCTTTCTGACCTGCTGCTGTAACCATAACAACCTTAGCATTAGCATCAAAATGTCTTATAACCTTAAGACACTCAATACCATCCATCTTAGGCATAGTGATATCCATTGTTACCACTTCTGGCTTTACCTCTCTATATTTAATATATCCATCATCACCGTTATCTGCTTCTGCAATAACCTCATGACCACACTCTTCTAAAATATTTCTAAGAATTCTTCTAGATGTCTTAGAATCGTCTACAATCAAAACCTTTGCCATTGTTTTCTCCTCCAATATTTACTTATATACAACAAATAATAATTTCTTTCCATCTACATACAACGGAATACTGCATATATCGCCATTGATTACATTAGAAGTCTCGTATAACTCTGGAGGCATAAGTTCTAAAACATCGCCCTTCTGACTACGAGCTGATGCATATAATCCGTTGATACAATTAATCAACTCACCTGCCGCATCCAATGCATCCTCATCTACAGTAGTAAAATCAGCCTGTCCAAATACACTTGCTATCTTAAGAAGTCCACCCTCCTGCTCTGCAAATGCTGATACATAGCCATTTTCACCTTCTACCTTCTGTGATGCACTATTTACAAGTTCAGCACTTTCTAAATGTACTGCCTTACCTACATAGACATGTCTATCTACGCATCTAATAATAGTTCTAATAGCCACACCTATAATCTCCTGATACTTAAGAGTCTCTGGTGTCAAGAATAATGGCACAACCACATCTGGGTCATCACTCTTTAACATCTCCATATCCATCTTACTGAAACTATTCTTAACACGATAGCCTTCTAATACATCGTCTATTTCCTCAAGCTTTATCAATCCCTCATTGACAAGTGCCTGCACAAATGTCATATATGTATTGCCCTGAGCCTTTAACAGATTTCCTATCTGTTCATCTGTAAGGTATCCTTTTTCTATAGCAATATCTCCAAATCTCTTATCCATAACTGACTGAAGTCTATTTACCTCATCAGCCTGTTCCATTGTCATCATGCCCTCTGCCACAGCTATAAGACCTAACTTAACGCGCACCTTGTCAAGCTGGCCAATAATCATATCCAGCTTTTCCTTAGATACTTTTCCAGTATCTACTAAATAGTTTCCAAGTATGTATTCTACCATACAGCTTCTCCTTTCATTATACGGATAACGATATTTAATTTCCCACTCACTTCAATTACCCATTTTTTAACATTATACAAAAAAACAGTGGATATTTCCACTATTTTTTTGACAATTTATCTTTTATTGTATTATATTTAGTTATTCTGTCATTTGGTTCAATATGTTGACTACGCAACATCTCTTCTACTCGTACAACTTCTCTCTCCAAATCACTTGCAGAAAGTCGTTTTGCTCCCTCTCCCCATATAATCATCTGAACTGCAAAATCAGATGTCGCTACAGTAACATCATACTTTTTCCCTATCTGATGTACTGTCTTTTCTATATATCTATCTGCCGTTTCTGCTTCTTTGGTGTACACTATATGAATGTTATTATATTTTTGAACCTCTCTAGTACTCCCTTTTACCTTATAAGCATCGAATACTATAATTATCTTATACCCTGTATAACCTTGATAATTACACATTATATCCATAAGTTTCGTTCTGGCACCGTCTAAATTTCGGGCCGCCAAATCTTTCAGGCTCTCCCATGCAAATATAATATTATATCCATCTACTAGAAGGTATTTTGAGTCTGTAACCTGCTCTCCATTATAGCGTTCTCTAATCTTTGCTACAGTAGCCTCACTCCTCCTCGCCTCTGCTCGTCTAAGTTTTTCTCTCTCCTTCTCCAAACGTTCATATTCCCTATTATAATGTATTGCCTTATTCCTATCTATAGGGCCGTATGTCCTCTCAAATATAGCTTCCAATTCACTAGGATCGTATAACTGTGTTGTGCTCTTCGTATTACTTGTCTCTATTTCCTCTTCAACAGTATCTTCCGCAAACAATCCCGACTGTATATGCATATATTTCTCCACATCTTGCCAGTTTACATTAAAACCTGCCCCGTGACTGCAAAATATTGACCCTGTCGGATTATCCATATCAGCCTCAGCATCATAATTTATCTTTTCTATAATCTCTTCACTGTTATGACATACCTCATACCCTTTTACTGTTAAGTATATCTTTCCTTTTCCGCCAGTATACGCTATTAGCTCTTTTTGATAATCACGCATAGTCGAAACCGGACATACCCCTCTAATAATTGCCATATCATTATCAATTTCTGGTATGTCATTTCTTCCATTCATTCTCTGAATATCATTAAGAGCCCTACCTATAGCAGTCTGTGGCACTTCCATTTTATACTCATACACTGGTTCAAGTAATACAGACTTTGCCTTTCTAAGACCTTGTCTCACCGCCCTATAAGTAGCCTGTCTAAAATCACCACCTTCTGTATGCTTTAGATGAGCCTTTCCAGCTACAAGTGTAATCTTCATGTCCGTTATATCCGAGCCAGTAAGAACACCTTTATGAACTTTTTCAGCCAAATGTGTCATTATCAATCTCTGCCAATTCTTAGACAACTTATCCTCATTACATTCTGTAGCAAATTGCAAACCACTATCCTTTTCACCCGGTTCTAGCTTTAGATGTACTTCTGCATAATGTTTAAGCGGCTCATAATGTCCAACTCCTTCAACCACATCTTCAATAGTTTCCTTATATACAATACTTCCTGCTGCAAAATCCACCGTTATACCAAATCGTTCCAGAATAATACTCTTCAAAATCTCGATTTCGATATCTCCCATTACCTGTACACGTATCTCCCCAAACTGTTCATTCCACGATATATGAAGTGCTGGTTCTTCTTCCTCTAGCTCTCTTAAATCCCTTAGAAAACTATGAACATTTATATTCGATGGTAATATAAGTTTATAAGTAAGCACCGGCTTAAGATATGGCTCAACCATGTCCTTATCGATACCTATCACCTGTCCTGCAAATGTATCCGCCAATCCTGTAACAGCACATATCTGTCCTGAATGCACTTGATTTTCTGTAATATATTTTTCTCCAGTATAGATACGTATCTGGTCTACCTTTTCTGTTCCAATATATTCCTTTACTTTAAGTGTACCACCAGTCACTTTGATATGAGTAAGTCTATTCCCTTGGCTATCTCTTGACACTTTGTATACTCTTGCTGCAAATTCATCTCCGTACTCTCCCGCTTTAGTATATTTATAAATAGCATTTAGTAAGGACTCTACGCCTTCATCCTTTAGTGCCGAACCAAAATAGCATGGAAAGAGTTTTCTTTCATTAAGCATTTCTGTAATATGACTATCTAGGAGATTCCCATTTTCAAGATAGTAATCCATAGCCATCTCATCAAAAAGCGCCAATTCTTCCATGGAAGTTTCTTCCATATCTATACATCCACTATCAAAATTAGACTTTATTTCCTCTATAAGTCTTGTTCTATCCGTACAATCCTGATCCATTTTATTAATGAATATAAAAAGAGGCACATTATATCTCTCCAAAAGCTTCCACAGTGTAACTGTATGAGCCTGCACTCCCGCTGCACCATTTACAACCAACACTGCATAATCAATAACCTGCAAAGTTCTCTCCATCTCTGAAGAAAAGTCCACATGTCCAGGGGTATCAAGAAGTGTATACTTCTTGTCACCCTCCTGAAAGTTTGCTTGTTTAGAGAATATAGTTATGCCTCTTTCTCTTTCTAATTGATAGGTGTCTAGGGCTGTATTACCATGGTCTACTCTTCCTATACTTTTGATACTTCCTGTTTTATACAAGATATTCTCCGATAATGTAGTTTTTCCAGAGTCAACGTGTGCCACCACACCTATACATATATTTTTCATGTTTTCTCATTTCTTATTTAAGCTTTAATGTATCCAAAAACCATTTACCATCTTGCTTAACTAATACAACTTCTCCACTTATAATCTCATGAAGTAAATCCTCATTTACGTTTGTGTTTCTATCATATGTCTTATCTGCTTCATAATAAATATCACATGTCACAACATTATCTGATATCTGTCGTATATTTTTTACTTGCTTAACAGTAAATGTAACTGACTTAGCAGCAAAATTCCAATACATCGAATCCTTAAACTGCTGACTACCAAAATACTCATACATAGGTCCATTTTTATGGAAATATTTTGTCATCTGCGTTCTATTTATTACTTTATTTACAATCTTAACATAAGCATCTACTATAGCTGATACTCTATCCTCGACATCTTTTACATCATCACTATCAGTTAATTGCGTATAGTCACGCACTCCGTTCACATCAACGTATGACAATTCATTACCAGATGCATCTGTAACCTTTAACTCATAACCATCTAATAGATTCTTGATATTATAAAGATTTACCTTATATTCTGTAGATGTAAGCTGATTTATTCTTTCTATAACAGGCTGCGTATTACAAGACTCCTTTATATAATCATCTGTAACTTTTACACCATTTACAGTAAGATTCATCGTATTATCTACTATAACACTTACCTCTTTATCAAAATTAACCTGATTGTGAACAACAATCTGTCCTTCCTTCCATACATTGTAGCCAAAATCATTCTTTGACTTTACTCCTAATGTAATCGTTAAAAGTTTTTCATCCCCAGCATATATATCATAAGTAGGTCTTGCTTCTGTCCACTTATCTTTGTTCTTTTCTCCTTTGATATCTCCTGACCCAAAATTAACAGCCAAATATTCTACCAATGCATCTTTTGAGTAAAAGCCATCCTTTTCTGGAAGACTATCTCCTATAATTTGCTTATACTTATCTATATCAAATTCTTCTATATACTGTTCAAAAAATAAATCCGGATTACTTTCTGCTTTTGCTTTTTTATTGTCTGATTCATAACCAGCTAACGCATTCCACTCCCAAATACATACGGCTATTATAGCTACTGCAAATATTATCACATATCCCAAGACACACTTAGCAAATAGCGACCACTCCTTAAATGCTTTAATATTCTTCATAAATACATTTCCTCTTCTCTTATATTTACTTTTCTAGCTTCTTAATTAAGAATGCATTTGGCATTCGTCTTAATCCTACTAATGACGAATTCACTGTTAAAAGTTCATCTCCCCAATAAAGTACTGATGAGCTTCCTCCATCAAGATTCGCTGCATTCACTGCCTCATATTCAAGCATTATGTTTATCAAATCATTCATAGATGCACCAAGACTAGATGCCTGTCTGCCATCTATTACAAGGAATAATACTGCTCCATCTGCTCTCTGACCTATAGCTGTTCTAGGATTAAGTCCTCCACCCGTTCCACTTACATCGTTAGGGACTCCATTTACAATAAGAATTGGGCCAAACGATACAGCATCACGCACACCCATTTCTAAGGCTTTCTGCGCTGTCATATCTCCTACAACAAATATATTTTCGTCTGTAAAACCAATAATTTCATACTCTTTATTTAATTCTCCGTAACGAAGTTCACCCTCTGAGATAACGATTCCCTCTGGCAATCCGCCACCGCCTGAGCCGCCTCCATCCCAGAAACCACCTGCATTAATACCACCTGCTGCATCATAATAATCAATATATTCTGGCATCGTATATCCCTTGGCATTAATACCATACTCATCTAAAATACCTACAAATATTCTTGAAGGATCTTTAATAATCATCATCTTTCCCTTATAAGTAGTTCCAGACACATCCTCCACTATAATACCTGGTGCAATTTCATTTTCCTTAAGTTCTCCACTATCATCATCCTCATCATCTTCATCACCAGCAAGAGGTATCTTTATAATTGAAGTATCTGTTATCTCATCAGAACTTTGTACCTTATTACGTTCCTCAATCTGTGCTATCTTCTCTTGCGAGCAATATATATTAGCCAAAAATCCACCTGCACTAGTCTCTCTTACCGATAGTACAAACAAATCACCTGCCAATGGTGACGGTCCATTGACACATATCCACATGATAGCATAAAGACCTATCACCAACATAACCAAAGTTACGCCAATAACTATTCCAACTCTCTTTAAGTATTTCAAAAACTTCTTCACTTGTATAATCCGCCTTTCTATTACATATCAAATAATTCTGTAGACAAATACCTATCTCCAGTATCTGGCAATATAGCCACTATATTTTTACCTTTATTCTCAGCTCTTTCTGCCAACTTAACCGCTGCCGCCAATGCCGCTCCTGATGTAATACCCACAAGTATTCCTTCCATACTTCCAAGCACTCTTGCAGCCTTATATGCCTCATCTGCTTCAATAGTTATAATCTCATCAATTATATCTCTATTAAGTATATCTGGAACAAAATTCGCTCCAATACCCTGTAACTTATGAGGACCTGCCACTCCTTTCGAAAGCATCGGTGACGCATCCGGTTCTACTGCAATTATTTTTATATCTTTATTCTTTGACTTAAGGTATTCACCTATTCCTGTTATAGTTCCACCTGTTCCAACACCCGCTACAAGTATATCAACTTTGCCATCTGTATCTTCCCATATTTCCGGACCTGTTGTCTGTCTATGCGCCTCTGGATTCGCATCGTTCACAAACTGACCTGGTATAAACGAATCGGGTATAGATGCTGCCAATTCCTCTGCTTTATCTATAGCTCCCTTCATCCCCTTAGAGCCCTCTGTCAATACTATCTGTGCGCCATACGCAGCCAATAATTTCCTACGTTCCACACTCATAGTATCCGGCATAGTAAGTATAACCTTATACCCTCTCGCTGCTGCTATGGATGCTAACCCTATACCTGTATTACCACTGGTCGGTTCTATAATCACAGAACCCTCCTTAAGTATACCCTTTTCTTTAGCATCCTCTATCATATATAATGCCGCTCTATCTTTGATACTTCCAGCCGGATTAAAATACTCTAGCTTGGCTAAAATATTTGCCTCCACTCCGTACTCTCTCTCTAGATTAGAAACTCTCATAATAGGAGTTCTTCCTATCAATTCTGTAATACTCTCATATACTTTTCCCATAATAATTACTCTCCCTTATTTATTCCATTTAGCAGTATTATACACCATCCCGCACCATTTTCAAACACTTTGTTATATTTGGAAAGATAATGGCATAAAAAGAAGGACCTAATATTCTACATTAAGTCCTTCTGATAATATATATTTATACTACTGAATTTCTGCGTGGAATTCCTGTAATGACTTAACTGGAAGCACCTCACCATTCTTTACAGCCTTGATACCTTCAACTGTAGCCTTTGCTGCAGCCATTGTTGTCATATATGCCACTCTGTTCTTAATAGCAGCCTTTCTGATGTAGCTATCGTCTGATGCACCCTTCTTACCGATAGGTGTATTAACGATTAAATCTATCTTTCCATTGCTGATTACATCAAGTACGTTTGGTCTACCTTCATCAATCTTAGCAACCTTCTCAGCCTCAATACCAGCCTCGCGAATCATATCACATGTTCTGCCTGTTGCAATAATCTTGAAACCACATTCATGTAATCCCTTAGCTACCTCGATAAGTTCTGCCTTATCTCTATCACCAATACTTAAGAGTGCTGTTCCTTCTGTAGGAAGCTTAGTCTGTGTAGCCTCCTGAGCCTTAAAGAATGCCTCTCCAAAACTTGATGACATACCAAGAACCTCACCTGTTGAACGCATCTCTGGTCCGAGAACAGGGTCAACCTCCTGGAACATGTTGAATGGGAATACAGCCTCCTTTACACCATAATGTGTAAATGTCTTATCCTTAAGACCAACTACTGGTGATGGTCTTCCTGTAAGATGAGCTGTCATAATATCTGTAGCAAGCTTAACCATATTGATACCGCATACCTTAGATACAAGTGGAACTGTTCTAGATGCTCTAGGGTTTGCCTCAAGCACGTATACTGTATCACCTTCAATAGCATACTGCATATTCATAAGACCCACTACATTCATCTCTGCAGCTATCTTCTTTGTATAATCCTTAATTGTAGCAATCTGCTTCTCTGTAAGGCTCTTAGGTGGGATAACACATGCTGAGTCACCTGAATGAACACCTGCAAGCTCGATATGCTCCATAACTGAAGGAACATATACATTTGTGCCATCGCTAATTGCATCAGCCTCACACTCTGTTGCATTATTTAAGAATCTATCTATAAGGATTGGTCTGTCTGGTGTTACACCTACAGCAGCATTCATATAGAATGCAAGTGCCTCACTGTCGTAAACAACTTCCATACCACGTCCACCAAGAACGTATGAAGGACGAACCATTACTGGATAACCAATCTTCTCTGCTATCTCTATTGCTTCCTCTGCATTAACAGCCATACCAGCCTCTGGCATTGGAATCTCAAGCTTGTCCATCATAGCACGGAACAAATCTCTATCCTCTGCAAGGTCGATTGTCTCTGGTGTTGTACCAAGGATATTTACTCCATTAGCCTTCAAATCAGCTGCAAGGTTAAGTGGTGTCTGACCACCAAACTGAGCTATAACACCAACTGGCTGCTCCTTAGCATGAATACTAAGAACATCCTCAAGTGTAAGTGGCTCAAAGTAAAGTCTATCTGATGTATCATAGTCAGTTGAAACTGTCTCTGGATTACAGTTTACAATGATTGTCTCGAAGCCAAGCTCCTTAAGAGCCTTTGACGCATGTACACAACAGTAATCAAACTCGATACCCTGACCGATACGGTTGGGGCCGCCGCCGAGGATGATGACCTTCTTCTTGTCGTGCACCTCGAGTTCCTTGCCGGTCTCGTAGGTGGAGTAGAAATAGGGGGTGTAGGCCTTGTGTTCACCGGCGCAGGTGTCCACGAGGTAGTAGGTAGGCTCGGTGCCGGTGGCCTTGCGCAGGGCGGCCACGTCGGATTCGGGGCGCTTCCACATTTCGGCGAGCTGGCGGTCGGAGAAGCCGAATTCCTTGGCCTTGCGGAGCAGGGCCACGAGTTCGGGGTTGTCGGCCGTCATGGAGTTGCCGAGGGCGAAGTCGCGAAGTTCGCCTTCCATGGCGATGATGTCGCGC
>JBGVKG010000012.1:0-50765 GCA_045123575.1 Lachnospiraceae bacterium
GGGGCGAATGAAAATAGAAAATCGAAACAGCTGTACTCACCATACAAACATCTTGGCTGGTTGTCTGCCTCGATATTGCACAATTAATCGTAGTTGCTATGCAACTGCGATTTGTCGGGCGCTTTGTTTCAAGCAGAGCACGTAAGGGAAATTATGCAACCTCTCAAGGCACAGAAAAATATGTACAGATAGCCACGTTGTCTAGGAGTATATACAGTATATGAGGCATAAAAATCCAGTAAATATTTTCTATACTTCCGATAATGAGAATTATAGGTAGGGTGGTGAAGTTTTGGTTATATGGTGTTGTACAAGGAAGTGATTTTGTGGTAAAATACCTAGTGCAATAGGAGGATGAAAGAAGAGTATGGAACAGAAAAAGGAAAAAGTAATTAAGTGTGGTCTGGTGCTTGAGGGTGGCGGTATGAGAGGATTATATACTGCTGGAATATTGGATTTGTTTATAGAAAAGGGTATATATTTTGAGAACTGCTATGGCGTATCTGCAGGAGCTATACAGTGTTGTAGCTATTTATCTAAGCAAAAGGGAAGAGCAGCCCGTATCTATATAGATTATATGGGAGACAAAAGATATGCAGGTATTGGAAATCTTATAAAAGAAGGGTATTATTTTGGTAAGGAGTTTTCATTAAAAACTATTCCGTATGAGCTGGAACCTTATGATTTTGATACATTCAATAATAGCGGATGTAATTTTATAGCAGTAGCTACTGATTGCAAAACAGGAGAAGCAGCATATCATAAGATAGGTGATATGCGAGATGATAAAGAGATGGATAAGCTATGGGCAACCTGTTCATTGCCTCTTATATCTAAGATGGTTGAGGTAGATGGGGGTCAGTATCTAGATGGCGGTGTGTCAGATTCTATTCCAGTTGAGAAGGCGATGGCTGATGGTAATGAGAAGGTTGTGGTGATACTTACTAGAGATGCCAGTTATAAAAAGTCTCCAGCTAGTATGATGGGATTGATTAAATATAAGTATCGCAAGTATCCGAAGCTTGTTGAAGCTATGAGAACAAGACATGAAAGATATAATAGAACGATAGAGCTAATTGAAAAACTAGAAAAAGAAGGAAAAATATTCGTAATCAGACCGAAGACTCCAATTAAGATAGGTAGATTGGAGAAGGATAAGGGTAAGCTTACAGAACTGTATAATGTAGGCTACGATGATGCGAAGGAATATTATGAAAGTCTAGAGAAATACCTAGGCATATAAATATATAAGAGAGGTAGTTGAAATGAAATTCACTAAGATGCACGGTTGTGGCAATTGCTACATTTACGTAAATGGACTTAAGGAACAGGTTGATAATCCTAATGAGGTAGCTAAGAGAGTAAGTCACGTAAGATATGGTATAGGTTCAGATGGACTTGTGATTATACATCCATCAGAAGTAGCAGATTTTAGAATGGCTATATATAATGCAGATGGTTCAGAAGCGGCTATGTGCGGTAATGCTATCAGATGCGTAGGCAAATATGTATATGATAGAGGTATGACTGATAAGAAGCTTGTAAATGTTGATACAAATTCTGGAATAAAGATATTAGAACTTAATGTAGATGGTGAGGAAAATGTGGTAAAGTCTGTAAGAGTTAATATGGGCGCACCTATTCTTAAGCCGGAACTTATACCTGTAAAGTATGAAGGAGAGCAGGTTGTAGATAAGCCGCTGGTAGTAGATGGCAAGGAATATAAGGTTACATGTGTATCTATGGGTAACCCCCATTGTGTAACATTTGTAGATGATACAAAGAGCCTTGATTTGGAGAAGATTGGACCTGCATTTGAGCATCACGAAGTGTTCCCAGACAGGGTTAATACTGAGTTTATACAGGTTATAGACAGACAGACCATAAATATGCGTGTATGGGAAAGAGGCTCAGGCGAGACATGGGCTTGCGGAACAGGAGCTTGTGCTAGTGTAATAGCGTGTATATTAAACGGTTATACTGATGATGTGGTCACAGTACACCTTGTGGGCGGTGATTTGCTTATCGAGTATGACAGACAAGCTGATACTGTATATATGACAGGACCAGCGGTAACTATTTGTGACGGAGAGATATATCTGTAGAAAGGATGTGCCTATGAAGCTTGAAAGAATACTAGAAAAGATACATTACGATATGATATGTGGCTTGGCATTTACGGAAGTGAATAATGTTGTGTATGATTCTAGAAAAGTACAGGCAGGTGATGTATTTGTCTGCATATCTGGTGCATTAAGGGATGCACATGATTTTATAGCAGACGTAGTGAATAAGGGAGCATCGGCGGTCATAATAGAGAAAAATATGACAGATGCTATGATGGATAGGCTTGCTGAGGAGACAGATGGAAAAATATATGATGTAGCTATAGCTAAGGTTGATTCTACTAGATATGCTTTAGGCTGTATGGCGGCAGCATATTTCGGATATCCGGCAGAAAAGCTTACAACTATAGGTGTAACAGGCACAAAGGGTAAGACAACAACTGCTTATATGATACAGTCTGTATTGGAAAAAACAGGTATAAGAACAGGCCTTATGGGAACTATAGAGGCTATTATAGGGGATGAACACATACCTGCTGCTAATACAACACCAGAATCATATGTGGTGCAGGAATATTTTGCAAGAATGGTTGAGGCAGGCTGTAAGGCTGTGGTGATGGAGGTATCTTCACAGGGGCTAATGATGCACAGAGTATCAGGATTTACCTTTGATTATGGTATATTTACAAATCTTTCTAAGGACCATATAGGCGCCAATGAGCATAAAGATTTCGATGATTATATGTCATGCAAGGCGAAACTTTTTAAGATATGTAAGCATGGTATATTCAATGTAGATGACAAGCATGCGAAGGATATGATGGAAGGTGCTACATGTAGTATAGAGACATTTGGTGTGCATAATCAGGCAGATATTATGGCAGAGAATATACAGTTGTTAAAGAAGCCTGGGGTTATAGGTATATCATATAACCTTACTGGAGCTATAAATATGCCAGTGGAGATAGATATTCCAGGTAAATTTAACGTATATAATACTATGACTGCCATAGCGGTATGTCGCCATTTTACAGATGATTTAAAGCTTATAGAGAATGTACTACAGAGTATAAGAGTGAAGGGAAGAGTGGAGATAATAGATGTATCTCCGAAGTATACCCTTATGATTGACTATGCACATAATGCAATGAGTCTTGAAAGTCTGCTGGAGAGTCTTAAGGAATATAATCCTCATAGAATAGTAACATTATTTGGATGTGGTGGTAATCGCTCTAAGGATAGAAGATACGAGATGGGCGAAGTATCATCAAAGTTGTCTGATTTAACTATAGTTACATCTGATAATCCAAGAACTGAGAAGCCAGAGGATATTATTGCTGACATTATAGAAGGTGTAAAGCGTGCAGATGGCCAGTATGTGACTATACCTGACAGAAAAGAAGCTATAAAATACGCTATAGAGCATGGAGAAGAGGGTGATATCATCGTGTTAGCAGGAAAAGGACACGAGGATTATCAGGAGATAAATGGAGTAAAATATCCAATGGATGAGAGAGTTATAATAGAAGAAATCAAAAAAGAACTCTAATATTAATTGAATAGTAAAAAAACACAGAAAAAAGCGTTTAATTGTAAAAAATATGGACAATTAAACGTTTTTTTGGTATAATGTTCGTTAAAGATATTATGTGCTTTAAAACTGCATAGAAAGGAAAAAGGTGATTGTTATGGGAAAGAAAGATAATCAGATTATTGAAGCAATATCAAAGATGCGCCCAATTAGTGACGTAAAAGGAGCAAATCCAGCATTAACAAATGTGTATGAAAGACTTGTTAAAGGAAAGGGTCAGTTTGAAGGTATAATTCAAGGTACTATGACATCGGCTATGAGCATTAGTAATCTATACTTACAGGTAGAGATGGGTGTGCAGAGCCTTCAGAGTATCGAAAATCGTATGGCAGATACAGTGGGAACTGTTGCAGATATATCAGAACAGACAGCAAATATAGCTAAGCAGGTTTCAGAAGCACATGAGATTTTAACAACATCTATTACTGAGATTTCAGGTAATACTATTGATTGTTTAAGAGAGATTGAGGTAAGCGAGGAGAGAATTACAAATATCCAGAAGCTTTCTAAGGACGCAGCAGAGGATTCTAAGCTGATGAAGAAGGATATGGATGAGTTGAGTACGGTTATAGAGCAGATGAATGCTGTACTGGATGCTATTAATAATATCTCTGGCCAGACTAACCTGTTGGCTTTAAATGCTTCTATTGAGGCTGCTAGAGCAGGTGAAGCAGGTGCAGGTTTTGCGGTAGTTGCAGATGAGATTAGAAAGCTTGCAGAGCAGACAAAGGCACTTACAACTAACATGGGTGAGTACATAGGTAACGTTCAGGAAGCATCTAAGAAGAGTGCAGAGAGCGTTGTGACTACAGTAGGAGCGCTTAATCAGATAAATGATGATCTTGTAGCTGTAGTTGAAGGAAATATTGAGAATAGAAAGTCATTACAGAGTATTAATGAGAGCCTTACAAATATCGCTGCAACAAGCGAAGAGATTAGTGGCTCTATGAACGAAGTTGAGACATATACAGGTAATCTTGACGAGAAGGCAAATGAGCTTAATGAGATGGCAAATGAGCTTAAGTCAGTTACAAATGACTTAGGAGAAGTTATCGCACCATTTACAGGTATAGAGGATAAGCTTATGGCTACTAACCAGGAGATTGGTGCTATGGCATTAGATACATTATATATGCCAGAGAACAAGGTATTCATAGAGGCGCTTAAGGGAGCTATACAGGCTCATTCTAAGTGGCTTCAGTCGTTGGAGGATATGGTTGCTGAGAATAAGGTTAGACCATTGCAGACAAGACATCATAGATGCGGTTTTGGACATTTCTACTACTCAGTTAAACCACAGAATCCATTGTTGGTATCAAAGTGGGAAGCACTTAAGGAAGAACACAAAAGATTCCATAATTATGGTAGGATAGCAATAACAGCTATAAAAGAAGGCAAGCAGTCAGTTGCTAGAGATAATTATGATAAGGCATATGAGCTATCTAAGACATTGTTAGCAGAATTTCAGGCTATTGTAGATATAGCAGAGGAACTTGATAAGCAGAATATTCGTGTATTTGAAGCATAGAAGATTTCTTCTTTTGTTCCTTTCTAATAAAAGGGGGCAGTCAGTTATACTGGCTGTCTTCTTTTATTAGAAAGTTATCGAAAGAGGGATTTGGAGAGATGGATTAGAATAAAGTGACTTGTAGGAAAAATGTCCTAGTTATAAGCATATAATAATATTGATTTTTATAACGTATACAGGTGTAAAATGCCAGATCAAAAGGTAGAGAATGCATTAAATCTTGCACGTAATATATCGGCGAAAGAACTTGAAAAAACAACGGATTTACAGATTGGATATGATAAAAATGAAAGAAAATGGGAACTGATTATAAGGTATGAAGGAAGCCTTGCAAAAGTGCGACAACTTAGCGATTCTGTGACAGAACTTTTAGGCGGTTACGCAGTTATCACGATTGCAGAAGATTTGATTAATGTGGTATCCGACTTACAGGAAGTTATATATGTTGAGAAGCCAAAAAGACTGAATTTTCAAATAGAGAATGGGATTAGAAATTCGTGTATTAATCCTGTGAAATCACCTCCATATAATCTGTCAGGTGAGGGTGTTTTAATAGGGATAGTAGATTCTGGAATAGATTTTACCCATAGGGCGTTTATCGATGGGTTAGGAGAGAGTAGAATATTGGAAATATGGGACCAAGAGCTTGACAGGGTATATACGAAAGAAGAGATAGATATGGCGTTAAGTACTGGGGAATTGGCCACTGTTGGTGGGAGGGATATATCTGGTCATGGAACTGCTGTTGCTAGTATAGCGGCTACGGTGGCTACGAATAGTCAGATTGTAGCTGTAAAGCTTGGAAATCCTAAGGAAAATTCATTTCCTAGGACCAGTGAGCTTATGAAGGGGATAGATTATCTGGTAAGAAAAGCTATGGATTATGGAAGACCTATGGCTATAAATGTCAGTATAGGCAATAATTATGGCTCTCACGATGGTACATCATTACTCTCGACATATATCGATACGGTGGCAAGTATGTCGAGACTTTCAATAGCTGTAGGCACAGGAAACGAAGGATTTTCTTCTACACATACAAGTGGAATATTATCAAATACACAGGATAGAGAGATGGCTCAGACAGTAGAATTTAACGTAGGGGCTTATGAGAGGTCCTTTAATATCCAATTATGGAAATCATACGTAGATAGCTTTAATATAGCCTTAAAATCGCCGTCAGGGGCTTCTACAGGCGTTGTAAGTAACGTAGCTGGTATTGGTGAATATCTGCTTGAAAATACGCGAATATATGTGTATTACGGAGAGCCTAGTCCATATAGTCAGTATCAGGAAATATATTTGGAGTTTATACCTGTAGATAATTATATACAGGCAGGTACATGGCAGATTGATTTAAGTCCTGTAAGAATAGTGGATGGCAGATATGATATGTGGCTACCAGTTGAAAGTACATCTAAAGATACGGCTTTTTTAGAGCCTACTCCCGACACAACACTTACTGTACCATCTACTTCGTCAGCAGTGGTATCAGTGGGGGCGTATGATTCTTATACTGATGGATATGCAGACTTCTCAGGACGTGGTTATACAAGGGTTATAGGACAAGTAAAACCAGATATAGTTGCACCTGGGGTAAATATAGTTGCGGCAGAAGCGAATTATAGTTTAGATAATAATAATTATGTTGAAAGAACAGGAACATCATTTGCAACGCCTTTTGCTACTGGTAGTGCAGCTCTTATGATGGAGTGGGGAATAGTTAAAGGAAATGATATGTATATGTATGGTGAAAAGATAAAGGCATATTTGCAAAAAGGGGCAAGACAACTGGATGGTTTTAAAGAATATCCTAATCCGCAGGTGGGATACGGAGCATTATGCCTTAGGGATAGTATAGCAGGGCGCTAAATGAATAACGATAATCGTATAAATATGTTAAATTTGCTAATAATCTAATCAGAATATTCTAATTTCTAAATAAAAAATAAGGAGTGAAAAGTATGGATATTGCGAAGAAGAAGCCAGTAAATAACGATAATATGTCGAAAGCTGTGATGATAGGTTGCGGATATGTAGGTTCGGCAACAGTATTTAGCTTGATGCAAAGTGGTATATTTTCAGAAATACTTATGATAGATGCAGACCAGTCAAAGGCTGAAGGTGAGGCTATGGATATAAGTCATGGAATACCTTTTTCAAAGTATATGAAAATATATGCTGGAAATTATGACGATATAGGAGATGCTGGTATAATTATCATTACAGCAGGAGCGAATCAGAAACCAGATGAGACTAGACTGCAGCTGGTTCAAAGGAATGTCTCAGTATATAAGCAGATTATTCCGGAACTTAATAAGAGAAATTATGATGGTATCATCATAGTGGTTACAAATCCAGTAGATATCCTTACTCGTGTAGCGCAAAAGTTATCAGGTTTGCCAGAGCATAGAGTTATCGGATCTGGAACAGTACTCGATACTGCCAGACTTAAATACGAAGTAGGTAAACATTTGGGAGTGGATAGTAGAAGTGTGCACGCGTTTATTATAGGAGAACATGGAGATAGCGAGATGGCAGTTTGGAGCAGTGCCAATGTGTCCGGAATAGATTTAGAGCATTTTGAAGAAATGAAAGAGGAAGACGTATATGATGAGTCGACTAAGCAGATATTAGATAAGGTGCGTAATAGTGCATACGAGATAATAAACAGAAAACATGCCACTTACTATGGTGTGGCTATGGCAGTAAAAAGAATATGTCAGGTAATTGTCAGGGATGAGCGCTCTATACTGCCAGTTTCAGTGGCGTTACATGGTGAATATGGTGTGGAGGATGTAACTCTTAGTATGCCTTGTGTAGTAGGACGTGAAGGTATATATAGGAAGGTTCCGATTGCTTTAGATAGCGAAGAACAGGAAAAATTTGAAAATTCAGCAAATGTATTAAAGAAAATATTAGAAAATATTGATATTTAAAATAAAATATTACAAAAAAGTATTTAAAAATTCAGTAAAAAGTTGTAAAATAGGATTAATATTTAATTAAAAAAGCGGAAGATATAAATGCATATAATGAGATGTGCGCAGAATATGCATATTTATTCACGAAAAGAAAGGATGAAGCAAAACTCATGAAACAAGAAAAACAGAAGAAACAAAAAGTGCAAAAGGCACAAAAGGTTGAAAAGAAGCAGAAGACAAGAAAAAGAGGTCTTCGTGCAAAACTTGTACTTCCTGTAGGTATAATGATAGCAATTATCTGTGCTGGACTTGGTGTAGTATCATATTTAAGTGCTAGAAGCGGAATGGTACAGATGGGTGTTGAGCAGGCTAGTATGTCAGCTAGAATCGCAATCAATAGTATTGCTAAGGATGAGGCAAAATATCTTGTAGGTGGAAATGAGAATACACCAGAGTATGTTAATTCATTATCATCACTTAGATATGTACGTGCTAATTGTGATGTAAAGTATCTTTATACTCTCTATACAGATGGTGACAAGGTATATTACGGTATAGATACAGACACTAGCGAAAATCAGGCTAAGCCAGGTGATTTGTATGAGGAGACATACGAGGCACTGAAAAGTGTATTTGAGGGCGAGGAGCTTGTACAGGACTATATAGAGACAACAAAGAATGGTGATTTAATAACTGTATATAAGCCACTTATTGACAATCATGGTGAGGTAGTAGGTATATTAGGTGTTGACTACGATGCAACACAGGTATCAGCTAGAATAAATGAACTTCTTAACACAACAGTGATTATCACACTTATAAGCTTAGTTGTGGCTATCAGTATATTAAGTATTGTTGTAGGAAGAGTTGTTAAGGGTCTTACAAAGGTAAACTTAACTATATATGATTTGGTACACAGTGATGGTGATTTAACACAGAAGCTTGATGTACGTACAGGTGATGAGTTAGAGCTTATAGCAGATAACGTAAATAAGTTGCTTGAGTTTATCCATAGCATTATGTCAAATATAGCAGATAATTCGGTTAAGCTTAACAATTCTGTAAGAGCAGTGTCAGATAGCCTTTCAAGTGCTGGTTGTAGCATAGAGACAGTATCATCTACTATGGAAGAGATGAATGCTGTTATGGAAGAGACAAGTGCTTCTCTTAACAGAATTAACGAAGCAGTAGATGGAGCATATAGCGAGATAGAGGTTATAGCTAATAGTGCAGATGATGGTAGAAAGTCATCAGATGAGGCTATAGATAAAGCTGCTAAGGTATATACTTGGGCACAGAATGAGCAGGCAAACGCAAAGAGTGGCGCTACAAAGCTTATAGATAAGGTTAATGTTAAGATAGAGCAGTCAAAGGCTGTAGAAGAGATAAAAGACTTGACAGAGCAGATATTAAATATCTCTTCACAGACTAACTTATTGGCACTTAATGCTAGTATAGAGGCAGCTAGAGCAGGAGAAGCAGGTAGAGGTTTCGCAGTAGTAGCTGATGAGATAGGTAAGCTTGCAACTGATTCAGCAAATGTAGCTACAAATATCCAGGCAGTTAGCGCAACTGTAGTAGCTGCGGTTAATGATTTGGCTGTTGAGGCAGAGAATATCGTAACATTCCTTGAAGAAACAGCTATGCAGGGCTATGAGCAGCTTATAAATGTAAGTGGCAATTACAAGACAGATGTAGGCATGCTTAACGAAGCAATGATTCAGTTTGCAAATAGAAGTGAAGAACTTCGCAGTCAGATGGATGAAATAATGGATTCTATTAAGGCTGTAAATACTGCTGTAGATGAGAGTACTAAGGGCGTTACTAATGTAACAGAAATGTCTATGGAACTTACAAATAACGTTAAGGAAATCAATGATGAAGCAGATAACAATATGAATGTTGCAACAGCTCTTAGCGAAGAGGTAGGTAAATTTAAGTTATAATTGGTATTTACAACAGCATAATATTGTGCTATAACTTATTCAACTTAATAATACTCTTTAATATGTAAAAAGGGAGTAGTTGCATGCGTAGCATGTTCTAGTATTCGTCAGTACGTTTACTTATGTAAACCGGGTGCTAGATGACAGATTTTGTTAAACAAGACTTTTTGCATACACTATAAACGTGTATGCAAAAGGTCTTTTCTTTTTTTACTGTATTCGAGAAAAAAGAGTTTGAAAGGAGATATCTATATGAGAGAAATCTACAAAATGGGGAAATCAGAGTTACTAAAAGATGTAGATGTAGAAAAAGGTCTAAGCACAAATGAAGCAAAGAAAATCTACGAAGAAAAAGGTCCTAATCAATTGGAGGAGACAGCAAGAAAAAGCGTATTTGCTGTTTTTTTAGAGCAGTTTGCAGATTTGCTTGTAATAATACTCTTAGTTGCGGCTACTATATCAATGGTATCTGGCAATATAGAAAGTACAATAGTTATATTTGCAGTAATAATACTTAATGCAATCTTAGGTACAGTTCAGTATGTGAAGGCGGAAAAGTCATTAGATTCCTTGAAGGCACTGTCATCACCTCATGCCAAGATAATAAGAGATGGCGTGAAGATGGAGGTGGTATCCAAGGATGTAGTGCCTGGCGATATACTTATATTAGAAGCTGGCGATATGATAGTGGCAGATGGTCGTATCATAGAGAATTATTCCCTTCAGGTTAATGAAAGTGCATTGACAGGAGAATCTACAAATGTAGATAAGAAGGATATGGATATAGAAAAAGATGTGCCATTGGGAGACCGTGTAAATATGGTGTATTCTGGCAGTTTAGTTACTTATGGTAGAGCTAAGGTGCTAGTAACAGGCACTGGTATGAATACAGAGATGGGTAAGATAGCTACTCTTATGAATAATACACAAAATAAGAAGACACCATTACAGGTTAGTCTTGATGATTTTAGCAAGAAGTTAGCTATTGTTATCATGGTTATAAGCGTGATTGTATTTGGCCTACGTATATGGCAGGGAGAAAAGCCGATTGATTCCCTAATGTTTGCAGTGGCACTGGCAGTAGCTGCTATACCAGAGGCACTTAGCTCTATAGTGACTATAGTGCAGGCTATGGGTACAAGGAAGATGGCGGAGGATAATGCCATTATAAAGGAGCTTAAGGCGGTAGAAAGTCTTGGCTGTGTGTCTGTTATATGCTCAGACAAAACAGGTACACTTACACAGAATAAGATGACTGTAAAGGAAGTGTATATAGACGGCGTGCGTATGGATAGCAAGGAGCTGGATATGAAAAATCAGCTTCACAGATACCTTTTGTATACGGCTATACTTGATAATGATTCGTCTATCAATGATGGAAAGGGTATCGGTGATCCAACAGAGTATTGCCTCCTTACTATGGCTAGAGAGGCTGGACTGACACAGGCAGGTATATCAGAGGATGATATCAGAAATATGATGCCACGTATGGAGGAGATACCATTCGACTCAGACAGAAAGCTTATGAGTACAAAATATCGCATACATGGCAAGCCAACTGTACTTACAAAGGGAGCTGTAGATGTGCTTCTTGATAGAACCATAAGTATAGCTACAAAGGATGGTGTAAGGAATATAACTAAAGCGGATATTGATGCTATTTTAGAACAGAATCAAAATTTCTCTGAGAATGGTTTAAGAGTCCTTGCATTTGCTTATAAGGAAACTGATGAGAATGATACATTAACATTGGAAAACGAGACAGGTTACACATTTATAGGTCTTGTATCAATGGTAGACCCACCAAGAGAGGAGTCTATAGGCGCTGTGGCAGACGCCATAAGTGCAGGCATAAAGCCTATAATGATAACCGGTGACCATAAGGTAACTGCCAAGGCTATAGCTGCACAGATAGGCATATACCATGAAGGTGATATGGCTATTACAGGTCAGGAGTTGGATGCTATGAGTGAGGAGGAACTGGCAGAGGTCCTTGAACGTATATCAGTATACGCCAGAGTATCGCCTGAGAATAAGATTCGTATCGTAAATGCATGGCAGAATAAGGGCAAGATAGTTGCTATGACAGGAGATGGTGTAAATGATGCACCTGCTCTTAAGAAAGCAGATATCGGCGTAGCTATGGGTATAACAGGCACAGAAGTGTCGAAGGATGCCTCAGCTATGATATTGTCTGATGATAACTTTGCTACCATTATAAAGGCGGTGCTCAACGGTAGAAATGTATATAGAAATATAATGAATGCCATTAAGTTCCTCTTATCAGGTAATATGGCTGCTATACTGGCAGTTATATATTGTTCGGTTATGGCATTATCATCACCATTTGAGCCAGTACACCTATTATTTATCAATTTACTTACAGATTCATTGCCTGCATTAGCTATAGGAATGGAGCCTTCTGACCGCAATTTATTAAAAGATAAGCCAAGAAATGTGAAATCTGGAATTTTTTCTAAAAAGTTTGCGACAGAATTAGGATTATATGGTATACTAATAGCAGTGGTAACTTTGGTCGGTTATTATATAGGCTTAGAAGATGGTGCCAAGACAGCAAGTACGATGGCTTTTGCGACATTGACACTGGCAAGACTTTTCCATGGATTTACATGTAGAAGTGATAAGTCTATTGTAAAATTGGGTATACTTAGTAATAAGTGGAGCTTAGGAGCATTTGCGGCAGGTGTGATATTGCTTGGAATTGTGCTCTTTGTACCATTTATGCACGGACTCTTTGTTATAGCACCGATAGACATGGTGCAGACATTCTGGATAATAGGCCTGGCAGCGGTGCCAACATTACTTGTCCAGATATACAGAAGCATAAGGGAGTGCATATCTAAGAAATAAAATTAGACTATAAAGGTCGGAGGAGATTTAGATATGAGAAAAACAAAAGTTATATGTACTGTGGGACCAGCTTGTGAGAATGAAAAGATTCTCACAGAGATGTTTAAGGCTGGTATGAATGTTGCCAGAATTAATTTCTCTCATGGAACACATGAGGAGCATCAGGCAAAGATTGATTTGGTAAAGAAGGTAAGAAAAAAGCTTCGTTTGCCAGTAGGTATTATGCTTGATACAAAGGGACCTGAGTATCGTATTAAGACTTTTGAGAATAAGAAGATAACTCTTAATGACGGAGATATTTTTACGTTTACAACAGAGGATATCGTAGGCGACCAGACAAGAGTGGCTGTAAACTATGATAATCTAATCGAAGAGCTGAAGATAGGCGATAGAATTCTCGTAAATAACGGATTGGTTATATTTGAGGTTATGGAGCTGAAGGATAAGGATGCTGTATGTAAGGTTATCGCAGGTGGAGAGCTTTCAGACAGAAAGAGTATGAACTTCCCTAACAAGGTAATGAAGCATCAGTTCTTAAGTGAGCAGGATAAGGCGGACCTTTTACTGGGCATAAAGAATGATGTTGAGTTTGTAGCGGCATCATTTGTATCAAATAAGCAGGATATTCAGGCTATGAGAGATTTCTTAGATGAGAATGAAGGTCAGAGCATTGATATAATCGCTAAGATAGAGAACCGTTCAGGTGTAGATAATATCGAGGAAATCTGTGAGATAGCAGACGGTATCATGGTTGCAAGAGGTGACTTAGGCGTTGAGATACCTTATATGGAGCTTCCAGCGGTGCAAAAAGAGCTTATCAGAACTTGTAGAAGACTTGGAAAGAGAGTTATCACTGCTACAGAGATGCTTGAATCTATGATAAATAATCCACGTCCTACTAGAGCAGAAATCTCCGACGTAGCTAACGCTGTATATGATGGAACATCAGCACTGATGTTATCAGGTGAAACAGCAGCAGGCAAGTACCCTGTAGATGCAGTTCGTAACATGGTAGGTATAGCAGAGTATACAGAGCAGACTATTGATTATGCAAAGAGATTTAACTCAGCCGAATTTACTATAAATAATAATATCGACGCTATATCACATTCTACAGCGGCAATGGCTATGGATGTGAAGGCGAAGGCTATCGTTGTAAACTCTATAACAGGCAGAACAGCAAGAATGGTTAGCCGTTTCAGAGGCCCAGTAGACATTATCGGTATGACTACATCTAGTAAAATCTGGAGAAAGCTTGGTATGAACTGGGGTATCACACCAGTGCTTACAGGTCAGTTCTCGACACTTGAGGATATGTTTGATAATGCTGTGATGGAGGCGAAGCGCGTGTTTAACCTACAGGTAGGCGACAATGTAGTGCTTACAGGAGGCCAGGTAACTGGAGAAACAGGTAATACAAACGTTATCAAAGTAGAAACAATTTATTAAGTAAATAATTCATATTATCGGAAGGACTTTTACATAACGTAGAAGTCCTTCTTGGCGTCTGAGTGATAGTATATGTCTCCATTGGCTGTATATGTACTTTTTTTGCGCATTGAGGGGTTCCACAATTTTTCTTGATGCTCAGCTTGAAACAAATCGCGAGTGTACAGCAGCAAGGTGAACAACGCCGTAGAATGTTTGTATGTTGAGCACAGCTGTTTCGATTTTCTATTTTTATACGTTCGCCCTCGCAAGCTTTTATTGGACAAGCCGCATAGCTCTGCAGAACTTCTCGCTCGCCCTATTATAAGGGGCGAGCTTCGTCAAACAGCTTCGAGCTATGCGGTGTGCTTGCTCGGGCGAACTATAAAAACTTAACGAAAATCTTCAATGCTGTGCTCATTCATACAAACATTCTGCGGCTTAGTTGTTCAACATCTGATGAACACTCGCTAATAAGATTGTTTCAAGCGAGCATTTAGAAAAATGTGGGTTCTCGAACTAGCGCAAAAAAAGTACATATATAGCCTAGGAGACTTTGAGAAATATACATAGATGCCAAGAAGGACCTGATGTCACTGTATCAAGTCCTTCCGATAATATGAATTATAAAAAGAGAAGGGTGAGGGGATATGTGTTGAAATTTTCTGGATTTGGTATATAATAAGGTGAAAAGTTTTATATGCACTATGTATATGAAGAAAGGAGATGGATGTAAGAATGAAGCAGGTAGCACTTATAAATGATTTGTCTGGATATGGCAGATGTTCACTAACAGCAGCTATACCGGTTATATCATCACTTGGTATATCTTGTCATCCTATTCCAACTGCTGTATATACGGGGCAGAGTGGATATCCAGTGTATTATAGCAAGGATATGACTGATATGCTGCCACAGTATATGGAAGCATGGAAGGCTAATAAAGCCAAGTTTGATGGCATATATAGTGGATATATGACATGTCCAGAACAGATAGAGTGGATGGAGAAGTTTTTAGATAGCTTTGCTAGTGAAGATACATTTGTGCTGGTGGATCCGGTTATGGGAGATGATGGCAGCACTTACGGTATATATACAGATAGATTATTGCAGGCTATGAAGCGAATAACTAGAAGAGCAAGTCTTATTACGCCTAATCTTACAGAGGCGTGTTTGTTGGCTGATGTAGATTATACAGGGCTTGTGGCTACATTTACAGGCGATAAGTTACTGGGGGAGGTAGCACAGATAGCTGGATGGATTAGACAGGATGCTAGCTCAGACTTGGATGTTATCATCACAGGAGTGAGAGTTTGTGAGGATGATGGTGAATATATGTACAATGTGGCCGTGACAGGCGAGGGTACATATTATGGAAAGAAGAAGCTATTTGATAGGAGCTTTTCTGGTACAGGAGATTTATTTGCTTCAACAGTATGTGGTCTTAAGCTTAATGGACACTCAACAAAGAGTGCTATGGAACTGGCTGCGGACTTTATATACAAGAGCATAGAGGATACAGTATTATACAATATCTCTCGTAACGATGGCATTAACTTTGAGAAAAATCTAGGATATTTGATGAAAGAGGGTATAAAAGATGAGTGTTAGGACAGATAGCAGAGGTTTATCATCTAAAAAGAGCATAAAATATATGGCTTTAACCGCTATATTTGCAGCATTTATTACTATAATGACAGCTTATATATTGCATATACCAGTATCGCTTACAGGCGGATATATACATTTTGGCGATGGATTGATATTCTTAGCGGCGTGTATGTTGCCAAAGCCATATGCTATGGCTGCTGGTGCCATAGGCGGAGGATTGGCAGATTTGCTGACAGCTCCTATGTGGACATTGCCTACTATAGTGGTAAAGATGCTTATAGTATTACCATTTACGTCTAAGAGTAAGCAGATAGTTAGTAAGAGAAATATAATGGCAACAGTGCTTTCGTATTTTATATCAGCAACAGGATATTATATAGCTGAAAGCCTTGTGTTTGGCTATGAGGTGGCATTTATCAACTCGTACCTGGGTAGCTTGGTTCAGGCGGTAGGTAGTGTTGTAGTATTTATAGTGGCAGGTGTAGCACTGGATAAGGTGCAAATAAGAAAGAAACTGTAGGCTATAGAAAAGATATGCAAAATCAATGCTGTAAAATTAAGAAATGAGCATAGGAAACTATGTTGAATATTAGGAGGAACATATAATGGCAGATATAATATATACATACGGTGGAAACGTATATGGAAATATAACAAATAAGTGCGATTGTGCGTGTACATTTTGTATACGTTCACATAAAGATGGCGTAGGTGAGTCTGATAATCTGTGGCATAAGAGCCAGCCTACTATAGATGAGATAAAGGCGGCTATAGATTCGTTTGACTTTACACCATATAAGGAATTCGTATTCTGTGGATATGGTGAGCCTACATGTGAGCTTGATTTATTGGTGGAAGCAGGATTATACCTTAAGTCTAAGAATGATATTAAGATACGACTCAATACTAATGGATTGGGAAATCTTTACAATAAGAAAAATATAGTACCTGACTTGGCAAAGGTAGTAGATACAGTGTCTATAAGCTTAAATGCACCAGACGCAGAAAGCTATGACAAGGTAACTCGTCCACAGTTTGAGGGTGCTTATGAGGCATTGCTTGACTTCGCTAAGGAGTGTAACAAGGTGATACCTAAGACAATGTTATCTATAGTGGATGTATTGCCAGAGGAGGATATCAAGAGATGTCAAGAAGTGGCGGATAGCTGTGGTATATACTTGAGAGTAAGAGAGTTTGAGTAGGGATAACTAGGTAGAATGCAAAATTTGCCCTTTTATTGTCTAATAATGACAGTTATTTTATATATGGCATAGAAATATGTTATAAGAATAAAAAGATAATTATTAGCACAATAGGAGGAAATGAAGATGTTTAATAATATTGGAGGAAAGATAAAAGGACTGGCAACAGCTATGACCATAATAGGTTTTGTAATATTTGGAATAATAGGACTTATGTCTATACTTGGGTCATTGGCGTATGGAGATGAAGCGGCGTTTGTCGGTATGATAGGTGGCGTGCTAACAATAGTTATAGGTTGCTTCATTTCATGGATAGGCTCGTTCTTGATGTACGGATTTGGTGAATTAATAGAGAATAGTGAGATTATCGCTATTAATACTATGGATGATGGAAAATCAAAAATGACAGCAGCAGTAAACAATAATCCGTATCAAAATGCTGGGGTTAATATGAATCCTAATATGAACAATGGTATGAATCCAAATGCTATGTATACTAACCAGCCTTTGATGGAATATAGTGTACCACTAGAAAATTTACCTGAATTCAATAATACACAGTATCCTAATCAGTAGTTCTTAAGCTAAATTATTAACATACTAAAGAATGGAGTAATAAAGACAACATAAGTCTTTGTTACTCCATTTTTTGTATTAAGAAATTGAACTAGAAAAAAACTATAAGGTGTCAATGAAATTATATAAAGCGTCTTGCTGCTTATCGTTAAGTTTAGATGTTGCATTAAGCAATCGGATTTGCTTTTCATTAAGTTTAACAGTATCGCTAGAATCATCTAGAAAAAATTGAGATAGAGAGATGTCAAAAGCATCACATATGCACTGAAGAGAAGGAATAGTAGGTAGCATATTATTATTATACCATGATGAGATAGTTGATTGTGGCAGACCAGATTTTTTTGCGAGTTGATACATAGACCAATGACGTTCCTGTCGCAATTTTGTTATTTTTTCTAATATATCCATACATTTTACCGTCCTTCCCTTCGTATTATCATCAATTATAGTAAAAAATATCGTTGCAAAATACTACGAGAAAGCGTATAATTACTACGATAAAATGCAGTATGTAACATAATTATTACGTTTTCTAGAAAGATATAGAAGAGGACAAAAGAAATGATTATTAATTTGATTAAGTCTAGACAGATGTTTAGTCTTACATTGCCTAATAAAGTTAAAGGTCAATATTGGGTAACAGATATAGATGAGAATGGCTCACCAAGACAACTTATAAGTGTTGAAGCTGTAGAGGATGAATGGGTTTTAAAGAGCAATAAATATGTATCAATATTAAACGGAGAAAATCAACCAGTTGTTAATACAGTGCTTACACCCCATAGTTTCTTTAATCTGAAGATTGCTGGCTCTGATGAAAGAGTTATTCTTTTTTCGGAAAGTATAGATGACAGTAGGCAGACGTTTAATAAGGTGGTTATAACTACAGTTGCATCACTCAGTATTGGCAGGACGACTGATAATAATATCTGTTTTGAGAATAAATTTGTATCTAGTAAACATGCAAAGCTGTCTTTTGATGGTAGGTCATGGTCGATTTTAGACCAGGGTAGTACAAATGGTACATATGTAAATGGATATAAAGTTGATTCGAAAAATCTAAGAGCAGGCGACTTTATATACATAATGGGATTACGAATAGTAGTTGGTTGTAATTTTATTGCGATTAATAATCCAGATGGATTACTTAAACTTAATGCTAGTTGTCTGGTAGACTTTAGAGCGCAAGTTGCAGATCCAAGCATTGAAGGTGTAGAAATTACAGATAAAGAGTATTTCTTCCGTTCACCAAGATTTTATAGAGAGATAGAACGCGCAAGTATTAAGATAGATCCGCCACCTCAAATTCAGAAACTGGATACAGTTCCATTAGCATTGATGATTGGCCCATCTATTACAATGGCTATGTCGTCAATGAGCTCTGGATTGCTGTCTGTGTATAACGTAATGAGCAATGGTGGAGAAATAATCCAGGCTTTACCGACAATGATTATGTCTGTTAGCATGTTGCTTGGAACAATTTTGTGGCCACTTTTGACTAAGAGGCATGAAAAGAAACAAAAGCTTAAGAATGAAAAGAAGCGACAAGATAAATATTTGGCATATCTTGACAGGGTTAGGGATGAGATAAAACGAAAATGTAAAGAACAAAGCGATATATTATTTGAGAATCTTGTTTCACCTGAAGAGTGTGCAGACCGTATTGCCGAGGCTAATACAAAGCTTTGGGAAAGAGTTAATGGTCAAAGTGATTTTTTGAAGATGCGTTTGGGATTGGGAACATTGGAATTAGATGCAGACGTTAAATATCCTGAGAAAAAGTTTACGATGGAAGATGATAACCTCCAAGATGCAATGTTTTCATTGGGAACAGAACCAAAGCAATTATATGGAGTTCCTGTAAGTGTATCCTTTGTAACGAATACAACAGTTGGTATATATGGTTCGTATTCAGCTAGAACTAATATGCTTAAGTCATTGGTTTTGCAAATGATAGCCCTGCATAGCTATGATGAATTAAAACTAATGCTTTTGGTTGATGAAAATGAAATTGAGGAATGGAATTTTATTAGAGCTATTCCACATTTCTGGAGTGATGATAAATCAGTAAGATTTTTTGCGACGGATGCAGATGAAACAAAAGAACTTTCAGCATATATTGAAAAAAATATAGCAACGCGAGATGACAGTTCAAATCAAGATTATTCGAGATACTTACCATATTATGTGATTATTTCAATTAATAAGAAGTTAAGTGAAAAATGCGAGGCATTGCAGCAATTATTAAGATATAAGAATAATTCGGGTTTCAGTATATTGTTTGTGGCACCAGAACTTAAGGATTTGCCTAAGGAAAGCAAAATGGTTATCGAGGCAAATGGTAGTAATTCCAGAATATTTGACAGAGAAGATACAACAGGTAAGGAACAAGTATTTATAGCAGATGTAATTAATGAAGCTTCGCTAGACTCGCTTGCTCAGGATATTGCTAATATTGAATTAGATATGGGAAGCCAAAGATACTTGTTGCCGTCTATGATGACATTTTTGGAGATGTTTAATGTTGGAAAAATAGAGCATCTGAATTCATTGACTAGATGGAAGGAGAATAATCCAACTATAACACTTCAAACACCAATAGGTGTTGATACATATGGTGAAACCTTTAACTTAGATTTACATGAGAAGTTTCATGGACCACACGGCTTAGTGGCAGGTATGACAGGTTCGGGTAAGTCGGAGTTCATCATCACCTATATATTATCACTTGCTGTTAATTATCACCCAGACGAAGTGGCATTTATACTGATTGATTACAAGGGTGGTGGTTTAACTGGTGCGTTTGAGGATTCTGAAAGAGGAATCAAGCTTCCACATCTGGCTGGAACGATTACCAATCTTGATGGTGCAGCTGTAAAACGTTCGCTTATTTCTATTCAAAGTGAATTGCGTAGACGTCAGGCTATATTTAATGAAGCTCGAAAAATAGCAAATGAAGGCACAATGGATATATATAAATATCAGCAGTTGTATAGGGATAAGATAGTAAAAGAACCAGTACCACATCTGTTTATAATATCTGACGAGTTTGCGGAGTTAAAATCACAGCAGCCGGAATTTATGGAGCAGTTAATAAGTGCGGCAAGAATTGGACGAAGCTTAGGTGTACATCTTATCTTGGCTACACAGAAACCAAGTGGTGTTGTAGATGATCAGATATGGAGTAATAGTAAGTTCAGAGTATGTTTGAAGGTACAAGAGAAAGCCGATAGTCAGGATATGATTAAATGTCCAGATGCGGCAGAACTTTCACAAACTGGTAGATTTTATCTGCAGGTAGGTTTCAATGAGTTATTTGCATTGGGCCAGTCGGCATGGTGTGGAGCAGAATATATTCCAACAGAAGTTGTTGAAAAAACAGTAGATTCAAGCATACAAGTTGTAGATAATCTTGGACGAATAATGATGACGGTAAAGGCTAGTAAGAAGAAGGCTGTTCAAGGTAGCAAAATAAAACAGATAGTAGCAATTGTTAAGTACTTATCTAATCTTGCAATCGAAGAACGAATTAAAGTAAGACCTTTGTGGCTTGATCCTATACCAGAATACATATTTATCGATAAGTTGGAAGAAAAGTATTCGAAGAGAACATCAGGAACTGTTTTGGAACCAGTAGTCGGAGAATATGATGATCCATTTAATCAGAAACAGGGTGTGCTTACTATACCGTTTTCAGAAGAAGGCAATTGCTTAATATATGGAGCAACAGGTAATGGTAAAACTACACTGCTTACAACCTTGGCATACTCTTTGATTAAAAATCATACTGCAGAAGAACTTAATCTGTACATTATGGATTTTGGCTCAGAGACATTAAAGATGTTCGAAAAAGCACCACAAGTTGGTGGGGTTATGGTTTCATCAAATGAGGAGAAGGTTGTTAACTTTATGAAGATGCTTCATAAGGAGATAGAGTATCGTAAGAACCTTTTCTCAGAGTATGGTGGCGACTTTGCTAGCTATTGCAAAAATAGTGGAAGCATTATTCCAAATATAGTTGTTCTTTTGAATAATTATTCGGGCTTTGAAGAACAGTTCGAAGAGCTGCAGGAAGCTTTTACATTATTGACAAGAGATGGTGTTAAGTATGGCATATATTTTGCCGTTACAGCTGGAACAACTAATGCTATAAGATACAAGCTTCAGCAAAACTTTAAAACTATGCTGACTATGCAGCTTAATGATGCAACAGATTATGCAATAATAGTTGGCAAAACTGATGGCCTTGTACCATCTAAGTTCAAGGGAAGAGGCTTGGTGCTTTTGGATAGAGTATATGAATTCCAGACAGCATACTGTAAGGATGTTGATGATATTCAGGCATATATTAGAAAATATTGCGTTGAATTGAATGATAAGACAACACATTATGCAAAACTAGTACCAGTACTTCCTAAAATTGTAAACAAGGAGTCAGTGAGAACGTGTATCAGAGGTTTAGCTTCTGTTCCAGTTGGAATAAGTAAGAGAAGCTTAGACGTTATCACAGTAAATCTTGTCAACAAGGTTGTATTCCCAGTAGCTATGCAGGATATATGCGATGCAGAGTATTTTGCAACAGAATTAATAAAAATCTTTGGCGGAATTACAAAAGTTGGTGTGGTTGATACGGAAGGCATATTAAACTTGGATGATTCTATGACAATTAATATTGTGGATAATTATGAAGAATTTGCAAAAGAGTTATTTGACGATATGGTTGAAAGAAACAATACATACAAGGATGCTCAAATGAATGCGTCGGTGTTGGAGAAATACGAAGAAAAGGTATATGTAATCGTTGGTATAAAGAAGTTGTTAGAGCAATTGTCAGCTGATGGAAAAGAGAAGCTGTGCACATTAATCGAAAAGGCAGAAAGTATATACAAGATTCATTTTGTGATGATAGATACATTATCTCAGTTTAATACATATACTTACGAGGCATGGTTTAAACGACATGTCACTGGTACTGACGGACTTTGGATAAGTGATGGTGTTGCAGACCAGTATTTATTAAAGGTAAGCAAGGTCACAAATGACTTATATGAGGAAATCGGAAATGAGTATGGACATATTATAGTTAGAAATCGTCCTACACTTATTAAGTTATTGTCTTCAAAAACAGATGAGGAGGTTGGGTAAATGGATAAGGTCTTAGTGGAAGTTTTTGTTCCTGTACTTGAACGCTCATTTGATATTTTTATACCGTTGACTTCGCCAATGTACGAAGTGCTTGAATTAATAAAGAAGGCGGTAAAGGAACTTTCAGACGGTAGCTTTACAGCAGGTGAAGATACCATTATATGCCATCGAGAGGATGGAACAATCATAAATATTAACTTATCAGTTTATGAGCTTGAAATTCGTAACGGATCTAAACTGATGTTAATATAAAAATTAAAGGAGGACAAAAATATGGCTAGAACAATTCAGGTAACACCTGAGCAGTTAGAGTCAGCAGCAGGAAGAATCGAGGGTTTGGCGGCTGATTACAAGACACAGTATGATACGCTTTATGCCGAGACTAATGCTATGGCTTCAACATGGAACGGAAAGGATAATACAGCATTCGTTGATCAGATTGCAGGCTTCAAGGATGATTTTGAGAAGATGCATACCTTGATGCTTAACTATGCTGATTTCCTTAGAAAGAGCGCAAAGGCATACAGAGATACTCAGGATACAGTTGTAACTGAAGCTCGTAAGCTTGTTAATTAAGAGAGGAGGGACATAAAATGGCAGACGGAATACAGATTTCTACCCAAGTGTTGCTTGATACTGCTGAAAAGGTTCGTTCAATCAACAACACATTAGATTCAAAGCTTGCTGATATCAACAAGAATATGAATGATTTGGAGGCAACATGGAAGAGTGATGCTGCTACAGACATCAGAGCAGCTATGAATGCTCTTAAGCCTAGATTTGAGGAGTATAAGAACGTAGTAGAGTCTTATGCGAAATTCCTTGTATCAACAGCACAGAGCTATGAGACAACAGAAGGCGCTATTCAGAGTAATGCAAGTGCATTTAAGTAAAAAAATACATAGCATGTGGGTGTAATCTACACCCACATGCATAAAATCGAAAATAATTAGGTATATACCTTTTAGATAAGTGAGGGATGGAATATGAAGAAAAGAATAATCTCAATAATGATTATAGCGGTAACGATACTGACAAATATATTTTCTTTGGTTGGATGTAATAAACAAGAAATATCCACATTAACAGTAGGTCAGTGGTTGTCTATGGTGGACTATGCCTTTGGTATGGAAAGTTACACATCGGATGAACCATATTTTTCTAATGTTTCATCCGATAATCCTTACTTTGCAGCTGTTCAGATAGCAGCAGAATGGGATGTAATAGATAAAGAAGGAAGCATTGACGTAGATAAGAAGCTTACATATAAGGATGCACTTATTACTTTGGTAAATGTAGGTAACTTTACAAAGGCAGATGCATCTGATGATGAAAAAATAAAATATGCAATCGATAATTTTGATAGTGTAATAAGAACATATTGGATGAATAGAAATATATCACAAGAAGATGCGGTTATATTATTGGCTATAGCGCAAAATAAATGGGAAACAAGAAAATATACGGAGAGTATAGAAGAAATTACGTACAATGATAAAGTTGTAGATTTAAGTGATGTTGATTTGACTGAAAGTGCCATTAGTGAAATGACATTAGTGGTAGGTGATGATGTATCTGTGGAGGAAGGTAGTATATGTATATTACCTTCAGCTGAAAATAAATTTGAAAAAGAATATTTAAAAGTAGAGAGTGTTAGTCAGGTTGGCGGAGAAAAAGTAGTAAAGTTCTCTGATGAAGAATTGGAGTTAGAGGATATATATGAAGAAATATATATTCAAGAGACGCTTGTGCCAACAGCAGAGAATACAGTTATATACGATGGTAATGGGAATATTGTGTCAGCTGGAGGAGATACATCAGTTCAGAAAGATGACGCTTATAATAAGGATAGTATTACTACGTTATCTTCAATAGTAACGACGAGTCAGAGTATTATTCCATGCGCTAGTATAAAGAATAAATATGAGTTTAAGATAGATGGGTATAAGGTAACGCTTAGTTACAATCTTGATGGTGAACTTGATTTAGCAGCAGAAATAGAATGTCCTAATATGTTAGATAAAGCGTCTGAAGTTAAAGGGCATAAGATGCAAGCTATAGGAAGCATTGAGGTGAGTGATTTAGCAGTTTCACAAAAGTTTGATTGGGGTAAAGAATGGGTTGGATTTGTTCCTGTACCTACTTTGGATTCAGCAGAATTAAAAATTGATTATACAGTAAAAAAGAAATTAGGAATTTCATATACAGGTAAGGCAGAGTATGTGGCAGCTCCAGCATATAGCAATGGTAATGGCAAGTTTTTAACTAATCTAAAACGGTCATTATTTAAAGAAAAGGATGGTAGTGGAGATGTATATGGCGCAGAGACAATAGCTAGCAAGAAGACAATTAAGATATGCAGTTTAAATGTATATTCCGCAGGAGTGGCAAAAATATGTTTAGATGTAAGTGTTACAATTAAGGTCAATGGTTCTGTAGAAGTAACAATTACAGAAAATGGTTCAAAAGGCGTTGAATATAAAAATGGTAATTTGCGTTTCATAAAAAGTAATACAAAATCATATGACCTTCAGGCGAAGGCAAAATTGGAAGGAACTATAGGATTTGGACCAGGATTATATATTGTGGGATTAAAAAAACAGCTAGTGGGATTAGAAGCTAAGATTGGCGCGGGAGTGACTATCGCACTTAAAGCACATTTGGCTGACTCAGAGATGCATAAATTTGAGGAACTAGATTTTTCGGATATAATGCCAGAACAATTAAGTTTATACAAATCGGTATATAGTAGTATCAATGCAGACGGAGTAAAATTACAAGCTACAGTAGAAAAAATGATTGGAGATTATTATTCTGAAAAAGATGCAAATGTTAAAATGTATTTTGAACCAAATAGAATATATAATTTACATGTCGATTTTTGTACGGATATAAACGCATATTGGTTAATTAGTATTGGTATAACAGATGATAGTTATGTTAAGAATTTTTTGGGTTCAAAAGTTAAATTAGAGATATCAATTTGTAATGAAAAAAATGCTACTTTTATGAATATGCACATAGATAATATGAATTGGGATACATTGTCAGTCAATTGGGGTTCGAATGCATTGAGTAATAATTGTACACTGAAATATATCGAGTTTGAAAAGGAACTAGAATATATAGAAGATAATAAAGATGATAATACGGACGAAGATTTTTCTGATACAGAAATAGAATTTGGTGAAATGCTGATACTGTCAACTATGAATGTGAATATGGGTGTAGGTCAAAGTTGTCTTATTAACATTACGCAACTTCCACAAGGATATAAAAAAGAAGATATTATTTTTTTATCAAAGAATGAAAAAGTAGCTAAAGTTGATAAGCAGGGAAACATAAGTGCTGTAGGGACAGGTAATACAATAATTTATGCTAAGACATCAGACGGAAAATATGTATCAATGATTGCAGTAATTGTGAGTTCACCAGTAAAAATAGAATTTGAAGAATTGATATAGAAGAGGTTAATGATATGCTATTAACTAAGCAAAAATTATTAAATGATTTGCAAGCAGGAAAAACAATTGCAATTTTATATATATTTACTTTTGTAGGTTTTGTGATTCCGATACTTCCATTTTGGAAACTACAAGCTATTAATGCTAATAGTATTAAAAGTTTTATTTTATTTACATTAGTGTTTGGCATACCATTTGGATATTTTGTGGGAATAAGAAATATTATTAGAACTAGAAAGTTGAACAAGGCCATATTATCTGGAAATATAACGATATATATTGATGAAATAAAATCATTCAGAGTTACAAAACATGGAACAACAGATGATATGGATGACAACTATTGTAGATTAGTGTTAAAAAAATATAGTTCAGATGGAAAATCAACAGTTATTGTATCATCTAAGGAATATGATAGCCTAAAAAAAGGAGATACATGTATATTAATATTCGCTCCTAAAGTTAAAGAACCTATTTTGGTATATCCAGGAAATGAATATCTAGTTGATAGTACGCTTCGCAGTAAGGTAAAGGATTGGAGAACGGAGTAGAATTGGTTTTAATAAAAATAATAAGAGCATTTAGGTAAACACATATGAACAAAATAAAATCAACAAACAAACATGGCTTGTCAAATTTATCATTGAAGAGCCTAAAAGGACAACAATTAAATGAAAATGAGATATATCTCATTAATTCCAATAAGGTGCAAGGATTATTGCATATGGATGTGGAGATTAAAGGAGCATCCTTTAAGATTACATACAATACAACAGGTTTCATTACACTGAAAGAATATCTTTTAACACCGTTAAATAAAGAGAGTTTTGCTAAGATACTGCAGAATATACTTTCCAATCTTAAATCTATGGAAAGTGCATATTTGAATCAACAATATCTTCTTATGGATTTTGATAGGGTAATGGTAAATCCAGCTACACAGCATATATATTTTATATATGTTCCGATTCAATTTTTTGAGAGTGGGTCATCTTTAAGAGATTTTTTATTAAACATTATCCAATATTCATCTTTTGCACCAGGAGAGGATACTAATTACGTTAGAGATTATATAACAATCTTAAATAAAGGCATTAATTTCTCTCTGTTTGAACTGGAAGAGTATATTAAGAAGCTTTTAGGTCAAAAGACAGGTGATGATCAGACCAAACAGTGTCCGCAGTGTAATACACAGGTAAGACGTGGGACAAACTACTGTCCTGCATGTGGTGCCAAAGTATCAGGTATGACCGAGATGACTATGAAAGGTGTATACAATCCACTTGGAGAAGCAAAAAAAGAGGAGCAGGCCCCAGTTGAAGAGGGTGAAAAAATAGCCAAGGACTATACTCAGGGTTTAAGTGACGGTACGACGGTTTTAGGAGCTGATATAGGTGGTACTACAGTATTGGGATCAGAGGAATTGTATAACCCTAATTATCCATATCTTATCAGAGAAAAGAATGGTGAGAAGATACCTGTTAATAAGCCTTCATTTAGAATAGGTAAGGAAAAGAAGTATTGTGATTATTTTGTTGCGGATAATACAGCTGTAAGCAGAAGTCATGCAGACATAATTACACGAGAGAAGAGACATTACATAATAGACCTTAATTCGACCAATAAAACATATGTGGATGGAAGACCTATACAGGTTGAAACTGAAGTTGAAATATTTTCAGGAGCAAAGTTAAAGCTTGCAGATGAAAATTTTGTGTTTTATATCGACTAATGAGAGGTGATTTAAATGGAATTCAATATAGCAATACATACTGATGTGGGAATACGTAAGGATACTAATCAAGACAGCTTATGTATAAAACAGGCACAGATAGACAAGGGAAATATATTACTAGCAATCGTGTGTGATGGAATGGGAGGCTTAGAGAAGGGAGAAGTAGCAAGCGCTACAGTTATAAATGCCTTTTCGCAATGGTTCGAGAAAGAATTGCCAAGGCAGCTTGCTACTGATGACTATGAAGAAGAGATACGTTATAGATGGGAGCGTTTAATAAAGGAACAGAATCTGATTATTAGTGAATATGGCAGAAATAATCGTATTCAGTTAGGCTCAACTATAACTGCTTTACTGATTTATGAAAATGGTAAATATGTTATTGGTCATGTAGGAGATTCCAGAGCATATCGAATATGGAATGAAGGTATAGAAATGCTTACCACTGACCAAACCGTTGTGGCTAATGAGATTCGTCTTGGAAGGCTTACCAAGGAACAGGCGGAGAATGATCCTAGACGTAATGTATTGTTACAGTGTATTGGAGCATCGCGCATAGTTGAGCCAGAGTTCTTCTTTGGCGAAGTTAAGTCAGGAGAGTGCTATATGCTGTGTTCAGATGGCTTTAGACATGTAGTAACTGATGAAGAGATACAAGAGGGATTCGCGCCACATAATAACTGTGAAGAAAGTTCGATGAAAGAAAACATCGTAAGACTTATCGAGCTAAATAAGACAAGAGGTGAGACGGACAATATTTCCGCAATCCTTATTAAGGTAGTATAGGTGGTGAAAAAACGTGGCTGTTGTAGGACAAACAATAGATGATAAGTATGAAATACTTAAATTGATTGGTCAAGGTGGAATGTCAAAGGTTTATCTTGCGATGGATAAGCGATTGAATAAACAGTGGGCAATTAAAGAAATCGAGAAAAAAGCAAAGGACAAGAATAATGAAATTGTTATTCAAAGTGCTATTGCGGAAGCAAATTTAATAAAGCAGCTGGATCATCCGGCTATCGTAAGAATCGTTGATATTATAGATAACGGTGATGTTATCTATATTATAGAAGATTATATCGAAGGTGAGACCTTAAGTAGCATTTTGGAAAATAATGGTGCTCAACCGCAGGAATTGGTCATCGAGTGGGCTAAGCAGATATGTGAAGCATTGGAGTATCTGCACACAAGAAAGCCGCCTATTATATATAGAGATATGAAGCCTGCAAATGTAATGCTTAAGCCAGACGGTAACATTAAGGTTATCGATTTTGGTATTGCGCGAGAGTATAAGGATCAGAGCCTTGCGGATACTGTCAGCTTGGGAACTAAAGGATATGCTGCACCAGAGCAGTTTGGCGGAAGAGGTCAGACAGATGCGCGTACAGATGTGTATTGCCTTGGAGTTACATTGTATCATTTGCTTACAGGACAAAATCCTTGCGAGCCGCCATATGAAATATATCCAATCAGACATTGGAATCCGCAGCTGTCGGCAGGCCTAGAGGCTATTATACAGAAGTGTACACAGCTTAATCCGGATGATAGATATCAGTCTTGTGCGGAGCTTCTGTATGCATTACACCACTATGAGGAGTATGGTGCGGCATATAGAGCTCGTCAGAAGAGAAAGTTAAATACTTTTATCGGAACTGTATGTGCGTCAATTGTTTTTTTAGCAGTAGGCATAACCGGTTTGGTTATGAGGAATCAAAAAAATAACGAAGACTACTCTCAAAATATATTAAAAGCTGAGAGAGCTGTGACTGTAGAGGAGAAGCTTGAGTACTATGCCACAGCCGTAGACATAAAGCCATTAGAGATGGAAGCATATTTGGGAATGGCGCAGGCAGTAAAGGAAGATGCGACCTTTACAGTAAATGAGGAAGATGCTATTAAGAAAAAACTTACCCCTAACTTGACAAATCTTAGAAATGAAGAAGGTTATGCTGAGTTGGCTTTCGAGATAGGTAAGCTGTATTGGTATTATTACGATTATGGAAAAACAGATACGTCTGATAATCAGGTAACCAGAATTAAATCTTCTATTCAGTGGTTTGACGATGTTGTTCAGTATGGTAATGAGTCAGATGACTTCTATACAATGGCCAACATATACAGAGATATAGGCGTTTTTAATAGGGAAATCAATATTAAGATTGAAGAAGCGGCAGATAAGGGCTTATATGCTCCATATTGGGATAACATAAAGGAACTTGTGGACTTGATTTCCTCTGGTAAGGATGAGAGTGAGATTGTTGCATTGGAGGTATATAAGCTGGCGATTAATTCAATCGAAACGTATGCACGTAAGTTTAAGGCTGATGGTGTAACATATGATGATATTACAGAGGTGTTTCAGAGTGTACAGGCAACAACTAATAATGTAGCGACCACATCAGATAAAACAGAGCAGTTGAAGGATGGTGTAGTAGCTAGATTTGAAGCTACACAGACAACAATTGAAAATGCATATAGAGAGTAGGTGAAAATTTAATGAGTGCAACAGGATGGTTAATAGTAGCAATCGTTGGATTTTCCCTTGCGGGAATTGCTTTTATTGCTGCAATATTTATGTTTATTAAGATGAATATCCCTGCTATTGTGGGAGATTTGACAGGAAAAACAGTTGCCAGAGAGATTAAGGCTATGCGAGATGCCAATGAAGCAACTGGTGATAAGAGGTTTCGCTCAAGCAAAGTCAATATGGAGCGAGGCACTCTTACAGAAAAGGTCGGCAAGCATAAGCTGGATACTGGAACGTTAAAGAAAGCGCATGCATCAAAAAGATTAGATAAGGCCACAGATGAGCTAGGTAACAATAGTATTAAAAAAGGTACTGGTACAGCTGCTTTCACATACTATAATGTGCAGAATAGTTACGAAGGCTCTAATCCAACAGAGGCATTAAGCACTAATGCGACAGAGGTGTTAAGTAGCAATGCAACAGAGGTTCTTTCGGAGGGAACAACATTACTCTCAGAAGGAACGACATTACTTTCGGAAGGAACGACAGTGCTTAACGAAACGACAGTATTATCCCAGACGGAGAAACTAGATGAAATGTCAGTGATACCGGTTTCATTTATCATTACTCGAAATGAAATTGTTACGCATTCAAATGAGGTAATATAATGGTTCAGAATATAAGAAAGCATGGGATATTGATGTGGATAGGAATTGCATTTTCGATAATGTCATCAATGTCGTTATTAATAACTATTTTTATCGATAAGTTACGTGACAATAGTTGGATAACAGTCGTATTTGGAATAATGTTTTGGAGCTGTTTAGTGCTTGAACAGATAATGTTTTGGCAGGCAAATAAGATGATAATTGCATTGATAAAGGGAAGAAGCAGAAAATTCAGAGGAAGAAATGGATTTTGTTCTATAGCAACTACTTTCGAAGGGCTCATTGCAGACGTTATTTTAGTAATATCAATAATTGCTTTGTTTGTATGTATTACGACAAATACAGGCGAGAGATTGATACAATATATACTTATTTTTTTAGTGGTTTTAGCGTTTAGAATGCATTGTATTTTGAATGGAAAGAACTATAGATATAGAAAAATACTTAAGAAGGAAGGTAAGTGTAATGTATAGAAAGGCTAATCAGAAAAAAGCGAGAATTTTAGCCGGAATTATTGCTGTTATGATGTTGGTAAGCACAGTGCCAGTTAACATGCTTACAGCTACTTTTGCAGCAGTAATCGATGGATATACAGTTAATTTGACAGATGGTACATCTATCTTAGATTTGGATGGTGTCGATGTTACATTAACTAATAAGGAAGATGAAACTAAGAGTGAGACAGTAAGTACAGTAGATGGTGTTGCAACTTTTGAAAGCTTTGTAGAAGATGGAGCAACATACGTACTTTCTGTTAGTGAGATAATTGGATATGAAACAGTAATAGATACAGAGATTGTTCCTGTGGAAGGAGTAGATGAATCTACAGACGTGGTATTAACTGCTATCGAGAAAGTAACTGTATCAGGTGTGGTTACAGATGAAAATGATGACGTGTATGAGGGAGCAACAGTTACGGTTACAGGATATGATACTGTGGAGGTAGAAACAGATGAAAACGGACAATATTCTTTATCTATATATAAGGGGAAAGAGATAACCTTCACAGTAACACCAAAGGCTGAAGATGTTAAGTATAATGTACATACAAGTACTGCAACCTATAATGCGGATACAACCGTAGATGTAAAATTGCAGGTAAAGACATACGATGTTACTACAAACTATGATAATATCGAGAATGGAACAATAACCGAGAGTGAAGATGATATTGTTTATGGTGGAGATAAGGATATCGAAATCATAGCTAATCCAGGTTATAGAATAGATAAAATTGTTGTAACTAGTGAATCAGCAGTATATGAAGTAGAAGATGTTAATGGTTTAAAATCACATAGCTTAACACTTTCAGATATTTGCGAAAATTATAATATTGTAGCAACCTTCTATAGAATGAGTTATAAGGTTTCATTTACAGTTGGTGAGAATGGCAAGCTTATATATGATAACAACGAATCAGATGCCATCGTAGGAGGAAGTGTTACAGTAGATAAAATTTTTGAGGAGTCTACAGATGAAAACAATCCTACAAAGGTTACTATTGTAGCAATACCAGAGGCTAATTATAGGGTATCAAAGGTGTTAATTGATGGTGTAGAAACTACATATGATGTTAATGATTTTGAGTATAATACTGATTTAATTATGTCAAAAGATTATACCTTTGAGGTGGTTTTCTCTATAAATAAATATACTCTTAATGTTGAATGTGGAGCAAATGGTTCTGCACAATGGGGTGAGGACGGTACACAGATAACGGTTAACCATGGAGAAAATGCAACTCTTAATATTACACCAGAAGAAGAGTATGACGTATCAGAGGTTATCGTAAATGGTACTCCTGTAGATGTAATTGTAGAAAATGGAAAAATATATATTGAGTTCACTGATATAAGTAAAAATCTTGATGTTAAGGTTAACTTTGAAAAGCCAAATGAATCAGTGCCTACAGAACGAGTAGATAATGACTACTATAAGATAACATATGATGAGGCAGTAAAAACATACGTAGATGGAGATTTATATGTAATAGTGCTACCATATGATGGGGTTGCTACATTAACACCAGTTAATCCATATACAGGTATTAAGTACAATACAACAAATCCGAACTTTAACTATAAATCATCAATAGAAATAAGTTCGACAACAACAATAGAAAATGTATTTGTTAAATCAGGTGGCTTCGCAGGTGATAAGGAGCAACTTACAGTTAATATTAAGATTATTATCGACACCGTAGCGCCAACATTAGCAGATATAGAACAGCCAGACTGGACAAAGGAAGATACTGTTACTATATCAGGAACAGCATCAGACGGAACAAGTAATATATCAGGTCTTGAGTATTTTGTATGGAGTGATAGTGCATTAACTGATGACCAGGTTATTGCAGAGACAACTAACAGGGATGAGTTTAATGCTGATGGCTCATATTCATTTACAATCAATTCAAGCGTGTCGATAAGTAAAACTTTTTATGTATATGCTGTAGATTATGCTGGAAATGTGTCAGATGCTAAGGCAGTAGTAGTTAAGATAGATAAAACTATACCTGAGGTTAAAGGATTTGATTATAGTACAGAGAAGGGTAATATCGTAAAAGATTTAATAAACTTTTTAACATTTGGAACTATCTGTAAAAAGGATATGTATGTGACAGTTAGTGCTTCAGATGGGGATATTACATCGGGAATAGCATCTATAGTACTTTACTATGGAGATGGCAAATCTATAACTTCTGCAGAGATTGTTGACGGAAAAGCTATATTCAAACTTACAGAGGATGAGTTTGGAAGCCTGACAGAGATAAAAGCAGTAGTAAAAGATAATGTAGGTAATGAGTCGGTTGCTACAAAGCCAACTGACGAAGGTGTTACATCTGAAGCGCAGAGTAATAATGTGCAGATATCTAGCAGTAAGCCACAGATAGTTATCACACCGTCAACAGCTGTTTATACAGATGGTGCGGGAAACTTATGGTATGCTGGGGACACTGAGTTGAATGTAGTTGTAAAAGATAGTGTAGCTGGTATTAGCGCTGTAGAGATATATATAAATGGTGTTAAATTAATAAAAGATGCCAATAATATTGAATTATCACAGGACTTTGCTGGTACTACAGATGAATTATCGTTTAAAGTTAATACATCACAGCTTGATAATCGAGTTGAGGGTGTAAATACAATAAAGGTAGTTGCAATTAATAGTGCAGATACTGAGAGTGCTAGTGAGCAGAAAGTATATATAGATACAGATGCTGCAGATATATCTAGCTTTGAGATAACAACTATAAATGGAGATGCTCTTTCTAAAGTGTTGAATTTCTTATCCTTTGGAATATTCTTTAAAGAGCAGGTTAAAGTAACTGTATCCGGAAGCGATATAGGTTCTGGTGTTAAGAATATTACATTGTTGCTTGACGATGTAGTGTATGAGACAAAGGATATAGTAGACGATAAGGCGTCATTTATAGTAACAAAGGATCAACTTACTGTTGATTCAGTAATTAAGAAATCTATAAGTGCAAAAGCAAGCGATAATGTAGGTAATGAAACACAAACAGCAGTTATACCTACAACTGTTAATTCGGATATAAAGAATTCAGGAATAATGCTTGAAAATAAGTTGCCGGTAGTTGATGTAACATATACACCATTTGTCAGTGATATGAATGAAAATACAAAGGATGATAATGAGTGGTATAAGAGTGATGCTGAATTTATAATAAATGTTAGTGATGAGGATTCAGGACTCAGAAACGTTACTATAACAATAAATGGAACTGAACTTGTAAATAAATCATATGTAGGAGATGGCATCGAAGAGGAGAAGCATAATGATACTTATACTGTTTCAACTGCTGACGAAAAGGTAGCTATAGCAGATGACGGCTCATACACACTTGCGGTAGTTGTTACAGACAACGCAGGAAATGTTAATGGCTCATATAAGAAGGTTATATATAAGGATACAGAAGTACCATATATTATAGGCTTTGATTTTGAACCAGAGAATTATGTCGAAGGTGACGAGAATGAAGTAAATGTAGCACCTGTAGAAAAAACAGAATATGGATTCTACTTTAAAGAATCTACAAAGGTTACTATATATGCTAGTGATATATCATCAGACCCAGATGTATTGTGTTCTGGTGTAAAGTATATTAGCTACTATACAGTTGACTATACAACTGAAACGGAAAATGGCGTAACCAGTGAAATTATAACAGTACCTGTTGACCAAGAAAGTAGCATAACTATAACGATACCAGCTAATTTTAAGGGACAGATATATGCAAAGGCAACAGACAATGTTGAAAACATTGCTGAAAACTATGTAACTCCTGATAGTGCAATTGTTGAGAATGAGGAAATGCATAAGAAGGAGCAACATATAGCTTTTGATAAAGAAGATACATCATTCAAGACAAATGACGGTGTGGACCTATATGCTGACAATGTGGAGATTACAATTACTGTAACAGATACATATTCAGGCATACGAGAGGTAGAGTGGAGTGTGGTTGCACCATATGACACAGATAATAATCAAAGTGGCAAGGTTGTTATAAATAATGACAAGACACTTGCGACAGGCAATGGTTATGAAACGGACTGGAATCTGTTAAAGACAGAGCTTAATCTTGTAACAGAGATGAAGAAAACTGTAACAGTTAAGAATAACAGCAATGATGTGTTGCTTAAGGTTACTATGACAGACCGAGCAGGAAATAAAACTACAGAAGAGATTAAAGTTAGTATTGATAAAACTGCGCCAAGTATTGTCATAGTATATGATGACGCAAATGAGGTTCATGATGATGAGTATACAGATATATTCAATACATTTAGAACAGCAACAATAACAGTTACTGAGCGTAATTTCAACGCATCAGATATAGTATATGCAATTAGCAATACAGATAAGACTATTCCAACCGTTGATTTATCAAAGGCAGAGTCGTGGAAGGTATCTGTTAATAGAGAAGATGCTGATAAAACAACATATACAGCGACAGTTGTATATGGAGCTGATGGTGATTATACATTTGATATGTCGTATAAGGATATGGTCGGTAATGTTGCCAATGCTGTAGCACAGCATAAATTTACTATAGACATGACTAAGCCAGTTGTATCAGTCAAGTACGATAATAATGCATCATTAAATGGAAATTACTTCAAGAATGACCGTATAGCAACAATTACTATAAAGGAGCATAATTTTGATGCCTTAAGAGTCAAGATTATGGGAATAGCAACAGATAATGGCAACGAGATTAACTTCCCAGTAGAAAGCGCTTGGAAGGATAATGGCAATGATACATATACAGCTGTAATAACATATAATTCTGATGCGAAATACACATTTGATATTGAGTTCAATGACAAGGCTAATAATAGCATTGATGATTATGCAACAGAAGAGTTTTACGTTGACAAGACAGCACCGAACCTATCTATCTCAGGTGTGGTAGATAAGTCTGCGAATAGTGGTGATGTAATTCCTGTTATTACATATACAGATACAAACTTCGATAAGACAACTGTTGTAATATCATTGACAGGTGTTAATTCTGGTGTTGTTGAATACTCAGCAAATATGACTGATACAGCAAATGGTCTCGGACAAATATATACATATGAGAATTTTGAAAATGTTCAGGCTGTTGACGATATATACACATTGAATGTAAAGTTGTCAGATAAAGCTGGCAATGAAACTCAGATGACCATTTCCTTCTCAGTAAATAGATTTGGTTCTGTATATGATATTAGTCAGACAGCAGATATCAATAATAAGTATTTGACCACATCAAAGGATATTATTATTACAGAGACTAATATTGACGGCCTTGATACAGATAAGATAGTAGTAAAGATGACCAAGAACGGAACACCAACAGACCTCGTATATGGCAAACAGTATACATATGAGGTAACCGGTGGCGATGGTAAGTGGTCAGTATACAAATATACTATCTTTAAGGAAAACTTTGAAGATGACGGAAAGTATAGCATTACTATCAGTACAACAGATGCGGCAGGAAATGTTAACGAAAATGTAGACGAGTCAAAGACTGCGGAAATTACATTTGGTGTAGATAAGACAGAGCCAGTTATCATAGCAATTGATTTGGAATCTGGTAAGCAGTACGCTATTGAAGGCAAGACAGCTACTATGGAGATAAAGGATAATCTTGTTCTCGAAACTGTTAAGATATACCTTAACGATGTAGAAGTTGAGTATATAGTAGATGGTGAGAATTATACATTTGACATTCCAGAGTCAAGTAACGTTCAAAAAGTTAGAGTTGAGGCAATTGATGCAGCAGGTAATAACTATGAATTACTTGTTGAGGATTTCCTCGTTACAACTGATATGTTTGTACGTTGGTATAATAATACACCACTCTTTATAGGGTCAATAGCAGGAGTAGTACTTGTAGTACTTGGAATAACTATTTTTATTCTTTTTGGAAAAAAAAGAAAAGTAAATAATTAAGTTTGTGATTTCTCGGCGGATGCTTAAGCATCCGTTGAGAAAAAAGGAGGTAATGGCATGTATCCAGAATTTATTCCTATTTATGTGGGATTGGTAGTTATTGTTTTATTATTGTTGATTAATCTGATAGTTATGATAAAGCGCACATCGGGTAGAAATATTGCATCAAAGAAAAATATGTCATATAATATAGCGGCAGGTGGAGGAAACATTGTATTTTGTAAGAGCTGTGCAACTCAATATGATGCTTCACAGCATTGCTGTCCAAGATGTGGAACTCCTAGATAAGTATAAGGATAGAAAGGTGAAGGGATGAACGGATGAAATGGTTTAAATATTTATTGCTTATATTTACAATATTGATGACGAATATGGGAGTGTGTGGATGTATGAATTTTTTGGATAATCAATTAGGATATAGTGACGTTGAATATATTTCAGCAATAGAAGAAGCATTAAAAAGTAAGTATGATCTTTCGTTTAAAGTTGAAAGTTTGGGCGGTGCATATGGAACAGGAGATAATACCACAATTAAAGCATGGTGCTGTTGTAAGGAAGGTGAATATGCCGAGCTTAAGTTTATGGCAGAGATAGATAAGGAAGACCTTAGCATAGTTAAAGATGAGTATTTGAATATAGTAGCAGCCGATATGATTTCAAAGGAAATATTGACTCAATCAGGAATGGAGGCGAAGGTCTATTCGGTTATAGAAACATCTGTATACAGTAGTGCATCCGAAATAGGTGATCTTAATGAATATTTAGCACAATTAGGCAATTATTTTGTTACAACTCATTTTTTTGTAGAGACAGAATCCGAATGCGATTTAAACAAGTACGCAGAAATAGTGTATGAGATTGGAAAAAGTGCTGAAAATGTAGAATCGAGAGAGTTAAGTATTATTGTTTGGTTCGTGAAAGAACTTACAGACGATATAAACAAGACATTTTATGAAACAGATATAGGTAAGAGATACAATGCTTTTGTCGAAAAAGAATATGTAAAATGCTATTCAACAGTACAGCTGAAGGGTGGAGACTTATCCACAGATATGGACAGTATAATTGCAACCCTTGAAAAGGAGTGAGACTATGGCGATACAATTTACAGAAGCTGAAATGCTTATAATGTCATCGTTGGCATATACAGATATTCCAAAAGAGAAATTTGACGAGAATGGTAAGCCAATTTTTGGGCCATTAAGTGTTTCTGAAATATTGGATGGTCTAGATACATTGGCTAAAGGAAATGATTATTATAATTGCAATATGAATAATTTGGATAGAAAAAGTTACGAGGAAGCTATAATCAGTTTAAAAAACAAATTAGAGGAAAATGATTTTGTTATTACAAAAAGCATAAATCATAATTCGTCTAGTGAAAGTGGGTTTTCAGCATTTGCAATTGAACCAAGAGATAATCCGGAAGGTGAAGTGGTGATATGTTGCCGAGGAAGTGACGCGATGAATTTAAATCCGCTAGATAAGGGAAATACGCTTAATGACTGGGTTGGTGCAGATTTGAGTCTTGCATGGGATGAACAGACTACTCAGCAGGAAGAAATGAAGTTATTTATGGAAAGCTACAAAAATTATCATAATATAACGATAACAGGGCATTCGCTTGGTGGGAATTTAGCAATGTATGCGGCGGTTACATGGCCATATCCAGAGAAGATTGCGGCAGTTTATGCATATGATGGACCAGGATTTAATCAAGCTTTTATGAGTGAGCATAATGAACAAATTACACGTATGAATGAGAAGATATATAATTTTCAGCAAGAGCATGATTTAGTGTCCTCTTCTCTTATTAGTATTGGAAATGTTATTATTTTAGATACAACTATTGAATATAATGGTGGAATAGATTTTGAGCATCATAATAGATGGGCGATTGCAGTGAAACCTGATGGTAGTTTAAGAAGAAACGAAATACAAGAAAAAGATACTGTTTGTAAAGTATGGAATGGAGCTTCTAATGGAATATCTAATGTGGTAAATGTAAAGGACGTTATATTTTCAGGAATAATAAGTTATGCCACATTATTTTGTAAAAAAGCGAGTAAAGTTGTAAGTGATTTTTTGAATAAGAATTTTAACAACGGATACAAGTATTCCACCGCAAATACATATATTTGCTTGAACACTGCTAGCCTGCGCTCGTATGCAAGTAGATTACAAAAAGTTAATAACAGAATCGCAAATCTAGATAGAAGATTAGATAGCTTATATACAAAAGTTGGATTATTTGATGTATGGGATTTATTGCAAGCGGATATGATTACTGGTTATAGTTGGAGATTAAATCGAGCAATAAATTATTTAAATGATACTGCAAGAGATTTTGAAGCAGCGGAACATTCAATAGCTTCGCAGATATAGGAGGTGCTGTTATGAATTCAAGTGATCAATACGAATTATATCTAATTAAGTGTGAGTTACAGAATATCATTAATGAACTTGATAGCATTGCTTATGGTGTACGAAGAGATTTTTCTAATATAGGAAATGAGCAATGTGCATCATGTGTGTCAAAAGTTGCAGAGAAGTATAGATATGTAAAGCGTAAGCTTGATAATATAGATACTAATAAAGTAACAGATGAATATCTAGCTACACATAGTGGTGGAGGCGTAAGATAGTTTTATATTATAATACACATGGAGGTAAATTATGGCTGTAAAAATTAATGTTGATGCAGTAAGGAGTACGGCAAGTCAGATTGCTAATATTAACAGAAAAATCAGCAGTGACTTCGTGTTGGTAGAGTCTGCGATTAATGCACTTAATCGTAATTGGGATGGTACTGCATCTGATATGGTTATAGGAAAATTTAATAGCATTAAGGGAACATATTGTGATAATAGATATAATACTGTTAATGATATGGTTCGCTTTTTAAATAATCAAATTGTTTTAGGATATGAAAAAACAGAAAAGGTTATAGTGACGGCGGCTTCTGCGTTTAAGTAAAGATGGAGGTGCAGAATGGCATACATAAAGGTAGATCATAGTCAATTTGAGAAAACAGCGACAACAATTGAAACATATGTAATTAATCATAAGAAAAATATGCAATCGATAAATCAATCGGTAATATCATTGAACTCGGATTGGTCGGGAAAAGATTATGCACAATTAAGAAAAGAATGGCAGGAGATTAATAGCTCTGAGTCAACATCAGGAAAAATGATAAAATCATTAGAGAATTATGCTGATTATCTGAGATTTGCAGCAAATAAGTACAAATCGGCACAATCAGCGGCTATTAATCGTGCCAATAGTTTGCCTATGTGGTAACATGCGTTTAGTTTAGGCTTTTTGGGAGGTGCAAAATGAAGGATCCTATTAGTAAAAAGTTGATTAAAGGAAAAATAATGATTGGTACAATTATTTTTCTTATTGTTATAGGAACAGTTCTTATTACGATGAGTTCGTTGTTTGAAGACTATTCATATGATACAATTGGAATGATGGCATTGATCATAAGTTTTTATCTTTTGGTTATTTATTTGTCAGGATTAAGATTGTGTAAATGCGCAGTAAAGGATTTAGAGAAAAGGGGCATATATTATCACAATCTTATTAGAGATATAGATTTTGATGAATATACGAGTAGAAGTTTAAAATTTTATATTGGAGAAAAAGCTATTTATTTTAAAAAACCTGGAATAGTGCTTGATTATGACGCAATTGCATGGATATATATAAAGAAAACAAAAGTTTATGGATTTATAAATATAAGCGAAGAATTTGTAATTTGCACTATTACAGGACGTAGCTATACGGTGCGTGTAAATAAAGAAGGGTTTATTGAAATGCTTAAAGATAATAGTTATAGATTTGCTCCCTATCTTATGATTGGGTATACGAGCGAAAATAGTGAAAAATATAATGCGTTAGTTGAAGCTTATTCGCAATTAATAAAAGAAGAATCTAAGTAAAAGGAGAGCATTGCTTCATAAAAATTATTATATATATGAAGCGGTGCTTTTTTTATTATCTAATACTAAGTTAGGCTGGTGTTGTAAAAATGAGAAATGAATTAATAACCTGCTTTCAAGATACATTACAATTTTCAAAATGCCAATTAAAAGAAGACACAATGGCTTCTATAAAGTCAAATAAGGTTTATAAAGAGAATTTTGTATCAAAGACAGTTCGTAAAGACGAGCAAGCAATTGTAAGAGTTTATGAAGGAACGACTTTTGATAACGCGAAGAACCACTGCGAATTTGGTAGAGTTGCAGTATTGAATTTTGCTAATCCAGAATATCCTGGTGGTGGTGTTGCGAATGGTGCAATGGCACAGGAAGAATGTTTATGCAGAAGTAGCAATCTTTATGCGTGTATAAGTGATGAGAATGTGTTTGAAGAATATTATGGTTATCATAGAGGATTCGATAATTATTTTTATTCAGACAGATTGATATATACAAAGGATGTTACGGTATTCAAGAACGATGATATAGTTCCACAATTGTTACCAGAGGATGAATGGTTTAAAGTGGATGTAATAACCTGTGCAGCACCATATATTGCGAAACGAAAGTATACAAACAGAGCAGCATTGAAATCTCTTTTTAAATCGAGAATAAAAAATATTTTTGAGGCTGCCATAGACAATAAAGTGGATGTTTGCGTGCTTGGAGCTTTTGGTTGTGGAGCCTTTAAAAATCCACCAGTTATTGTTGCAAAATCGTTTCATGAAGTTATTGAAGAAAATAATTATATGAGTTATTTTAAACATATAGTATTTGCGATAAAAAGTACAGTTAATGGAGACAGATTTTCTGTTTGTCCCAATATATCCGCATTTGAAGAGGAATTTAATGGTTTTTCTATCGAAAAAATGGGCAAAGGGTTTTGGGCTAATATAGTTAATTCTAAAGAAATGGAGGACGTATACACAATAACAGTCGATGAGGAATTGTTAGTAGGAGATATTGTTGAATTAAAGGTTTCTCATAGTATTGTAGAGGTTAAGGAAAAAGATTATTGGGTAAATGAATCATTTGGTTATTCGGAATATGTAGGAAAGGAAATCGATTTTTCATCAGAAGATTTGTTGGTGTTTACGCAGGAGAGTGTTGACCGTATTATTAAGAAAACAAGTTCCGAAAATCGAAAGAAATATTACTCAAAAATTGAAAATATAATGAAGAAAAAGGAGTACAGGCACTGGTTCGAAAACAATCCATATAAAAATAAACAGTTTTCAATTTTTGGTGATTCAATGAGTACTCTTGATGGATATAATCCAAAAGGCTACAAAGTATTTTATAGTGGAGATAATAGTGTGAAATCAGGAGTTATTGAGATGAAAGATACATGGTGGAATAAGGTTATCAGTTTCTTTGGAGGTGAACTGCTTAGAAACAATTCATGGTCTGGAAGCAGAGTGACAAAGTTACCAAATCATGAGGGACTGTTTCCATCAGGGTGTTCAGATGAGCGAACATCCTTGTTACACATTAATGATGTTAAGCCGGATGTAATTATAGTGTACCTAGGAACGAACGATTGGGCATTTGGAGTTTTAACAGGTGCACGAATTAGTCTTTTGGGAGAGCAGGATAATGAATTTTTTGAATATGCCTATGATAATATGTTAAGAAAATTAAAAACTAATTATCCCAATAGTGAAATTTGGTGTTGTACATTAAGTACATCATACATTTCTTCTCGTTCGAATTTTTCATTTCCTCATACGTATGGTGGCACACATATAGAGGTATACAACAAGATTATAAGAGATGTTGTAAAGGAAAATGAATGTAATTTGATTGATTTATATGCACTTAACACACCATATGATTCTATAGATGGTGTTCATCCAACAAGTGATGGTATGAACACAATAGCTAAAATGGTTATAAATTCAATGATTGAAACGGAGGAAGTACAATTTTTGAAATGTGAAGCAGGTCATAATACATATTTGGCAGTAGAAGAAAATGATGATTCAGTGGAGGAAAACGAATATGTACGACTAAACTCTAATACAACGACGGTTCTCTATTCTGATACGATAAAACTGGCAATTGAAAGTAGTGGCAAAGAAGTACAGTTTCGAAAAGATGTAATAAATGTTGGTCAGAGTACTGTATCGGATTTATCTTTCCAAGATAAAAAAACTATATCGCGTATGCATGCAACATTCTATTATGAGAACAAAACGTGGTTTTTAAAAGATAATAATTCTAAAAATGGAACATGGCTTAATGGTACACTTATACAGCCAGGTAAAAAGTATCAACTTGCTGCAGATGATGTTATAGATTTAGCGCATACAGAGAAACTCATATTTTATAAAACAAAAAGTGAATTTGAGCAGTCTTTGAATGTTGAGAGTGATAATAGTGATGGTGCTAAAAGGGAAGAGCGTGTAGATAATGATTTAATTGGAATGACTATTGAAGAACGTTACACAGTGTTGAATCAGCTAAACAATGGTGCTATATCTAAAATGTATCTAGTAACGGATGAGAGGCTAAACAAGCATTGGGCGTTGAAAGCGTATAATAAAGCTAGAAATAGTAATTTTGATTTAATATATCAGTCTATTATAAGAGAAGCACAGTTGGTGATGAAATTGGATCATCCGATGATACCAAGAATAGTCGATATTATAGATAATTCTAAACATACCTTTATTGTTAGAGAGTATGTTGAAGGTAATGATCTCGAAACAATTGTAAAGATACAGGGACCACAATCAATAGATAAGGTAATTGATTGGGGAAAGCAACTTTGTGATGTATTAACTTATTTACATACATTGAGCCAGCCGCATATTCATCGAGATATAAAACCTGCTAATATAATATTGATGCCAGATGGCAGAATTAAACTTATTGATTTCGGCATTATGAGATTATATAATCCTAATAAACTCGCTGATACATGTTGCTTAGGTACAAAGGGATACGCGGCGCCAGAACAATTCGGTGGGCGTCAGACGGATGTCAGAACAGATATATATGGATTAGGTATGACACTACATCATCTGATAACAGGCATTGATCCAAAGCTGCCACCATATGAAACTAAGCCTATACGTCAGGTGAATCCGAGTCTTCCAGTTGGATTAGAATATATTATATCTAAATGTGTAGAGTTTAATCCTGATGATAGATATCAAAATTGTGTTGAACTAAAAAAAGATTTGGATAATTATTTAAATATATCACCTAATAAACGAAGCGGGATATTGAATAAGCTTTTTAAGAGATAAGAGTTAATAAATTGCTTAGGAATTTTTAAAGTGAAGGCTCATGAAAACAAGCAACAATATCTTGTAACCAGAATAGAAATATGCTATCATATCCATAGCATATTTCTATTTTTTTAGCTTAATTGTAGAATATTGTACAATTAAGGTCTGGTGCTAAAATGTCGTACATAGTCGGAATGTATATTCAAAAGAAATCTATGCTAAATATCCAAAAAAAGAGAAGATAGCAAGAGATTTCATATGAGGTAGCAAATCTCTTGCACATACATTATGTAAGTTGAAAGGAGATTTGTGAATGAAACAAAAGAATAATGATGAACTATTGCTTCGTGAAACTATTGAAGCTAGTTATGAGAAACTGACACTAAAGGATGACTTTATGTTTGGTAAGGTTATGCAGAATGAAAGAAACTGCATAGATATGTTAGAAAGGTTAACAGGGAATAAGATAGAAGGTATAAAGTCATGCGTTAATCAAAAGGCAGTGCGCATAACAAATGATAGCAAGGGTGTGCGATATGATGTTTATGTTGAGGATCATAGTGATAATGTATATGATGCCGAAATGCAGCAGAATGGAAGAAATAAAGACATAGACATGCTTCCTAGGAGGGCCAGATTCTATCAGGGGATGGTCGATTTAAACCTTCTGGAGTCTGGCGGAAACTATCGTGAATTGAAAAATAGTTACATCATTTTTATCTGTACCTTCGATCCGTTTGGAAATGGTTTATCTTGCTATGAATTTGAGAATGTATGTAAAGATAATTCGAAGATTAAGCTACTAGACGGAAGGAAGATACTGATATATAATACAAAAGGAAAAGATATTAATGTAGATAAAAGAACCTTGAGTTTTCTTGAATTTATAGAAACAAATAAGGTATGCGATGAGTATACGGAGCGCCTTAGTCAGGATGTGGCGAAGGCACGTATGAATAAGGAATGGAGAGTGGAATATATGAAAACATTACTTCATGATATGGATGTAAGAGAAGAAGGTAGAGAAGAAGGCAGAGAAGAAACGACATATGCCATAGTGATGAATATGTTACGAAAAGGCGTGGCTGTTATAGACATATGTGAGCTTACTGAATGTAGTGAAGAATATGTAGAAGGTTTGAGACAGACTATGTAGTTTGCTGTTTTTTGTACTCAAAGCAAGTGAGACTATTAATTGCTAATTTTAAGGAGATATTATGGACATATTAGAAAGAATATCGAAATTTTATAATAAAAACAGGCATTGGATACTAGGTGGTGGATTGCTGACATTAGCTATTATAGTAACTGTAGCTGTGTTTTTGCTTTTGCCAAAGAGGAAGACAGTTGATGAGAAACTTGCCTTAAGCGAGCAGTACATTAGAGATGGAGAGTATCAGCTTGCTTACTATGAGCTAGAGGATATATTGAAGTTTGATGATGAGTGTGTAGAGGCATACAAATATATGGCTATTGCATACGAAGGTCTAGGAAATATGGCGGATGCCATAGATGTGCTTCGTGAGGGCGTGGTGCAGACAGATTCTACTATGTTAAAGAAGATGCTGGTGGAGCGAGAAGGTAACTTTATGGTAAGTGATGATGAGCTAGAGGATGACACTTCTTCAAGTGACGAGTCTTCTGATACAGAGTCTACAGCTAATACGACGACACAGTCACCTACAACGAATAATAAGCCTACGACGACTAAGCCAACAACAACCAAGAAACCTACAACTACTAAGCCAACAACAACCAAAAAACCTACTACTACAGTAGCACCTGAGACAGAGACGACAACAGTGGCTACAGAGACTACTAGTACACAGGATTCATCAGATACAGCAGGTGAAACAGAATCTTCTGCGGATGAGACAACAAGTGCAGATGAGACAACAAGCTCAGATGAGTCAACAAGTGCAGAAGATACAAGCAGTACAGATGAAACAACAAGTGGAGATGCGACTACAGAAAGTAGTGCAGAGGAAGATTCATCTTCAGACGTAACAACAACTCCATCGGAAGAAAATTCATCTGAAAATGAATAAAAAATGATTACTGTGCAAAAATATCCTATGTAAAACAAATTGTTATTAGGAGGATATTATGACACAGCTTTCAGAACTTGAATTACAGAACCTTCGTCATCTTATTGGCGGATTTGACACAACACATTGCAAGCTTCAGGAGTACGCAAACTGTGCAACAGACACACAGATTAAGAACTTCTTTCAGAAGGGTGCTCAGACAGCTATGCAGAATAAAGAACAGTTAATGAAGTTCTTATAAGATTAGGAGGTTTTGGATATGCAGATGCAGGAAAAGACAATGGTAAATGATGTGCTTGCTGGTATGAATGGTGAGCTTGTTAGATATGGTGAGATGATTCCACAGACAGAGAATAAGGAGCTTAAGTCTACTTTAAAGCAACTCAGAAATGCTTGTGAGATGTCTCAGGAAGAGTTATATCAGATGGCTAGAGAAAAGGCATATTATGTGCCAGCTAGTGCAGCAGCTAAGGAAGATATAGAGCATGTGAAGTCTTTATACTCACAGAATTCTATGATGTAATTAAATATTTAATTAGACGGGTATATTGGGCCTGTGGCGGTTGTTCTGCCACAGGCTTTTGTCTGCTAATTCGGGTTGAGGGGATGGAAAAAGTGTAGATGAATCACGAGATAAGGTCGGAAAAATGCATAAATAGGATAAGTTGGCGAGCATTTGAAAAAATAGTAATTGACAATATTAAACATTTATTATAATATAACGTATGAACAATTATTCATACGTTAGCAAGAAGGAGGATACATACATGGAAAAGCATCATGAGGAAATGTGCGATTATATACACGTGCATAAGGATATAGTAGATAAAGTAAACGAAAGTATGCCAGAGGAAGAGGTATTATTTGATCTTGCAGAGTTTTTTAAGGTATTTGCAGATTCGACAAGAATAAAGATATTATATGTGTTGCTTCAGTCGGAAATGTGTGTATGCGATATAGGTCAAATACTTGGCATCAGTCAATCGGCTGTGTCACATCAGTTACGAGTGCTAAAGCAGATGAGATTAGTTAAGTATAGGAAAGAAGGTAAGTCGATTTTCTATTCATTGTCAGATAAACACATAGAACTTATATTGAGTCAAGGTATAGAGCATATTGCTGAGTAGGAGGATGTATTATGGAAGATAAGAAAACTTGCTGTTGCGGATGCAGCGAACATAACCACAATGAAGAGCATGAACATATTCATGATCATAAAAATGAGCATAATCATCATGAAGATAGCCATCGTAAACATAGCCACGAGGAACCTAGTCACGGCTGTGGATGTGGTCATGAACACAAGGAACCTAGTCACGGCTGTGGATGTGGTCATGATCACGAGGAACATAGTCACGGATGTGGGTGTGGTCACGATCATGAGCATGGTGGAGAGGTTGAAAAGAGTGAGATAGCAAAGATACTAATAGGTGTTGCGGTATTTGTAGCAGCCTTATTTGCAGAAGGAAATGTATTGGAGTTATCTAAGTTATTTAATATAAGTCTTGCGACTACGGAGACATTAGCTCTAGTGTTGTTTCTAGTGGCGTATTTTATCATAGGTGGAGAGGTTGTAAGGGGCGCCGTTAGAAACATTATGAAGGGGCGTGTGTTTGACGAGAATTTCCTTATGAGTGTAGCTACTATAGGTGCATTTTTTATAGGGGAGTACCCAGAAGCAGTCGCAGTTATGATATTTTATCAAGTGGGAGAGTTGTTTCAGGATTATGCTGTCGGAAAATCTAGAAAGTCTATCGCAGCACTTATGGATATAAGACCTGATGTTGTTTATGTGAAGCTTAATGACGGTTCTATAGTTAAGAAGGAGCCTAAGGATGTTAGAATAGGGCAGATTATTGTCGTAAAACCGGGAGAAAAGGTAGCCCTAGACGGAAAACTTGCAAAGGGTGAGGGTACCATAGATACTAAGGCTCTTACAGGTGAAAGCTTACCAAGAGAGGTGTCAGTAGGAGATAGTATTATCAGTGGTTCTATCAGTATAAATGGTGTACTTGAGATAGAGGTAGAGAAGGAATTTTCTGAGTCCACTGTATCAAAGATTCTTGAGCTAGTAGAGAATGCGAGCTCAAAGAAGGCTGAGTCAGAGAGGTTTATAACTAAATTTGCCAGATATTATACACCTGTTGTTGTGTGTATAGCAGTGGCATTGGCAGTTATTCCACCACTTTTTATAGGGGCAAATAGTCAGGCTGTGTGGAGTGACTGGGTATACAGAGCACTTAGCTTCCTCGTAATATCATGTCCATGTGCCCTTGTTATATCAGTTCCATTGAGCTTCTTTGGAGGTCTAGGTGGAGCTTCTACAAAGGGTATACTTATTAAGGGAAGCAACTATATAGAGGCATTATCTAAGTGTGATACAGTGGTATTTGACAAGACAGGCACACTTACAAAAGGTAATTTTAAGGTATCTAAGGTAGATGTTACAGGGGATATAGATGAGCTGGGATTACTTGCTATGGCGGCAGAGGCAGAGCTATATTCAAATCATCCAATAGCATTATCTATAAAAGATTATCTAAAATCGTATGATAAGGATATATATACTAAAATAGAGGCAGCAGCAGATGCGTCACATTATGAAGAAATAGCTGGTCATGGTATAAGAGTGTCAAAGGACAATGAAATCTTATATGCAGGTAGTGCAAGACTGATGGATAAGTTTAATATATCTTATGAGCCAGTAAATGCTCTAGGAACAGTAGTATATGTTGCAAGAAATGAAGCATATCTTGGTGCAATCGTCATAGAAGATGAGATAAAGGATGATGCATCAGAGGCTATAAAGGGCTTATCTACGGTAGATGTATCAAAGACAGTAATGCTTACTGGTGATAAGAGGGATATAGCAGAGCATGTTGCAGGTATACTTGGTGTAAGTGAGGTTCATAGTCAGCTTCTTCCAGCAGATAAGGTATCAAAGGTAGAGGAACTGTTAATGGCTCAGAATCCTAAAGGAAAGCTGGCATTTGTAGGCGATGGCATCAACGATGCACCAGTTCTAGCTAGAGCTGACATAGGCATAGCTATGGGTGGTTTAGGACAGGATGCAGCCATAGAAGCTGCTGATGTAGTGCTTATGGATGATAAGCCATCAAATATTGTCAAAGCTATAAAGATAGCAAAAAAGACCATGAGAATAGTTAGACAAAATATAGTATTTGCCATAGCTGTAAAGGTAGGAGTGCTCGTACTTTCTGCACTTGGTATGACATCTATGTGGTATGCGGTGTTTGCGGATGTGGGAGTAAGCTTTATCGCAATATTGAATGCGCTGAGAGCTATGCGACAGAGATAAATTCTGGTTTGTATTACTGAAAGAACTTCGAGTAAGAATGCTACAGTTTTATTCTAGGTTGCGAGTACTAGATTTTCTACATGAATAAAACTTGCATTATTCTTACTTGAAGTTCTTTTTAAGTAGAATTTATCATTTTTTCTTACCTTTACAAACCATTTAGATTGTAAAGGTAGACTTTCCAAGCTGAATTCACCATTTTTTCTTACTTTTGCATACTATTTAGTTTGTATAGGTAGAAATGATGAGCTATACCACCGGTTTCAAATTACAACTGCATAATGAGTTACATCTGTTTACAGGCGCAGCGCCACTGCTCTTGATAAATAATGATTATGTAGATATGGCGTAGGTGTTAAGGATATAGTTTTATTCATGTGGAAGGCAATTAGATTATCTTAGGGCTTTGCAATTGAATAAACTAGCAATCTTCTGACACGATGTCAGAAGAAGCCTCCTCCGAGCCACGGATGGCGAGTAGGAGGC
>JBGVKG010000013.1:0-15513 GCA_045123575.1 Lachnospiraceae bacterium
AAAGTTTCTAAAAGTGCTATAATATTCATGAGAGCGACTCCTCCTTGGTGTTAGATTTGTAGCAAAACCATTATACCTCAGAGGATGTTCACTCTCATCTTTTATTTTCTTATTCAACCAACAAAATCTTTACTCCGTAAAGTTTCATAATAACTCACTCGCCTTATTTCACAAATATCATATAATTATGCTTATTGTTACCAAAATAGGCACCGTTAAAATCTAATACCTATATTTTTTACACTTTCTACATCGCGTGACCATCTGTCCATCAAACTTTGTTATTTCTCTCGTTCCACCACATACACATATTTTACTTACTGTTCGACCACTTCTAAAAAATCTCCAGTACTGTCCATACCTTCCAATAAACAACGCTATCCCATTCCCATGATCAGTTTTTGTATAACTCATATTAATACCTCCTATAATATATTACTTTCTCAACTAGTTTTCGTTTTTTATTTTATACCAATATTTCTTACTCCCTTTGTTAACTCATAATTATTTCGTTTGTCTTTGTCATATTGATTTATTTGTTCAATAATCCTTGCCTTAATCTCCTCCGAAATATCAGAATCCTCGACCGCCTTAATATCGTGCTGAATATCATCTACATTCTGATTTCGCTTATCTTCCTCTACTTGCTCCAGAGCCTTCTTTCTCCAAAAATTCTGACATTGATTCTTCCCTTCATCTACGATATCAATAGTGTAATTCATTCCGCCTTGCACTATCATCGCCAGTCCTGTTATACCCGCTATAATCTTTGTTCTTTCCTCTAATGCCTCTACTCCTTTTTCCATTTTTTCTTTCCAACATTTAAGATATGAATCAAAAGTGTCCTCATCAAAATTGTAAACATTACGCATATTAAATCCGTATTTTCCATCCATAAGTTTTGGATCACCACAACTAGGTTCTAGACCCAACTCCGAATACACTGACATCATTGATTTGAAATCAGTTGCCAAATTATCTAGTAGCAGATGTTTTAGAAAGCCATTGAATTTCAGTTTATCTTTATTTATTACACCTAAAGCTACCAACGTTTCATAATACTGTCTTAATTTATCTACATCATTCTCATCCATTTTGATACTTAATACTTTATTTGCCATAATACCTCTCCTCATCTTTGGTAATACCAATTATAGAGGTATTACCTTTAACCTGTCAACTATTTTTTTAAACATAAAAACAATATATGCATACAAAAAAGGAAGGGCGAGCCCTTCTTTTTTGTATAAGATGTTTATGTTTTATTTCAATACCTCTTCACATTAGCCTTTTCAAAATGATACGTTGAGTCATCACAGTTCTTCGTTTTATTATTGTTTCCTAGCTCTTCTTTTGGTTTAGTAATTAGCTCTCTACCAACTCTGGATATTGTTTTTTATACTGTTCAATAATTTTATACGTATCTGTTGCAACATCACAGCCTAGATTTAAATATAGACTTTTATCACCGATAACATAAAACTCCTCCTTTGCACGTGTTGCTGCAACATTCATCATATTAGGTTCTTCAACAGCCCATTTAGCCGCACCTTTACTTGTATTATCTGCCCCCAACACAAGAAACACAATTGGAGCTTCTTTACCTTGAAATGTGTGAATAGTTCCAACATTTGTAGGTTTACCATGTTCATCATACCTAGTGAAACCAATCTTCCTTAATCTTTCCGCCAAACTGTATGCAACATGTGAAAAAGGAGTAATTACATATATTACATCTTTCTCATCTCTCTGTTTTATCTTAGGATTTTCTTTTGCCAACTCTTCTATCATATTTGCTAGAAAGTCTCCTTGCTCCTTAACATATTTATCCTCTGCATTTCCTCTGATATCATACCACTCCGCTTTACCATTTTCGGGCTTACCTTGCACCATAAAATCTTTATATGAAATTTTATTTGAGATTGTAAACATAGGATATCTACAACGCCTATGCACCCAAAGTGGTATTCCAATCCATTCGTCTTGCCCCTTATAGAAACCATATTGGCTTATCCTATCCACCAGTGTCTGCGTAGATACAGTATTAGATAAATACATTTCTGATACTCCAAAATGCTTACCCAACATCCTCAATACATTTGTATCCAAAGTTAATACTGGCTTAATCTGCGATGGATCACCTACCACCATAACATGTTTGCTCCTATATATTGCCCCAACACTTGCTTGCGGCAACGCTTGTCCCGCTTCATCAATAAATAGATGTCCTAACGTTTCTGCATCCATATTTTTGCACATGCGAGAAAAACTCGCAAATGTCGAACTAATTACTGGAATAGCCATATTTATCCAATTCCATGCTGCTACAATAATATGTTTTTTGTCCAAATAGTCATTTTGCTTGTCCCATATAATTATTGAAGCTTTTATGTTTTTTACATTTTCATATAAAAACTGTTTCCTAACCTTTAGTGCCATAATAAACAACTTGGACTGAGCTATTCGATATGTCTCATCAAACCAAGGATTTGACAATTGTACTTGTTCATACCCTGAACTCATATCAAGTTCTTTTAGCTTTTTACCTTCCAATGTCTTTTTATAATTGTCACTTTGTTCTTCAAGCTTTAGTATTTCATTTTGTTGATTTTCATCCCAATTTTTGAACTCACTTTGCATCTTTTGTCGTTTACATCTTAACTCATCTATCTTGTTTTTCAATTCTTGAAGTTTAAATTCTCCCCTTCTTTCCTCCTCTGTTATTTTCTGACTTTCAATTACACATTTTGAAAGTTGATGATTAATTTCCTCCAATTTAGTCTTATACGCAAGTTTTACTTTGCGACGAGCAAAAAACCATGGTTTTTCATCTCTCAAAGACAAAATGCATAATTCAAGACTATCTCTATTTCTTTCGTTAGTCGTCTTTTTTTCAGCAATATCCATCTGATACTTCTCTAATTCTTCGATATTTGCTTGAGTTTTATCTTCTAGTTCTTTGCAGTTCTCATCCGATTCTCTTAAATTTGCCTCTTTGTATTTTTTCTCCTTTATGTATGATTTCTTTAACTCTTCTAATTGTCTACAAGTTTTTTTGTATTTCTCACTATTCTCAACATATATCTGCAAATGTTTTCTAATATTATCTACAGATTTATACTGCTCCATGAACTCCTCATAAATTTTATCATTTGAAATATATTCTGATTCCAAATATTCAGCAATACATTTAAGATACGTAATAATATTGGTCATATTATCACTCTTTCCACCCTCTAAGGAAAAAAGTCCCCAAAATTTATCATCTCCCAGATTTTTTTCTATTATCTGCAGTGGTTTACCTTTATTGTTTTCATCCGTAATCCATTTTATCGTCACCTTGGAATTAGAGATTTCTGCAAAATAATCTACTGCTCTAAGCTCATCAATTAAATCCTTATCAATCTCTTTTATTAATGGCAATTCGTTCACAATATTCTGTACGGCACTATTATTAGAACTTGCAACCACAATACCCTTTTCCGAAATATAAGTTGGGATTTCACCTATAGTTCCCTTTCCATAGTATACTGTATTTGCATTTCCCTTTATAACTTTTTGTGGTAACCTAGCAATATCATACGCTTGTTCAACCACCAATTCTGCAAAAATATCTTTAAGCAATGTCGTCTTTCCTGTCCCTGGTGGACCATTGACACTTCTTATTTGTTTATTATCATAGCCAATAGAAAGATTTACAGCCATCTGTTGCATCAAGTAAAGGGCGAACTCTGTACTACCCGGAAATCTAGAAATCGGATAGTTTTTCGGCTGTAAAATCTCTTTAAAAGTATCTGGATTAAATTTTGGAGAATCTATTTTACTATCTAAATTAATCCTATTACTTATCTTCCCTGACATATAGTTATCTAAATTTACAGTTCTTATTCCCTTTGCCTTTTGCAAATCTTCAATAAAAAAAGAATGTAAATTTGTTGAATCAGTTTCTATATTATTAACTATCTGCATTCTACAGTTTTTAACATCAGTATCATACATCTTTAACAATTTTCGCATTGCATAATTAAATGCATTCTGCCTATCCTCTTCTATACAAAAAAATTTTGAAACCCTTGTTTTAAAATCTGATTCAAAATCTGTGAATGTCCCTTTAGCTGGCATTTCTTTATACCAACGGATATATGCACTTGCCGTAAAAAAAGTCATATCTGGACATAAATTCAATTCTTTATCAAAACATAATGCAAAGCTAAATTTATGTCCAAAACGTATATCTTCATTCGTAGGTTCTAAATGGTATTTTTTACGAAGTATACTTACCACTTCCTCAAAATTGAAAATGTCAAAATATACTACTATTCCACCGTTCTGCTTCGTTGTAAATTTCTTCTTCTCTATTTCTTTAGAAAACAAATCATAAAAATCTTCGTTTTCTAAATCTATAAATTCCTTTATTTGTTTGTCTTTTTTATTGATATTACCCTCTGATAGATGCTCTACCATAATCCACGCATCTAATATATCTCTTTTTTCATCCATTTGTACTTATCCTCTCCTATTTTTGCAAATACTATTTGTTCTCTACTTCATTGACCTTACAATATCCGCATAACTAACCAGCGTCACATTACCCATTTCCTCTGCTTTCTCCATACACCCTTTTGTAAAACCAGATTTCGAAAACAAATAGTAATGTACTTTGGTATAGCGGAACAATTTACTGCGCCCTATCAAAGTTTCCAGAATATCTAAATCTACTTTTTCATTTCTCCACTTGCATTCTGCAAATAGAGCAGACTCACTATCCTGCTCACCCATAATATCTATCTCGGCCTGTGCTTTCTGTATCGGATCATTTCCCCACCAACGCCCCAAAGAGACAAATTCTATAGGCACATTGCCCACAAGAAGCTGTTTCCACAAATACTGCATACAGATTTTTTCAAACACGCTTCCCATATAATTTGATAACTGAGGCTCAATTCGTTTGTACACCATATCCGTAGCACCACGAGCAATAACAGAATTGTTGTCCAGCACAAACCGATACCAGAAATAAAACATGTTGTCTTCGATAGAATAAATAGACTTCTTGGATGCTTTTTCCCCATAAGGAGTTTCCCTTTGTATGATACCAAGGTTTATCAAATTCTTAAGATAGTTAGCACATACATTGGTATCCTCTCCTACCTTCGTGGAAATCTCTGACATACGCGAGTGTCCAGTTGCAATTGCGGTAATAATGGCAGTATAAATTGCCGGTTCACGAACTTCCTGTTTTAAAAGATTCACTGGTTCTTCATAAAGGAATGACATCGGATTCAAATATGTGTTTTTAATATTTTCCTCCACACTCAGTTTATCACTCATTTGCAGAAGATATTGTGGCGTTCCCCCTACAATACCATATATCAATGCTTTATCTTCATCTGAAAGATTATTAAAATATCGACAACTCTCTTCAAAATCAAACGGTAAAATCTTCATCTGTGCCGTTCTTCTACCATAAAGAGGAGCCTTATACGCAAGCACATGATCCTCCATGTAGGACATGGAAGAACCACATAATATCAACATTAATTTTGATGTGTCTTTATATTTATCAATCAACAACTGTAATGTAGATGCTAAACTCTTAGATGAACGCGCCACATATGGATACTCATCAATGGTAAGAATTATCCTTTCTTTTTCTGCCAGTTTAAACACATATTCTAAAGCAGCCTGAAACGATGCAAATGAAGTCTCTGCCTGAATACCACTGCTAAATTCGATAATACTTTTACTAAGGTTTTCGAGATTCTGTTTCTCGTTACTTTCTACACCCATAAAGTAAATCGACTTCTTATCACCAATAAATTGATTAATAAGTGCAGTCTTTCCCACACGGCGGCGTCCATATATTACAACAAACTCAAACCTGTCTGATTTGTATAACTTATCTAAAGCATTTAATTCTTTATCTCTACCTATGAACATTGTACTACCTCCATTTCTATACTTATACTATAATACTCATTCTATATTTAGTCAATCATAAATGACTAAAATATATTTGACTAAAATTGCATATAAAAATAGCATTTCGGCAATAAAAAAACTTTCTACTGCCAAAATGCTTTCTAAATCTATTAAATTTGTCAAAATTTCACCATATATCTTTTTCCTAATTTCTGTTTTATCCCTCTTCTGTTAATCGCTTAATCTCTTTTGCAATATCACTCATTGCACGAAGAGCTTGATTCTTTGCTTTCTTTGTAGAATTCTTTAATTTTTCCGATGCTTCATCTAACAGCTTTATTCTTTCATCAACATTTTCGCATTTAAAAATATAACTGTACTGAGTACATACATCCATAACATCTCCAACTAATTTATTTGTATCATTTATTTGCTCTAGCCCACTAATAGATAAATTGTATTGATTAACTACAATAGCTAATATTGCAACTATCATAGGAGCTAATCCCTTAAACAGCTCCAAGAACAAATCAATCAAAGGATACAATATAATAAGTTCATCATATGTCATATTTTCTTTCTCCCTTAATTCTTTTTTAAGCCATGCCCTAGCTCACATCTGGCTTAAATTTTGTATAAAAATCCACCTTCAAATTCCCACACCCTTTGATTTTCCTGACCTTTCCGAAATCTCTAACAACTGCCGTATCACCTACTTCAAATTATACATCCCTCTCACCCCCAACCTCATCTTAAAATCCTCATACCCAAACTGTCTCACAACCCGAATCTCCCCATCTTCGCATCTACACAATATATCTGGCAGCGGCATACCATTAAATGTATTATTCTTACACATAGAATATATAGCCATATCTCCAAATAGCAACATATCTCCTCTGTGAAGTTCTCCTTCAAAAACATAATCACCTATCACATCTCCCGCTAGACATGTTGGCCCTGCCAGTCGGTAAATATTCTGAACCTGCTTCGCCTTATTATCCTCCCCATGCACCGCTTCCCTATACACTTCCGCCCCATATAGCGGCGGTGTATACGGCATCTCTATTACATCAGGCATATGGCAGGCTGCGCTTACGTCCAGTATAGCTATTTTCTTGCCGCTATTTTCCACTATATCCAGTACTCTTGTAGCTAGATATCCTGCGTTTAATGCCACAGCCTCCCCAGGCTCTAAATACACCTGCACATTCCACTTATCTCTTGCATAGTTTATGCAGCGTTTCAGTCTATCTATGTCATAGTCGTCTCTGGTAATATGGTGGCCGCCGCCCATATTGAGCCACTTCATTCTAGGCAGTACATCGCCAAATAGCTTCTCTACTGCCTCCAAAGTTACTTCCAATGCATCTGAATTTTGTTCGCACAAGGTATGGAAATGTAAACCATCAAGGAGCTCTATCATTTCCTCTGTCATCTGAATATCCCACACATCTTTCGTTGTGCCAAGTCTGCTTCCTGGTGCACATGGGTCGTATATGTCGTGACCTTCCTGAGTTGAGCACTGTGGGTTAATGCGCAGTCCTACACTCTTTCCTTTCGCCTTTGCCACAGGGCCATATTTTCCTAGCTGGTATGGAGAGTTAAACACTATATGGTCTGCGTAATGTAATAATTCATCTATCTCCTCATCTCTGTAAGCACCGCAGAATACATGTACCTCTCCATCTGGCATTTCCTCTGCTCCAAGCCTCGCCTCATACAGTCCGCTTGCCTCAGTGCCAGCCAGATATTTAGCCAGTACAGGATACATATCATAGTTGGAAAATGCCTTTTGTGCTAGTAATATCTTACAACCAGTTTCTTTTTGCACCTGCCATAATATCTCACCATTCCTACGAAGCGCTGCCTCATCTAATATGTAACAAGGTGTCTTCACATTTGCAAATTGTTTATCATACCTTTCCTCGCCTAAGCCTCTAAAGGCTGGGCGAGTATCTATATGCCACTCCATTAGTCCACCAGTACAGGAGCGTGATTCTCTCTGCGTGGCAATCCATACTTATCCAGTGCTTCCAAGAATGGGTCTGGGTCAAACTCCTCCACTGTATATACACCAGCTTTGTTCCACTGTCCTGTAAGAAGCATCAATGCTCCGCACATAGCTGGCACTCCTGTTGTATAGCTTATAGCTTGACTTTGCACCTCTTTGTAGCATTCCTGATGGTCGCATACATTATAGATATAGTAGGTCTTGTCCTGTCCATCCTTCTTACCAGTAAATATACATCCGATATTTGTTTTGCCATGTGTTCTAGGGCCAAGGCTTGCTGGATCTGGCAGCAGTGCCTTTAGAAATTTAATAGGTACTATTTCCTGTCCTTCAAATTCTATCGGTGTAGTTGAGAGCATTCCCACATTTTCAAGACACTTCATATGTGTAAGATAGCTCTGTCCAAATGTCATGAAGAATCTTATTCTCTTTACCTCTGGTATATTCAACGCTATTGACTCTATCTCCTCATGGTGCAGTAGATACATGTCCTTTTTGCCTACGCATTCAAAGTAATACTCTCTCTTTATACTCATAGCTGGTATCTCTACCCAATGACCATCCTCCCAGTAGCTTCCTGGTGCCGATACTTCTCGTAAGTTTACCTCTGGATTGAAATTTGTTGCAAATGGATATCCGTGATCTCCACCATTACAGTCCAAGATGTCAATAGTATCGATAGTATCGAACTCGTGCTTTTTGGCATAAGCGCAGTATGCTTGAGTCACTCCTGGATCGAAACCACAGCCTAGTAGCGCTGTAAGTCCTGCCTTTTCAAACTTCTCTTTATATGCCCACTGCCAGCTATAATCAAAATACGCTGAGAAGCCTGCTTCCTCACATCTCTTCTCATATATAGCTCTCCACTCTGGGTCATCTGTATCCTCCGGCTCATAATTGGCAGTATCCATATAGTTGACGCCACAAGCCAGACATGCATCCATAATAGTCAAATCCTGATATGGCAATGCTATATTCATAACCAAGTCCGGCTTATAATCATTTATAAGTGCAATCAGCTGATTTACATCATCAGCATCTACCTGGGCTGTTGTTATCTTTGTAGCTGTCTTATTCTTAAGGTCTGCTGCCAATTCATCACATTTAGACTTAGTTCTACTGGCTATGCAAAGCTCAGTGAATACCTCACTTACCTGACAACATTTTCTTATAGCTACATTGGCTACGCCGCCACATCCTATTACTAAAACTCTACTCATTTTTTATCTTCCTCTCAACTTCCTAAATTATTCTCATTCTATTTCCGAACAACTATCCTTTATTACACAACCTCCACTTATAAACATTTCAACTTTTCTCATATATTATCCCAAACAGTATATACATCTATATTCGTCAAGCTATGTAATAAATTTCTCATACTACTAAGCCAATGCCAATATCAGCTCTCTTAGTACCTTACAAGCCGTAGCCGTTGACACACCGCTTATATCCAGCATAGGTGCTAATTCATTTACGTCTGCTGCCACCACATTAGTCTGACTAACAAACAATATAGCCTGCAGTAGCTCCATAAATGTCACTCCACCTGCCTCTGGTGTACCTGTTCCTGGGAATGCAGATGGGTCAAGACAATCTAAATCAATGGTAAAATATACAGGTGCACCCGTCTCCTTTAGTTCTGCCACCAGCTCTGCTAGTCCATTAAAGTTAAATGGATGCATATCTGTATGGTCTGCTGCAAACTGAAACTCTGCCCTTTCACCACTCCTTATACAGAACTGGTGTATACGATTATCTCCTACAAGCTCATGACATCTTCTGATAACACATGCATGACTTAACTTAGCTCCAAGATAGTCATCTCTTAAGTCCGCATGGGCATCAAAATGTATAATGTGCATATCAGGATGTTCCTTATATACAGCTCTAATTGCTCCCAATGTAACTAGATGCTCTCCGCCTATAAGAATCGGTAATTTCCCATCCTTAAGTATCTGACCAGCCCTATCCTCTATATCATGAAGTGCTGCCTCGGCACTGCCAAAGCATAACTCCAAATCCCCAGTGTCGCATACCGACACATCCTCCATATCCTTATCCTGATACAAGCTGTATGTCTCTAAACCAAAGCTTTCGTGTCGCATAGCCGATGAACCAAATCGTGCTCCCGGTCTAAAGCTTGTAGTCGAATCAAATGGTGCTCCATATAAGACTATATCAGCCTCTTCATAGGTACTGTCACATCCTATAAATGTTTCTATATTTCTATCTATCATATTTCCACCTGAGTCTAAACCTCTGGCTCCATCCTTTCTTTTTGTTCTTATTTCCCTACTCTACCTCTTCTAGCATTTTTTCCAAAAATGCCGGCAGATAAAATGCTCCTACATGTAGCTTTGTCGTATAATATTTCGTTCCAAGATTCCTAGATAGCCACTTAGCAGTGTCCATATCATTTATTGGATGATACTTCTTACTAGCGAAACCAAATAACCAATACCCTGCTGCATATGTAGGTATATGAGCCTGATACACTCGGCTTATAGGAAATGTATTTACTATCCTTTTGTGGCTTCTTTGCATAGCTTCTGCATCATGCTTATAGAATGGGCTTCCCTGCTGATTTACCATTATGCCATCATCTCTTAGAGCGTTATAGCATATACCATAGAATTCTCTAGTAAAGTAGCCTTCCGATGGTCCAAACGGGTCTGTCGAGTCAACTATTATAAGGTCATACTCACCTGTACATCTCCTGATGAAGCGAAGCGCATTATCAAAATATATATGCACTCTACTATCATCTAATCGGCTGGCATTCTCTGGAAGATATGTACGACAAGCTTCTACTACCTCAGGGTCCATCTCCACCAAATCTATACGTTTTATGCTGTCGTATCTGGCCAGTTCCTTTACTACACCGCCATCTCCTGCACCTATAACCAATACATCCCGTACATTTGGATGAACTGACATCGGCACGTGAGTTATCATTTCATCATATATGAACTCATCTCGCTCTGTGAGCATTACATTTCCATCTAGCGCCAGCACTTTTCCAAACTCAGGCGTATCCAGTATATCTATCTGCTGATACTCACTTTTCTTTGAATATAGATGTCTATTCACTCGTATGCTGTGTTTAACATCTGGTGCATGATATTCACTAAACCACAATTCCATCCTTATCCCTCCTGACAAAGCACGTTAATATTCTGTATATGTGGGTCCTCAGGTCCTGTCATTGAGCATCCCTTCACCCTTGCATATTCTATATAATCAAGTATTTCCTTTGTTATACGTTCTCCCGGCGACAGTATAGGTATTCCCGGAGGATAGCACATTACAAACTCACTACATACCATCCCTGCACTGTCTCTTAGTGGCACACTTTTTTTCTTGGCATAAAATGCCTCCTGTGGACTGCACACCACCTCTGGGTCAATGTACTCCTGACTCAACAAACCATTGCTATCTGTCTGATAACGTCTGCGTATCTCTGCCAATGCACTAACCAGTCGCTCAAGCTCCTGTGGTCTATCACCAATGGATAAATACGCTAGTATATTTCCTATATCTCCAAACTCTATCTGTATATCGTACTCGTCACGAAGGATATCATACACCTCTATACCTGCAAGCCCTATATCTCTTGTATGTACACTTAGCTTAGTTGGGTCAAAATCATATATAGAGTTTCCATTTATAAGGCCTCTATCAAATGCGTAATAACCACCTATAGCATTTATCTCTTCTCTAGCATAATCAGCCATCTCTATTACTTTTTTAAATACCTCCTTGCCCCTCTGCACAAGATTACGTCTACTTATATCTAGACTAGACATAAGAAGGTAGCTGCCTGATGTGGTCTGGGTCAGATTAATAATCTGTCTTACATGACCCTCATTTACATTAGGTCCTATGAGAAGAAGGCTCGACTGTGTAAGACTTCCACCACTTTTATGCATAGATACTGCTGCCATATCTGCCCCTGCTGCCATCGCAGACACAGGCATATTATCTCCGAAGTAAAAATGTGTTCCGTGAGCCTCATCCGCCAAGCAATACATTCCTGCATCGTGAGCCATCTTTACAATGGCGCGAATGTCGCTACATATACCATAATAGGTCGGATTATTCACCAGTACTGCCACCGCATCTGGATTTTCAGCTATAGCCTTTGCCACCTGTTCCCTTTGCATACCTAGAGATATTCCCAATCTATGGTCCACCTCTGGATTGACATATACAGGTATCGCTCCGCACAATACCAAGGCATTTATAACACTTCTATGGACATTTCTAGGGAGTATTATCTTATCTCCCCTCTTGCAGGTAGATAACACCATACTCTGTACAGAACTGGTTGTTCCTCCTACCATCAAAAATGCATGGGCCGCACCAAATGCATCTGCTGCTAACATCTCTGCTTCTCTTATAACTGACACAGGATGACACAGATTATCCAGTGGTTTCATACTATTGACATCCACCCCTACACACTGCTCTCCTAAGAATGCGGTAAGCTCTGGATTACCCTTTCCATGCTTATGCCCTGGCACATCAAAGGGCACTACTCTCATCTGTCTAAATGTGTTAAGCGCCTCATATATAGGTGCTCTGTTTTGGTCTAATACCATCTTTTCTTCCATCCTCCTTATATCTTTTATAACAAAGAATTTGCTTATTAATCGAAAAAAACAAGCTGTGCGTTTCCACACAGCTTGTTATTAATAATCGATTCAATATATACATTACACCTATATGTAATTTAGCAATACAGCATACGCACGCCTAATAAATAAAGGCATCACATACACTTACTATCCAACTACAAATTAACCATATCTCTATCATTCCTCATAGAGATACATACATTTCCAGTTCTAACATACATCTGATATAGGGTACTTAGAGTCTATATAGCAACAATACTTTTACTACTCTTTATTGACCGTTTAAACAAGTCTGCGTTCTCAACGCATTTCGGTTATGAAGTAACCAACTTATAAAAACTGAGCATTGATAAATCTCGCTCAATCAATAAGGCGGTAAACCGCCAATCGGCAGTGGACCCGGCTGTCCGTATGGCCTCGACTCCCTGTAGGAGTGGTCCGTAAACATCGCTTGGAAGACCAAGTACAGTAATATGTTATAACTTTATTTCGCTAATTTGTCAAGATGTTTATTTACTTTTAAATTTTAAACCTGTAGCTCTGCCACATCGAATTTTACCTCGATAAGCTTTTTATCATATATCTTATAGAAATTATCAAGTATACGATTTGTCACTAGCTCTATATCCTTGCTGCGAGCATTGAGCAATATGACTATAAACTGCTTGCCACTGAATCTTGTACTTATATCTACGGTACGCAACGATGCCTGTATAGTTTTCTCCATGCAAGTCATAGCATGCTCTCTCTCATCTATATACAGTCTGTCACGACCATTTGAATTCAGTGTTATCATCATCAATTGTATATCGTATTCATAGCGCTCGCCAAGATGCTGCATAAAGTCGTATATCTTAGCAAATTCTCTAAACTCTACGCTCATAGCTCCACTATAGCTTCCCTGCTTCCTCATATCGCATACAAGCTTATCCAAATCAACAGAAGCATGTTGGCCATTATTATTAGCTCCACGAACGTAGAAGAAATAACCGCTTTTTCCACTTTGCTTTACATGATATAAAGCTCTGTCCGCTCTCTTTAAGATAGCATGGTAACTATCAGCTATGGTTGTTTCACATATACCAACAGAAAGGGTCGATACCGAAAGATATGGACTCTCGCTCTTTCTCTGATCGAATTCCGCCATAATCTTCTCTATTCTTCTAGTAGCTTCTTCCTTATCTACATCCTTCATATAATACAAGAACTCATCGCCACCCAAACGTGTCACAATAGCTCCGTCTGTATTTGCAATTAATACCTCGCCTACTGTTTGTATAGCATAATCACCTGCAAGATGACCCATAGTATCATTTGTTCGCTTCAGATTGTCTAAGTCTATGAATGCTAAATAGCCAGACTTTTCCTTCATAGCCTGCTCTATCTGTCTCTCGCCTTCCTTACGTCCAAGAAGTCCTGTAAGATGGTCAAGCGACTCGCCTCTCTTAGCTTCTTCCTCTATGCTCTTCATAATCTGATGTATAAGAGCTGAACTCTCACCAGAAAGAGTCTTATCTTCACCAACCTTATTAAAGTCTATATCCAGATTACCCTCGTCTAACAGCTCCATAAAAGCATCTAATATGTTAGGATCAAACTGTGAGCCTCTACCTGCCAGCAATTCCTCACGTATAGTCTTATCTGGCAATTCCTTTCTATAGACTCTCCATGTATTCATAGCATCATATGCATCTGCCACACATATAATTCGTGCAACCTCAGGAATATGCTCACCTTGTAAACCGCATGGATATCCGTTACCATCATATCTTTCATGATGATATTTTGCTCCAGAATCAACATCTGCTATAGACTCTATATCCTTCAATATATCTCCACCTATAGTTGTATGAAGCCTTATAATATTTATTTCATCTTCATTTAACTTATCTGGCTTATTTAATACATTATCAGGTATACCTACCTTGCCTATATCATGAAGCAATGCAATATATTTAAGATTCTGAACATCATCATCCTTCCATCCAAGCTTCTTAGCCAAAAGTGAACTATACTCAGCTACTCGTACAGAATGACCCTTTGTATAACTATCTTTAGCCTCTATCATACTAGCAATTGTAGATATCTTTTCAAACGAAAGCTGAGCAATCTGTTTTGTCTTTTCTTTAACTTTATCTTCTAGACTCTTTGTCAACTCATCCAATCGCATAATATTATTAATACGATTAAGCATTACAGCTGGCACAAACGGCTTTCTAATGAAGTCCATAGCACCCATTTCCAAACCTCTTATCTCACTCTTAACATCCACGTCCGCTGTTATAAATACAACTGGCACCTCACGATTTAGATCAAGAGCCTTTATATGTTCAAAAGTCTGGAATCCATCCATCTCTGGCATCATTATATCAAGCAATACCAAGTCAACGTGATTATTTGAAAGATACTGCAACGCCTTCTGACCTGACTTTACCAATATTAACTTATAATAGTCCTTTAATGCGTTTTCAACTAATTTTAAATTTGAAGTCGAATCATCTACTACTAATATAATCTTCATACACGTTCCTCATTTTTATCTCTTATCACTTCGTAATCAACAGTCACATCTATCTATATTTTATCATACTTCTGCAGTTCTACAAGCCTTTTCATACTTTTTTACCATAAAATTCTTCAATTTCACCACTTTTTCTGCCTATACATACTGCTCACTATCCAAATACACCCGTTTAGCATATCCAATTTTATGCCACAGTTGATATATACTCCTAAACAACGTGGCTGTCTGTACATATTTTTCAGTGCATTGAGAGGTTGCAAAATTTCCCTTATGTGCTCTGCTTGAAACAAAGCGCCCGACAAATCGCAGTTGCATAGCAACTACGATTAATTGTGCAATATCGAGGCAGACAACCAGCCAAGATGTTTGTATGGTGAGTACAGCTGTTTCGATTTTCTATTTTCATTCGCCCC
>JBGVKG010000014.1:0-9025 GCA_045123575.1 Lachnospiraceae bacterium
GCATTCTCTATTCTCAGTTTTAATAATTCATCTTCTAGTTGTTTAACATGTTCTACACTGGTATCTACTGTTATTTCATTTACAGTCTGAACAGCAGTTTTTTCCTTTATCTTTGAATCCAATGATTTCTTCCGACCTTTCTTTTTGGGTCTCAAAGCATCAGGTCCAGCAGATTGAAAATCGTTGACCCACTTACATATTTGAGCAGGATTATGAATTCCTAGAGATATAGCCAACTCCTGATATGAGACTTCACTTGATAGGTATAACTCTACCACATGAAGCTTATATTTGAAAGAGTATTTCGATTGTTTTCTGGAACGTAATAAACTTTCATCACCATTGGTATTATAATTTCTAACCCACTTTCGAACATATTCCCAAGGAATGGCATATTTTTCACCCAAATATCTATAACTTCCTTTCCCGGCAAGGTAATCTTGAACAATTATTTTCTTAAATTCATAGCTATATTTTGCCATTAAAAAACCGACCTCCCAATCGTTAGATTTTTGGTCTAACTTTTGGGGGTCAGTTCTCTCAACAGGACCTTATTTTTATGTTTTCATCCACGCATGGCTCGTGCCTACACAGGATATGCCCCATCCTTAGCCACACCCAAGTCAACCTTCTCCTGCTGTGCCTTGCGGTACTTGAAGAACTCAGTTGCAACCTGTGGGAACAATGCATAAGATAGAACATCCTCATCCTGCTGCTTCCACTCTGCACACTCTGCCTCAAACTTGGCAAGTTGTGGCTCAATCAAATCAGCCGGACGACATGTAATAGGCTCTACATCACCGATACACTTCTTTTGTACCTCTGGGTTAAATGGTTTAACTGTAGCACCAAACTCACCAGAGAGAATCTTCTTTGTCTCCTTGCTTGGCATCTTGTATCTTTCGCCCTGGAGAACATTGAGAACAGCCTGCACACCAACAATCTGTGATGAAGGTGTAACTAGAGGTGGCTCACCTAAATCCTTACGCACTCTTGGTATCTCTTCAAGAACCTCTTGGAATCTATCTTCTGCATTAGCCTCTTTAAGCTGTGATACAAGATTTGAAAGCATTCCACCTGGTACCTGATATAACAATGTGTTTATATTTACACCTAGCACCTTTGTATTCATCTGACCACTCTTTAACCATTGCTCTCTAAGTGGTTGGAAATGCTTAGCTATCTCTGAAAGCTGAGCCTGATCTAATCCAGTGTCATACTCTGTACCCTTGAAGGTTTCAACCATAACCTCTGTTGCAGGCTGACTTGTTCCAAGAGCCATAGGCGACATAGCTGTATCTATAATATCCACACCAGCCTCTACTGCCTTCATATATGTCATCGATGCTACACCTGATGTATAGTGAGCATGAAGCTGTATCGGAAGACTAGTCTCCTCCTTAAGTGCACTAACAAGCTCATAAGCTGTATATGGAAGCAACAAACCTGCCATATCTTTGATACAGATAGAGTCAGCTCCCATATCCTCTATTTTCTTTGCCATTTCCTTCCAGTAGTCAAGGGTATACGCATCACCTAGAGTATACGACAATGCCACCTGAGCATGTCCCTTTTCTCTCTTTGTTGCGTTTACTGCTGTCTGAAGATTTCTAACATCATTTAAGCAGTCAAATATACGGATGATATCCATACCATTTGCCACGCACTTCTGTACAAAATACTCTACTACATCATCTGAATAATGATTATAGCCCAATATATTTTGACCTCTAAAAAGCATCTGAAGCTTTGTGTTCTTAAAGCCATCCTTAAGCTTTCTAAGTCTCTCCCAAGGATCTTCTTTAAGGAATCTAAGACAAGCATCAAATGTAGCACCGCCCCAACATTCTACTGCGTGATATCCCACCTTATCCATCTTGTCCACGATAGGAAGCATCTGTTCTGTTGTCATACGAGTCGCTATAAGTGACTGATGCGCATCACGAAGAACAGTTTCACATATTTTAACTGGTTTTCTTTCTGCCATAAACTAAACCTATCCTTTCTCTATTAACCTATACCAAACATAGCCATAAATGCGCCTGCTGCTACTGCTGTACCTATAACACCTGCAACATTTGGTCCCATTGCGTGCATAAGAAGGAAGTTTGTAGGGTCTGCCTCTGCACCTACCTTCTGTGATACTCTTGCTGCCATAGGCACCGCCGACACACCTGCAGAACCGATAAGTGGATTAATCTTGCCACCTGTAACCTTGCACATAAGCTTACCAAATAGCACTCCTCCTGCTGTACCTATTGCAAATGCTATAAGTCCCAATACAACTATCTTAATTGTATTCAAGTTAAGGAATGCCTCTGCACTAGTTGTAGCTCCTACACTTGTACCAAGAAGAATAACTACTATGTACATAAGTGCATTTGATGCCGTTTCTGTAAGCTGCTTAACAACGCCTGACTCTCTAAAGAGATTGCCAAGCATAAGCATACCAACAAGTGGTGCTGTACTTGGAAGTATCATAGTTACAACTATAGTAACTATAATAGGGAACAGTATTCTCTCAAGCTTAGATACTGGACGAAGCTGTTCCATCTTGATTTTTCTTTCCTTCTCAGTAGTAAGAAGCTTCATAATAGGTGGCTGTATAATAGGCACAAGCGCCATATATGAATAAGCTGCCACTGCGATTGGTCCCATAAGGTCCGTCTGTCCTAGCTTACCTGCAAGGAAGATAGATGTAGGTCCATCTGCACCACCGATAATAGATATAGCCGCTGCAGCCTTATCACCAAAGCCAAGTAAAATAGCAAAGAAATATGCTGAGTAAATACCAAGCTGTGCTGCTGCACCTAATAAAAAGCTCTTTGGATTTGCGATAAGTGGACCAAAGTCCGTCATAGCTCCAACACCTAAGAATATAAGGGATGGAAGTATACTCCACTCATCAAGCAAATAGAAATAATGTAACAAACCACCGATACCATTTGATGTTTCCTCTGAACTAGCCATAATATCTGGAAACATATTTACTAACAGCATACCGAATGCAATAGGCACAAGGAGAAGTGGCTCGTATTCTTTTTTAATAGCTAAATACAGAAATCCGCATGCTACAGCAATCATTATGTAATTTCCAACTGTTAGATTAAAAAATGCTGATTGATGTATGAGATTTCCGAACGTCTCTAATATGTAATCCATACTTTTCCTCCGTCAATATAATAAAGTGTACTAACCCAACCATAATTTTAGATTAAAGCGGATCAGCAACTTTCGTCTAATTCAAAGAAGCTAATACGGCTCCTGCCTCAACTGCTGCTCCTTCAGTTATATCGATGCTTGCAACTGTTCCATCCTGTGGCGCTACGATTTCATTCTCCATCTTCATAGCCTCAAGAACCATAAGCACATCACCTTTCTTAACTGCAGTTCCAACGCTTGTCTTTACTGACAATATCTTACCTGGCATAGGTGATGTAACCTTCACTGCTCCTGCTCCAGCAGACGCTACTGGTGCAGCTGCCGGTGTTGGTGCTACTGCTGGCATAGCCACTGATGCTGACATAACCGGTGCTGATGCTCCTGCTCCAGTCTCCTCAACTGTTACGTCATATACATTTCCATTAACTGTAATTCTATAATTCTTCATAATTATTTACCCTTTCTATCTAGTTCTTCTCTTAACCTTTTTAATAGAACGAACAACAAACGAATCTGATGATGCACCTGTAGATGCACATATCGCTGCTGTGATAACTGCTATCAACTCTGTATCATTTGCAGCCATCATCTCGTTTCTCTCTATCTGTGCTATAGCCTTCTCCAGCGCTCCTTCTGCTGAACCTGACTTTCTTCTGCTAAATGCCGCCTGAATACGTGGTATATATTTAAATAATGATATAATAAATGATATAAGTACTAATACCACAAACACAGACACTATACCAATAAGTGTATTAAATGCTGCTGTAGCCATCTTTTCGCCTAGCGACTTATTCGAGTTTTCTGATATGCCAAACTCAACACCTGTAATATAGAGCGTTCCACTAACATTTGCCACTATAACAGTTATCTTGAGATTATTCTTTTCATATTCATCCACACGTTTGACAACAAGCTTTTGGCCATCCTCAGACACCTCAAACTCTCCACTTGATACATATTTTCCAAGTGTATCATTTTCTTTATAAGATAAGAGGACATCTGATGCTTGTGACAACCAACCATAAGAATTATTGGCATAATGCTCCAATCCAGTCTCATCTAACGTCAGCAGCACTGATATGTTCTGTTCTACCATATCTATAACTTTATCCTCGTCATATGTATAGTTTGTATCTGCCAACACACTGCCTGTCAACAACGCGGAGACGATAGAAAATACAACTAAAAATCTTTTTAAATACTTCACTATCTATCACCTTCCTTAAACTGTGCCATGCTTTTTAGACAGCTTGTCTTCTCCCTTTGTATACAACATCTCTAGGGCTCCTATAATGTATTTTCTTGTATCACAAGGCTCGATAATAGAATCTACATAGCCTCTCTTAGCTGCTGATAAGGCACTAGTCTGCATAGCATCATATTCTGCAGTCTTTGTAGCTAGGAAAGCTTTCTTATCCTCCGCTTCCTTTAGCTCATCTGAATAAATAATGCGTGCCGCATTTTCTGCTGGCATAGAGCCTATACGAGATTTGCCCCATGCATAAACTATATCACAACCTGTTGATTTAGCATTCATAACAGTATACGCACTACCAAATGCATCACCAATCACTACATTTATCTTAGCTACTGTTGCGCTTGCAAATGCATAAGTAAGCTTAGCAGCCGCCTTAGCTATTGTCTTCTCCTCATCAATAGTTGCCTTAAAGCCTGATACATTTGTCAATGTAACAATAGGAATATTAAAGGCATCACAGAAAGAAACAAATTCTGTAGCCTTCATACATCCAGCTGTTGAAAGAGTTGACTCTGATACTGTAGTTGCATTTCCATCATTATCATATACCTTGCTTCTATTAGCCACTACACCTACTGTCGAGCCATTAAGTCTGATAAATGCTGTAACCATATCTTTTGCGTAATCACCTTTAATCTCTGCAACAACGCCATTATCAGCTATCTGTCCAATGGCAAGTAATGTATCTTCTGTACAATTTTCTATTCCTTCACATACTCTGTTAAGATCATCTGTACACTCTTCAAAAAACGATTCACACTCGCTATTTTCTGGCAACATCTGTATCAACGTTCTAACTGCATCGATAACCTCTGCTTCTGTTCCTGTCATATCAGCCAATCCAGTTACTTCTGCCTGATATGTTGCTGATGCTGTATCACATTTATCTACAACATTTCCATCAAGGGTATTTGGTGCATTCACAAACAACTTTCCATCTTCAGCAACAAATGTAAAATCTGACATCTCAGAAAGAATAGCAAGGCCTCCTCCACAGTTTCCAAACACTGCTGTAATCTGTGGGATAACGCCCGAAGCCTCTGCCATCTTTCCATAAATCTCACCAAATGCATTAAGTGCATCTGTTGCCTCCTGAAGACGAACTCCAGCACAATCAATAAAACCTATTACTGGCGCACCTGTACGCATAGCCATATCATATAGTTTCTTGATTTTCTTTGCATGCATCTCACCGATCGTTCCATTAAGAACTGATGCATCCTGGCTGTATATATATACAAGCCCTCCGTTTACCAAGCCATAACCTGTTATAACACCATCCGCAGGCGTTGCCTTTGTCTGCATGTTAAAATCAGTATTTCTGGCATTGATTAATCCGCCGATCTGGACAAAGCTGTTTGTATCAACCAAGGCTTCAATACGTCCTAAAGCTGAATTCTTTGACAACTTGCTCATAATCTACCTCCTAAGTAAAATTTTATTTATATATATCAACATAACATCAAACGGGACTGAAAAATAAAATTTTGTCCTATGTTAATTTTACTTCTTTTGGCCATTATTTTCAAGTTAAATATTTGACATTTTTCTTAAAAATTTGATATTGTTTTTACAATTCTTAATGCATAAAAAATTTGTTTAGAATACATCTATATGCCCACGAAAAATCCTTTCTTTCGATTGTATTCATTGCATATATATCACATCTCCCAACCTCAATGTCACCTACCATATATTTTACATAACCGACCTTGTCTCCTTTATGAACTGGAGCCTCTAACCTTGTATACACCCATACTTGCTTATATGCTTGCTCATCACCTCTCATAAGCAACGCAAGTGGTGACTTTGATATTCCAACATTAGTAAATGGCGTATTATCTGCATTAATACCCATTTCTCCATACTTATCATAATCCCCCACCACACCATTATTTACAGGAATATCTGCAAATTTCATATCATAATCAAATACATCTTTCTTTATGTAGTATTCCATGCCATACCCCAGTAATTTCTTTGTATCTGACCATTTGTAATTCTTGTTATTAGGCCATCCGCACCCTAATAGCGCTACTATATACTTCCTATCATTATTTTTCGCAGCACATACATAACAATATCCTGCCTGACCGGTAAATCCAGTCTTGCCAGAGATAACTCCATCCATCATAGTTAAAAGTGCATTTTTATTAGATACATTATGAATACGTCCACCATTTTCCACGTTGCCATCTTTAGATATTTTCTTATCTGTAAATGTGTACGCTGATGTTGTTGTAATCTCTACAAATTGCTCGTTTTTAATACAGTATGACATTATCTTTGCAAGCTCAGTTGCTGTAGTTCCATGTATTTTCTCTTCTCCATCTATAATCTTAGTGGCATCTAACCCATTTGGTGTTATAAAAAATGTATTTTCACAACCCAATTGCTTGCATTTTTCATTCATCAATTCAGAAAATTTATCAACACTACCACTTATATGCTCTGCAATTGCAACTGCCACATCATTATGAGATTCCAACATCAAGGAATACAATAAATCCTTTAATAAATACTGTTCTCCTTCCTTTATGTTTAATTGCACATCTGGCATAGATGCCGCATATTTACTAACCGTTACTATTTCTTCGAGTTTTCCAGATTCCAATGCCAATATACACGTAAGTATCTTTGTTGTACTCGCATTAGCTCTTACTGTATATCCGTCCTTTTCATATAAAACCCTTCCCGTATCAGCATCCATCAAAACTGCTGAAAGTGCATACAAATTAGTAGGTTCAACAATCTGCTCATTCTTAGAAACAATCATTGCATCTGTTTCTTTAATACCATTTTCCCTTTCGTTATGTATACCTTGCCATATAGAATTACTTGCAAAATTTATCAAATTATCACCCATCATTACCGAAGACAACGCTATAGTTATAGATGTGACAATTATAATTCCTTCTCTAAGCCTATTTTTTATGCTCAACAGCACCTTTTTTCTCATATCTTCCCATATAAAAAAGCATTCTCATAGAAATCTATGAAAATGCTTTCACCTTTATAACATAAAGTTTATACTTCCAATTTCAACTGAACCTCTTGCTCAGCCTCAGATTCAAATTCTGCAACCTTATCGCTATTAATCTCAGGTAAATCGTCAATGGATTTAACTCCAAATTTTCTTAAAAATTCCTCTGTTGTACCAAAAAGCAATGGTCTACCTGGTGCATCCAATCTTCCAACCTCACTTATAAGGTTATATTCTATAAGCTTATTAACCGCATGGTCACACTTAACACCTCTTATACGCTCTATCTCCAATCTTGTAATTGGCTGCTTATATGCAACAATCGACAAAGTTTCCAACAATACATCTGTCATAACATGTTTCTTTGGCTGACTGGCAACCTTTATCAAATACTCATACATATCTGTCTTTGTACACATCTGATAAGAGTTTTCCAATTCAATAATATTCACACCTCTATCCTCTGCATCGTACTTATCTCTAAGATTACTGATAAGCTTTCTAGTTGTATCAACATCGTGTCCTATGGCATATGCTATCTTATCAACTTCTACTGCCTCACCCATCGTGAATAGTATCGCCTCGATAATTGCCTCATATTTCTTTATCTCCACTTCGTTCACCTTACCTATTCTCCTATACAATCAATAATAATGTCATCAAATATATCTTCCTGTACTACCTTAATAAAGCCAACCTTCATCAGCTCTAATATAGCCAAAAAAGATACTACAACCTGCATTTTTGTCTTTTGAGTAAGAAGCAAATCCTTAAAACTAAAATGTTTATGAACTCTTGCATAATCTCTTATGTAGTCCATTTTTTCTGTTAGATTAACTTCCTCTTTCTCTATTTTACCAAACTTACTTCTAATAGGGTCAACCTTATCCTCAACACGTTGCATTACCATTTGAAATACATCATTTAACTTCGATAATGTTACATCTGCGAGAAGTTGGTCTAAATCAACCGGTGCCTCATAGGCTAAAACTTCCTCTGGCACAGTTGGTTTCTTATACATAGCTCGTCCAGCATCTACTTCTCTATCCCTCAGTTCTAAAGACATATACTTATACATCTTGTACTCAAGAAGTTGTCTTACAAGTTCCTCTCTAGGATCTTCCTCCTCGCCCTCTTCATTAACCTGCTTAGGTAGAAGCATACGAGATTTAATATCTATAAGAGTTGCCGCCATAACAAGAAATTCACTTACTACGTTCAAATCCTGTTTATCCATTGCATTTACATACTCAAGATACTGATCTGTTATCTCCACGATAGGAATATCATATATATTTACTTTATTTTTATCTATAAGGTGCAATAATAAGTCTAATGGACCTTCAAACACCTGCAATTTTACTGGTATACCCATGTTTTTCTCTCTTTTCACACTTGATATTTTTCCATCGTCACAAAGATTTATTTTACAAAAAAAAATCCTATTTGTAAAGGTGGCATTACCTATTTCTCTAGTAAATTCTGGTTTGTACGACTAAGACTTTGATATTAAAGGTATAGTTTCGTTCTCGGTTACGAGTGCTAGACTATCTAAGAACATTACTTTTTTACGCTAAATAAATATACGCAACCGGCAGGCAATTCGACATCGTGTCGAT
>JBGVKG010000015.1:0-119755 GCA_045123575.1 Lachnospiraceae bacterium
AAGAAACTTGTTAGAATTATTTACCAGTTAGAAAAATCTGGTCAAACTTACATCCAATCAGTTTAATTTCTTCAAATTCCATATCTTTTTTTGAGCACCTCAAAAGATGCTCTGTTTGTCATGCAGTTTTCAATGTTCAAAAATACCCGAATGCATTTCTGCAATTCATTTATATAATAATATTTTTAGCTTGACTTATAATAGTTAGTCTATATGACAAAAAAACATAAAAAATTATTTATTATATAGTTGATTTATGGAAACTTATCTAGTATCATATCCTTTGTGAGCCTTACTAAAAATCAATGGAGGTAAAAACATTGAAAGAGAAGACTATCGTAGCAGTAGACGCTATGGGAGGAGATAACGCACCAGTTGAGATTATTAAAGGTGCTGTTGATGCAATCAATTCCAACGAGAATGTTATTATAAAGCTTGTTGGTATTGAGGAGAAAGTTAATGAAGAACTTTCAAAATATGAATATGATAAAGAGAGATTGACAGTAGTTGGTGCGACAGAAGTTATCGCAACAGAGGAGCCACCTGTTAAGGCTATTAAGTCTAAGAAGGATTCGTCTCTTGTTATTGCCATGAAGATGGTAAAGGATGGGGAGGCAGATGCCCTCGTTACAGCCGGTAGTACAGGAGCGACACTTGTAGGTGGTCAGGTTATAGTAGGAAGAATTAAGGGTATAGAGAGACCGCCTCTTGCGCCATTGCTTCCAACAAAGACTGGTAAGACATTATTAGTTGACTGCGGTGCTAATGTAGATGCTCGTCCAAGTCATCTTGTACAGTTTGCTAAGATGGGTTCCATATATATGGAAAACATCATGGGCATAGATAAGCCTAGAGTTGCTATCGTTAATAATGGTGCAGAAGAGGAGAAAGGAAATGCTCTCGTTCACGAGACATTCCCATTACTTAAGAATTGCCCAGATATTAACTTTATCGGTAGTATCGAGGCGAGAGAAATTCCATCAGGCTATGCAGATGTAATTGTCTGTGATGCTTTCGTTGGAAATGTTATCTTAAAGCTCTATGAAGGTCTTGGAAAAACACTTGTATCCGAGATTAAGAAAGGGCTTATGAGTTCGTTTAAGAGTAAGATAGGAGCTCTTCTTATTAAGCCAGCTCTTAAAAAGACACTGAATAAATTTATGGATGATGAGCAGGGTGGTGCGCCATTACTTGGCCTTAATGGTTTGGTAGTTAAGGCACATGGTAGTTCAGATGCCAAGGATATTAAGAATGCTATTTATCAGTGTATTAGCTTCAAGGAGCAGGGCATAAATGATAAGATAAGAGAAAATATCAATTTACAAGAGAACTAATATTTAAAGATAAGAAAGGAAGTATTAAAATGGAGTTCGAAAAGTTACAGGATATTATTGCAGAGGTATTAAACATTGAGGCATCAGAGATTACAATGGAGTCAACATTCGTAGATGATTTAGGTGCAGATTCACTTGACATATTCCAGATTATTATGGGTATTGAAGAAGAGTTTGATATCGAGATTCCAAATGAGGCAGCTGAGAAGATTTCAACAGTTGCAGATGCTGTAGAGCAGATAAAGAACGCTATTAACTAAGTGTATAAGATTCCTTTAGATAAGAATGGGGTTCGATAACTCCATTCTTATTCTATTATTTAAAGGAGAGATAGGGTTAAACTATTGGGAGAAATATTATGCAGACTAAACTTTGTGAATTGGAAGGTATTATAGGGTATAGCTTTAAAGATAAGGATTTGCTTACACTGGCACTGACACATAGTTCATATACTAATGATAAAAAACTTGGAAAACTTAAGAATAATGAAAGACTTGAGTTTCTAGGAGATGCGGTGTTAGAGCTTACTACAAGTGAATTCTTATATGGCGAGTATAATGATAAGCCGGAGGGAGAACTTACTAGATTGCGTGCTAGTATAGTGTGCGAACCGACATTAGCACAAGCTGCTAGATCATTTAAACTAAATGATTACCTTATCTTAGGTCATGGTGAAGAAAATACTGGTGGAAGATATAGAGATTCAATCATATCAGATGCAATGGAAGCGCTTATAGGTGCTATATATCTGGATGGTGGGTTTGCTAGTGCAAAAGAGTTTATATCGAAGTTTGTTTTAAATGATATAGAAAACAAGCATCTCTTTTATGATAGCAAGACCATATTGCAGGAAATAGTTCAAAAGGAATATAAGGAGCGTGTAGATTACATATTGGTTGGTGAGGAAGGTCCTGACCATGATAAAATATTTACAGTGAAAGCAGTATTTAGAAATGTGGAACTTGGTTTAGGTAAGGGAGCAACTAAGAAACGTGCGGAGCAACAGGCGGCGTATCAAGCAATACTGCATATCAAGCAAGGAAATAAACACGTATAGGATGGTTAAATATAGATGTATTTAAAAAGTATAGAGGTACAGGGCTTTAAGTCCTTTGCTAATAAGATAAAATTTGATTTTCATAATGGTATAACAGGCATCGTAGGTCCTAATGGAAGTGGAAAGAGTAATGTTGCCGACGCTGTACGTTGGGTATTGGGTGAGCAACGTATAAAGCAGTTACGTGGTGGAAAGATGGAGGATGTTATCTTTGCCGGTACAGAGAATCGTAAGCCTCTTGGTTTTGCCTATGTTGCCATTACTTTGGATAATAAGGATCATCAGTTACCTATAGATTATGATGAAGTAACTGTATCTAGAAGACTTTTCCGTTCAGGTGAAAGTGAATATATGATAAATGGCTCAATTTGTCGTTTGAAGGATATAAATGAGTTATTCTATGATACTGGTATAGGTAAAGAAGGTTATTCTATTATCGGACAGGGCCAGATAGATAAGATACTTAGTGGAAAGCCTGATGAGAGAAGAGAACTTTTTGATGAGGCGGCTGGTATTGTAAAGTTTAAGAGAAGAAAGGCCGAGGCTGTTAAGAAGTTAGATAATGAAAAAGATAATCTTACAAGAGTTATAGATATATTATCAGAGCTTGAGCGTCAGTTAAAGCCACTTGAACGTCAGTCTGAAACTGCTAGAAAGTATCTTAAGCTGAAGGAGGAATTAAAGACTTATGATATCAATATGTTCCTTCTCGAAATCACTCAGATACGTTCAGCTTTGGCGGAGATTGAGCAGAAATGTACTATCGCCACAAATGAAATAGAAGAAAAGAGACAGAGTCTTGATGACATTAAGAGTAGATATGAGGAGCTTGATGGTATTATAGATGAAATGAATCAAAAGATAGAAGATAAGAAGAATTTCCTTAATCAGACTAATATTGCCATAGAGAAATTCGATGGTGATATTAAGGTATTAAATGAGCAGATTAATTCAGCTAAGATTAATGATGAGCACCTTCGTAATCGTATGGATTCTATTAAGGAGGATATAGAGGCTCATAATATTGAGAAGGAGAGACTGCTTGGTGAGAAGAAGGAGATAGATGCCAGCTTAAATGAGGCCACTAAGGTTCAAAACGAAGCTGATGGCAAGGTGGCAGCTATAACAGCTAAGATAAACGAAATGCTCGAGGAGATTGAGAAGTCAAAGTCAGAGATTATTGACCTTCTCAATGAAAAGTCAGGTGTGATGGCGAAGATTCAGCGTTACGACACCATGCTTGAGCAGATTAATATAAGAAAAGCAGAACTTAATCAGAAGCTTGTTAAGTCGAAGAGTGATAAGGAAGCTCAGGATAAGATTATCGCTGAACTCGAAGCAGAGATGAAGCAAGTAAATGATGAGATAATTAAGTCTAGTAGCCAGGCAGAGGAGCTTGAGACAAGACTTCGTCAGATGAATGATGAATCAGCTCGTATATCTAAGGAGCGTGATGAGAAACAAAGACGTTATCATCAGATAAGCTCTAACTTAGAAGCTCTCAAAAATATGACAGAGCGATATGAGGGCTACGGCAATTCTATCAAAAAGATTATGGAGCTTAAGGAAACCAAGAAAGGTATCGTTGGTGTAGTTGCAGATATTATCAAGGTAGATAAGAAATATGAGACAGCTATAGAGACAGCGCTTGGTGGAAATATCCAAAACGTAGTAACTGATAATGAAAATACAGCTAAGGATGCGATTGAATTCTTGAAAAAAGGAAAGTTTGGTAGAGCAACGTTCCTTCCACTTAGCAGCATTGCCAATAAGACAGGCTTTACTAACGAGCGTGTACTTGAAGAAAAAGGCGTTATCGGTTTAGCATGTGATCTAGTTCAGATTAAGAAAGAATGGGAAAATATAGCTAAGTATCTGTTAGGACGTATAGTTGTAGTAGATACTATTGAAAATGCACTTATCATAGCTAGAAGATATAATTACACTCTAAGAATTGTTACACTTGAGGGAGAACTTCTCAATGCAGGTGGTTCGCTTTCGGGTGGTGCATTTAAGAACAATTCAAATCTTCTTGGTAGAAGACGAGAGATAGAAGAGTTAGAGAAAGAACTTGTAGCTATAACAGAGGAAAATAAGGCAATAAATGAAAGACTCTCTTCAAATGAAACAGAGTCAAGAGCTGTAAATGAGGAGCTTGAGAAGATTAAGCTTGTATTAAATGAACAGTATATTCTTCAAAATACAGTTAAGATGAATATGAATAAGGCTGGCGAGAAGAAACAGGAATTAACAGACAGCTTTGACGACTTTAATAAGGAAAATGAAGAGATTGCAAGTCAGATAACAGATATTAAGTCTAATTACGATAGCTTAAATAGTGAACTTCTAACATTTGATGATAAGAATAAGCTTATAGAAGAAAAAATATCTAAGCTAAATGAACAGGTAGATGCACAGAAGCTAAGAGAGGCTGAGGAGATAAGCAAAAATCAGCAGATGATGCTTGATTTCTCTACACTTAAGCAAAAGCTCGAATTCATCAGAGAAAATACAGCTAGACTGGATGCAGAAAACAGAAAGTTAGCTGAGGAGATGGAGCAAATAAAGATAAATGCTGAAGGTGCGGCTTTAGAGGTCTTTGATAAGGTGAAGGAAATCGAAGGCATCGAAAAAGCTATGTCAGATGCTAAGATTACTAAAGAAAAGCTCGAGGCTGAGATAAAGGTACTGGTAGAGAATAAAGACGCTCAGACAAGAGAACATAAAGACTTTATCACTCAGAGAGAAGAGATAGCAGCTAATATCAATGAGCTTGACAAGGAAATATATCGTCTGACAAACCAGAAGGAAAAGCTAGAGGAATCAAACGAGAAGCAAGTCAACTATATGTGGGATGAATACGAGATTACATATAGCGTTGCACTCACTATGAAAAATGACGAGCTTGATAATCTTTCTGCTATAAAGAAGAACATAAGTACATTAAAGAGCCAAATAAGAGAGCTTGGAGATGTAAATGTAAACTCTATAGAAGAGTACAAGTCAGTATCGGAGAGATATACATTCTTAAAGACACAGCATGATGACTTGGTAATAGCAGCACAGAATCTGGAGAAGATTATAGAAGAGCTTGATACTGGTATGAGAAATCAGTTTGCAGAGAAGTTTAATGACATTAGACGTGAGTTTGATATAGTATTTAAGGAGCTTTTTGGAGGCGGAAAGGGTACTATCGAGCTTAATGAAGAGATGGATATCCTTGAGGCTGATATAAGTATTATCTCACAGCCACCAGGAAAGAAGCTTCAGAACATGATGCAGTTATCAGGTGGAGAGAAGGCTCTTACAGCTATTGCATTGCTGTTTGCTATCCAGAACCTTAAGCCATCGCCATTCTGTCTGTTGGATGAGATTGAGGCGGCTCTTGATGACTCTAACGTAGTTCGTTATGCTGGATACTTGCATAAGTTGACAGAGCATACACAGTTCATCGTTATCACTCACAGAAGAGGTACAATGGCTGCAGCAGATAGATTATATGGTATCACAATGCAGGAGAAGGGTGTATCAACCCTTGTATCTGTAGATTTGCTAGAAGGCCAGTTGGACGAGGCCAAAAATTCCTAATAGGAATTTTTGCTGAACAACTTAGATATAACATAAGTTGAAAAGAGCCATGGCCCGAAGTCGCGTTAGAGACTTCGGTTGAGTAACTGAGATATAACATAAATTGAAAAGAGCCATGGCCGAATTTTTTGAAAAAATTCGGAAAATAAATAGAAAGAGGGAAAGATATGAGCGAAGAAAAGCAGGGATTTTTCAAACGACTTGTAAGTGGCTTAAGCAAAACCAGAGCTAATATAGTTGCAGGTTTTGAAAATATTTTCTCTATGTTTTCATCAATTGACGATGACTTCTATGAGGAACTTGAAGAAACACTCATTATGGGAGATATGGGTGTAGCTACTACAGAGAAGATAATAGATGACCTAAAGGCAAAGGTTAAGGAACTAAAGATAAAGGAACCATCAGAGTGTAAGCAACTTTTGATAGATTCCATTAAGGAACAGATGGATTTAGGAGAAAATGCTTACGAGTATGAAAATAAAACAAGTGTATTGCTCGTCATAGGCGTAAATGGTGTTGGAAAGACTACATCTATCGGAAAGCTTGCAGGACAGTTTAAGAGTCAGGGCAAGAAGGTTGTGTTAGCAGCTGCTGATACATTTAGAGCGGCGGCTATAGACCAGCTGGCAGAGTGGGCTAACCGCTCAGGAGCAGACATAATAGCCAGCAAGGAGGGTGCTGACCCAGCATCAGTTATATTTGATGCGGCACAGGCGGCTAAGGCTAGAAAGGCTGACATACTTATATGTGATACAGCAGGAAGACTCCACAATAAGAAGAATCTTATGGAAGAGTTAAAGAAGATAAATAGAATCCTCGATAAGGAGTTTCCAGAGGCTTACAGAGAAAATCTTATAGTATTAGACTCTACAACAGGTCAGAACGCATTAGTTCAGGCTAAGGAGTTTAAGGAGGCGGCTGATATAACAGGTATTATCCTTACTAAGATGGATGGAACAGCCAAGGGTGGCATAGCAGTTGCTATACAGTCAGAGCTTGGTATACCGGTTAAGTATATCGGTGTAGGCGAGCATATTGAGGACTTACAGAAATTTAATTCAGATGATTTCGTTAATGCTTTATTTGATGTAAAAGTATCTGAATAGAAGGAGATGGGATAGGATGTTAAAGGAATTATCATTAGAAAAATTTAAAGAAGCAGCACAGATAGTAAAGAATGTAACTAAGCCAACAAATCTTATATACAGTGAATTCTTTACAAAGACATCTGGCAATAAGGTGTATATCAAGCCAGAGAACCTTCAGGCTACAGGAGCTTACAAGGTGAGAGGAGCTTACTATAAGATAAGTCAGCTTACAGAGGAAGAGAGAGCAAAAGGTCTTATCACAGCTTCGGCTGGTAATCATGCACAGGGAGTTGCAAATGCAGCTAAGATGTACGGCATCAAGGCAACTATCGTAATGCCTACAGGTACACCACTTATAAAGGTTAACCGTACAAAGAGCTACGGAGCAGAGGTTGTACTTCACGGAGATGTATATGATGAGGCTTGTGCTGAGGCACTTAGATTAGCAGAGGAGCAGGGATACACATTTGTACATCCATTTGATGATTTGGAGGTAGCTACAGGACAGGGTTCGGTGGCTATGGAAATATTTGATGAGCTTCCAGATGTAGATTGTATATTGGTTCCTATCGGTGGTGGCGGACTTGCATGTGGTGTTGCAGCATTAGCAAAGATGGTTAATCCAAAGGTAAGAGTCATAGGTGTAGAGCCAGCAGGAGCAAATTGTATGCAGGCATCAGTTAAGGAAGGACATGTAGTATCACTTCCTAGCGCAGTAACTATCGCAGATGGTACAGCAGTTAAGACACCAGGTACAGTTATATTCCCTTATGTGCAAAAATATGTAGATGAGATAATCACAGTAGATGATTCAGACCTCATCGACGCATTCCTTGATATGGTAGAGAATCACAAGATAGTATGTGAGGGATCAGGACTCCTCACTATCGCAGCTTTAAAGCAGCTTGAGTGTTGGGATAAGAAGATAGTATCTATCATAAGTGGTGGTAATATCGATATCATCACTATGTCATCTATCCTTCAGCATGGACTTATCCAGAGAGGAAGAATTTTCACAGTTTCAGTTCTACTTCCTGATAAGCCAGGACAGCTCGAGGGTGTATCTAAGCTTATCGCACAGATGCAGGGTAACGTAGTTAAACTTGAGCACAACCAGTTCGTATCTATCAACAGAAATGCAGAGGTTGAGCTTCGTATCACTCTTGAGACATTCGGCGAGGAGCATAAGTATACTATCGTAGAAGGTCTTGATAAGGCTGGATATAAGCCAAAGGTTGTTAGAACTAGATTGTAATAAAAAATGTGTAGCACCACAATTCGGCAGAAAGTTGTTGAGTTGTGGTGCTTTTATATCTTGCAAGAGGAATGTGAAATGGTGTAGAATAGTGTCATACGATGTATGGATATATTTGTTAGTATAAATATAGTTGAAAGGTAGTGGGGGTATGGAAGATATATATGTTAAAATACTAGCGGAAGAAAGAGAACGGTTGGGAGTATCTGCAAAGGTTCTTTGTGATGGAATCTGTTCAGAAGATATGTACTATAAAGTTGAAAATGGTAAAAGTACACTGGATAGGATTTCTATTAAGCGTTTATTAGCTAGGCTAGGAGTGGATAATGCTAATTATGACCACTATTTAGAGTATTCTGATTATATGGTGTGGAAAAATAGGATGGATATTATAAATAGTATTGAGGATGGTGAGTATGAGAAAGCTACTGAGATGTTGCAATCATATCGAAATTATATTAGTAAAATAAAGAATAAGAGTAGAATTAATATTGAAGAGCAGTTTTATATATTTATGGAATTGCAAATTATTAGATGCACAGACGAGACCAATTATAATCATATCGCTGAAGAAACATACAAAAAAGCTTTAATGTGTACAGTTTCAAGTTTTGATATTATGGATATACATAGATGCTTGATGTCGCCATTAGAATTAAATATTTATATAGAATATATAAGCAAAAAATACAGAGGAACCTCTTTTTTAAAACTCTTAAATGTATATAAAATAATGATAACTTATATTAAAGATGAAAAATATGGTAAGTGGTCGCAACTTAAAGTATATCCTAAAATAGTAGTATATATGTATAGAGGACTGATTGATGATATAGAAAAACTAGATTCAGATAGTCAATACGCTATATATAAAGAAATTTTGGGATATTGTGAAGATGCCATCGAATTGATAAAGCAAAGAAAGTCTTTATTATATTTAGTGGAATTATTAGAAATCAAGAAGGATATATTATCATCTTTGATAAGATTTTTAAATGATGAAAGCATAGTTGCAATCTGGAATGAAAAGATTACAAATTCGGAATTATATTGTAACTTATTGAAACAAATATACGCTATGTATGGAAAAAATGAGTATATGACTAACGATGCTTTCTTATATAGAGAAAGTGGAATGTATTGCCTCAATGATATAGTTAAAATTAGAAGAGATATGTTAGATAAGACTCAAGAGGATTTGGCAAATGATGATGTGTCTGTTATAACAATACGACGTTTTGAAAAGTTAAAAAAATCAGTCTATAAATCAAATGTTATGAATATATTAGAACAATTATCATTATATCCTAGTTATGTTAATCTTGGAATTGTAACTGATAAAAAAGAAGCGTTAAGATTATTAGATGAGCTTAGATTTGCAACGGCGTCTTTTAGATATAATGAAGTTGAGAGTTTAATTGCAAAATTACGAAAATTAGTTCCGATGGATAATAAGATTAATCAGCAAATTATAAATGGAATGGAGAGTATAAATAACATACGAACAGGACAAATAACCAGTGAAGAGCATATAGGTAATTTGATAGATGCTTTAGAAAAAACAATTAAGTTAGATGAAATAGTAGATAAGAATCGGATATTTATTACAACAGAAGAAATAACATTGCTTTGTTCTATATCAAGTACATATAAAGAACTTCAAAGGTATGATGAAGCACAAATTTATAGCAAAATAATGAAAAAGTATATGGACGATATAGAGGAACAAAAACTCATAGATGGCAGAATAGGAATATATGAGATGGTTATGGAATATATAGCAAATTTATTTGGTGATTTAGGTATGTTTCAAGAATCAAATGAAATATCCCATAAGCTGATAAAAATATCCCTTAAACTTAGGCGAGCTAGTCAAATTCATCCTAATCTATATAATATTGCATGGAACAATAATGAGTGTGAAAAGAATAGTTCTAGCTTTAATGCCGAGTTAAACAACTGTATTATTTTTAGCCAGCTTACAGGTGATAAAGAGGATGAAGCATTTTATAGAAATGCTATTATCTAGAAATGACAGTACCGCTATTTGTTTTATTGTTACTAACAGTGGTTCCAACTTTAAAAGTTGGCGAATTAACCTTGAAAGTAGGTGTTGCGACGATAGTTACAATAATAGCCATTGCTAAAATAACTGTGATTAATTTCTTCATAAATCAATCTCCTTTGTATTATATTTTCTATCGCGCGCGCTTTTGTATGTTTTAAAACACTTATATTATGAGATAAATGTTTATAAATGAACAGTTCAAGTTGGTCGGAAATTTTAAAATTTTTTAATTTCCGACCAACTTGAACTGTTCTTGTTTAAAGTAGTAATGTAATATGTATATATCTTCGATGTGCACAAATGAAGAAATATACAAGAACGTGAGGAGATAAAAGTGATGAAAAACATATTTAAGACAAGAATAGTATCTTTGCTTCTATTGATTTGTCTAATTGTTACAACATTAACGGTTCCAGTGTCAGCAAAACCGGAACGAAGAGATGATAGACTATCGAGAGCAAACAAAACATTACAAGAAGAATCTGTACACAAGGAAAAGCATGATGATAAAGAAAAGGATAAAGAAAAGGATAAAGAAAAGGGGATAAAGTCAAATAAAGGTCAGGATAATAAGATGTTCCATTTTATAGATAAAAAAGATTTTGATAAAATGGGACACAAGAATCGTAGAGATGACCTTGAATCATTAAATACATATGTGTTTGATAATGATGATGGTACAAGAACTGTCTATATGATGAAAGAAAATGTTAAATACATAGATAAAAACGGCGAAGTGAGAGAAAAAGATATAACTCTAAAGAGAGAAAAAGAAGAAGGGTATACTTTGACAGAGAGTGATGTAGATTTATCTTTGCCGGACAATCCATCAGAGGGTATAGATGTTGGATTTAGTGGATATACAGTTAAAATAATACCACAAGGGGCAGAACAGAGTATTGAAGCAACTCTTAATAACAATAGTGTTATATATGATGGATACTTTGGAGAGGAAACAAGCTTAAAGTATACACCGTTGCTGTCGGGCATAAAGGAAGATATTATATTAACTTCATATGTAGAGAATACAGTATAAGTTACGCCAGATGTGGAAGATATGTTATCTAGGGAATGGGCGATATAGTGTCAGATCTATGCATAAATTAAATATGGCGTTGGATGTTACTGGTACAAATGTTGATATATACAGTATCGGAACAACAGATACATTAGCAGGTGTACCGGATTATGCTGAATGGAGAATTGAGTGGTGTACATCAGGATATGAGTTTATGAACAATGGTGTGGCTACTAAAACTATGCAGGTTCAAGGTGGTTCTAAATCTGTAGGTGCAAATGTTGTGGCGACATCATATAATCCGAATCCAAATTGTAGATGGTCTATAACTAAGGTAAGCAATCCTCCTTGTGGAGTAATGCTTTACGATACATCAAAAAAGACAGTTGTATCAAGACCAACAAAGCAAGTAGATGTGAAAGAAACAGTAACCTTGTCAGCATTCGGGTTAACACCAATATCATATTCGGGAACAAATATAAGTCAGTCGTTTTATTGGTATTCAAGTGATAATAGTATCGTAACGGTGGATAGTAGTACTGGAACTGTGACAGGAGTCGCAGAGGGAAAGGCAACTATAACTGGTCGCGCATATCGCAACGGCAGTTACTATTATGTATACATTGATATTTGTGTCGGGTATCCAGAGCTGTTTGATACATTAATAGATGGAGGATATATTACGGCGTCTACTTGTGATAGTACAGGAGATGGATTCTATTTAACGACTACTCCATTAAGTAAAATATTTAGTAAAAAAGGTATATCTAGTTTGCCAGTTAAAGCAGACAATTCAGAAACAAGGCCAACAGCATATTATTATGATGATTGGTATTTATATGCAGTTGATAACGGGACAAATGTTGCATATGGGTTATACAAAATGCGAGAAATAGAATATGATAGTTATGATGGTAATGACCCTGGTGTTACTGTATCGTTTATAGAATTAGACATAGATGAATTGCTTGATTGTCTATTAAATAATTCGATAGAAAATAGATATGCATTATTGCAGGAATTAGATAAAGTGACTGGTCCGGGTACGCAAAAACATAGTACTATTTTAGCTAAATATTTTGATTCACAGTATAGTGATGGGGGATATTTAATTGGAGAAAAATATGTATCATTTATTGCTAATTTTGCTTTGGACGGAAAGTTAAATGTACATAATACATTGAAATCTGGCGAGAGTCGAATTGATAGAGTATTAGATGAACTTAGAATAAGAAATACTTTATACGAAACAACCATATATGATTTTGAGAACAATATTATTTATATTAAAGATAAAAATAATCTTCAATGGTGTGAAAAAGCTGCAATACTAGCTTGTTATACAGGAAATGTAACATTTAATTCATTTGCGGCAGAGATAGATAGCCATGCAGAATTTATTGGTTTAGGCGAAGTAGAGGATGCAATTACAGGTTTGATTACAGATAAACGATTATTGGATATATATGCTTCTTCAATTCGAGCGGATATGTCAATAGTTGATGATGAGAGTTATTCAGATATTTATCAACCATATTATGATTTATCAAGTACAATTGTGCAGTGGCATATAGAAAACCATGGTTATTATTAAAACACATTGTTTACAATATTATGAAAGGAGATTCTTATGAAAAAAAGCGCAACCCTATTTTTAACAATTGGATTAGCGGTATTTGTTGTCGGTATGTTTTATGCAAATATAGTTGAGATATGCAATATAGATACAGTTTCAATAAAAAGTGAGAGTTCTATATTGAAAATATGGGGAATAATGTTTTTGTTTTCAGGTATAATTGTGACTAAATTTAATAGGTATATGTTAAAGAATTTTAAAATTATAACAGCTGTAATAGCGTTTGTAATGTCTGCCACTTTTGCAATGATTGTATATTCATTTTTGATTCAATGGTCAATATGGATGTTTGGTACTGCTGGGGAAAGGCCGATTGCAAATTCTGCTAGTGCTTTTACTTTGCTTTTATCTGTTGTACTATTTGTAATACTATTAGTGCTATATTATTTAGTGAGAAAAAAGAAAGAATTGAAAACGGATATATTGATAGATATAGTTATATTTTTTCTATACTTAATACCTTTTATTCTTACATATCTTGCGATTCACGGAATTGTAAGCAACGGGTTAGTGTTATATTATTTGAGTATACCATAAGGCTGTTTTAAAATTTTGATATAAGTACCTAACTGTATATTTTTTGTTTTAATGGTTATAGATATATTTCTTAGACGAAAGGATTTATTGTGTATTGGTATAGTTATAGATGTGATAACTATGATTGTATTTAGGAACTTAAAGAGAGGTTTGGTATGAAAAAACATATAATTCAATACATCTTAATTGCTTTTATGTTAATCATTGTGCTACTTATTTATCCAATTATGCTATTTATGTTTGATATTGCAGATACAATGCAACTTTCAGAAATAGAAATGACTATTACGCACAGTGCAGTTACACTTGCTATAACAGGCGTAGTTGTTTTCTTATTTAAAAGTAAGATATCAGAACATTGTAAACCAATGACAACTTTTGTAGCGTTAAGTTTATCGGCAGTATGTAGTTTGGGTCTGTGGGCGCTTTTTAACATAATGATATTTTCAGCATTTGGTGAAACTAATCAGCACCCGATAAGATATCCTGCGACAATGATGATTGCACCTGTATCGCTGGTTCTGTTTATTATACTTATTTGTGTGTATGGTTTTTTGAGAAAAAAGAAGTTTTTCTGTATAGGGACACTCATAGATGCTATCGTAGCGATTGTATATATATGGCCATTTTTCTTGATATTAGGTATAACAGATGGCATTATCAGTGATTGGTTAGCCGCTTATTATGATAAAATAGGATAAGAATAACAAGAGGAGGTAATTATGAAAGGGAATTTCATATCCAGTAAGTAAGGCAATACTAATGATAGCTGTTATAATATGTATTGTTCTGTTATGTATGTACATATACACTAGGCAAAAGAATAACATTAAGGGAGGATATTATATAGATTTTTTTAAAGTAATTATATTTTGTATCCCTTTTATGTTGGTTTATAATGCAGTGGGTCAAATTATAAGTGCTTATTTAGTACCGTATTTAAGCTAATGTTTATGAACAGACTATAGTTAATTTATGGCTATAGTCTGTTTTAATATTATTGCAATTTCTATAAAATTGGGATTTGGTTAATATATCAATTGTATCTTTCTGCAAGAAATGCTATAATATAATTAAAGATAAGACAGTGTAGGAACTAAATATGGAAACAAAATATGCCAACAGGGACAGGAGGATGACAGCTATGGTAAAGACTTATGTACTTGACACAAATGTACTTATTCAGGCACCTTACGCGTTTGAGTGTTTTGAGGATAATGACGTGGTTATCCCAGTGACAGTGCTTGAGGAATTGGATGCAATGAAAAGAGCCGAAGGTGAGAAGGGTAGAAATGCCCGTAGTGCCATTAGGTATCTAGAGAACATGAGAAGTCACGGCGACTTGCTAGAGGGTATACCGCTTAAAGGTGGCGGTATGTTAAAGGTTGTTGTAGAGAGAGAGGATGTTGAGATACCGGCATCGCTTTCGTATAGCAAGAGTGATAATCGTATTCTTATGACTTGTAAGACCGTTATAGCAGATGATAGCAAGAAGGTTATATTAGTTACAAAGGATATGATGGTGCGTATCAAGGCACAGGTTATGGGTATACCGGCGGAGGATTTCATCACAGAGCAGGTATCCTTTGGCGATGAGCAGTATACAGGTCGTATAGAGGTGTATGCGGCTGAGCATTTATTTGATGAGTTTAAGCGCATAGGCATAAGTGTGGAAGATGTATATACTTGTGATGAAGATGGTAACAAGCAGACTCCGATGCTTATAGAGAATCAATTCGTTACTCTTCGTGCTGACCAGTCTATTAACAAGACCATACTTGGCCGTGTTGAGGGAGACAGAATAGTACGCCTAGAGTATGCTAAGGAGTCACCATACGGTGTACGTCCTAGAAATAGCGGACAGTATTTCCTTCAGGAGGCATTGATGCAGCCAGCAGAGGAGGCACCACTTGTTATAGTAAAGGGTATGGCAGGTACAGCTAAGACCTTCTACTCTATAGCAGTAGGCTTGGAGAAGGTTCTCAATCGTCCAACTGGCGAGTACAGAAGAGTACTTATATGTAGACCGAATGCACAATTTGATTCTGATATAGGCTTTCTGCCTGGTAGCGAGAAGGATAAGATATCTCCGCTTATGAGACCGGTTGTTGATAATCTGGAGCAGCTTATAGACTCAAATGATGATGAGAGATATAAGAATGAGCGAGAGCTTAAGGATAAGATAGATGAGATATTTGAGAGAGGTATCATACAGGCAGAGGCGATGAATTATCTTCGTGGTCGTTCATTGGCACAGACATATCTTATCATAGATGAGGCTCAGAATATGACACCTAATCAGGTGAAGGGTATTATAACCAGAGCAGGCAAGGGAACAAAGGTTATACTTTTAGGAGATCCTAACCAGATAGATAGACCTTTCCTTGATGAGCGAACAAATGGACTTAGTTATGCTTGTGAATATATGAAGGGTAGTCCACTTTGTTATCAGATAACTATGTCAGCTGACGAGTGCGAGCGTTCGGCATTGGCTATGGATGCTGTTAAGAGACTTAGTAAAAAGGTTATAGTTTAGTGGTTAACACCTAGAGATTGTAAAAGGTCTCTAGGTGTTTTTGCATTTGCTTGACAAAATTAAAAAAAAGGTGTACTATATATAAATGATTTAAGGCTTTAAAGTGCAACACTTTAAAGCGTATAATTAAACTGACATTAAGGAGGACATGACATTGGGAACAAATAAAAAAGGAACACTTATTTCGTACAGACCTGATATCAAGGTGTTGGATGCTACATTGCGTGACGGAGGTCTTGTAAACAATTTTAGATTTACAGATGAGTTCGTTAAGGACTTATATAAGATGAATATAGAAGCAGGCGTTGATTATATGGAGTTTGGATATAAGGCTTCAACAGATGTATTTAAGGAAGAGGATTTTGGTAAATGGAAGTTCTGCAAGGAGGAGGATATCAGAGCTATAGTTGGCGATAATGATAGCGACCTTAAGATAGCAGTTATGACTGATGTAGGTAGAACAAACTACAAGAGAGATATCATTGATAGAAAAGATAGTGTTATAGACATGGTAAGAACTGCTACATATATTCATCAGATACCATCAGCTATCGAGATGATTGAAGATGCTAAAGAGAAGGGCTATGAGACTACTGTAAATATTATGGCCATATCTAAGGTTAATGAAGAGGATTTGAATAATGGTCTTGAACTATTGGCACAGTCTGGTGTTGATTGTATATATCTTGTAGACAGCTTTGGTTCCTTCTATCCAGAGCAAATGAGTAAGCTTGCAGATAGATATCTTGAGATAGGCGCTAAGTACAATAAAACGATTGGTATCCATGCTCACAATAATCAGCAACTTGCATTTGCCAATACCATTGAGGCATTGACACATGGCGTAAGTCTCCTTGATGCTACAGTATCTGGTATGGGTAGAGGTGCTGGTAACTGTTATATGGAGTCATTGCTTGGCTTCCTCAAGAATCCGAAGTATAGCCTTACGCCGGTTATGAACTTTGTGGAGAAACATATATTGAAACTTAAAGCGGAAGGTGTTATGTGGGGATACGATATACCATACCTTCTTACAGGTATTATGAATGCTCATCCGTCGTCAGCTATTCAGTTTCTAAAAGAGGGTAGGACTGATTACATGACATATATGCATCAACTAATTGACGAAAATTAAATATGTAAAGAAAAAACGCTTGACACATGTTTTTGTTTATAGTAATATAATGGACGGTGTCAAGCTTTTTTGCTTGTCGAGTGAGGTAGATTAAGTATGGAAAAGATGGAAGAAATCCTAAAATTATCATTACTTTATGATTTTTATGGTGAGTTATTGACAGACCATCAGAAATCTATCTGTGAAGACTATTTCTTTAACAATATCGGATTAAGCGAGATTGCAGACGAACGAGGAATTAGTCGTCAAGCGGTTCACGATATGGTGAAAAGATGTGAGAAAATCCTTGTAGGTTATGAGCAAAAGCTTCATTTGTTGGAACGTTTCCAAACTACTAAGGATATGGTTAAGCAGGTGAAGGCAGAGGTTTGTAAGCTTCGAGAGCTTAAAACTTGTGAATCAGAAAGTGAAAGGGATATAATCGATAGAATAGACAGTCTTTCAGGACATATTCTTGAAGAATTATAGAAATGACCAAAATTTCGTAGGAGTTTTGCTTAGAAATTCATACGGAAAGAAAGGGTAAAAAGTCGGGTATGGCATTTGAGAGCTTATCGGAAAAATTGCAAAATGTTTTTAAGAACCTTAGAAGCAAGGGTAGACTTACTGAGGATGATGTAAAGTCAGCATTGAAGGAAGTTAAGATGGCGCTGTTAGAGGCGGATGTAAGCTTCAAGGTAGTTAAGCAGTTTATAAGTTCTGTGCAGGAGAGAGCAGTTGGTCAGGATGTTATGACAAGCCTCACACCTGGACAGATGGTTATAAAGATAGTAAACGAGGAAATGGTTAAGCTTATGGGCTCTGATACAACAGAGTTAAAGCTTAAGTCTGGTAATGAGATTACAGTCATCATGATGATGGGTCTTCAGGGTGCTGGTAAGACAACTACAGCAGCCAAGATAGCTGGAAAGCTTAAGGCGAAGGGTAAGAAACCATTACTTGTTGCAGCAGATATTTACAGACCAGCTGCTATAGAGCAGTTAAAGGTAAACGGTGAGAAACAAGGTGTTCAAGTATTTGCTATGGGAACAGGTCACAAGCCGGTAAATATTGCAAAGGCAGCTATGGAGCATGCCAAATCAAATGATATGAATGTTGTCATTATCGATACAGCAGGTCGACTTCATATAGATGAAGAACTTATGAATGAGCTTGTAGAGATAAGAGAAAACATTGATATAACACAGACACTTCTAGTTGTCGATGCTATGACAGGTCAGGATGCGGTAAATGTTGCATCGACCTTCGATGAAAAGATTGGTATTGATGGTGTTATCATCACTAAGCTTGATGGTGATACAAGAGGTGGTGCGGCACTTTCAATAAGAAGTGTCACAGGAAAGCCTATAATATATGTAGGTATGGGTGAGAAACTTTCTGATTTAGAGCAGTTCCATCCAGACAGAATGGCGTCTAGAATCTTAGGTATGGGTGATGTATTATCGCTTATAGAGAAGGCAGAGGCAACAGTAGATGCCGAGAAGGCAAAGGCTATGACTCAGAAGATTAAGAAAGCAGATTTCGGTTTCGATGATTATCTTGAGTCAATGCAGCAGATTAAAAATATGGGTGGTCTGGCAGATGTTATGAATATGATACCAGGACTAGGCGGTCAGCTAAAGGGAGCAGCACTTCCTGATGAAAAGCAGATGGGCAGAGTAGAGGCTATCATATATTCTATGACACCAGCAGAGAGAGCAAACCCTTCAGTGCTCAATCCATCTAGAAAAAATCGTATCGCAAAAGGTGCTGGCGTAGATATTGCTGAGGTCAATAGATTAGTTAAGCAGTTCGAGCAGTCAAGAAAGATGATGAAGCAGATGGGCGGTATGATGAAGGGAAAACGTGGCGGTGGAATGTTCGGTAAGATGAAATTTCCATTTTAGCAACAATTAACTAAGTTTTAAAGGAACCAAAGTTCTTTTAAATATAATGAAAAAATCAAACATTTAAACAAACCAAGGAGGTACATTAACATGGCAGTAAAAATGAGATTAAAGAGAATGGGACAGAAGAAGGCACCTTTCTATAGAATCGTTGTTGCAGATTCAAGAGCTCCAAGAGATGGTAGATTTATCGAGGAGATCGGAACATACGATCCAAACCTTGAGCCAAGCGCAGTTACAGTAAATGAGGAAGCTGCTAAGAAGTGGTTAGCAAATGGTGCTCAGCCAACAGAGGTTGTTGCTAAGTTATTAAAGCAGGCTGGAATCGAGAAGTAATTTAACCCATTGGGACAAGGCGAGGTGTAGTATGAAAGAATTAGTAGAAGTAATTGCAAAAGCACTGGTTGATTCGCCTGATGAAGTGGTTGTTACTGAAAGAGAAACAGAAAAAGGATTATTAGTAGAGATAAAGGTTGCAGAGTCTGATAAGGGTAAAGTTATCGGTAAGCAGGGTCGTATCGCTAAGTCAATTCGTTCTGTAGTAAAGGCAGCTGCATCTAAGGATGACAAGAAGGTTATTGTAGATATTTTACAGTAGTAATCAGTGATAGGGCGTATTATGTACGCCCTATTTTTATGGTATAGGAAAGTTCTTCAAACTTCCTTATACCATAAAAATACGCTCCGCTAATATATATGGGATATTGAAAGAAGATGAGGAGAGCTAAATGGAGGATTTATTTAGAGTAGGCGTTATAGCCAATACACATGGAGTTAGAGGCGAAGTAAAGGTGTTTCCAACTACAGATGCACCAGCTCGTTTTAAGAAACTTAAAAATGTAATATTAGATACAAAGAGAGAAAAACTTACGTTAGACATTCAAGAGGTAAAGTTCTTTAAGAATCTTGTTATATTGAAGTTTAAAGGTATTGATAATATAAATGATATAGAAAAGTACAAGGGATGTGACTTACTTGTTACAAGAGAAAATGCAACACCACTTAATGAGGGCGAATATTATATTGCAGATCTTATAGATATGGTGGTTGTAGATGAGGAAGATAAGGAATTGGGTGTAATGTATGATGTTCTTCAGACAGGTGCAAATGATGTATTTGTTGTGAAGTTAAATGATACAGACAAGGAGCTATTATTACCAAATATCCCAGAATGTGTACTTAATGTTGATTTGGAACAGAGAAAGATAACTGTTCATGTTATGGATGGATTGATGGATTAGATATAGAGATAACGAGGAGATAGTATGCACTATTATGTTATGACATTGTTTCCAGATATGGTTATGAATGGATTAAATACCAGTATCATCGGTAAAGCAAAAGAAAAGGGACTGCTATCTATTGAAGCTATAGATATAAGAGATTTTACTACTGATAAGCATAGACATGTAGATGATTATCCTTACGGTGGTGGTGCAGGCATGGTTATGCAGGCGCAGCCTGTATATGATTGCTACAAGCATGTGGTTTCTAAGATAGAGGAAGAAAAAAATAAAACGGATAATAAGCCAAGAGTTATATTTATGACACCTACAGGTAAGACTTTTAATCAAGATATGGCAAAGGAATTGGCTACAGAAGATAACTTGGTGTTCTTATGCGGACATTATGAAGGAATAGATAAGAGAGTTCTTGATAGAATTGTAACAGATGAGGTTTCAATAGGGGACTTTGTGCTTACAGGTGGAGAATTACCGGCTATGGTTATGATAGATGCAATATCTCGTCATATACCAGGTGTATTAAATAATGATATATCTGCTGAGACGGAGACATTTACAGATAATTTGTTAGAGTATCCTCAGTACACTAGACCAGAAGTGTGGGAGGGCGAGTGTGTTCCGGAAGTTTTACTTAGTGGTCATCATGCCAATATTGACAAATGGAGAAGAGAGCAGTCTTTGATGCTTACAAGAGAGAGAAGACCAGACTTGTTTGAAAAGGTAGAGTTGACGAAGAAGGATAAGAAATTTCTTGGTATTGTGTAATAAAAAAATAGAAGAATTAATTTATAAAAAGCTTGCAATATTTAGCAAAGTATGGTATAAGTTTATAGGTTGTGTAATTATGTTACATACAGATTAGAGATATTCCTCTGTTACGAATTATGTATTAAGAATGTCGAAATATTTAAGGAGGTTCATAAGATGAACGAGATTATTAAGAAGATTGAGGAAGCTCAGTTAAAGGAAACAGTTGCAGAGTTCCACGTAGGTGATACTGTAAGAGTACACGCTAAGATTAAGGAAGGAAACCGTGAGAGAATTCAGGTTTTCGAGGGAACAGTATTAAAGAGACAGGGTGGCAGCTCAAGAGAGACATTTACAGTTAGAAAGAACTCTAACGGTATCGGTGTTGAGAAGACTTGGCCATTACATTCACCATCTATCGAGAAGATTGAGGTTATTAGACTTGGTAAGGCTAGAAGAGCTAAGCTTAACTACTTAAGAGATAGAGTTGGTAAGGCTGCTAAGGTTAAAGAGCTCGTTAAGTAATAATTTGAACGAATCAGGAACAAATACAGTTGTATTTGTTCCTTTTTTGCTTTATAATCTCCATTGAGATTATGCGATAATATTGTTTTTATATGGGAGGATAGTATGGGATATTTCAATCCGATTCCAGACAAAAATTTTGTAATAGATGTGGTAGTAAAATGGGTAGTGGATGTTATAGCGGTGATAGCTATTGCTATATTTTTTATTATCTATATGTGTGATACTGCTGATATGATAGGTAATTCTATGTCACCTGTATTAAGTAATTCAGACAGTGTGTTAATCAATAAGTTGTCCTATGTGATAGGTGAACCTAAGAGATACGATATAATTGTGTATAAGAATGAAGATGGCGATGCTTCTATTAAGCGAATAATAGGTCTGCCAGGCGAAGAGATAAAGATAAAAGATAGTAAGATATATATACGAAAAGGTAAGGAAGAAATCATACTCGATGATGTTTATACCAAGGACAAGTTTGAACCGGGATATGTTGATGAATATGTAAAGATACCTATGGATGAATATTTTGTTATGGGTGATAATAGAAATCTATCAGAGGATAGTCGATTTGAGTATGTTGGAAATATTAAGCGGGATAGTATTTTAGGAAAGGCGTGGATGATTTCATCGCCATTTAATCGTATTAATTTTATAAAATAAAACCTTATGGAGGAATAAACATGAATATTCAGTGGTATCCAGGTCATATGACCAAGGCAAAGAGAATGATGGAGGAAGATATTAAGCTTATAGATTTGGTTATAGAGCTTGTAGATGCCAGATTACCTCTAAGTAGCAGAAATCCAGATATAGATAGATTGGCTAAGAATAAATCAAGACTGATATTGTTAAACAAATCTGACTTGGCAGATGAACGTACCAATAATATGTGGAGTGCCTACTTCAAGGAAAAGGGCTTCTTTGTTGTGAAACTAGATGCTAGAAGCGGAAGTGGTATGAAGACTATTAATGGTGTTATACAGGAAGCGTGTAAGGAAAAGATAGAGAGAGACAGAAAAAAGGGTATATTAAACCGCCCTGTAAGAGCTATGGTTGTAGGTATACCGAATGTTGGAAAGTCTACATTTATAAATTCTTACGCTAAAAAAGCATGTACAAAGACAGGTAATAAGCCTGGAGTTACAAAAGGAAAACAGTGGATTAAGCTTAATAAGGGCTTGGAGTTGTTAGATACACCGGGTATTTTGTGGCCAAAGTTCGAGGATCAGCAGGTAGGTATAAGACTTGCGATATCAGGCTCTATCAATGACGATATATTGAACATTGCGGAATTGTCATTGGAGCTTATTAAGATATTGACTAATGATTATCCAGGAAAGTTGCAGGAGAGATACGACGTAGATGAAACTATGAAACCTATAGATATATTGGAGGCTGTGGCTATAAAGAGAGGATGTCTTAAAAAGGGTGAATTGGTAGATATAGATAAGGCGGCAGCTATTCTTATAGATGATTTTAGATCAGGTAAGATTGGAAAGATAAGTTTGGAGAAGCCAGAGGTATAAGCTTGTGGATGAGATGATTACATGGTATAGACAACTGAATGATGGTGTAAAGAGTCTGATTAAGTTTCTTAGTTTGGCACTGGTGGTAGGTGTTATATGTGTAATTATAATAAACTTTTTCTTTGCACCAATGTTAGTAAGCGGTGATTCTATGCGCCCAGCCTTGTCGGATGATGATATTATCATTATAGACAAGGTAACATACAGGTCAGAAGAACCAAAAAGATTTGATTTGATAGCTTTTAAGTATAAGTATGATTATAGTCAGCTGTATATCAAACGTGTAATAGGTTTGCCGGGAGAAACGTTATATATGGATAATAATAATATATATATATTAAATGAGGAAACCGGTGAGTTTGAGAAACTTAAAGAATATTATGGATTTTATGTAGGTCAGTCAAAATATCCAAACTGTGAAAAAGTAACTTTAGGTAAGGATGAATATTTTGTACTAGGTGATAATCGAAACGAAAGTGAAGATAGTCGTTCTTCTGGTGTAGGAGTTGTTAAAAAAGAACTTATAGTTGGAAGGGCATGTTTTAGATTGTGGCCGTTTGAGAGTATAGGTTCGTTAAAGTACCAGTAAAGAGGAGATAATAATGGAACAAATGAAAATTGCAGATATAAAAGCAATATTTGAAAATACATCAGTGCCAGAGCTACCACAGGTATGTGATAGGTTTAGAGAGGACGAGAGACCGGGCATACAGAAACTGGTGGATAAGTACGATAAAGTATATATAAAGTATACTGCCGAGGTTGCAAGAATCGAGCAGATGAAAGAATACGAGAAGAAGTATGATTCATATGGTTATATTGCAGGTATAGATGAGGTAGGAAGAGGTCCTCTTGCAGGCCCTGTTGTTACATGCGCTGTTATATTACCAAAGGATTGTAATATATTATACATCAATGATTCGAAGAAACTTTCTGAAAAAAAGAGAGAAGAGTTGTATGATCAAATAATGGAACAAGCTGTGGCAGTAGGTATAGGCATAGAAGACCACACTGTTATAGATGATATAAATATATTACAGGCTACTTATAGCGCAATGCGAAAGGCGATAGGGGCATTGAGGATTAAGCCGGATGTGTTGCTTAATGATGCTGTAAAAATACCAGGTGTGGATATTCAACAGGTACCTATCATAAAGGGAGATGCCAAGAGTATATCTATTGCAGCTGCTAGTATAATAGCTAAAGTGACGAGAGATAGAATGATGGTTCAGTATGATAAGATGTATCCAGGGTATGATTTTGCTGGCAATAAAGGCTACGGTGCACCTGTACATCTAGAGGCGTTGAAGAATATAGGTCCATCACCTATACATAGACAAAGTTTTATAAAGAATTTAGTGTAAATTAAATTATAAATCAAGGAAAGGAGGTTCTCTTTATGAATACAATTGGAAGTAAGATATCAGATAGCTCATCAAATGTGTCAAGTACAAGGGGGACCTCTGCTGGTCTTAATACTGGAGGCGGTCAATCTGTAACAAATGCTGGAGCGGTTAGACAGGCTGCATCTATTAACGGTAATATGATATTGGCTCAGATGAAGCCAGGTTCAATATTCGCCGGTGACATTATTGATGTGCGAGGAAGTGTGATTAAGTTACTACTTAGTGGTGAAAAAATGCTTAATGCATCAACATCAGAAGCGAAAAATTTAAACATTGGTGACCATATTACATTTAACGTTACATCTAATAATGGTAGTACAGTTACTATTAAGCCCGTAAAAGTAAATAGCTATAATACAAATGTACTCTTAAAGTCCTTAGAGGCTGCAGAACTTCCAACTACAGAACGAAATATAAATATTATCAAAGCTATGATGAAGCATGAAATGTCTATTGATAAGAAAAGTGTTATAGACATGATTAAAAAAATAGATGGTTTCAAAACTGAAAGTCCAGAAAATATTGTAGCTATGGAAAAACATGGGATACCATTGACACAGAGTAATGTGGACCAGTTTATGGCCTATAAGAATTATGAGCATAGAATTATGGCTCAGGCAGAAAGTGTAGCTACGGATATGCCACAGATGCTTGAAGATATGTTGATGACAGGAGAAGAGACTAAAGTTGTGTCAGTGGCGAAGGAGCTTGTAAATATACTGAATAAAGAACTACTTATTTCAGAAGAAACTCACGATACAACAAAAACAGCATTTGCAAATAAATCATCTGATATGCCACTTCCTGTATTTAGTCAAGAAAATATGCCTGATATGGATATTGAATATTTAAAAAATATGGGGTTGATGGAACAGGATGCGTTTTATATAGCAGATGAATACAAGGCAGAATACAAAAGTGTTATGCCGTTTGAACAAGTGATAAACAAGCTTGATACATTGTCAGGCGGTGAATTAAAGGATTTTTTTAAGTCAGATGAGTTTAAAGATTTCATAAAAGACAGAGTGGAGAGAAGCTTTGAGTTAGATGCAAAGCAGTTATCAGAAGAAGGCGATGAATCAAAAAAGACAGTTAAGAAGCTATATGAAAATCTAGATAATAAGACACAAGCTATGCTTTCTGTGTTGGAAAAGGCAGGTGAAAGCACTAGCAAGCTTGCACAGACAGCAGCAAATATAAGAAATAATATGCAGTTTATGCAGGATTTAAATCAGATGGCATCATATATTCAATTACCAGTTAAGTTTAATGAGAATAAGGCTCATGGAGATTTATATGTGTTTAATCGCAAGAAGGGTATGCCCCTTGATAAGGACGTGGTAACAGCATTCTTACATTTAGATATGGATAATCTAGGAGCAACTGACGTTCATGTGACTATGGAGAGGAATTTTGTTTCTATAAAGTTTGTTTTGGATGATAGAGATTCTATAAAAATAGTGGAAGAACATCTGCCAGAGCTTGCGACAAAGCTTGAGAAAAAGGGATATACAACAAGCTTTAACGTAGAACAAAGCCAAGAGTCAGAGGGAACAACACCATTTGATAAGGTTTTAGAGACTGATAAGCCACAGATATCTATAAAAAGATATTCTTTCGACGTAAGGGCTTAAGATGATTTGTATTTTCAAGGAAAGATAGGTATTTATGTTGAATTACAATGCAAATGAAGGTAAACAGGATGAAAAACAGAAAATAGCAGTGGCCTTGTCATATAATCCAGGAGATGAAGCACCTACAGTCCTTGCAACTGGTAAGGGTATGATAGCTGAGCGTATTCTAGAAAAGGCAGAGGAGACAGATGTACCTGTATATGAAGACGCTAAGCTTGCTAAAACATTATCTAAGCTAGAACTTGGTGAAATGATACCGCCTGAGTTATATGGGGTAGTAGCGGAGATATTGGTATTTGTAGATAAGATGGATAAGATTAAATCTAAGTTAATAAATTAGAGGGGAATATATGAATAAAAGACAACTAGGAACTGACTATGAGATATTGGCCTGTAAGTATTTAGAGGATAAGGGCTATAAGATAATAGAACGTAATTACAGGTGTTATAAGGGCGAGATAGATATAATCGCCAAGGATGGAGATTATATAGTCTTTGTAGAAGTTAAGTATCGGACAAAAAACAGCTTCGGCTATTCTGCCGAAGCTGTTAATGTACATAAGCAACAGATTATATATAAGGTGGCACAAAATTATCTGTGTAGATATTATAAAAACATAGAGCCACCATGCAGATTTGACGTTATAGCAATCGATGACAAGAATATAAATCATATTATCAACGCTTTTGGAGGAATTTAATCCTTTTTATAATTCTTAAATGAAATATTCAAATCAACTTTACCATTTACACCATCAACAACACCAGAAGATGTATATTGCCACATAGATACGTCATAAGGGAAGTACAATTCGTTACCGTAGTAGGCATACCATTTCTCAATGCCTTCAAGACGTTCAAACTCTAACATACCTACGAATCCTTTTAGATTGGCGTAAATCATAGGTGTGTGACCAGCTTTCTTTATATGATCACAGAATGCTAATACAATATCAGTGAGCTGAGCTGGTGTAAGACTTTCGTTTCTGCCAGTATCATTGGCGATTTCTTCGATATCTATTATGACAGGATAAGTGATCTCATAAGGTTCTATCATAGATAAGACAAGGTTAGCTTCCTCGATAGCTTCTTCAACAGTTATAGCTTCGGAGAAGATGTAGGCACCGATTGCAATACCATTTTCAGTAGCACCCTTGGCATTTGCATCAAAAGTGTTATCTGTAAGAAGTTTACCCTCAGAGCCATAACCACGGTTTCCTGCACGTAGAATAGCAAAATCAATGCCGGCATTTTTTACTTTTGTCCAATCTATTGTTCCATTATGCTTAGAGACATCTATACCAGTATAGCTTACAAGCTTATTATCCTCATAATATTCAACCTTAGTTGGTACAGAGTTTTCGTTTTCTGTAATCTTAAATCCTTTTATATCGTAATCATGCATAGCTAGGTCTTTATTGATATCTTTAAATACATATCCACCAGTCTGGGAATATACTAGATACTCTGGATAGAGTGTTCTTAATATTCGCAAAGTTGTAGTACCATCTTCTGCCATAGTTTTAATATTGGATAGAAGTGTGTCACGGCCATTGTAGTAAGCTTCATTTTTTAAAGCTTCAATTACATCATTGCCTAGAAGCTGATAATTGTCAGGTATAACGAACTTGTTATCATCATCTGATGGAGTATTAGAAGTGTTAACTTCATTAGTTTCATTATTCATCAGATAAATATTATAAGCGATATAACCTGAAAGAGCGGTTGTACACAACAAAAGTAATGCCATAAAATAGAATACAACTTTTGTTTTCTTTGATTTTTTAACCTGTTTATTTTCTTTATTTAGACCACATGTATCAGTGGTGTTTGCAGTGTTTGTTTCTGTATTGATATCTGCCATATTTTTATCCCTCCGTTTCGACTTTATACGACATAATTATACCATAAATTCTAAGCTTTGTATAGATTTGATTAAATACAAAAGCGTTGACGAGTATGGATATTTAAGGTAAAATATATTATGTTTTATTATGCCTTATTATGGCCTGTTGACAGGTTGATAAAGCATTCACGAATATGAGAGAAGAGGTGTACAATGTCAGAGATAATTACTAAAGATATGTCAATACCAGTAGCTCCACTTAAAATAGCTGCTATGGATAGTTGTATTGAATTTGCTACACAGATTGACAAGCATCTTGTCGAACTTAGAAATGATAGAAGTATTAATAGTCATTCGCCTATAGAGTTTAAGGGATACAAGTGTGATTCATATCTTTTGAAATGTAAGTGCCCAAGATTTGGCTCTGGTGAGGCAAAGGGTATGATTATGGAGTCTGTACGTGGCGATGATGTGTTTGTTATGACAGATGTAGGTAATTATAGTTTGACATATAATATATGTGGCTATGAGAATCATATGTCGCCAGATGATCATTATCAGGATATGAAGCGAATTATTGCAACAGCTATGAATTCAGCCAAAAGAGTAAATGTTATTATGCCGTTTATGTACGAGGGAAGACAACATAAAAGGACTAAGAGAGAGTCACTTGACTGTGCATTGGCATTACAGGAACTGGTTTCTATGGGTGTATCTAATATAATTACTTTCGATGCTCATGATCCAAGAGTGGCAAATGCCATACCACTTAATGGTTTTGACAATTATATGCCACCATATCAGTTTATGCGTGCTGTACTTAGGGTTGATAAGAACCTTAAAATAGATAAGGAACATCTTATGGTTATAAGCCCAGACGAGGGCGGAATGAATAGAGCTGTTTATTTTGCCAATGTTCTTGGTGTAGATATGGGTATGTTCTATAAGAGACGAGATTATTCGACCATAGTAAATGGAAAAAATCCTATTGTAGCACATGAGTTCCTTGGAACCAATGTGGAGGGTAAGGATGTAATTGTAGTAGATGATATGATTTCGTCTGGTGAGAGTATGTTAGATGTTGCCAAGAAACTTAAAGATAGAAAGGCAAATAAAGTATTTATCTGTACAACATTTGGATTGTTCACAGATGGTTTAGAGAAATTTGATGAATATCATAAGAATGGTTATTTTGATTATGTAATAACAACTAATCTGACATATAGAAGTTTTGAACTTAGAAATAGATGCTATTATCTTGAGGCTGACATGAGTAAGTTTATGTCATTGATTATAGATACTATCAATCATGATTACACCACAGAAAATGTAATGTCACCAACAGAGAGAATCAAGGCAATAGTAGCTAAGTATTACAATAACGAGGTTATTTAATGATTAAGAAACGCAAAGAACATCTTATAAAGGATGTTAAAGTAGATTCAATTGCATATGAGTTAAATATAGAACCAGGCGATGTGTTATTAGAAATAGATGGAGAGGTTCCAGAGGATATTTTTGATTATCATTATATGGTCAATAGCGACTATCTCGTTATGGTTATAAGAAAGCAAAATGGCGAAGAATGGGAGCTAGAGATAGAAAAGGACTATGATGAGGATCTTGGCATAGAGTTTGAACAGGGACTTATGGATGAGTATCGCTCTTGTACAAACAAATGTATATTTTGCTTTATCGACCAGATGCCAAAGGGAATGAGAGATACACTATATTTTAAGGATGACGATTCAAGATTATCATTCTTACAGGGTAATTATATAACTCTTACCAATATGAAGGATAAAGATATAGATAGAATTATTAAATTCCATCTTTGTCCAATTAATATTTCTGTCCAGACTACGAATCCTGAATTGAGATGTATGATGCTACATAATCGTTTTGCAGGAGACGCACTAAAGAAAATAGACAAGCTGGCAGAGGCTGGCATAGAGATGAATGGCCAGATAGTTTTATGTAAGGGTGTAAATGATGGTGCAGAGCTAAAGCGTTCTATTGAGGATTTAATGAAATATCTGCCTCATATGAGAAGTGTTTCAGTTGTGCCGGCAGGACTTACAAAATATCGCGAGGGCTTATATCCACTTGAACTTTTTACTAAAGAGGAAGCCTGTGAAACCATAGACTTAATCGAGGGTTTTCAGAAGGAATGTTTTGATAAGTATGGATTGCATTTTATACACGCATCGGATGAATGGTATATATTGGCGGGAAGAGACTTTCCAGAGGAAGAACGATATGACGGATATATACAGCTAGAAAATGGTGTAGGTATGATGAGGCTTTTGAGAGAAGAATTTGTTGAAGCTTTAAAAAATGCACCAGCAGATGATGTGGAAAGACATTTATCCATAGTTACAGGCAGGCTAGCATATAGTGAACTTACGGCCTTGGCAAGTATGGTTATGGAGAAGTTCAAAAACACAAAGATAAAAGTTTATGATATACGCAATGATTTCTTTGGAGAGACTATTACAGTGTCTGGATTACTGACAGGTCAGGATATTTTAGCACAGCTAAAAGGTTATAAAGATGAGCTGGGTGATAGATTATTGTTACCTGCTAATGTGCTAAGGGCTGGCGAGGATGTGTTCCTAGATGATATGAAATTGTGCGAGCTTGCAAATGAATTGGATGTAAATGTGCAGGTTCCAAAGAATACAGGAGAAAGCTTGCTATATAATATTTTAAATAAATCAAACGATAGATATATGGATAACAGTAATTATGTATATATTACTGCGTATCCAGAACGGAGGTAAGATATGAGTAAACCAGTTGTGGCCATTGTAGGACGTCCAAACGTTGGAAAATCAACATTGTTCAATGCCTTGGCAGGAGAACAGATTTCAATAGTTAAGGACACACCTGGCGTAACGAGAGATAGAATCTATGCAGAGGTTACATGGCTTGATAAGTCATTTACTATGATTGATACAGGCGGTATAGAACCAGATACATCAGATATTATACTAGCGCAGATGAGAGAACAGGCTGAGATAGCCATAGCTACAGCTGATGTTATAGTATTTATAGTAGATGTGCGTCAGGGACTTATAGATGCGGATGCAAAGGTGGCTGATATGCTTCGTAGAAGTCGTAAGCCAGTTGTACTTTGTGTAAACAAGGTAGATAGCTTCAAGAAAATGGAAGCAGATATTTATGAGTTCTACAACTTAGGATTAGGTGATCCATTCCCAGTATCAGCAGTGTCAAAGCAAGGATTTGGTGATTTGCTTGATGAAGTAACAAAGAATTTCCCAGCAGACGACCCAGATGCACCAGAGGATGAGAGACCTAGAGTAGCTATTGTAGGTAAGCCAAATGTAGGTAAGTCATCACTTATTAATAAGCTTCTTGGTGAAAACAGATTAATCGTATCAGATATAGCTGGAACAACTAGAGACGCTGTCGATACAGTTATTAAACGTAACGGCAATGAATATGTATTTATCGATACAGCAGGTCTTAGAAGAAAGAGTAAGATAAAAGAAGAGCTTGAGAAGTTCTCTATTATCAGAACTGTTACTGCGGTAGAAAGAGCAGATGTGGTGGTTATCGTTATAGATGCCAAGGAAGGTGTAACTGAGCAGGATGCTAAGATAGCAGGTATAGCTCATGAGCGAGGCAAAGGTGTTATCGTCGCTGTAAACAAGTGGGATGCCATAGAAAAAAATGATAAGACTATTTATGAGTATACAAACAAGATTAAGGAAATTTTATCATTTATGCCTTATGCAGAGTATTTATTTATGTCAGTTCACACAGGACAGAGATTAAATAAACTGTTTGATATGATAGATGTAGTCATTAATAACCATGCACTTCGTATTCAGACAGGTGTATTAAATGAGATTATGACAGAGGCAGTTGCATTACAGCAGCCACCTTCAGATAAGGGCAAGAGACTTAAGCTTTACTATATGACACAGGTTGCTATAAAGCCACCAACATTTGTTATATTTGTAAATGATAAGGAACTTATGCATTTCTCATATACAAGATATATTGAGAATAAGATAAGAGAGGCCTTTGGCTTTAAGGGTACACCACTTAAGTTCATTATACGTGAGCGAAAAGGTGAAGATGACAAATAATAAGGAGCTATAAAGATGAGTATTTTATACAGAGTAATATGTTTAATTATTGGTTACTGTTTTGGTATATTCCAGACAGCATATATCTATGGAAAGCTTAACGGAATAGATATAAGACAGTACGGAAGTGGAAATTCTGGTACAACTAATGCAATGAGAGTGTTAGGTAAGAAGGCTGGTATCATCACTTATGCAGGAGATATGCTTAAGGCACTTTTATGTAGTATTGTCATTAGATGTATATTTGGAATGGGCCTTAATGTGGTAGATGGAGAAGTGCTTGTGCTTGTATTATATGGAGGCTTAGGCGTTGTTTTAGGTCATAATTATCCATTCTACATGGGCTTTAAGGGTGGAAAAGGTATCGCAGCATCTACAGGTGTAGGTATATCACTTTTTGATTGGAAGATTATTTTACTTGGTATTCTTACATTTTCTGGTGTAACTGCTGTGACAAAGTATGTGTCAGTAGGTTCTATAGTTTTGTTGGCAGGATTTGCTATTGAGACAATAGTATTTAGTGAATTAGGTATGTTTCCACCTATATCGGGCACACCATACAGATTTGAAGCGTATATAATGGTTTCTTTATTTGCACTTTTAGCAATCTATAAGCATAAACCAAATATACAAAGACTTATAGCAGGAACAGAAAATAAGATAGGACAGAAGAAGAAAGAGTCTTAAGAAAGGGGTAAATTATGGCAAAAATAGCAGTATTAGGAGCAGGAGCATGGGGCGTTGCCTTAGGAATTTTGTTAGATAATAACGGACACGACGTAACTATGTGGACATTCTTGCAGTCAGAAGCGGATATGCTAATAAATGACAGAGAGAATAAGATAAGTCTACCAGGTGTTAAGCTACCTGAAACTATGAAGATAACCATAGATATGGATGAGGCAATAGCTGATAAAGATATTATCGTTATGGCTACAGCTTCTAAGTTTATAAGAAGTACAGCGGCTAAGCTTAAGGGTAAGGTAAAGGATGGACAGATTATAGTTGATGTGGCAAAAGGTATAGAAGAGGAAACTCTTATGACTATGACACAGATTATAGAGGAAGAGATTCCAGGCTGTGACCCAGTTGTATTATCAGGTCCTAGTCACGCAGAAGAGGTTGGTAGAAAACTACCTACAACAGTTGTAGTAGGCGCAAAGACAGCACAGACAGCAAAGTTTGTACAGGATACATTTATGAATGAAACATTCAGAGTATATACAAGTCCTGATATGTTAGGTATAGAGCTTGGTGGTTCCCTTAAGAACGTAATAGCACTTGCAGCAGGTATGGCAGACGGAATGGGTCTAGGTGACAATTCAAAGGCAGGTCTTATCACAAGAGGTATGGCAGAGATAGCTAGATTAGGAATCGCTATGGGTGGAAAGCCAGAAACATTTAGTGGATTATCAGGCATAGGCGATTTGATTGTTACATGTGCAAGTGTACATAGCCGAAATAGAAAGGCTGGTGTACTTATAGGACAGGGAATGAGTATGGAAGATGCTATGACTGAGGTTAATCAGGTTGTAGAAGGTGTATACTCAGCGAAAGCTGCTATGAAACTTGCTAATAAGTACAACGTAGAGATGCCAATAGTTGAACAGGTAAACGCAGTATTGTTTGATAATAAGTCTGTTAAGGAAGGTTTAGCAGACCTTATGGTAAGAAATAAAACTACAGAAATATCCGTTGATGATTGGAAATAATATTTATTTGTTATTTACGAGAGGAAGAGGAAATGGCGATAGTAAAGAAATATAATCCTTCAAAAATATATCTTTCAAAAAGAATAAAGGATAAGCTGTCGTCTATTTTCGACCACAAATTAACTATAGTTGAGGCACCTATAGGCTATGGAAAGTCAACTATAGTTAAAGAATTTTTGAAAAATACCAGTAACGAGATTGTTTGGTTTAATATTGATAGTGATGATAAGGAACAGTTTCTGTATGATTTTGCAGCAAGACTCAAAAATATAAGTAAGACTGCCGCAGAAGAACTACTAAAAGCAGGTTTTCCTAGAGACGCATATACGGCTTCGAGAGTAGCTAGTATATTAATGGATATTCCGTTTGAAAAACCGACAATAATTGTATTAGATAATTGTCATTATATTATGGATAAAAATATTATAACCATACTAAAGGATATCGCTAACAAAAATCAGAATATATTAACACTTATATGTATATGTAAAGAAATATATGATAGAGATGCTATTGAATTAGCATTATATGGTAAGATCAATTATATAGAAAAGAAGGACTTTGCATTTAAAAAAGAAGAAATCGACGAATACTATAAACAGTGCGGGGTTAAGCTGGAAAAGGCGGAACTAGATTTCTTGTTTAAATATTCGGAAGGTTGGTTGAGTGCTTTATATTTACAACTTGTTAATTTTGAGAAAACCAAAAGCTTTGAACAGTCGATTAATGCATATAGTCTAGTGGAAAAGTCTGTATGGGATGATTTGACTGTTGAGGAGCAGGAATTCTTAGTGAGTATGAGCGTTTATCCTAAATTTACAGCACGACAGGCGGCAATTTTATCTAAAGATTGCCAGATAACAGATGAATGTAGGAAGAAATTGCTAGATAATAATGGTTTCATTATATATGATGAGAAAGAAAAAAATTATAGATTTCATCCTATGCTCAAGGAGTTTGTAAATAACGAGTTAAACAATCTGGAAACAATCTTTAAAAAGAAACTATATAGTGTAGCTGGAAACTGGTATGCAGCCAATGATAATATGTTTACAGCTATGAAATATTTTAAAGAAATAGATGATTACGAGTCTATTTTGGCACTTGACTGGTCTAAGGAGAATATCTCTGGTAAATTGACCAGGGCAAACAAAGATATGTTTATGGATGTTGTCTTAAATACATCTTATGACATAAAGAAGAAATATAAAAGAAACTATCTAGTGTTTGTATATGGATTGTTTATTTTAAATGAAAGAGCCTACTTTAAGAAAGAATGTGACTTTATCAGGGAATGTGTGCTTAGTATGGAGAACATAACCAACATAGAAAGGAATGACATTCTAGGTGAAGTAGAATTTATGTATGCCCTTTCGCATTATAATGATATTGAAAAAATGACAGAAAGCTATAAAAAAGCTTTTGAATATCTTAAAGCACCAAGCAGATTGTTTAGAGGGAATATTACATTTAACTTTGATTGCCCTTCAGTATTGTCACTGTTTCATCGAAAACCAGGCGACTTAAAGGCAGAACTAGATGCTTTAGATGAGATGATGCCTTATTACTATAAATTGACAGAAGGCGATTTCAAGGGTATAGAGTCTCTTATGAGAGCAGAGGCTATGTATAACCAAGGCAATATAAAGGAAGCAATGTTACTTTGTGAAAAAGCAAAATATATGGCTGAAACAAGAGCACAGACAAATGTATATATATCTGTTTTATTACTTCAGGCAAGAATTGCTATATTTGATGCTGATTATGACACTATAAACAAATATATGAATGACATTAGAGAAATATCCTTAGAAAATAACAGATATATGCTCACGTATATGTCGGATTTGTGTCGTAGTTGTATAAGCAGTGCATTGAATGATGTAGAGAATATTTCGTATTGGTTAAAAGATAGTGCAGGTATTGAAAATAGAGCTACTATATTAAATTTAGGATATGCAAATATTTTATATGCAAATTATTTGCTTAATACAAAGGATTATGACAAACTTTTGGCTATAGGTGAAGAGATGCTTGAAATCGCAGGTATTTTTTCAAATATAATGTACAAGATATACACATATATATTTATGGCTATTGCAAGTTATGAATGTTCTAATACGAAGAAGGCACTTGAATATTTGGTCGAAGCTATTATATTGTCCATAGAGGATGATATAGTAATGCCTTTTGTTGAATACTATAGTGGTTTAGAATCGCTTATGGATAGAATATACGTGCAAAAGGATATGAAAGTATATAAAACATTTATTGACAAAGTGAAAATGTTTATTAAGAAGTATAACAGAGGAATAAACAGTATAAATAAAGCATCTCGTATAGACCGCTCATATGGTTTAACCAAAAGAGAACTGGATGTTGCTAAACTTGCTGCACAAAGATATACCAATAAAGAGATAGCAGATATGTTATTTATAGCAGAGAGTACGGTTAAATCAAACCTTAAGATAATATTCAATAAGATGTCTATCAATTCAAGAAGTCAATTAAAGGACTATTTTGGATAAAAAATATTTACTTTTTTTGTACAAGCATATATAATTTTAATATTGCTTTAATACATTACAGTTTAGAAGATGAAGGAGTTTTATTATGGGAAAGACACCATTTATTACAAAGGAACAAGTAGAAGAGATAGTTAAGACTTATCCTACACCATTCCATATATATGATGAGAAAGGTATCAGAGAGAATATGGAGAAGATGAAGAAAGCATTCTCTTGGAATAAGGGTTTTAGAGAATACTTTGCAGTAAAGGCAACACCTAATCCATTTCTTATTAATATTTTAAAGGAATATGGTTGTGGCGTAGATTGCTCGTCTATGACAGAGTTGTATATGGCAGATAAGCTTGGTTTCTCTGGCGATAAGATGGCTGATGGAATAATGTTCTCATCTAATGCTACACCAGCAGAGGAGTTTGTGTATGCGAAGAAGCTTGGAGCCATCATTAACCTTGATGACTTTACACATATTGAGTTTCTGGAGAAGACGGCAGGCATTCCAGAGAAGATTTGTTGTAGATTTAATCCAGGTGGAATGTTTAAGATAAGCACAACAATAATGGATAATCCAGGTGATGCCAAGTATGGTATGACTAAGGAACAGTTATTTGAGGCGTACAAAATATTGAAAGAAAAGGGTGTGAAGGAGTTTGGTATTCACGCATTTCTTGCCAGCAATACAGTGACAAATGACTATTATCCAACATTGGCGAAGGTGCTTTTTGAGGTGGCAGTTGAGCTTAAGGAGCAGGTTGGTGTAGAACTATCATTTATTAACCTGTCAGGTGGTGTTGGTATACCATACCGTCCTGAACAGGAGCCAAACGATATTATTGCAATCGGTGAAGGTGTCCATAAGGTATTTGACGAAGTGCTTGTACCAGCTGGACTTGGAGATATAGCAATCTATACAGAACTTGGTAGATTTATGATGGGACCTTATGGAGCATTGGTAACAAAGGCTGTTCATGAGAAGCACATTTATAAGGAATATATAGGATGTGATGCATGTGCATGTAACCTTATGAGACCAGCTATGTATGGAGCTTATCATCATATAACAGTATTAGGTAAAGAGAATGAGCCTTGCGAAAATCTGTATGATATAACAGGTTCATTATGTGAGAATAATGATAAATTTGCCATAGATAGAAAGCTTCCAAAGATTGATATGGGTGACTATCTGTATATACATGATACAGGAGCACATGGATTTGCTATGGGCTATAACTATAATGGTAAGCTATGGTCTGCAGAACTTCTTCTTAAAGAAGATGGAAATGTACAGATGATAAGAAGAGCACAGACTATAGATGACTATTTGGCTACATTTGATTTTTGCGATATACTCAAGTAAGTATAAGCGACAATATGTTATAAAATTATAGAAGGTGTTTAACGTCGTATGAGAGATTTAGCTAATGATATATCAAAAGGAAATAATCTTGAGGTGAACTTATCAAAGTTCTCTAAAGAGATGATGTCTGTATATTATAAGTATGCGTCTGTTCGTCTTGCTATGAACTACTACACATACAACGAAATATTGACAGAGAGAGAATTAAATAACGAAACTGCAGGAAAGGAGCATCTTAGAAAACTGGTATTATCATTTATGTACATTATAGAGAATGTTATAAATAACCAGTTAGTAGGTGTAGAACTTGAAAAGGCTGTAAAGAGTGTAGATGATATCAGAAATAGTATAATTGATACTATGAAGGGATTGACATCTCTTGTAGATGTATTCAACATATATGAATATGTTCTAAATAGAGTTGAGTATCGTTTTAAGGATTCGTCACATATAGATATAAAGAGTGATGAAGATTTCACCAGAGATCTCATGAGATATCTATTGGCTACAGATGATAGAGTAGTTATAAATGCAAATATATCAGAAGCAGTTAGACAGTTACCATTTCGTATGACTAAGAATCGTTTCTTTGAGTTACTTAAGGAAGGAATGCGAGTATATAAGGATAGTGAGAAGTCTAGCGTAGATGATTTCATATATATGCTAACATCATCAGCTATGGTATATACTGACGATAATGCAAAACATGTGTCAGAAGATATCAATACAATTATTAAGGCATTTGAGGAAACAGACTTCACAAACATAGACGAGGATGCGTATAACGACTTGTCTGATAAGTTGAATTTTGCGGTTAATTATGTTCAAAGAACTGTTGATGACTATATGCTTTTATCTGAGCTTATAAATGATGTATATGCAATGCTTTTATGTGCGCCTTATGCAGACACAAACTGCGAGGAGAGAGAAATCCTTGTAAGTATCATAAAGAATAAGGATGATGATAGTGTTGAAGAAGCACTTGTTAGATTAGAGGGTAAGCAGGAGAAACTTAGCGGTATATTTACAAAGTGTGAGTATATTATAGATGAAGTGCTTGACAGATATATGTCAGATGCAGAAAGTTTAATGTTAGGTGCGCAGTATCATTCACTTAAGAGAATAAGTATATTAGAATCAGGAAGCCAGTTTGTTGAATTCGACAGAGAGGTTGACCATGATATTGCAGGTGATGAGTACATAGATGTTAAGTACAATCAGGTCGTAGCCGATCTCAAAGATTTTTTTGCATCACATCACAAGCTAGTAAATAGAGCAGTTATGGCTAATGTATTGTCATCACTTCCAGTATTCTTCAATAATGTAGAAGAAATACAGAATTATGTATATAGTAGTATAAATGGATGCACTGATGTGGCTGAAAAGACAGCATGCATTGAGATATTTGCCACTATGATGGAGGAAGACGGTTTTGATATTGTTTCACAGTAATCTGTATGTAGCAAGTGAACTTGCTGCAGAACAGAAGAAAGTAATAAAAAAACTGAAACAGGGTAAACTCCAAATGGGAGTATATGTTATAGCTATCCCCGTTGGAGAACAGGATATGTTAGAAATATATCCTTCCTATGTCCTTTTGCAGGAGGCATATAAGCATATGGATATACAGGTGGTAGGCTTGGCAGGTAGCCAGTCGTCTGCTTATGAGGTGTTAAAACGTATGACAGATGATTGTATTAATGCAACAGGTGGAGCTAATATAAGACAGTATTTTAGTTGATAGCAGAAAGGAAAGGTAATGTTAGGCGTTATTTTGACTATATTAAAAATACTAGGCATTATACTTCTAGTTATCTTAGGACTTATCTTACTGCTTGCGCTTATAGTGCTGCTTGTGCCTATTAGATATAGGTCAAAGGGATATGTCGAAAAGACAGATGCCGGCATACGAGATGATGTAGTTGTTAGAGTTACATGGCTTTTACACATAGTATCTGTTAGGTTTAATCTTAAAGATAATGAAAGTGACTTGTCTATAAGAATATTTGGAAAAGAACTTAATAAGAATGAACAGGAAAAAGTTCAATCAACTAAAAAACAAGCTGATAATGATAGTGGTGCTGTAACAAATGAAGATGTAGAGCTTAAAAAAACTTTACAGATAGATAAAAAAATGGAGCAAACAGCCACTACACAGATTGAACAACTACAAGATAATAAGGAAACTGCAGAAGAGTTAAAAGAAGAAAAGCCTAAAAAGTCATTTAAGCAGAAGATATTGGATATACTTGACAAGATAAAAAATATATGTGACAAGATAAAAAATATTAATGCTGCTAAGGATGCTTTTATAGAATATTTAAAGAAGGAAGAGTCAAAGCTAGCTATAAGAGAGATAAAGAGTGTTATCTTTAAAGCTATAAAACACATACTTCCTCGTAAATTTAAGGCAGATGTATGGTTTGGCTTCAATGACCCAGCTACTACAGGAAAGGTTCTTGGCGGATTAAGTATATTTTATGGAATATATGGGAAAAAGTTAAATCTAAATCCTAATTTTGAAAAAGAAGAATTAAAGCTAAGATATGAGCTTAAGGGCAGAATAAGAGTGTTTAGTTTACTTATGGCTGCATTTAAGATATATAGAAACAAATGGATTAAAGAGTTTATTACGTTTTCTAAAGAAACGATTAGCAAGGTATAAGACCATTTAGGTTAAAGGAGGATTTTTATGTCAGAGTTAAACACATTTAGTAACACAGTAGATTCATTATTCGATGGAATGTCAAAATTTATGACAACAAAAACAGTTGTGGGAGAGCCTATTCAGGTAGGCGATACAACTATATTACCATTGTGCGATGTATCTTTTGGAATGGGAGCAGGTGCAAGTGGAGATGGTGGAAAGACTACTTCTGGCGGTGGTATGGGAGGAAAAATGTCACCATCAGCAGTGTTGGTTATAAATAATGGTATGAGCCGTATAGTGAATATCAAGAATCAGGATACAGTAACTAAGCTAGTAGATATGCTTCCTGATATAATCAACAGATTTTCAGCAATGATAAAGAAGGATTCAAAGACAGATTTGACTGATGAAGAGATAGTAGAGGTAGCGAAGGATAGCGTAGAAAACTAGTAGGTTATCTTTATTAAAACTTGTAAATTTGCGATAAAATAGTACTAGAGAAAGAATAAAAGAGATGTGGTTGCATAGTATAATAAAAAGACCATGTGGTCGTTAGGAATATTATGCGAAGATTGTGTGGATTCATCCTATTTTGGCTGGCAGTAGGTATGGCTATAGGCTTGTACCTTCAATCTAGCTTCTGGATAATTATAATTATTATATTGATGCTTATATGTGGGTACAATCTCTTTTGTGGAGGCAGATAAATGAAGATTTCATCAATGTTTGGACAGGGAAAAACAGTATTTTCTTTTGAGATATTCCCTCCAAAGAAGACAAGTAGTGTAGAAACTATATATAACACACTGGAGGAGCTTAAGGACTTAAATCCAGCTTTTATCAGTGTTACATATGGTGCTGGTGGTACGATGACAGAGGCTGGGCATTCAAAAACTTGCGAAATTGCTTCTATCATAAAAAATAAATATAATGTAACACCTGTTGCACATCTTACTTGTGTTAATTCTACAAAGGATCAGGTTGAAGCAGAGCTTAACGCGTTAAAGGCAAATGGTATAGAAAATATATTGGCGCTTAGAGGAGATATTAACCCTGATGTACCAAGATGTTATGATTTTGCTTACGCATCAGATCTTATAAAGTTTATCAAAGAGCGAGGAGATTTCCATATTTCAGCAGCATGCTATCCAGAGGGACATGCTGATGCAAAGAGTAAGGTAGATGATATATTAAATCTAAAGAAGAAGGTGGACGCAGGTGCGACACATCTTATGTCACAGCTATTCTTTGATAATGCACATTTCTATGAATTTATGGAAAAAGCTAGAATAGCTGGTGTTAACGTACCGATAGAGGCTGGTATAATGCCAGTTACAAACAAGAATCAGATAGAGCGAATGGTTACAATGTGTGGAGCTAGCTTGCCACAGAAGTTTGTAAAGGTAATGCAGAAGTTTGAACATAATCCAGAGGCACTTAGAGATGCCGGTATAGCTTATGCAATAGACCAGATAGTTGACCTTATATCCAATGGCGTAGATGGAATCCACTTGTATACAATGAATAACCCTTACATAGCTAGAAAGATATCTGAGGCTATAGGAAATCTGTTATAAATAAAAATATGGTAAGAAAAAATGTACAGCTTGGAAAACTAAATAGAAGTGAGCTACATAGATACCTTGGTTACAAGAATACTCCGGACGATATTGTTCGGGGTATTATTGATGAATGTGAAGAAAAGATTATATCGAGTGTAAGACCCGCATATATATGGGATTACTTTGATATAGAAGATAAGTCCATAGGTATGAGTGTAGAAGGAACAGAGCTCTTGTTAAAAGGTGAGTCCATTAGAAAGCATCTAGCAGGGTGTCACAGGGCTGTATTACTGTGTGCTACATTAGGTGTAGAGGCAGACAGACTTATAAGGCAGACAGAGATTAGAGATATGGCTAAGGCGCTTATAATGGATACAACTGCATCTGTTGCAATAGAACAGATATGTGATAAGGCAGAGCAAGACATAAAGGAATGCTTTTCAGATTGCTATATGACATATAGATTCGGAGTAGGTTATGGTGATTTGTCGTTGAACCACGAGCATTTGATGTTGGATATATTAAATGCAGGTAAGAATATAGGATTGTATAGTAATGAATCAGATATACTTACACCGAGAAAATCTGTTGTATGCGTAATAGGTTTAAGTGATAAACCATTAAAAAAAGGTCAAAAAGGCTGTGCAACCTGCAATATGATAGACAGATGCAGTTATAGAAAACAGGGTTTAAGCTGTAGCACATAAAAGATGGGAATGGAAGGAAATACAATATGTTAGATTTTTATAATAAGATAACTATATTAGATGGTGCTATGGGCACTGAAATACAAAAGAGAGGTTTGAAGCTCGGTGGAATACCGGAGTTACTTAATATAACCAATCCTCAGATGATAGAAGAAATACATCTGTCGTATATGGAGGCTGGTAGTGACATTATATATGCCAATACATTTGGATCTAATGGCTATAAGCTTAAGAATACAGGATATAGTGTATCGGAGGTTATAGGCAAGGGAATTAAGATTGCTAAAAATGCCGCAGAAAAATTCTTTGAAAAGACAGGAAAAAAAGTATTGGTAGCACTAGATTTAGGACCTATCGGACAGTTGCTCGAACCAACGGGAACATTATCTTTTGATACAGCTTACGATTATTATAAGGAGGCTATTATAGCTGGAGGCGAAGCTGATTTGGTTGTATTTGAGACACAGACAGATCTTTTGGAGGTAAAATCTGCAGTTTTGGCGGCTAAAGAGAATAGCGCCCTTCCTATTATGGTTACTATGACTTTTGAGGCTAATCACAGAACATTTACAGGATGTTCTGTTGGTGCTATGGCACTTACATTGTCAGGCTTAGGTGTAGATGCAATAGGTGTAAATTGTTCACTTGGTCCAAAGGAACTTTTGCCAGTTGTACAGGAAATGAAACGATATACACATCTTCCAATTATAGCGAAGGCTAATGCAGGATTACCAGATCCACTTACAGGAGCATATAATGTATCACCGGCAGAGTTTGCTGCTGATATGGAGATTATGATTAAATCAGGCGTAACAGTGATAGGTGGTTGCTGTGGAACAAATCCAGAGTATATTAAAGAACTTTCAACATTGGCAAAGAGTGTAGATTTAAGCAAGATAAATGAGCAAATTCCAGTGTATGAACCTATTTGTGCAGTGTGTTCACCTACTAAGGTGGTTGATATATGCGAGCCTAGAATTATAGGTGAGAGAATCAACCCTACAGGTAAGAAGAAATTTAAGGAAGCACTCCTTAATAATGATATAGATTATATATTAAATCAGGCTACAGAACAGATAGATGCAGGTGCGGAGATATTGGATGTCAATGTTGGTTTGCCAGGTATAGATGAGAAATCTATGATGGTAACTGCTATAAAGGAGATACAAGGCGTAGTAGATGCACCTCTTCAGATAGATTCAACCATACCAGAGGTACTAGAGGCGGCTCTTAGAGTATATGCAGGAAAACCTATTGTAAACTCAGTTAATGGCGAGGAAAAGTCTTTGAACACCGTATTACCACTTGTCAAAAAGTATGGTGCTTGTGTTGTTGGCTTAACACTTGATGAAAATGGAATACCAAAGACAGCAGAGGGTAGATTTGCTATAGCTAAGAAAATATTAGACAGAGCATTGGAGATAGGTATTCCAAAGGAAAATGTATTTATAGATTGTTTGACACTTACTGCTTCAGCAGAGCAAGAAGGTGTTGTTGAAACATTAAATGGATTAAACCGAGTAAAGAATGAACTTGGTTTAAAGACTGTACTAGGAGTATCTAATATATCGTTTGGATTGCCAAACAGAGAGTTGGTAAATCAGTCATTTCTTACTATGGCACTGTGGAGCGGACTTGATTTACCTATTATAAATCCTAATATTACTGCTATGACAGGGGCTTTTAGAGCGTACAAGTTACTGGCTGGACATGATAAGAATTCTATGGATTATATAGAGAATTATTCTGATGTAACAGTGAAGACTGTGGCAGTACCTAATGGAAGTGATGTAAAGATATCTGCAACTAACGGAGTGACAGCAGGGGCTGTAGAGGATAATGCCGCAAAAAACAATGTAGTCAACTCTGACGGAAATATACTTCATGATAAGCTTCGATATGCCATAGAAAAAGGTCTTAAGGCTGAGGGAGCACAGATTGCCACTGAGTTACTGGCTATAGAGGATTATGACCCTATGGTGCTTGTAAATGATGTGTTAATCCCAGCACTGGATAAGACAGGAGAACAGTTTGAAAAAGGCAAGATATTCCTTCCACAGCTTATTCTCTCAGCAGGTGTAGCTCAAGGCTGTTTTGAGGTTATAAAGGATAAGATGGCGGCTAGTGACAGTCAGCCAGAAAGCAAGGGTAAGATAGTGCTAGCTACTGTAAAAGGTGATATCCACGATATAGGCAAGAATATTGTTAAGGTGTTGTTAGAAAATTATGGATATACTGTTATAGATTTGGGAAAAGATGTAGAATATCAGGCGGTTGTTGATGCAGCTATTAAGCATGAAGCAAAGCTTGTAGGATTATCAGCACTTATGACAACTACACTTAAATCTATGGAGGAGACTATAAAGCTTCTTAGAGAAAACAATGTAGATTGCAAAATCGTAGTAGGTGGAGCAGTGCTTACACCTGATTATGCTAAAAAAATAGGAGCTGACTACTATGCTAAAGATGCAAAAGAAAGCGTAGATGTAGCAAAGAAGGTCTTAGGGGAGTAATCCCTTAAGACCTTCTTTTGGGGTGTATATAAATTTATTGTTTTTGGAAATAAAAAAAGAATGCTCTTGGCATTCTTTTCTTATATATTGAAATAATTAAGCTCTCTCAACATATCCTGATCTGAGGCAAGAAGTACATACGTACATCTTCTGTGTATTTCCACCAACATTAACCTTTACAGACTTAACGTTTGCCTTCCAAATCTTGTTAGATCTTCTATGAGAATGGCTCACACTGTTACCGAAGTGAGCAGCTTTACTACAAATTGCACATTTAGCCATGATTGCACCTCCTTAACATAGATTGGTCTATCAGACCACAACAAAAAGTATTTTATCAGAAGAAAAGTTATTTTGCAAGCACTTTATGTATTTTTTTGGTTTTCTTTTTTTACATTATGTGTTATACTATGAAAAAATCTATATAAGTTGGAGGATTTACAATGAAAGGAAAGATTACAAACAACTTAGGTGATATATTTATTGATGAGAAAGTTATTGCCAAGTATGCAGGTACTACAGCGGTTGAATGCTTTGGTATAGTAGGTATGGCAGTAGTTAATGTTGCAGACGGACTTGTAAAGCTTCTTAAAAAGGAAAGCCTTACAAAGGGAATCGATGTATTCATCAACGAAGCGAATGAAATCACAATTGATTTTCATGTTATCGTTTCATACGGGGTTAATATTGCGTCAGTGTCAGATAATCTTGTTGAAAATGTTAAGTACAAGGTTGAAGAGTTTACAGGCCTTAAGATAGCAAAGATTAATATCTTTGTTGAAGGCGTTAGAGTAATTGATTAGTTTTTTTACTTTTAAGGAGGAAAATCATCGTGGCTATTACAACTATAGACGCAAAAATGTTACAGAAGATGTTCTTAGCTGGTGCAATGGCACTTGAGGCAAAGAAAGAATGGATTAATGAGTTAAACGTTTTCCCTGTTCCAGATGGAGATACTGGTACAAATATGACTTTGACAATAATGTCAGCAGCTAAAGAAGTTAGCGCAATTGAGAATCCAGATTTCGTTACACTTGCTAAGGCTATTTCATCAGGCTCACTTAGAGGTGCTAGAGGTAACTCGGGTGTTATTCTTTCTCAGCTCTTTAGAGGTTTCACAAAGGAAATTAAAGAGATTGAGATTATCGACGCTGGTGTACTTGCTAAGGCGGTAGAGAGATCTGTAGAAACTGCATACAAGGCTGTTATGAAGCCAAAGGAAGGAACAATTCTTACTGTTGCAAAGGGTATTGCTGAGAAAGCTTCAGAGATGGCAGCTAAGACAACAGACCTTGAGGAAATTATAAGAGAAGCATTAGCTCATGGTGATTATGTATTAAGCCAGACACCAGAGATGCTTCCAGTTCTTAAGCAGGCAGGCGTTGTTGACTCAGGTGGACAGGGTCTTATGGAGGTTCTTAAGGGTGCATTTGATTGCTTCTTAGGTAAGGAAGTAAATCTTAACATTGAAGGAGCAAGAAAAGCTACTGTAAATATACCACAGGGCGATGATGATGTAGATATTAAGTTTGGATATTGTACTGAGTTCATCATTATGCTTGAGAAGGAATTCACAGAGAAGGATGAGTTAGCATTTAAGGCTTATCTTGAGTCTATCGGTGATTCTATCGTTTGTGTCGCAGATGATGATATTGTAAAGATTCATGTTCATACAAATGATCCTGGACTTGCTATTCAGAAGGCATTAACATATGGTTCACTTACAAAGATGAAGATAGACAATATGCGTGAAGAACATCAGGAGAAGCTTATTAAGGATGCTGAGAAGCTCGCAGAACAGCAGAAGCAAGAGCCACCTATGGAGCATAAGGATAATGGATTTATTTCAGTTTCAGTAGGAGATGGTCTTAGTGAGATATTCAAGGGATTAGGCGTTGACTATATCATCGAGGGTGGACAGACTATGAACCCTAGTACAGAGGATATCTTAAATGCTATTGAGAAGGTAAATGCCGATGTAGTATATGTTCTTCCAAATAACAAGAACATTATATTGGCTGCTAATCAGGCACAGAGCCTTACAAAGGACAAGAAGGTTGTGGTAGTACCAACTAAGACAGTTCCACAGGGTATAACAGCACTTATTAACTTTATGCCAGATAACACTCCAGAGGAAAACCTTGAGAGTATGACAGAGGAAATCACTAGAGTGAAGACAGGTCAAGTTACTTACGCTGTCAGAGATACAGAGCTTGATGGCCATGTTATCAAGGAAAATGATATTATGGGTATTGGTGACAAGGGAATTGTTGCTGTAGGTCAGGATATAAAGGCAACTACTGTAGATATGGTTAAGGAGCTTATGGATGATGAGTCAGAGCTTGTAAGCGTATATTATGGTGCTGATGTAACAGAAGAGGATGCAGAGGCAATCGTTGCAGAGCTTGAGGAATTATATCCAAATGTAGATATTGAAATTAATTATGGTGGACAGCCTGTTTACTATTACTTCGTGTCTATAGAGTAATAATATGTAATGATGATAGTCTTCGTACATTTGGTTGTGCGAAGGCTATTTTAACTTGGAGTATATATGAACATTCGTGAAATCAAAGGTATAGGAGAAAAAACTGAACAACTATTTAATAAGCTTGGAGTTACAGATACAGAAAAACTTCTAGAGTATTATCCTAGAGCTTATGACCAATATGGAAAACCGATGTCTCTTAGTGATGTGGATAGTACTGTGGGAATGCCAGCTATAGAAGGAGTTGTAATGACTGAGGGCTCATTAGTTAGAGCTAAGCACTTACAGATTTTATCAGTGTTTATAAAGGACAGAAATGGTGAAAAGATAAAATGTACATGGTTTAATATGCCATATCTTAAGCAGACATTGAAAGTAGGTAGTAGACATATATTTAGAGGTCAGATAAAGTATGACAGACGTGGGGCTACCCCAACCATAGAACAGCCAGCTATCTATACTGTGGAAGAATATGAAAAAAAGCTAGGTAGCTTACAACCAGTTTACTCACTTACTAAGGGTTTATCTAACAATATGGTTACAAAGACTGTAAAACAAGTGTTAGATATGCAAGAAAACAATGTAGAGTTTAAGGATGATTATCTACCTGCAGTTATAAGAGAGAAAGCTAGTCTTATGGCGTATATGGATGCTATTAAGACAGTCCATTTCCCAAGTGACAAGGAGAAGGTTATAGAGGCTAGAAAAAGGCTGATATTTGACGAGTTCTTTATATTTTTATTGGCACTTAGAAACTTTAGAGAAAGTGCTGTAACAGTAGAGTCTCCATATATTATAGATAATAATTATATGTCTAGCACCATAATGGGTAAGTTACCATATAAACTTACTAACGCACAGATTAAGGTTATGAATGAGATAAGAAATGACCTGGCATCTGGAAGGATGATGAATCGACTTGTACAAGGTGATGTGGGCTGTGGAAAGACAATAGTAGCATTTTTGTCCTTATTTGATGTGGTTAATGCTGGATATCAGGGAGCACTTATGGTGCCGACTGAGGTACTGGCAAAGCAACATTATGAAAATATAATGAAGATGAAGGAAGATTACGGCTTGGATATCAATCCTGTGCTTTTGACAGGCTCTGTGACAGCAGGAAACAAGCGTAAAATATATGCTGACATAGAAAATGGACATATAGATATTATCATAGGAACACATGCGCTTATACAGGAAAAGGTTAATTATAAGAATCTTGCACTTGTTATAACGGATGAACAGCATAGATTTGGTGTAAAGCAAAGAGAAAAACTGTCAGAAAAAGGCTTTGTACCACATATATTAGTTATGAGTGCAACACCTATACCTAGAACACTTGCTATTATACTGTATGGAGATTTGGACATATCTGTTATAGACACATTACCTGCTGAGAGATTACCTATCAAGAATTGTGTGGTTGATAGGGATTATAGAGAGAAGGCATATAGATTTATAGAGGGACAGGTACAAGCCGGGCATCAGGCTTATGTTATATGTCCGATGGTTGAAAGTATGGAGGATGGTGAAGACAGCGCATCACTGACAGATGTGGTAAGCTATACAAAGAAGCTTAGAGAGGAACTGTCGCCAGATATAAAGATTGAGTATCTCCATGGCAAGATGAAAGCGTCAGACAAGAATAAGATAATGGAGCGATATGCTGCAAATGAGATACAGGTGCTTGTATCAACAACTGTTATAGAGGTTGGTGTAAATGTACCGAATGCAACTGTTATGATGGTTGAGGATGCAGAACGCTTTGGTCTAGCTGGATTACATCAGTTACGAGGTCGTGTTGGACGAGGAGCGGCACAAAGTTATTGTATATTTATATCTGGTGCCAAGAATAAAGAAACTAGGGAAAGACTTGATATATTAAATAAGTCAAATGATGGTTTCTTCATAGCTAGTCAGGATTTAAAATTACGTGGACCAGGCGATTTCTTTGGTATAAGACAGAGTGGAGATATGGCTTTTAAGCTAGGCGACATATATGCAGATGCTGCAACGCTTAAACTGACGGCAGATATAGTTAAGGATATAGAAGAAGGAAATATTGGTTTAACTACAGAGGAGCAGGATAGACTAAATATTAAGTTGCAAAGATTTATGGATATGCATTATTCTATGAATATATAAATATATCATGTGTTATATAAGAGTAGAATAGACCTAATAATTATAGAAAATTATTCAGTATTTCATATAATATATGGAAGTAAACTTATATATATGGTATAAATATATAGGAATATTAGTAAAAGTTAATTTAATGGAGAGACATTATGAAGATAGTAGTATTATGTGGTGGTACAAGTACAGAAAGAGCCGTTTCTTTGGTAACAGGCTCAAATGTATGTAGAGCTTTGAGAGAAAAGGGACATCAGGCTATTTTGATGGACGTGTTCTTAGGACATGAGGATATTGATGTTGATAACATATTTAATGAAGATTTTTCTGTAGATGCTGAGCTTAATTACATAGAGGAATACGAGATAGGTTTTGATGAATTAGTATCAAGCAGAAGAGAATTCTTTGGTCCAAATGTATTGGATGTATGTAGATGTGCAGATGTGGTATTTATGGGACTTCATGGGGCTTGTGGTGAGGACGGCAAGGTTCAGGCCACTCTTGAGCTTATGGGTATTAAGTACACAGGTGCAAATGCTCTAAGCAGTGCTATGGCTATGGATAAGGCTGTCACAAAGAAAATATTTGCGGCAGATGGTGTGCCTATGGCAAAGGGCTACAGATTATGTAAGGATGAAGATGTTAAACTACCAGCTCATTATGACGTTAAGTATCCAGTTGTAGTGAAGCCAAATTGTGGAGGATCATCTATAGGTGTATACTTTGCTGAAAATGATACAGAATACATGGAAGCGTTGAAAAGTGCGTTTAAGTATGAGGATGTATTGATAGTTGAGGAGCAGATAATAGGTAGAGAGTTCTCTATAGGCGTAGTGAATTATGAAGCATATCCTATTATAGAGATTATTGCAGATGGTCACTATGATTATGAGAACAAATATAACGGAGCAACTAAGGAAGTATGTCCGGCAGAGGTAGATGATGAGATAGGCAAGAAGATGCAAAAGGCTGCTGTAGATGCGGCTAAGTCTCTAGGACTTGACACTTACTGTAGAGTAGATGTGTTGCTTGATAATGAAGGAAATTGTTACTGCTTAGAAGCAAACACACTTCCTGGTATGACACCTACAAGCTTATTGCCACAGGAGGCACAGTCTATAGGTATGGATTATGGAACGCTTTGCGAGCATTTGATAAAAATATCTATAAACAGATAAAAAGCTAACTAAGTATATGGAGAATGTTATGAAAAATATGACCTTAGAGGCTATAGCAATGGCTGTAGATGGTAAATTATATAATAATGTGTCACAGGATATAACAGCTAAAGGTGTAGTTATAGACAGTAGACAGGTAGAGGCTGGATACATATTTGTAGCTATAAAGGGTGAGAGAGTTGACGGACATAGCTTTATAGAGCAGGTATATGAAAAAGGTGCATTGGCAGTTGTATGCGAGGAAGAGCCAAAGGGCACAGATAGACCATATATATTAGTTAAATCATCAGCAGATGCACTTCGCTCTATGGCAGAGTATTATAGAAATCAGCTAGATGTAAAGGTTGTAGGTATAACTGGTAGCGTAGGCAAGACCAGTACAAAGGAATTTATAGCTGCGGTATTATCAGAAAAGTACGATGTCCTAAAGACAGAGGGCAACTTTAATAATGAGATAGGTCTGCCACTTACAGTGTTGAAGATAAGAAATAATCATGAGATAGCTGTTATAGAGATGGGTATAAGCCACTTTGGAGATATGGAGCCACTGGGAATTATAGCTAGACCAGACGTATGTGTTATAACTAATATAGGTTGTTGCCATCTAGAGCATCTTGTGGATAGAGATGGTGTGTTAAAAGAGAAGTCGTCTATGTTTAAGTATGCTAATGTTGGAGCATCCTATGTGTTAAATGGAGATGATGATAAGCTTACTACTATAACACAGGTAGATGGTACAACACCAATATTTGTAAGTTTAGAGGATAGTTCGAAGCCTGTATATGTTGACAGTATTATAGAAACAGGCATAGAAGGTACAAAATGTACGATAAATGTAATGGGTGATATAACAGAACTTAATATACCATTACCAGGTAGACATATGGTGTCTAATGCATTGGTTGCATGTGCAATAGGTCATATATTTGATGTGACAACAGAACAGATGAGAGCAGGTATAGAAAAGCTACAGCCAGTAGGTGGTAGAGTGAATATCATAAAGGGTGAGCGATATACTATCATAGATGATTGTTATAATGCTAATCCTGTGTCTATGAAGGCATCTATAGATGTGTTAAAATATGCTTCGTCAAGAAAAGTAGCTGTGTTAGGTGATATGTTCGAGTTAGGCAAGGATGAGAATATGCTACATGGACAGATAGGTGCATACATAGCTGACAGTAACGTAGATATGCTTATATCCATAGGAACTCTTAGTAAAAATATGGATGAGCAGGCTAAGTTATGTAATTTTAAAGGACAGATAATTCATTTTGATACACTTGATGAGTGTATAGCTAATATAGAGTCACATCTTAAGAACGGTGATACTGTGCTAGTAAAGGCATCTCATGGAATGCATCTAGAGAAAATAGTAGAAATATTAAAGTAAATATAATACAAAAATAAGGCGGCTTCTTTAAAAAAGGAGCCGCCTTATCTAATCACATATACAAAAAAGTGATTAAGAGTTTGAATTAGTTTAGCGATAATCTAAGAAATATCAATCAAGCTAGAAGGGTGCTTACTTACCAGCAGCCATCTGTCTCTCCTGAGCCTCGATCATCTTCTTAACCATACCACCACCAACTGAACCGTTCTGAGCAGATGTTAAGTTACCATTGTAACCATCTGTTAAAGGTACTCCAAGTTCTGAAGCAACCTCCATCTTAAATCTGTTCATAGCTGACTTAGCCTCTGGTACGTTTGTTCTGTTTGAACTTCCCATTTTCATGTCCTCCAATACATTTTGTTAACCAAGCTATCTCTTGGTTACGACATTATTATATGGAGTGTGAAAAATATTAAACTGGTAGTTTTTAGAATAAAAATTAAAATAAAAAAATAAAAAACAGATTGACATATTGGTCTAAAAGTTTTAGACTAAAAACAGGTGGTCTATAAAGTTTCGACTGAGTGAGATTTTAATATAAAAATGGAGGGCAAAAGGAATGAATGGCAAGTTAAGTGATGCGGAATATCGTTTTATAGAGATAGTATGGGATGTCGAACCGGTGAAATCTTCAGAACTAGTGAAGATATGCGAGGAGAAGTTTGGTTGGAAGAAATCTACTACATATACTGTTATCAAAAATCTTATAAAAAAGGATGTGCTTGTAAATGAGGATACAGTAGTAAGAAGTGTAGCAAGCAGAGAGGACATAGCCAAAGCAGAGGGCAACGAGATAGCTGATAAGGCATTTAACGGTAATGTATTGGATATGTTTGCAGCTTTCTTGCAGGACCGTAAATTAACAAAGGAAGAGTATGTAAAATTAGATAAGCTTATCAACGAGGCGTACAAGGGAAAAAAGGAGAATTAGGGGGAGAAATACTATGATAGAAAAATTAGTGCTTATAAGTGTACAAGCATCAGTTTTGATACTGGCAGTTTTGGTATTGAGATTGTTTTTGAATAAAACACACAAGAGATTTACATATTTTATGTGGATGCTGGTGTTATTAAGATTATGTCTGCCTATTCAGATTGAGAGCCCTATGGGTATGTTTAAGGTGGGTATGGACAAGTCTGCTTTGGAGAGTTCTGTTAAAGATGATATGTCAGACATATCTAATGATGAGGTGGTAGGAAGTACATCTAATAATATGTCTGGTAATGTTTCTAACAATATTGAACTTGAGGGTACAGTAACTAGACCAAATAATAGCCAGATAGATACTAATGTGGGTAATAACGCGGATAATCAGGTAAATAATAACATCAGCAACAATGTGTCTAATGGCTTAGAAGATAGCACAGTAGATAATAAGTTTGATAATATTACAAATAGTGGTGATTCAAATAATGTCATCCCTAATACGGATAAAGATAATGTAACAGATAACATCGTAAATAATGATATCGTTAATAGTGATATAGTTAAGGATAATGATAGTGATTTAAACACATCAAAAGTGTCTAAGGATAGTTTTGATGTGAGTGCGAAACATGTAATAGTTGCAGTGTGGATTACAGGTATGGCCATTGTGACTATAGTTGTGGCTATTCAGTTATTTAAGCTAAAGAGAAGACTTAAGTATGCTATAAATGTAGAGAGTAATGTATGGGAAACAGATGCGACAAATACAGCTTTGGTATTAGGAGCATTTAGAGCAAAGATATTTATCCCGACTAATATCTCTCTAACAGAAAGAGAACATATATTATCTCACGAAAGAATGCACATTAAGCATGGCGATCATATCGTGAGAGTGGTTATGTTGATTGCAAATATTGTATATTGGTGGAATCCTTTGGTGTGGGTGGCAACTCACTTTATGAAGAAGGATATGGAGATGCTCTGTGATGAGTCGGTTATCAAAGGGATGGAAAGTGATAAACGAGGGGAGTATCTTACAGCATTGCTTAATTGTTCGGCGAAGAATAGCGGTATCCTACCTGTTATGTTATTTGGTGAGTCAAATACTGAAAATAGAATCAAGCACATAATCAATCTAAAGGAGCCAAAGCTGTACATTATGATTGTACTGGCTATGTTCGTAGTAGTATGCGCTAGTTGCTGTACACAGTCAAGTAAGGTAGATACGTCTGAAAATGTGACAGAAAACGAAGAAACTGACAACTCTGATGATGAAAACTCGATAAAAGATGATAATGGAATAAATACAGAACCATTAGGAAACCAGAATAATAATGGTAATACTAATACCAATACTAATATCAATACTAATGTGTCTCTCAATTCGACTATGTCAAATAAGAATGAAAACCTTCCGTTTGAATGTGGAAAGTATGCGGCAGTAGACATAGATAATCCAAGATATATGGAGATAAACAAGTATTATTTAATAATGTGGGATACTACAAAATTCTGGGAGGGTCAGACTGTAGGATTAGAGGGTATATATTACTATAAGTATTTTTATTATGATGTGAAAGACGGTGTGATTAACGTTTACACGGATATAAATAAGGATACTATTGCTTTTCAGATGAATGTGGTGGATGAATTCACTATTGAGTTTGAGGGTAAACAGTATATGTTGTATGAGAAATGGTATGAACAAAATTATTCGGACGAAAGTGACAAGGATTATGACGGTATAGAATATGGAGTGTATCTTCCTGAGGATGAGGATTGTAATGTTTACATAGTTATTGATAAATATAATGTAACATTGTATGACATTTCGAAAGTTCATAATGACGAGCCAGTAGAGTATTTTTTGAATTGTGGAGATAGATTTAAAGGCGAATTGGATATAATGGGAATAAGAAGTGATTATGAATTTATTGATGAATATTATTATGATATGGGAGGAAATAGAATTCTTGCATATAAACACGATATTATTAAGAATGTTCTAGCGTTATATATTAAAGGCCAATATAGCTTTGAATATAATGGTGTAAAGTATGTACACAGAGAAAAATCAAGTAGAAGTGATAGTTTTGTTACAAATAAGACAGGATATCAACCATATGATGAGCTAATAGGACGACTTGTAGATATCTATAATAATTGTAGTATAGATGAAAGGTTTGATGCAATCGATGAATTGAATATCGCAGATGTATGGAACTATGAGAGTTCGTATATAAATGGTGGTTTTTACCTCTTGGATTTGGATGGAAATGGTATTGAAGAACTATTATTGGGTGTAAACCAAGATTATGGGTTAAGAGGTGAAATATATGATATATATACTATAGATGATAATGAGTTAGTCAAAATTGGTTCAGGTGGTGGAAGATATAGATATAGGTTATGTGAAAACAATATCATTATTAATGAAGGTTCATCGGGAGCAGCAAATAGACATTTTGAGATAAGTAAATGTAATGGTGATAAATTAGAATTAATTAAGTACCTTGATATGGATGATCGTTATTATGTAGATGGAGAATTCGTAGAGGGTGGATATACCGAATTGGATGAGAATTATAAAATTAAGAGATATTTAACGGAAGAAGAATTTTTCGATACAATTTATAGTTATACATGTATTCCAATTGAGTTCACCTTGTTTGAAACTATGGTAAAATAAAAAGGATTTACATTATTTGAAACCATAAGCTATGAGTAGTATTTAATTAGACTACTATAAACATCAGGAGGGATAAATGAAAAAGAAAAACATTATTATAATAAGTGTTGCATTGCTGCTGCTGCTGCTATTGGTTGTAACAGTGGTAGGTATAGGATTTTACCCAATGATAGAGGGTAGATTCTATAATGGAAATCGAATTACTCTAAATGCCAGTCTTACTTTGGATGGAAAAAGTATAGATATGGAAAAATGCATTATAAAGTGTACTACACCTCAGGATAAAGAAGTAGCTGTTACAAGTGACAATGGTAAATATGGTGTGGAAGGTGGAGAGTATGGCGAGTATACCTTTACCATAACTGTACCAAATGAGCTTGTCGAGGGCGCAGATAAAGATATAAATATTGCGCTAAACTACATAAATGCAAACAATTGGTATATATCTAATAGTGATTGTGAAATCAATATTAGTAAACATGATAATGGTTACAAAGCCAGTCTGAATACTACTACAAAGTATAATGATGGTAATACCTGTCAGTATGAAGATACCAAGGAAATCAAAGACTATGTTGTTGAATTTACTTGGGGTGTATAGACAAAAAGTATAGATTTGGTTGGAAATATTGTTTTGAATTAGATAATATAAGTATACCAGAAGGGGTTACTCGCATAGAAGGATCGGCATTTGCAAGTTGTTCTTCTTTGAAAAGCATAACATTTCCATCAACATTGGAGTTCATAGGTGGTTGGACATTTTACTGGTGTCCTTTGGTTAATGTAGTTTTACCTAATAAAATAAAAACTATTGAAGATGAAGCTTTTGGAACTTGCTATGAGTTAGAAAGTATTGTGTTGCCAAAAAGCATAACATATATTGGAGAGAGAGTAATACCATCTACTATGTATGGTGAATATAACGTGTTAGTATATGTTGAAAAAGATTCATATGCAGAAACTTATTTAAAAAGTATAGGATGTGATTACGAATATATAAATAATTAGCTAAAAGTATTGGTAGGTAGAAAGAGCTAGGGAACTAGCTCTTTTTATATATTAAAAATATAAATATAAATATAAGTTAAGATGTATGCTATATTTACAATACTATCATATGATGCTATAATACTGCTTAACATCAAAACGAGATATTCTTTATATCATATTATCACATTATTCTATTAGTGATTGATATTCATGGCGTTGTCGCCGATGTTTCCATTTGATGAAAAAATAGCAAAGGATGGTGGTTTAATGGGTAAACCAGATGTAGCTGTCAAGAACTGGCTTAGTCGCAAGGAACGTTTTGCAGACTTGTTTAATGGTTATGTGTTTTGCGGCAGACAGGTAATTTTACCTGAAGAATTAACTGTTATGAATGTTGAATCAGACATCATAGCGAGGGATAAAAGTGACAAACGAAGGGATGCAGCAGTACAACGGTTTAGAGATATTGTTATGCGGTGGAAGAATAATACTGTACTGATGGTACTGGCGTGTGAATCGCAGGACAAGGTACATTATGCAATGCCTGTGAAAAACATGTTATATGATAGTTTATCCTATACTGATCAAATGAAATCTCTTTGGAATAATTTGAGTGATGCAGAAAGAAAGGAAACTGATGGAGATGAATTCTTTTCTAGATTTAGAAAGGAAGATAAACTTTATCCAGTCATTACTCTTGTATTTTACTATGGAACTAAGGAATGGGACGGCAGTTTAGAATTATACGATATGTTTGAATTTGACTCTCCTACAGAAAAGAATTTGTTAAAAGCATATGTTCCGAATTATAGAATTAATCTTCTAGAACCAGCGAAAATAGATGAATTATCTATATTTAAAACGGATTTACATATGATATTTGGTGTGTTAAAATGTAGGCAAGATAAGAATCAAATAATTGAATATGTAAATTCTAATAGCGATTATTTTAATTCAGTAGATATAGAGACGGCACAGGCTATGGCTGAAATGCTACATTACAGCAAGGTTGTTGACATAGTTCGAAGTGATAGTAGGGAGGAATGCAATATGTGTAAAGCATTAGAGGACTTGTATAATGATGGAGTATCGGAAGGAAAGATAGAAGGAAAGATAGAAGGAAAGATAGAAGGAATGGTGTTGTCGATTCTTGATTTTCTTTCTGACTATGGAATAGTATCTGATAGCTTGAAGGATAAGATATCCAGCGAAACGGATATAGAAGTTTTAAGGAAATGGACCAAATTATCTGCTCGTGTTTCTTCAGTAGAGGAGTTCGAGCAAAAGATGTATATTTAGGGATATAAAAAGATGTGCCATCATTGGCACATCTTTTTAGTATATGCTCCATATTGAATTTATAATTACTTAACCTTCATCAGATATTCTACAATATGTTTAGCATAGTTAAATACAAGCTCATCATTATTCAAGAAATCATCTGTAGCTTCAAAGTATAGTTTTTTGTCATTGTATTCCCTTTTAAAGTATGGAGTAACTATCTCCTCATACTGTGGCATGAAAGCACCAGACTTCTTGCTATAACAGTTAGCTGCCTTTGCACGGACTCTGTAGTTTTTGTCTACATAAAACGCTACACTTTTGTGTATAGCCCTGTCTTCTACCGGTAGGTAGTAGTAGTCTTTATATTCAGGATAGAAGTATTTAAGTTCATCTGAATAGATATCGACCTTAAGCTTTAGCTTGTTATCAAAGATTGTCATATACCATTCTCCATAGCTACAAGAGACACGTACTGGCACAGGATTATTAAGAGTACATTGGATGATTGCCTCTTTACGTTCTGTGCTATTAGCACAGCTTGATACTTCTATACCTATGGAATCAAAGGTATATGCACCATTTAGGATAGTAGTGTAACTTAATACATCTAGTACAGTTAACATTCCTTTGATATCCTCGTAATTATGGAGCAACAGGAATTCAAACAATCTATCATCTTTACGTTCCATATAGTCATGATATACAGCTATAAGGTCACCACCTGAAAACATATCTTCACGGTCAAGTCCCATAAAGTTTTCCAAAGTTTTTTGTTTAAGGTTCTCTGTTTTTATCAAGTTTTTGATTTTTGAAGCACATTTATATATATCTATATGATTAAAAGCTGAGAAATCCAAATGGATATTGTGGTTTTGACATTTTGCTTCCATATAAGGTATATCAAAGCCTTGACCATTGAAGTGAATAAGGGTAGTGAAATCTTTTGAGAAGTCTGCAAAAGCTTTGATTAGAGCAGCTTCATCATTATAATTATCTAAAAACCACTGAACAGATATAAAATGACCCGTCGATTTATCAGCATATAAGCAACCTATTAGATACAGCTTTGTATTCTTAGCAGTGAAACCTGTTGTTTCGATATCAAAGAATAAACTCTGCTCAAAAGGTATGTTTGTATATTTGTTGGCTATGAAATTGTAACTAATGCCTGTATCTTGTTTTATTGTAAGCATATATACCTCTCATATTTAAATATCTTAAGATTATGTTTCGCTTAAGTATATCAGATAATTTGACAAAATAATATAAAAATTCACAAATTTTTTGATATTTCTATTGAGAAAAAATGGCTTTTATATTAAAATTAATTCATTAAATTTAAGGAGGGTCTCTTATGTCTATTTTGACTTTCAAGGGTGGTATTCATCCATACGAAGGCAAAGAGTTATCTAAGGCTAAAGCCATAGAAAAACTGCTCCCTGAAGGTGACGTTGTTATTCCATTGTCACAGCACATAGGTGCACCGGCAAAGGCGTGTATTGCCGTAGGTGACAGAGTATTAGTTGGACAGAAGATTGGTGAAGCTGCTGGCTTCATCTCTGCTAATGTGCATTCGTCTGTATCAGGTACAGTTAAAAAGATTGAGCCTAGACTTGTGGCAAATGGAAGCTTGGCTGAGTCTGTTATTATTGAAAATGATGGTCAATACGAGGAACTTAAGTGGGATCTTAAGGAGTACGAGGATATGACCAAGGAGGAAAAGCTAGATGCTATAAAAGAGGCTGGTATTGTTGGTATGGGTGGTGCAGGTTTCCCAACGAATGTTAAGCTTAGTCCAAAGAATCCAGATGCGATTGATTATGTTATTGTAAATGGTGCAGAGTGTGAGCCATATCTTACGTCTGACTATAGAAGAATGATAGAAGAGCCAGAGGTACTTATAGAGGGCCTCAAGATGGTATTATCATTATTCGATAATGCAAAGGGTATTATCGCTGTTGAGGACAATAAGTTAGATGTTGTTATAGAGCTTAAGAAGCTTGTGAAAAAAGAGGACAACATTGATATCAAGGCTGTTTACACAAAGTATCCACAGGGTGGCGAGCGTACACTTATCAAGGCTGTTACTGGCAGAGAGGTTAATTCATCTATGTTACCAGCAGATGTAGGCTGTGTGGTGAATAATGTTGATACTATATTTGCTATACAAAATGCACTTAGAAATCACAAGCCATTAACATCAAGAGTAGTTACTGTTTCAGGAAATGCTATAACTGAGCCAGCCAATTATCTTGTACCTGTTGGAACTAATATGCAGCAAGTAATAGATGCGGCAGGTGGATTTAAACGTGAGCCTGAAAAGATTATAAGCGGTGGACCTATGATGGGTATGGCTGTTATATCTACAGATTATCCTGTTACTAAGGGTACAAGCGCTGTATTGGCATTTAAGAAGGATCCAGTTGCAGCCTGTGAACCATCTGCATGTATTAACTGTGGTAAGTGTGTTTCGGTTTGTCCGGGCAGAGTCGTTCCATCTAGGTTAGCTGATTATGCTGAACATGGCGATGTTGAGGCATTTGTTGATAACTATGGTATGGAGTGTTGTGAATGTGGCTGTTGTTCATACATATGTCCTGCGAAGAGAAATCTTACACAGGCTATTAAATCAATGCGCAAGGATGTTCTTGCAAGCAGAAAAAAGTAGGAGGTAGAGCTAGATGAATAATATGTTAAATGTGTCATCGAATCCACATGTTCGTGACAAAAATACCACATCATCTATTATGCTTGATGTGCTTATAGCGCTTATACCTGCTACGATATTTGGTATATATAATGCAGGAGAAAATGCATTGTACACAACAGCGCTTATACTTGCAACAGTTACATCGGCAGTTGTATGTGAGTATATTTTCCAAAAAGGTATGAAGCAGAAGGTTACAGTGAGAGATTTCAGTGCGGCTGTTACAGGTTTACTTTTAGCACTTAATCTTCCTTCAAACTTCCCAATATGGATGGCGGTTATAGGTTCAGCATTTGCTATCATAGTAGTTAAGCAGTTATTTGGTGGTTTAGGACAGAATTTTATGAATCCAGCATTGGCGGCTAGATGTTTCTTATTCTTATCATTTACAGGATATATGTCTAGTTTCGTGCCAGATGGTGTTACTGGTGCGACTCCACTTGAAACATTATCTAAGACAGGTTCAGTTCCTAATCTTCTTAATATGTTTATTGGTAATACATATGGAACCATTGGCGAAACAAGTGTTATAGCTATTCTTGTTGGTGCGATATATTTGCTTATTAAGAGAGTAATTGATTTTAGAATACCATTGGCTTATCTTTTATCATTCTCTGTATTTATATTGATATTAGGCGACAAGCCATTTGATGTAACATATCTTGCAGCACACCTTATGGGTGGTGGATTGATGCTCGGTGCGTTCTTTATGGCGACAGATTACGTCACATCGCCTATTACACCTATAGGCAGGATAGTGTTTGGTATTTTACTGGGTATTCTTACAGGTATATTTAGAGAATTCTCGTCTATGAATGAAGGTGTTTCATTTGCGATTATATTCTGTAACCTGTTAGTGCCACAGATTGAAAAGTTAACTAGACCTAGACCTTTTGGTGCTATGCATATGAAGAAAAAGGAGGGAAAGTAAATGAAGAGTTTATTTAAAGATGCCCTCGTTTTATTTGCGATAACATTGGTAGCAGGTTTGGCACTTGGAGCAGTATACGAGATAACTGCTGATGCAAGAGCATATCAGGCTGAGCTTAAGCAGAAGAATGCTTATGTAGCTGTATTTGACGGGGCTGAGGGTTATGAAGAAATCGACATGAAATCAGCTAAGTTTGTTGATGCAGATTTGGTTGCATATAAGCCTAAAATTGATGCTTCGCTTAAAAAAGCTGGATTAGGTTCTGCAGTTGCAGTTGTAGACGGTATTGCATATCTTACGTCGGGCGACAGCACTCATGGCTATGTAGTAACTGTTACATCTAAGGAGGGATATGGTGGAGATATCCAGTTTAGCGTAGGCTTTAGTATGGATGGAAAGGTTACAGGCATATCTATTCTTAGCATATCTGAGACTGCTGGTCTTGGTATGAAGGCTAAGGACAAAGCATTTCTTAATCAGTATGTAGGTAAGTCTGGTGGTAATTTTGTTGTAGATAAGGATAATACATCAGGGCTTACAAATGAGATTGATGCTATTTCTAGTGCAACTATTACAACTAGAGCATTTACAAAAGGTGTAAATGCAGCATATATAGCAGCAGCGGAGTTAGCAGGCTGGACTGGAGGTGTTACAGATGGAAAATAATAAGAAATCATCAGTACTTTCAGTTATGTGGGAGAGACTTTATAATGGTATAATCAAGGAAAATCCTACACTTGTAATGATGCTTGGTATGTGTCCAACACTTGCCGTTACTACATCGTGTATCAATGGTGTTGGTATGGGTCTTACTACAACAGTAGTTTTAGCATTATCAAATGTATTTGTTTCGCTACTTAGAAAGATTATTCCTTCTAAGGTTAGAGTGCCAGCATTTATTGTAATTGTTGCCAGCTTTGTTACAATAGTGCAGTTCTTATTAGAAGCATATCTGCCATCATTAAATGACTCTCTTGGTATATATATACCACTTATAGTTGTTAACTGTATTATACTTGGTAGAGCAGAATCTTATGCGTCAAAGAATCCTGTATTACCATCGTTCTTTGATGGTTTGGGTATGGGACTTGGATTTACTTTAGGATTAGGACTTCTTGGTGCAGTAAGAGAGATAATCGGAGCTGGACAGATATTTGGTATTAACATACTTCCAGATGCATTGGAGCCTATAACTATCATCGGTTTAGCTCCTGGAGCGTTCTTTGTTTTGGCTATGCTGGTAGCTATTCAGAACAAGGCAAAGCTTAATAGTGGTAAGAAGGTTAAGGAAGAGGGCTGTGCAGGCAACTGTGCAAGCTGTGGTTCTTCATGCGATACAAAAGTGGAAGCAAAAACTGATAAGGCTAAACAATCTGAAGCAGTTGTGGAGGAAAAGGTTGAGACGGTTAAGGTTGACAATAGTAATGTAGAAAAGCAAGAAGAAACTAAAATTGACGAAAATAAAGAAGAAACAAAAGAAGACGTAGAAGAAACAGAAGAAATACAAGAATTTATAGAAAGGGAGGGCAAGTAATATGAGTGGATTATTACAGATAGCTGTTGCAGCAGCACTCATCAATAACGTTGTATTGAGCCAGTTCTTAGGTCTTTGCCCATTCCTTGGAGTATCAAAGAAGACTAAGACAGCTACAGGTATGGGTGTGGCAGTTACATTCGTATTAACATTGGCATCAATTATGGCTAGTTTAGTATACGAGCAGATTTTAGTCAGATTCGATGTGGAATATCTTGAAACTATTGTATTTATACTTATGATAGCAGCTCTTGTTCAGTTTGTTGAGATGTTCTTGAAGAAGTTTATACCAGTGCTGTATAAGGCGCTAGGTGTATATCTGCCACTTATTACAACTAACTGTGCTGTATTAGGTGTGGTTATCATCAATGTTCAAAAAGGCTACGATATGTTGGAAGGCATTATAAATGCTGTAGGTACTGGTATTGGATTTACTATTGCGATTGTTATATTGGCAGGTCTTAGAGAAAAGATGGAGTACAATAATGTAACTCCTGCATTTAAAGGTATGCCTATAGTTCTTTTGACAGCTGGTTTAATGGCTATAGCCTTTAGTGGCTTTGGCTTTATATCATAGGAGGTGTTCACATGGGTTTTGAAGGTGTAATTATAGCCTGCCTAGTTGTGGGCATAACAGGTCTTGTTATGGGACTTCTCCTTGGAGTTGCTGGCAAAGCATTTGCTGTTGAAGTAAATGAAAAAGAGTTGGCAGTTAGAGAGGAATTACCAGGAAGTAACTGTGGTGGTTGTGGATATGCAGGATGTGATTCACTTGCTGAGGCAATTGCAAAGGGTGAAGCACCTGCAAATGGTTGTCCTGTTGGTGGTGCAGCAGTTGCTGAAAAGATTGCGGCTATTATGGGTACAGAGGTGTCTGTAACTAAGAATGTTGCATTTATTAAATGTAGTGGTAATTGCGAAGCAGCTCCTGATAAATACAAGTATTCAGGCAATATGAGTTGCAAGGAAGCTGTATATGTCAGTGGTGGACCAAAGAAATGTTCGTATGGTTGTATGGGACTTGGCTCTTGTATGAAGGCATGTGACTTTGGTGCAATATCTATTGTAAATGGAATAGCTGTTGTCGATAAGGAAAAGTGTGTTGCCTGTGGTAAGTGTGTAAAGGCGTGTCCAAAGAAACTTATAGAACTTGTACCATATAACAAATTGGTACATGTTGTATGTAGCTCAAAGGATAAAGGCCCTGTAGTTAAGCAGAATTGTGCCAATGGATGTATAGGATGTAAGCTTTGTGAGAAAAATTGTAAGTTTGATGCTATACATGTAGAGGATAACGTAGCAAAGATTGATTATGATAAGTGTATCAACTGTGGTCTATGTGCTATGAAGTGTCCTACTAAGGTTATCGTTAAACAACCTAAAATATAAAATTTCTTAAAAATATGTTGAATGTCCATAATTTGGTATACAAATTGTGGACATTCTTTTTTGATTGTGATAATATAAAAGTATATATGTAAGAAGATAGATTAACGTATGTGTTATAATGAAAGGCTAAACAAGGTGAGTGTATGAGTTCAGTAGATAAATCCTACGTGAAAGCACAATTAAGAGAAGCGCTTAACGTATTAGAAGAGTGTACAGATGATTACATATATGTTTTTGATTTAAATAACGATTTTTACAGTATTTCTAAGAGTGCACTTGATGTATATGATTTGCCAGACGAAGCATTTTCAAATGCGTCTGAGCATATTATGAAGATTGTTCATCCTAGTGATAGGGAGATGTTGTCAGCAGATTTAGCACTGATTAAGGACGGAGTGAAGGATGTTCATGATCTGGAGTATCGTTGGCTTGACAAAGACGGTAAGATTACTTGGATAAGTTGTCGTGGTAAGATAGTTGATAGTGAATCTAAGATATTTGTTGGAAGAATATCTCGTATAGATAAGAAAAGAAAAGCAGATAATCTTACAGGTCTGTTAGCGGAGAGTATGCTAAAGTCTAATTACGAAAAAAGAATGGCTAATGAGCCTGATTTCGTAGGTTTCTTCCTTATCATAGGTTTGGATAACTTAAAGGAGATTAATCAAAACTGTGGTATGGAGGGCGGAGACAAAGCTTTAACCATAGTTAGTACGGCTATAAAAAGTACTGTTCAGGAAGCTGTTAACATATATAGATTGGATGGAGATAAATTCTGTGTATGTATAGTTGGTAATACAGCACATGCCAAGAAAATATATCGTCAGATTCGCTCAAAGATAGATGAGCAGATATTAGCTAACGATTATGAGATATTCTTTACAGTTTCTGCAGGTATAGTTGAAGTTACAGCAGATATGCTTTATGAAGATTTAAAGGTAAAGATGGAGTTTGCTTTGAATTCAGCAAAGAAGCAGGGCAAGAATTGCGTTGTTACATACAATGAAGAAGATTATGCTGAATATAAGAAACTTCTTGAAATTCAGGATATACTTAGAAATTCAATTAACAACAACTTTGAAGGCTATGAAGTGTATTATCAGCCTATCGTAGATGTGGTAGATGGTCATCTTATAGGAGCAGAAGCTCTTCTTAGATATCAATGTGAGAAGTATGGAAGATTGTCGCCAGTACAGTTTATTCCGATTCTTGAGGAAAGTGGACTTATTATTCCGGTAGGAAGATGGGTTGCATACACTGCTATAAAGCAGTGTAAGGAATGGCAGAAGTATATTCCAGATTTTAAAATTAATATTAATCTTTCTTATATACAGATTAAGAAGAGTAATGTTACACAGGATATATTAAATCTTATACAGACAATAGGTATAGAACCTAAATATATTACATTTGAGTTTACTGAAGGCGTATATCTTGAAGATGATGTAATAGTTCAAAAGCTTATTAGAACCTTTAATGAAGAAGGCATTAAGTTGGCACTTGATGATTTTGGTACAGGTTATTCGAATTTTGCATATCTTCAGGACCTTAATGTAGATGTTATCAAGATAGATAGATCCTTTGTAAACAAAGCGATGAAGGATGAAAATATATATGGTGTAATAAATCATATTATTGATATGGCACATAGTATGAAGCTTACTGTATGTATCGAAGGTATAGAGAATGAAGAAGAGAGATCTAGAATAGCAGACTTAGTACCAGATACTATGCAGGGTTATCTATATGGTAAACCAGTTGATGCAGCCCAGTTTATGCAGGACAATATTTCAAAAGCTATTGAGCAATAATTAGACAAGTTAATAAGTAAAAATGAGGAAGGCTTCTAATTGAAATGAAGCCTTCCTTTTTTGAATCAAGCTTAATTGTGATTGATTCAACATTATTTAAATGTATGCCGTAAATTACAGGAATATATATTTTGCTATAAACAATACAGCCAATACATACATAAGAGGTGTAATCTTCTTTGCTTTACCACAAACAAGATTGATAACAACATATGAGATAACACCGAAAGAGATACCTTCTGAAATGCTGTAGAACAATGGCATAGCTATTAAGCAAAGGTAAGCTGGAATAGCCTCTGTTAAATCATCCATATCGATTTCTACAACAGATGAAATCATAAGGAAACCAACATAGATAAGCGCTGGAGCTGTAGCAAAGCTTGGAATAGCTATAAATATAGGTGAAAGGAATATAGCAAGTAAGAACAAGAAACCTGTTACAATAGAAGCAAGACCTGTTCTGGCACCCTCTGAAACACCTGCTGAGCTCTCTACGAAAGTAGTTGTTGTAGATGTACCAAGTACGGCACCTGCTGATGTTGCAACGGCGTCAGCCAATAATACCTGCTTAATTCTTGGTATCTTACCATTCTCATCGATCATCTTAGCCTTGTTAGCAACACCTATAACTGTTCCTAATGTGTCAAACATATCTACGAACAAGAAAGCTAACATAATAACAAAGAAGTCAACTACCTTAATATTTGTGAATGCTTCTTTTGTAAAACACTGACCTAATGTATCAAAAATTGATAATAAATTGAACTCTGACCACGCTGGAAGGAGTGAAGCACCTTTATAGAGACCTGTAAGCTGGCAAATAACACCAAGTAGCCATGTGGCAACGATACCGATAAGGATAGAACCCTTTACCTTCTTAACAGAGAGGATTACAATAAGAAGCAATCCAATGATAGCTAAGAGGGCGCCGATGCCTACAGTTTTAAAATCAGATGTAAAGTCAACGATTGTAACAAGAGTTGAATCACTGTTTACAACAAGTTTTGCATTCTGTAAGCCGATAAATGCGATGAATAAACCTATACCAACAGATACACCTTTTTTCAACTGGAATGGTATAGCATTAAAAATAGCCTCACGAACATTTGTTAATGATAATAGAATAAATACTAAACCTTCTACAAATACAGCGAATAATGCAAACTGCCAGCTATAGCCCATCTGAAGAACAACAGTATATGCAAAGTATGCATTTAAGCCGAGTCCAGGAGCAAGGGCGAATGGATAGTTAGCTACAAGAGCCATAAATACAGTTCCGATGAAAGCTGAAATAGCAGTAGCCATAAGTACAGCCTGAGCATTCATACCTGATTCGGAAAGAATCTGTGGATTAACGGCTAAGATATAAGCCATTGTCATAAAGGTTGTAATACCACCGATAACTTCAGTTTTAACGTTAGTATTGTTTTCTTTAAGTTTGAATAATTTTTCTAACATTTTTGTTTCTCCATTTTCTTTTAGATTTTACTTCAATACTATGAAGTCTTTGTCATATGTCAGTCCATCTGACAAATGTATACTGTAATCACTGTCGATGATTACACATTCCACCTCCTTTGTAGAATTGATGAGAGACAAGGTATCCTCCTTGCCTAAAAGCAAACAGCCTGTGCTAAAACAGTCAGCCTGTAGTGCATTCTTTGAGATAATAGTAACAGAGAGTATATCGTTATCTGTTGGATAACCAGTAGAGCAGTCTATAATGTGATGAAATATAGTATCATTTTCCACAAAATATCGCTGATATATTCCTGAAGTTACTAGTGAAACATCAGCAATTTTACATATTGCCGAGATTTCGTTTGTATCAGAAAAAGGTTTTTTGATGCCGATTTTGTACATAGAATCATCAGGTTTGTCGCCTATAACGACGATGTTTCCACCCAAATCAATAATAGCATCAGTAATTCCTTGTTCTTTTAAATATGTGCAAAGCTTGTCCGCAATATACCCTTTTGCAGAAGCACCAAGGTCAATAGCGGGAACTATATACTTGTGTATATTATCTAAATCTTCTAAATCTTCAGAAGTGTTGTCCTTTTGATTATAAGCAATGATTAAACTTGTTGATGCATCGTTAAGCTTGATATTGTGTGCACCGATAGACGCTAAGTGTTGCTTTATATCATCGTTGTTAGGAATAATTTTTTGTTCATAGTCCCATATGTCACATAAATTTCCACTAAGTATAGAATAATGTTTACCAAAAGAAGCGGAAAATCTTAATGTGTTTTTTATACACTGAAACATATCATCTGATATTTGAATCGCCTTATTAGGATTATTTGAAATATGCTGGTTAATAATATACAACTCAGAAGTAGTATTTGTGCGACTAAAAATCTTTTCGTATTTTTCACACATATTCATACACTCATTCAGTACAGATTCATTATATGGAGATACATCGTAAAGTGTAATAGAAATATATGTATCAAAGAAAAAACCATCTTTATATAAAGTGGAGTCTGTATTTGAAATGCAACCCTTCGAAAGGGTGATATTGCTTGCGATTATGATAATTGCAATAGAGAGAATAATCATTGCAATACATGTAATTAGCTTGTTTTTTACCAAATTCATAAACATATCCTTTAAGTGCATATTCTTACGAAAAATTATATCATATTTATTGCATGTTTGCTAGTGAAAAAGGTTGGTAAAATAGTTGCATTTATAGAGTATTTTTATTATAATAAGAACATAAGTTTGCTTTTTAAGGAAGAAATATTATGATGAATGAACAAAAAAGGTATATTCGTAATGATATAATATTGATTGCGGTACTCTGTTTTATAGCTATAGCCTTAGCTCTATGGGTGTATGGTGGACAGAGTAAGTCAAAGCTCAAGCTAGAGATATTGATAAATGGTGAGCTTGTAGAAAGTATGACTATCGACGATAGTTGTAAGGATACGATAAATCTACAGACAGGAAATGTGGTGTCTATTGATAATGGTTTTGTATATATGGAGTCAGCTACTTGTCCTGATGGTTTATGTGTAAAGCAAGGAAGGATAAAAAAAGCTGGAGAGTCTATAATATGCCTGCCACATAAGGTTGTTGTGCGTCTTGTAGAAACGGATTACAATAATATTGATAACTCAGATGATGGATTGGATGTGATGCCAAGATGAAGACAAAAGACGTTGCAGTAATAGGTGTTTTAGCTGCATTTGGTGCTATTTTAAGTTATATTGAGGCAATATTGTCATTTACTACTGGTATACCAGGCGTGAAAATCGGATTGGCGAATATTGCTGTTGTTGTTGCTTTATATATGTATGGTAGCAAGAATGCGTTTATGATTAATATAGTAAGAATTATAGTTGTTGGACTTTTATTTGGAAATGCTTTTAGTATGGTGTTTAGTGCAGCGGGTGCTATTATTAGTTTTGTGGTAATGGTGCTGTTTAAAAAGACGAATCGATTTTCAATATTAGGTGTAAGTACTGTCGGCGGAGTTGCACATAATATAGGACAGATTATGATTGCTGCGTTAGTTGTTGATAGTTACAGTGTAATTTACTATATGCCAGCATTGTTTATAGCAGGCATTATTACCGGTGTGATAATAGGCTTTGTCAGTAAAATGCTGATAAAGTGTATACCAAGGAAGATATAGAGAGGTAAAGTATGATTGGTTTTGTAAATGGAGAGATTGAAGAAATATTTGAAGACAGAGTTTTGTTAGACTGTGGATTTATGGGATATAACATCTTTGTTCCAGGCAATGTATTAGAAACTGTACAATTAGGAGCTGAGGTGAAGCTTTATACATATCTTAGTGTCAGAGAGGATGCTATGCAGTTGTTTGGATTTCTTTCAAAGGATGAATTAAAAGTGTTTAAGCTACTGATAACAGTCAATGGTATTGGACCTAAGGGAGCATTGGCTATACTTACTATAATGTCGCCAAATGAACTTAGATATGCTATAGCTTGTGAAGATTCAAAGCTAATAAGCAAGGCGCCTGGAGTTGGTGCGAAGACAGCGCAAAAGGTTATACTTGAGCTTAAGGACAAGTTGGATATAGATAATATAATTGGTCAAGATATGTCTGCTGTGGGTGTAGATATAAGTGCTGTGACAGCAGACACTATGACTCAAAATGCAAATGATGCCATAGAGGTTTTAGTTACATTAGGATATTCACAGAGTGCTGCTAAAAAAGCTATATGTGTCAGTGGCATTACAGAGGATATGAGCACGGAAGATATAATCAAGGTTGCCTTGAAGAATATATAAGGCAGATAGAGAGGTAAAACAAGGTGGAGAGACGTATAATCAATACTGAGCTAAAAACTGAAGAAGCAGTTATGGAAAATAAGCTACGTCCTACTAAGCTTGAGGAGTATGTGGGACAAAGGAAAGCCAAGGAAAATCTGCGTATATATATAGAGGCTGCAAAACTTAGAGGAGAGCCTTTAGACCATGTACTTTTTTATGGACCGCCAGGACTTGGAAAGACAACACTTGCTTGTATCATAGCAGAGGAAATGGGTGTTAATATAAAGATGACAAGTGGTCCGGCTATAGAGAAACCAGGTGAGATGGCAGCTATTCTTAACAATCTACAAGAGGGAGATGTGCTGTTCGTTGATGAAATACATAGACTTAACAGGCAGGTTGAAGAGGTGCTATATCCAGCTATGGAGGATTATGCTATAGATATTATGATAGGAAAAGGCGCTACAGCTAGGTCAATCAGACTTGATTTACCAAAGTTTACTCTTGTAGGTGCGACTACTAGAGCCGGTTTACTTACTGCACCATTAAGAGACAGATTTGGTGTTATTCATAGATTGGAATTTTATGATGTGGATGAACTTCAAGCTATTATTACACGTTCGGCTGACGTGTTAGGTGTTGATATAGATACTGCTGGTGCTAGAGAATTGGCAAGGCGTTCTAGAGGAACACCAAGATTAGCTAATAGATTACTTAAACGTGTTCGAGATTTTGCACAAGTCAAGTATGATGGAGCTATTACAAAAGAAGTTGCTGATTATTCGCTTGATATACTAGAGGTTGATAGGTATGGACTTGATAATGGAGATCGAAGTGTACTAGAGACTATTATTGAGAAATTCGGTGGTGGACCAGTCGGCATAGATACACTTGCAGCTGCATTAGGCGAAGACGTAGGTACTGTTGAGGATGTATACGAGCCTTATTTGTTGAAAAATGGCTTTATTAATAGAACACCAAGAGGACGTGTTGTAACGGACCTTGCATACAAGCATTTGGGGATAACTAGAAAATAATCACAATATTTAGTTGTATATTTTGCAATATAGTGTATAATTAGTATATATAGTTTTGCGAGGAGAGGTACATATGTCAAGCAAAAATGATGCAGAAGTAATAATCAATGGAAAAATATATACATTAAGTGGTTATGAGAGCGAGGAGTATCTTCAGAAGGTAGCCACATATATTAATAATAAGATAACAGAGTTTAAGAGCGTTGAAGGATATAGACGATTAAATGCGGATTTACAAAAGACACTTTTAGAGCTTAATATAGCGGATGATTATTTCAAAGCTAAGAAGCAGGCGGATGCTATAGAAGGAGAGTTACAATCTAAGGACAAGCAGTTATATGATGTTAAACATGAGCTTATAGCAGCACAGATTCAGGTAGAGTCCCTTGAGAAAGAGATAGAGTCATTGCGTAAGCAGATAAGCGAAAATCAGATAAAGATTGTTAAGCTTGAAACAGAACTTGAAGATTCGCAGAATAAAAAGAGAAGAGCAACAACTTCATCAACAATTTAATGGTAATGAGTATAAATAACAAAGCTACAAGTAAATATGAAATTTTAGCTCCGGCTGGCTCCTGCAAATGTATGGTGGCAGCCTTTAATGCTGGTGCGGATGCAGTGTATTTAGGTGGAAATATGTTTGGGGCAAGAGCTAATGCCAATAATTTTTCTGAAGAAGAGATTATTTCTGCTATAGAGTACGCTCATATTAGAGGGAAAAAGATATTTTTAACTGTCAATACATTGCTCAAAAACAATGAAATTGAGCAGCAACTTTATGATTATATAAAACCTTTGTATGTGGCCGGATTAGATGCTGTTATTATTCAGGATTTAGGTGTGTTTGAGTTTGTTAAAAAGCATTTTCCGGACATAGATATGCACGTAAGCACACAGATGACTGTTACTGGAAAGGAATTTGCATCTAAGCTAAAAGAAGACGGAGCAACAAGAATCGTTCCTGCTAGAGAATTATCACTTAACGAGATAAAAGAAATCTATGATACTACTGGATTAGAAATAGAATGTTTTGTCCATGGTGCATTGTGCTATTGCTATTCTGGAATGTGCCTTTTTAGTAGTATTATTGGTGGGAGAAGTGGAAATAGAGGTCGTTGTGCGCAACCTTGTAGATTGCCATATGATATAAAATTTGATAATGAATATATTTCATCAGAGTATCCATTAAGCCCTAGAGATTTATGCACTCTAAATATATTGCCAGATATATTAGAGGCAGGTGTGTATTCCTTGAAGATTGAAGGAAGAATGAAGAAACCAGAGTACGTTGCCAGTGTAGTTTCTAAATATAGAAAATACGTTGATATGTATGAGGCATATGGAAGAAAGGGATACAAAGTTGAGCAAAAGGATATCCATGATTTGATGGATATATATAATAGAGGTCAGTTTACAGAAGGATATTATAACAAACACAACAGTAAAGATATTATGTCTGTAAAACGACCTAATCATAATGGAACAAAGGCCGCTCAGATATTGGATTATAATAGACAAAGTGGTGTAATTAAAGTAAAAGTGCTTGAAGAACTTCATGCAGATGATGTTCTTATGATTTTTTCTGAAAATGGTATAGAGAAGGATATAGAGCTTAAAAGTATTAATGCTAGGAAGGGTGATGTATGCACATTGAAACTTTCCACACCTTTTAAGGCGTCTCTTAAAGATAGGTTTGTTATGCGTACACGAAATAATAGACTTATTTTTGATATTGAAAAGGCGTATATGAATGATGATGCAATCAGCAAAGTGTATATTGGTGGTAACGTTGTTATATGCAAAGATATGCCGATTTCTATAGATGTATGGAAGGATAACGTATATGCTCATGTTGAAGGCGATATACCAAGCATTGCACAAAATAGGCCTGTTAATATGGAGGATGTGCGTAAGCAGATTTTAAAAACAGGTGGCACAGATTTTGAATTCGATAATGAATTACTTAGTATTACAGTAGATGATGGACTCTTTATCAATATTAAGGAGTTGAACAGCTTACGTAGGGAGGCATTATCACAATTAAAGAAGTTATTATGTCAACCATATGAGAGAATGTTATTATCGGATGATTATTCAACTGCTAATAATCCAAAGACGAACGCTATTAATAACAGTAAAGTTATAAGTACGGCACTTGTATCGAAACGAGAGCAGTTTGACGCAGTTGTAGAATCTAATCGTGTTCAATGCGTATATATTGAAGCTGGTATGGTTAAGAGTGATATTGAATGGAATGAACTTATAACCGTAGCTCATAATAATAAAAAGGAAATATATATGGCATTACCATATATATTTAGGACTCACGGGAAAAAGTGGCTAGAGGAACAGATAGTATTTCTTAAAAATAATAGCTTGGATGGATATCTTTTTAGAAATATGGAAGAGGTATGTTGGTTTATAGCTAATGAAATAGACAGTAAAAAGGCTGTTTTTGACAATACTATATACGGCTTTAACAATATGGCTATTGAAAGCTTGAAACAATATAAACCGTATATGTTTACAGCTTCCTATGAGTTAAATGCGAGAGAGCTTGATAAGATTGCAGCAAATAATTTAGAATTAAATGTGTATGGATATATGCCAGTTATGATAACTGCAGGCTGCATAAAGAAAACATATAATAAATGTGATGGAAAAAGAAGTATTACATCTATTAAGGATAGAATTGGTAACTATTTTATGACAGAAAGTTGTTGTGAATTCTGCTATAATGTCATATATAATAGTAAACCTACAGTGTTGGCAGATATTTTAGATGGAAATGCGCATAATTTTATGGCGCATAGATATTCGTTTGTCACTGAAACTGGAAAAGAGGTTCAAAAAATTCTTAATGGAATATACAAACAAGACCTTACAAGAGGTCATTTCAAAAGAGGGGTAGAATAATGATAGAGGTAACATTAGTTGTTTCAAAGTATTTGATAATAGTATTGATGGCTTTATTTGTATACGAAAGCTTCCAGGCGATAAAGGATAAAGATGAAGTTAAGAAGAGAAAATACTGTTTTAAACAGTCATTTCTTATGTATATTATACATTTAATATGCTTTTTATGTTTATATCTTCACACGTTACAGGATAAGATAATTATTTTTTATGGAATACAACTGATTTATTTTATATTAACTACGGAACTTAATAAATTATGCTATAGAAAGTATAACAGACCGCTTATCAATGTTATGAATATGATGCTTGTTATTAGCTTTTCTATGCTTACAAGATTATCATTTACAAAGGCTGTTAAACAGTTTGTTATATGTGCAATAGCAACAGTTTTAGCTATGTTTATACCATATATAATGGGTAAAATTAAAAAAATGCGTAATTTCACCATACTTTATGCTATTGTAGGCATAGCTGCTCTAGGACTTGTGTACGGAATAGGTGAAATCACTTATGGTGCAAAGCTTTCACTAGATTTGGGCTTTGTGTCTATACAAGTATCTGAGTTTGTGAAGCTTACATATGTTATGTTTATAAGCGGCATATTGTATAAGAGTAAAACATGGTTAAGCATATTATTAACAGCTATATTGGCAGGAATTCACGTAATATTTTTAGTTATGTCTAGTGATTTGGGGACTGCACTTATATTATGTGTAGTGTATATTTTTCTTGTGTTTATGGCTACAGGCAGGTACTCAATACTGTTTGGAGGTTTAGGGATAGGTTCTGTGGCTGCAGTTGCAGCATATAGGATTTTTTATCATATAAGAGTAAGAGTAGCGGCATGGATTGATCCGTGGCCAATCATAGATGATAAGGGATATCAGATAGGACAGTCACTTTTTGCGATAGGTACAGGTGGCTTATTTGGTATGGGTTTATATCAAGGTATGCCTAATTCTATACCGGTAGTAGATCAGGATTTTATTTTTTCTGCTATTTCTGAAGAGTTTGGTGCAATATTTGGAGTTTGTGTCATATTGCTTAGTTTAATTATATTTATAATGTTTATAAAGACCGCTTTTGCAACAGGAGATGACTTTTATACTCTTATTTGTGCAGGTTTTGCAATATGTTATGGTATACAGTTGTTTTTGACAGTCGGTGGAGCTATTAAGCTTATACCATCTACGGGAGTTACGTATCCGTTGTTAAGCTATGGAGGAAGCTCTCTTATGTCTACTATATTTATGTTTTATATTGTACAGGGGGTGAAGATAAGTGAAACAGACAAAATCAATGAAGAGTAATATTTTGAAAGCAACCTATGTCTTTGCTGCACTTTTTATTATACTAGGAGCTTATCTTTTGTATTATGTTGTAGTAGAAAGTGCTGGAGATATTAACAATCCTTACAACAAACGAACAGAACTTTTTGAGCAAAAAATAATCCGTGGAAATATATACTCAAAGGATATGGATATATTGGCGCAAACTCTCACTGATGATAGTGGAAAGGAAACAAGAGTATATCCATATGATGAGCTTTTTTGTCATGTGGTAGGAAGCTTCGATAAGGGTAGGTATGGTCTTGAACAGACATATGATTTCCAACTTTTAGGAACAAACGCTTCGTTAGTCGAGGGTGTTGCGGCTGATATTAACAACCAAAAGTTACAGGGTAATAGTATCATTACTACATTGGATGTAGAATTACAAAATGTTTGTTATGAAGCACTAGGAAAATATGATGGTGCGGTAATGATAATGGATGCAAAAACTGGTGATGTGTTGGCAATGGTTTCAAAGCCTGGCTACAACCCTAATGATATCACCAAAATATGGGAAGATATACGAAATGATGACAAAGGGGCACTTCTAAATAGAGTCACATATGGTCTATATCCACCAGGTTCAGTGTTTAAACTTTTTACTCTTGGAGAATATATTAGTGAACATGAATCAAATTATGAAGAATATAGCTATGAATGTTCGGGAACAGTAAATTTTGTTGATTTCACTATGAGTTGTAGCAATAAGAGAGCTCATGGACTTATGAATCTTGCAAAGGGTTTTGCCGAGTCTTGCAATTGTACATTTGTAGATATTGGTTCAAAGATAAAGATAGACAAATTTAGGGATTATTGTGATGAGAAGCTATTTAATAGGGATTTGCCTATAGAATTACCACATACGCTAAGCCAAATGCAATTAAAAGATAATGATAGTGAGTTTATAAAGAGTCAGACTGTTATTGGACAGGGAAAAACTCTTGTAACACCTATTCATATGTGTATGGTTATGAGTGCTATAGCTAATGATGGCATAATGATGAAACCTAGATTTGTAAGCAACATAATAGATGCAAAGGGCAATATTGTAAAGGAAATAAAGAAAGATGAATATTCAGAACTGTACACTGCAAATGAATCGGAAATTCTTAAAAAGTATTTAAGAGAGGTAGTTGATTCTGGTACAGCCTATAGATTAAAAAGCGACACTATGGATGTATATGGAAAAACAGGAACTGCCCAGGTGAATGCCACAGGTATCACAGATTCATGGTTTGTAGGTGCAGTAGAAACAGAGGATGAGCAAGTGTATGCCTTTGCTGTGGTTCTTGAAAATGTCACAGAAAATACATCACCAGCAATAGTTGTTTCAAAGGAAATAATCAAAGGACTTGATAAGTAAATAAAATAAGAGTATACTCTAGATAAGTCAATTTGACACACCATTAAGGAAGCAGGAGGATTCGTATGGAAGCAATCAGCTGTGGAGGTGTGGTTATATTTCGTGGTAAGGTTTTAGTCCTTTATAAAAATATTAAAAATAAGTATGAGGGCTGGGTATTACCTAAAGGAACTGTCGAAGAAGGCGAAGAACATATTGAAACAGCACTTCGAGAGGTTCGAGAAGAAAGCGGTGTGAACGCATCTGTTGTCAAGTATATTGGTACAAGCCAGTATAATTTCACAGCCAATGACGAGGTTGTAAACAAACAGGTTCATTGGTATCTTATGATAGCAGATAGCTATTACAGCAAACCACAACGAGAGGAATACTTTGTGGATTCAGGTTACTATAAATTTCATGAGGCGTATCATCTCTTGAAATTTTCCAATGAAAAGCAAATATTAGAGCAGGCTTATGCTCAATATAATCAGCTAAAAAAGGCTAACCTATGGGGAACACAAAAGTATTAGAGTAGGTAGGGATTTTGTTATGAATTACCAAAAGATGTTAGATGAAATCATCGAATCAAATAAATTGAATAACTATGTTCCAAAGCTACTAATTCATAGCTGCTGCGCGCCTTGCAGCAGCTATTGTCTTGAGTATTTAAGTCAATATTTTGATATTACTGTTTTGTATTACAATCCTAATATTTTTCCAAAGGAAGAATATGCATACAGAGCTGAAGAACAGAGAAGATTTATCTCAGCTTTTCCAGCTAAGAATCCTATAAAGCTTATAGTTGAATCGTATGAGCCGGAAGAATTTTACCAGATTGCGAAGGGGTATGAGGATATACCTGAAGGTGGAGAGCGTTGCACTAGATGTTATAGACTTCGCCTGGAACACACGGCTATTAAAGCCAAAGAGCTTAATATGGATTATTTTACAACAACGTTGTCTATTAGTCCTTTAAAAGATGCAACGAGACTAAATGATATTGGAACAGAGTTATCGAATATATATAATGTTGATTATCTATATTCTGATTTCAAGAAAAGAAATGGATACAAAAGAAGTGTGGAACTTTCTCGTGAATACGATATGTATCGTCAGGATTTTTGTGGGTGTGTATATTCGATGAGAGAGTCGGAAGAAAGAAGAAAAGCGAAAGATATTTTGTAAAAAATAAAATCATTACTTGCAAAATATATAAATATATGTTATTATATTACGGTGCTTAAAAAGCAAGCCGGCGTGGCGGAATGGCAGACGCATCAGACTCAAAATCTGACGAGGGCAACTTCGTATGGGTTCAAGTCCCATCGCCGGCATCTATAAAAAACACTTGTAGATTTTATGCTGCAAGTGTTTTTTTGTTGTTAAAATTGTTTGAATTTTAAAGGGTTTTGTGATAAAATATAAGGTGCGATAATGTGTGAAATTCGGATGGTGAATTTATGAATTGCAATGAGTTTAGAAAAGAAATAAATAATTTTGTCAATAATAATATAGATGAGGGAATTGTTGAAGAGTTTATCGTGCATTACAGGTCGTGTAAGGAATGTAGAGAGGAACTTGAAATATATTATATGATTAACAAAACCTTCAACGAAGATTCGGCAGAGGGAAATACAGTAAGTGTGCCTGATTCTTATGATTTTAAAGAACGTCTTTCTAAAAAGATAACTTATTATGAAGATAAGATATATCGAAAATTCAGAAAGAACTTCTTATGGGGAATGTCATTTGTTCTCATTGAATTATTGGCTACACTTATGGCCGCATATTTTGTTTATATTATTTTAGGAGGAAACAATGTCTGGTAAACTTGTTTTGATAGATGGACATAGCATATTGAATAGAGCTTTTTATGGTGTTCCTGACTTAACCAATAGCGAGGGATTACACACAAATGCCGTGTATGGTTTTTTAAATATTATGTTTAAGATATTAGAGGAGGAAAAACCGGATTATCTTACTGTAGCATTTGATGTAAAGCATCCTACGTTTAGACATGAGATGTTTAAAGAATATAAAGGGACTAGAAAGCCTATGCCAGCGGAGCTTCATGAACAGGTACCTGTTATTAAAGAGCTTCTTAAAGCTATGAATGTACAGGTAATGGAGTTGCCAGGTTATGAGGCAGATGATTTGCTTGGAACACTTGCAAAACGTGCTGAAGCAGATGGTAATGAGGTGCGTATCGTATCAGGAGATAGGGATTTATTGCAGTTAGCTACTGAAAAGATAATGATACGTATACCAAAGACCAAACAAGGTGGAACTGAAATAGAAAATTATTATGCCAGCGATGTCTTTGAAAAATATCAGGTAACACCGATGGAATTTATTGATTTAAAGGGCTTGATGGGTGATAGCTCTGATAATATTCCAGGAGTTGCAGGTATTGGCGAGAAGATGGCTATTAAGGTTATATCGACATTTCATTCTATAGAGAATGCATATGAGCATATAGATGAGGTAGAACCAAAACGAGCAGGAAATCTGTTAAGAGAAGGTATTGAGTCTGCTAGGATGAGTAAAATCTTAGCTACTATAAATACAACAGCTCCTATCGAAATAGATTATAAAAATGGAACATTAGATCAAATGTACAATGATGCTGCACTTGGCATCATTAACAGATTGGAATTTAAAAAGTTAGCGGAAAGATTTAGGGCTAATGGAGCTAATGTATCTGCAAATGATACGGTGAATATAAAGGATATAATCACTGTTATAGATGGAAATAGATATGATGATCAGTTGATAAAACAATCCAGAGTAGTAGGACTATATGCTTGTAAGATATCTGATGGGCAAAATGAACCAAAACAGCTTACTTTTGATTTTTTACTGACAGAGGAAAACAAACAAAAGGAATGTATATTCACAGTGATAGCTTTGGAAATGTCAAATTCAACTAAGATATTAACAGGAGAGCTTGATAATCAAGGCTTTGAAGAACTTATAGACACTATTACAAGTAACAATATACAGGTATCAACATTTGATTTAAAGACGTTATTAAAAAATTTCCCTAAGTGTTATGATTTTGAAAATGATTATGTGATGGATTGCAGTATTGGTGCATATTTATTAAATCCACTTAGAGACCAGTATAATTATGAGAACATTGCCAGGGATTATCTTGACTTGCAGGTAACGTCAATTTTAGAGCTTGTAGGTAAGAAGAATATAGATGCACTTTATAAAGAGAATAAAGAAAACTTGTATCTATTAGCTGGTTTTAATGCGTATATTGCATTGAAGTCTGCGGATATTATAAATGATAAACTTAAAAGTAGCGGAATGTATGAGTTGTATACAGATATAGAATATCCACTTATATATTCACTTGCTAGAATGGAGCAAGAGGGTGTACGAGTAAATGCAACTGAGCTAAAAGCCTATGGTAATAAGCTTAAGGAAAGCATTGATATTATAGAAAAAAACATCTATGACCAAATAGGTGAGGAATTTAATATTAATTCGCCAAAACAGTTAGGTGAAATTCTATTTGGTAAAATGGGTATACCAGGTGGTAAAAAGACAAAAACTGGATACTCAACTTCCGCAGATGTTTTGGAGAAATTAGCGCCTGAATATCCTGTAGTAAGTAAAATATTAGAATACAGGCAATTAACTAAGCTGAAATCAACATATGCAGATGGATTGGCAACATATATATCTGATGATGGTCGTATACATGGAACGTTTAATCAAAATATAACGGCAACTGGACGCATAAGCTCTACTGAGCCAAATCTTCAGAATATCCCTATACGAATGCCTATCGGTAAAGAACTTAGAAAAGTTTTTATACCTAAGGATGGATGTGTATTTATTGATGCAGACTATTCACAGATTGAACTTAGGATTTTGGCCCATATGTCTGGTGACGAATCTCTTATAGAGGCTTATAATTCTGCGCAAGATATTCATAAAATAACAGCATCAAAGGTATTTAAGACACCATTTGAGCATGTTACGGAGCTTCAGAGAAGAAACGCAAAGGCTGTTAATTTTGGTATTGTGTATGGTATAAGTTCCTTTGGACTTAGCCAAGACTTAAGTATCAGTAGGAAAGAGGCCAATGATTATATAAATCAGTACTTTGAGACATATCCAGGTATAAAGAGTTTTCTTGATAGTACAGTAGCATCTGCAAAGGAGCTGGGTTATGTAAAAACAATGTATGGTAGAATACGTCCTATACCTGAGCTTTCTTCAAGTAATTTTATGCAGAGAAGCTTTGGTGAGCGTATAGCAATGAATTCGCCTATACAGGGAACTGCTGCTGATATAATGAAAATTGCAATGATAACTGTTGATAAAAAATTAAGAGAACAAGGACTTAAATCTCGTATAGTGTTGCAGGTTCATGATGAGTTACTCTTAGAAGTATATGAAAATGAAATCGATATTGTAAAAGAAATCGTTGTATCATCTATGTCTAATGCGGCAGATATGAAGGTTAAGTTAGAGATTGGTATAGAGACAGGCAAGAATTGGCTGGAGGCACATTAATGATATGCAAACAAAAGACAGTAATAGGTCTTACTGGAGGTATAGGTTCAGGCAAGACCGCTGTATTGGATATACTTAAAAAGGAATATGATGCAACAATTATAGAGGCAGATAAGCTTGGACATGAATTGCAGTTACCAGAACATAGTGTATATATGGACATAATAGCGTGTTTTGGCGAAAATATACTGGATGAACCTAAAACTGTTGGTGTTTCAAGGATTGATAGAAAGTCATTAGGGAATATAGTTTTTAATGATAGTAGCAAACTTGCTAAACTCAATCAGATAATGCATCCAGCTATTCATAAGATGGTTGAACAGATAATAGCTGATAGTAATAGCCGATTGATTGTTGTTGAAGCAGCTATACTTACATCTACATCTTTAGTAGATTTAGTTGATGAAGTGTGGTATATTTATTGTCATAGAGATGTGCGAATTGATAGGCTTAAAAAATATAGAGGGCTTGAATACGAAAAGGCACTCAGTGTTATGAACAATCAGCCTAACGAAGAAGAATTTATTGATAATAGTAAGGTGCGTATAGATAATAGTGGTTCTATAGATGAAACTAGAAATCAAATTTCAAAAGCACTTGAGAGAATATATGAGGAGGAACTTTATGGGTGATATGAGATTACCAGAGCAACTTGTTTTTGGTCTCGATATAGGAACAAGAAGTATAGTTGGCTCAGTAGGATATATGGATGGCAAACATTTCAATGTAGCTGGTCATTATGTAAAAGAGCATGAGACCAGAGCTATGATGGATGGTCAGATACATGATATCAATAAGGTTAGTGAAACTATAAGCCAGGTAAAAAAGGAACTGGAGATGCAGATTGGCAGACCATTAACTGAAGTATGTATAGCTGCTGCCGGTCGAGTTCTTAAGACTGTAACAGTTCATGTTGACTATGAGAGAACTGACGATTTGCCGATAACAGAGGAAGATATATACTCATTAGACAATCTAGGTATAGAGCATGCTTATGAAGTTATGAGAAAGGATTTTCCTGATTTAGAGTTTTATTGCGTAGGATATACTGTCGTAAAATATTATATGAATGGTTATATAATAGGCAATTTAGAGGGACATAAGGCTAAAAATATAGGAGCAGATATATTGGCAACATTCCTTCCAAATGAGGTAATTGAAGGTTTGTATAGTGCGACATCTCTTGCCGAGCTTAGTGTTGCGAATCTTACATTGGAGCCTATTGCAGCGATAAATATTGCAATTCCTGAGAAGTTTAGACTTTTAAATATTGCTTTAGTAGATGTTGGTGCAGGTACATCTGATATTTCTATCACTAAGGATGGAAGTATTGTAGCGTATGGTATGATTCCACATGCTGGTGATGAGATAACAGAAGCCATTACACAAAGATGCCTTTGTGACTTTAAAACAGCTGAAAAAGTAAAGCTTACTTCTATGAAGAAGGGTGCAAAGTCTGTTTCGTTTAAAGATATTATGGGATTGAATCAAAAGCTTTCAGTAAACGAGATAAGAGACATCTATGAAGGCACTGTGGACAATATGACAAGAGAAATCGCCGAGAAGATAAAGGAGCTTAATGGTGGAAAAGCCGTTAGCGCTGTATTTATAGTAGGCGGTGGCGGTAAGGCATACGGCTTTACCGATAAGTTGGCGCAACATTTGGATTTACCGAAGGAAAGAGTAGCTCTTCGCGGTGAGGAGGTTCTTGGCGATGTCAACTTCCTTATGGATGGAGTGAAAAAGGATCCACTACTCGTTACACCTATCGGCATATGTATGAATTACTACAATCAGAGAAATCATTTTATATATGTTAATATCAATGATGAACGTATAAAGTTGTATGATAATGATCATCTGACTGTTGTAGATGCAGCAATGCAGATCGGTTTCCCTAACGAATCATTATTCCCTAAGAGAGGTACTTCGCTTAACTTTATCCTTAATGATAAAGAGAAGATGATTCGTGGTGAGATGGGTGATCCTGCTTACATAACTGTAAATGGTCACGAAGCTAATATAGGCACAAAAATAGCTAAAAACGATAAGATTATCATCGTTCCATCTACAGTCGGTGCTGAAGCTACGTATACAGTGGGACAGTTGTCTGAGTATAAAGAAAATATTAGTTTTATGATAAACGGAACTAATGTGACATGCTCAAGATTTGCAGATGTAAATGGTGAACTTGTACCATCTTCATATGAAATTAAAGAGGGAGACAAGATTAGCATACGAGATTATTATAGCGTAGAACAAATCTTGATATTTATGGATGTTGACCCTACAGGAAAGCTTGTAAAGGTGAATGGACATGAAGCGGCTTTAGATGAACCTGTATATGCAGGATTTAAGGTTGTTATAGAGGATAAACCTGTTGATATACATCAGGATGAGCCAGAAAATGAGGATGCTTTTGAGAGTTTTGATGATAATCAGGAAGCAAACATGGTATCAACAGATGAAGCTGTTGTTGCCGATAAAGCCAATAGTGAAGAAACAAATACATCAAAGGCGACAACTGAAGTGGCAACAGATATATATATTATTGTAAATGGCAAGGCAGTATGCTTAAGTGGAAAGACGAAATATATATTTGTTGACATATTGGACTTTTATCCGTTTAACACAAGAGTTGCAGGTGGATCTGAACTTATAACAAAGATAAATGGTGAGAGATGTGACTTTATGGCACCACTTTTTGATGGAGCTATTACGGAAATATATTGGACTTAAATACCTATATTAAAAATTTTTAGAATAAATAGACTATAATCCTTCATAATAATATTATTATGAAGGATTATGGTAATATATACAAATACATATTGATTTACGTTTACCTATTGATTATCATAGCTGTTTTATTATACAGGTATCCTAGTTTATGGGAGTATAATAAGAAAAATACAACCTTAAAAAATGAAAATATCTACGAGGAATATATTTTAGGTGGTTACCTAAAAGACAAAGTATCCTTTGATATAGATAAAATGTATTTTCCTATAGCGTTTTCTGGTTGTAAGGATAAGTGGATATCTTATGTCGACTCATATGGATATGAACGTACATATGGTGGAGACAGGAAACATGAAGGTTGCGACATTATGACAGTAAACAATGTAAGGGGTGAACTGCCAGTAGTGGCAGTTAGCGATGGTGTTGTAGAAAAGCTTGGTTGGCTAGAACTGGGCGGATATCGTATAGGAATACGTACTAAAAGTGGTGTGTATTATTATTACGCACATCTATATTGCTATGAACCGGGTATTAAAATAGGCGACAATGTTGTAGCGGGTCAGATATTAGGTTATGTTGGAGATACAGGATATAGCAAGGTAGAGGGTACAACAGGAAATTTTGATGTACATCTTCATTTTGGTATATATCTAAAGGATAAAGATGGCAACGAATATACAGTTAATCCTTATCCGCTTTTAAGAAAATTAGAAGATTCTGTTATAAATTATACATTTAATTTAAGCAATTAATATGTTAAAATATATAAGGCAAAAATATTTTACAAAGAAAATAAAGTGAAAAGGGGAACGGTAATGGATATAAAATTATGGAGAGAAATTCTCTATCCGTACGAAATAGCAGTAGATGAAATAACTCTAAAGATAAATAATATGATAAAAGAATGTCATTCTTTAGGAGAATATTCACCTGTTGAATTAGTTACGGGGCGAGTAAAGAAGATATCGAGTATACTAGAAAAGTGTCAGAAGAAGAATATTTCGCTAGAAGAAGTTACTGACAAGGTTGAAGATATTGCTGGTATAAGAATTATTTGTCAGTTTGTTGAGGATATAGATAAGGTGGTTAAGATTCTCAACGCCAGAAAAGATATAAAAGTAATACATTCTAAGGATTATATAACAAATATGAAGCCAAGCGGATATAGAAGTTATCATATGATAATCGAGTATCCAGTTGAGACATTAAAAGGTCTTCAAAATGTTAAGGTAGAGATTCAGATTAGAACACTTGCTATGAATTTCTGGGCTACTATAGAGCATTCTTTACAGTACAAGTATCGCTCTAATATGCCAGAACACATTAGAGAACGTCTAAATGCTGCATCCCAGGCTATTATTGCCCTCGATACAGAAATGAGTTCTATACGAGAAGAAATCATGGATTCGCAGAATTCATTTAGAATCAAGGCTAATATTGTTGCAGAGATACTCAATCTTATTCAAAATTTATATAGAGTTGCAAATAAGAGAGAAATCGTAAAGATTCAGGATGAATTTTACAGAGTGTATAAAAAAGGTGATATACCTACGTTGGAACGTTTCCTTAGAGAGCTTGATGTTATAGCAGAAGGTTATCGTGCTCAGGGCTGTGACTCTAGTGATTTTTAATTTTCATAATATATTAGGAGAATGAAAATGCTTATTCGTCTTGATAAATATTTGGCTGATATGGGGCTTGGAACTCGTAGTCAAGTAAAGGAAATAATAAAAAAAGGAAAAATAAATATTAATGGGATTGTCGTAAAAGATTCTAATTATAAGCTTGATACAGTTAGTGATCAGGTATATATGGATGGCAATCCCATCTTTTATGAAGAATTTGAATATTATATGCTTCATAAACCTGCAGGAGTTATATCAGCCTCCTCTGATAAAAAGGCACAGACTGTTGTTGACCTTATATTAGATAAGAAAAGAGACGATTTATTCCCTGTAGGACGTTTGGATAAAGATACCGAAGGATTGTTACTAATAACAAATGATGGCGAGTTGTGCCATAATCTTTTAAGTCCTAAAAAGCATGTAGATAAGGTATATTACGTAGAACTAGACAAGGAACTTAGCGAAGAAGCTGCTAAACTTGTATGTGAAGGTGTATATATAGAAGAGGGCGTTAAATCTTTACCAGCAAAGCTTGAAAGATTAGATAAAGACAAGGTAAATCTGACTATACAGGAAGGTAAATTCCATCAAGTTAAAAGAATGTTTCATGCAGTAGGCTGTGAGGTAACATATTTAAAAAGATTATCTATGGGTAGCCTTGTGCTTGATAATGCTCTTGCAAAAGGAGAATATAGAAGATTGACTGTAGATGAACTTAAGGCACTTAGGGAGAGATAGTAATGATAGATAATTATGAAGCAGTTCTATTTGATTTGGATGGAACGCTTATAGATTCTATGTGGATGTGGCATGACATTGATGTGGAATATTTGGCTGGATTTGGTATAGATATACCGGATGATTTAGGACAAGCCATAGAGGGAATGAGTTATACAGAGACTGCTGTATATTTTAAGGAACGTTTTAATATTCCGCATACCATTGAAGAAATCAAGGCTACTTGGACAAAAATGACTAGAGATATATACTGCACAAGGGTGCCTGCTAAGAAAGGCGTTATAAGATTTCTTAAATATTTAAAAAATCGAGGTATAAAAACAGCCATAGGTACAAGTAACAGTGAGGAACTTGCAAGAGAAGTTATCAAAGCTGTGGGTTTGGATGAATATATAGATGCTTTAGTTACTGCATGTATGGTTTCTGGTGGAAAGCCAAAGCCAGACATTTACTTGAAGGCTGCAAAGGACTTAGGTGTTTCAGTTGAAAAATGCCTTGTATTTGAAGATATACCACAGGGTATTATGGCGGGGAAAAATGCAGGAATGAAAACAGTTGCTGTGTATGATGATGCATCAAAGGAACAGACAGATGAAAAGATTGCATTAGCAGACTACTATATAACTGATATGGATGAATTTATGGAAATATATTGCGATTAAGAGGTGCGTATGACAAACGGTTATTTACCTATTTCAAAACAGGATATGATAGAACGCGGCATAGAACAGTTTGACTTTGTCTATGTCATTGGTGATGCTTATGTAGACCATCCATCCTTTGGTCATGCTATTATAAGCCGTATGCTAGATGGTGCTGGATATAGCGTAGGAATAATATCACAGCCAGACTGGAAGGATGAGGAGTCTATAGCTATATATGGTGAACCTAAGCTTGGTTTTTTAGTTATGGGTGGAAATATGGATTCTATGGTGAATCATTATTCCGTATCTAAGAAACGCAGAGCAAATGATGCATTTACACCAGGCGGCGTTATGGGTAAAAGACCTGATTATGCAACAGTCGTATATAGCAATCTTATTCGTAGAAAATATAAGAACACACCTATTATAATAGGTGGTATAGAGGCTAGTCTAAGACGTTTAGCCCATTATGATTATTGGTCAAATAAGGTTAAGAGAGCTATATTGCTTGATTCAGGTGCAGATCTTTGTCTGTATGGAATGGGAGAACGTTCTATTATAGAAGTGGCAGATGCGCTTAAAAGTGGTATAGATATAAAAGATTTAACATTCGTTAAAGGCAGTGTATACAAGACTAAAAATATAGATAATTTGTATGATTATACTATTCTTGATAGTTATGACGAGATAAAAGAAGATAAAACAGCTTTTGCTAAAAGCTTTTATACACAGTATCAAAACACGGACCCATTTACAGCTAAAACCCTTGTGGAGCCATATCCAAATGGAGTATATGTTGTACAAAATCCACCTCAGGAACCATTGTCACAGGATGAGATGGATTATGTCTATTCACTTCCATATATGAGAAACTATCATCCATCTTACGAGGAATTTGGAGGAGTGCCAGCTATTGCAGAAGTTAAGTTTTCACTTGTAAGTAATAGAGGTTGTTTTGGTGGCTGTAACTTCTGTGCATTGACCTTCCATCAAGGACGTATTATACAGACAAGAAGCCACGAAAGCATAGTAGAAGAAGCGAAAAAGATCATAGAAGACAAAGATTTTAAGGGATATATACATGATGTAGGTGGTCCTACAGCTAACTTTAGACATACTTCATGCGAGAAACAGTTAAAGCATGGAGTATGCATGAATAAGCAGTGCTTATTCCCTGAAAAATGCAAAAATCTTTATGTAAATCACGAAGATTATTTAAGTTTGTTGAAAAAACTACGAGAACTACCAAAGGTAAAAAAAGTATTCGTGCGTTCAGGTATCAGATTTGATTATCTAATATATGATGCTGATGATGAATTTTTCAAGGAACTTGTAGAACATCACATTAGCGGTCAGTTAAAGGTTGCTCCTGAGCATGTTTCAGATAACGTTCTAGGTATGATGGGAAAGCCTAGAAATGAAGTATATGAAAGATTTATAAAGAAATATAAAAAGCTTAATGCCGATATGGGCAAAAATCAGTTTGTGGTACCATATCTTATGTCATCACATCCTGGTTCAACTATGAAAGATGCGGTTATTCTGGCTGAATATCTTAGAGATTTGGGATATATGCCAGAGCAGGTACAAGACTTTTACCCAACACCATCAACCATATCAACATGTATGTATTATACAGGGCTTGATCCTAGAACAATGAAACCTGTGTATGTACCTACAAATCCTCATGAGAAGGCTATGCAAAGAGCACTTATACAATATAGAAATCCTAAGAATTATGACCTTGTGTGTGAAGCACTAAAGGCTGCAGGTAGAGAGGATTTGATTGGTTTTGAGAAAAAATGCTTAATAAGACCTAAGTATAATAAGGAACAAAAAGCTTATGGTCAAAGGAATGAATCTAGCTATGGAAAGCAGGGACAACATAAAGGAAGTGTATCTACTGCAACAAAACATAAAAAGAAAGCAATAAGAAACGTTCATAAGAAAAAAGTAAAGTAATGACAAGAAGATATAGAATGATATAAAAAGGAGGTAATTATGAAAAATATCGTAATTATAACAGGTGCATCATCAGGTTTTGGTGCGTTATTTGCTACAAAGTTAGATGAAAGATTAAATTCAATTGATGAATATTGGTTGATTGCTAGAAATGAGCAGGCTATGGAGGAATTGGCAAAGGTTATGAATACACCTTGTCGTATCTTGCCTTATGATTTGACAGATATGAATTCCGTTAAGGATATTATTAAGACTGTTGAGCGTGAAGCGGCAGCTTGTGATGAAGATGTATATGTAAAAATGCTTATTAACTCTGCAGGTTATGGCAAGCTTGGTGAACTTGTGTTAATGGAAGATAAAGATATTACAGGTATGATTGACTTAAATATCAAGGCATTGACACTTCTGTGCAAGGGCATTGCTCCATATATGTCTAAAAACAGCCGTATTATAAATATAGCTTCATCAGCTGCATTTTTACCACAGCCAGGATTTGCCGAGTATGCAGCCTCTAAGTCGTATGTTTTAAGCTTGTCAAGAGCACTTAATGTAGAGTTAAATAAGAGAGGAATACATGTAACAGCAGTATGTCCAGGCCCAGCAGATACCAATTTCTTTAATGTTGCCGAGTCAGATGGAGCAAGCTCACCAGCATATAAGAAGCTATTTATGGCGGATTCAAACAAAGTTGTTGAGAAGGCTATTAGAGATTCTATAAATAAGTCAGAGGTATCTGTATATGGAATATGGATGAATCTCTTTAGATGGTTGTGTAAGATATACCCAAAGAGCTTGATTCTAAAATTCTTTAGATAATAATTTTAATTGATTTTTGCTATAGGAGTAAAATATGCAGGAGATTATCATAGGTAAAAATGAAGCTGGTCAACGTTTTGACAAGTTTCTTTGTAAGTATTTCAAAGAAGCAGGTTCCAGTTTCATATATAAAATGCTTAGAAAAAAGAATATTGAGCTTAATAGCAAAAAGGCGACAGGTAGTGAAAAACTTAATGTTGGTGATTGTGTTAAGTTATTTATGGCAGATGACACTATAGCTAAGTTTAGAGGAAATGTTACTGACAAAGCTACTATTGTATCAAATACAAGCAACGTATCCAAATATATTAAGTTGGTTAAAGATAAAATCGTCTATGAGGATGAGGATATATTGATATTAGATAAGCCTGCAGGTGTATTGTCACAAAAGGCAGAGGTAAAAGATATATCAATCAATGAGATGATAATTGATTATCTTATGGATAAGGGCCAGATAACATCATCTACACTTCAAACTTTCAAACCATCTGTTTGCAATAGATTGGATAGAAATACTACAGGTCTTATAAGTTTTGGAAAAACATTATCTGGTGTACAAGCATTATCAAAGGGTTTTAAGGACAGAACCTTTGATAAATATTATTTGGCTGTAGTATGGGGGCATATAGAACAAGCAAAATGTATCTATGGATATCTTACAAAGGATGTTCATAGTAATAAGGTAACTATAAGTAAAAAAGAGAGTAAGGATAGCAGTCCTATATATACACATTACGAGCCGGTACAAACAGGGTATGCAGATATAGATGGCAAGGATAGAGCGATAACACTTCTTAAGATAAAACTGATAACAGGTAAGACACATCAAATTAGAGCTCATTTGGCTTCTATTGGTCATAGCATCCTTGGTGATGATAAATATGGTATAAAGGGACAAAATGAAGCGTTAAAGAAGCAATATAAAATAAATTATCAGTTATTACATTCCTATGAATTACATATAAGTGCCAATGAAAATGCAGAAGCACTGTCAGGTATCAAAGGGAAAATAATTCAGGCAAAGCCTGCGAATATCTATACAGATATATTCAAGGAGATAAAATAGATGGGTACATGGAACACCAGAGGACTTAGAGGTTCGACACTGGAGGATATGATAAATCTTACAATTGAAAAATATATAGATAATGGAATAGCGCTTGTCCAAAAAATACCTACACCTATAAAACCTGTCAAGATGGATGAACATACAAGACAGATTACTTTGGCGTATTTCGATCAAAAGAGTACGGTGGATTATATAGGTGTTGTACAAGGTATCCCTATATGTTTTGACGCTAAGGAATGTAGCGTTGACACATTCCCACTTCAGAACATTCATAAACATCAGATTGAATTTATGGAACGCTTTGAAAAACAGGAAGGAATAGCGTTTATTATCATATATTATGCTCATAGAAATGAAATGTATTATGTTCCGTTTAAGGATATAAAGCGATTTTATGACAGGGGAGAGAATGGTGGAAGAAAGAGCGTTAGATTTGATGAAATAGATGTCAGCTATAAATTAAGTGGTGACAGAGGCGTTCCAGTTCATTTTTTACCACAAATTCAACATGATATTGATAGTAGAGGTTGACAAACTAGTTATATTAAGGTAGAATACGATAATGAAGTAACACATTACTACAATAAAGTAATCGCTTTAAATTGATTTTGAGGAGAAAAGCCATGAAAAAGAAACTTTTACATACACCAGACGGCGTGAGAGATGTTTATAATGGAGAATGCGAGAAAAAGCTTACATTACAAAAATATATTCACGAGACATTAAAGTCTTATGGATACGCAGATATTCAGACGCCTACATTTGAGTTTGAAGATATATTTAGTCAGGAAACTGGTAGCGTTGCATCTCATAATATGTATAAGTTTTTTGATAGAGAGGGTTATACATTGGTATTACGCCCAGATATGACACCTTCTATAGCAAGAGCTGTGTCAAAATATTATATGAATGAGGATATGCCAGTTCGTTTCTGTTATTCTGGCAATACATTCATCAATCATGCCGAACACCAGGGTAAGCTTAAAGAGATAACACAGATAGGTGCTGAATTGGTTGGTGATAATAAGTCTGACGCAGATGCGGAAGTTGTTGCTATGACAATTGATTCGCTTCTTAAGTGTGGTCTTGAAGAATTCCAAATTGAAATCGGCCATGTAGATTATTTCCATGGCTTAACAGAGGCTTCTGGATTAAATGAGGAGCAGATTGATGAACTTGTAACACTCATTGAGAATAAAAATTTCTTTGGAGTTGAAGCTTTTGTCAGAGAATGTGATATGCCAGTGGCTGTTCAGGAGGCATTTATTAACCTTCCAGCATTATGTGGCTCAGCAGATGTTCTAGACAAGGCTAGAAATCTTTATGTAAATGATAAAATAAATGAAGCTCTTGAAAGACTAGAAAGAGTATACAAGTTGATGGAATACTATGGTTTTGAGAAATATGTTTCCTTCGACCTTGGTACAATAGCTAACTTTGATTATTACACAGGAACAATATTCCGTGTATATACATATGGAACAGGTAACCCAATAGGTCAGGGTGGAAGATATGATAATCTTTTATCACAGTTTGGTAAAAATGCACCAGCTATTGGATTTGCTATAGATTTAGACCAATTGTTATTATCGTTGAATAGACAGAAGATTGCTGTTGAGGCTTCACCTGCCAAGACACTTATATTATATGATGCAGAGCAAGCTAATAAAGCAATTGCTGAGTCATATAAATTAAGAGACCACGGTATACCAGCTACATCTATTAGAAAGAGTAGCGGTAAATCTGTCCTTGAATACGAAGAATATTGCAAAAAATATGGATTTGATGCCCTTATATATATCACAGTTGATGACATCAAGAGAAAGGAGTTTTAGTATGAGATATTTAACATTTGCTCTTGCAAAGGGTCGTTTAGCTAAGCAGACTCTTGAGATCTTTGAAAAGATTGGTATTACCTGTGAAGAGATGAAGGATAAGGATACAAGAAAGCTTATATTTGTAAATGAAGATCTTAAACTTAAGTTTTTCCTTGCAAAGGCTGGTGACGTACCTACATATGTAGAGTACGGAGCTGCAGATATAGGTGTTGTAGGAAAGGATACTATTCTTGAGGAAGGCAGAAAACTCTTAGAGGTTATAGATCTCAACTTGGGAAAATGTCGTATGTGCGTATGTGGTCCTAAATCTGCAGAAGACTTGCTTAAATCTCACGAAATGATACGTGTTGCAAGCAAGTATCCAAATATAGCAAAGGATTACTTCTACAACAAGAAACATCAGACAGTAGAGATTATAAAGCTAAATGGTTCTGTTGAGCTTGCGCCTATAGTAGGTTTGTCAGAAGTCATAGTTGATATAGTAGAAACTGGTGCAACACTTAGAGAGAATGGATTGGATGTTTTAGAAGAAATTTGTCCATTATCAGCTAGAATGGTTGTAAATCAGGTATCTATGAAGATGGAAAATGAGCGTATAATGAAGCTCATCAATGATTTAAAGACTGTTTTATAAAAACTATTTAGATAAAATACTTACAACATTAGTCAGAAAGGCTTGGTAATAATATGAGAATAGTTAAATTAAATGAAGAAACAAAAAAAGATATTCTCGATAATCTTTTGAAAAGAAGCCCTAACAATTATGACAGCTATGCTGCCACAGTGGCAGAGATTGTTAATAACGTAAGGGAAAATGGTGATAAGGCTGTTGCCGAATATACACTTAAATTTGATAAAACAGAGATTAACGCTGAGAATATTTTAGTAACAAGAGAAGAGATAGAAGAGGCATATGCATACATAGAGGCTAATGATAAGGGCCTTGTAGATGTAATAAAGAAATCCGCAAAGAATATAGAGGTGTATCATGCGAAACAGATGCAGTACAGCTGGTTTGATTCTAAGCCGGATGGAACTATTTTAGGTCAAAAAGTAACAGCATTAGGTAGTGTAGGTGTCTATGTTCCAGGTGGAAAGGCCGCATATCCATCGTCTGTACTTATGAATATAATACCTGCTAAAGTGGCTGGTGTTGAGAAAATAGTTATGGTTACACCACCAGGTAAGGATGGCAAGGTTAACCCTGGTACACTTGTTGCTGCAGATATTGCTGGTGTTGACGCTATCTATAAGGTAGGAGGTGCACAAGCTATAGCAGCTCTTGCCTTTGGTACACAAACTATTCCAAAGGTAGATAAGATAGTTGGACCTGGTAACATATTTGTAGCTTTGGCGAAGAAAGCTGTATTTGGATTTGTTAGTATCGATTCTATAGCTGGTCCAAGTGAGATACTTGTATTGGCTGATGAAACAGCTAATCCTAGATATGTAGCACCAGATTTATTGTCACAGGCAGAACATGATGAAATGGCATCAGCGATACTCGTTACAACTAGTATGGAACTGGCAGAAAAGGTTTCTTTAGAAGTAGATAAATTTGTAGCAGTGTTAAGTCGTAAAGAAATATTAGAAAAGTCATTAGAGAATTATGGATATATTCTCGTTACAGATACAATGAAGGATGCCATAGATGTAGCTAACGATATAGCTTCTGAGCACCTTGAGATAGTAACAAAGAATCCGTTTGATACTATGACTAGAATAAAGAATGCAGGAGCAATATTCTTAGGAGAATACAGCTCAGAACCACTTGGTGATTATATGGCAGGACCAAACCACGTATTGCCAACAAATGGTACAGCAAAATTCTTCTCACCACTTAGCGTAGATGATTTCATAAAGAAGTCTAGTATAATCTCATATTCTAGAGAGGCTTTAGAAGCTATACACAATGATATAGAACACTTTGCAACATCAGAGCAACTTACAGCTCATGCGAATTCTATAAAGGTGAGATTTGAGTAGCATCGGGAAGGAAGGTAAAAATGTCAAGAATAGGCACAGTTAAAAGGGAAACAGGCGAAACACAGATAGAGATAACAATAAACCTTGATGGTACAGGCAAGACAGATATCAATACTGGTATAGGTTTTTTTGACCACATGTTAAATAATTTTGCCAGACATGGATTATTTGACTTAACTGTAAAGGCAACAGGTGATTTATATGTGGACTGTCATCATCTTGTAGAAGATACTGGTATCGTTCTTGGTCAGGCTATTGCGCAGGCAGTAGGCGACAAGGCTGGTATAAAAAGATATGGCAATGCTATACTTCCTATGGATGATGCGTTGATATTATGTGCTCTTGATTTGTCAGGAAGACCATATCTTGCTTATGATTTAGAGTTTAGTCAGCCAATGTGTGGATATTTTGAAACTGCTATGACAAAGGAATTTTTCTATGCAGTATCATATAGCGCGGCTATGAATCTTCACTTTAAGATGCTTTCAGGTTGTAATGATCACCATATTATAGAGTGTGCATTTAAGGCTTTTGCAAAGGCCTTAGATATGGCAACAATGAAGGATGAACGCATTACATCAGTTCTTTCAACAAAAGGAACTTTATAGGTTATAGACGGGAAGGAAATAAATATGAGTCAGATAAAGATAGTACAAGAAATATATATTGAAAACGGTATAGCAGGCTCATACAGCGAGACAGGCTTTACACCATACGGTGTGGAGACTGTTTCTTTGTGTCGCAATATCGATAATATGGGTGCTGATGCAATCTATATTACAGAGCTTTCACAGACAGACGAGGAGCATGATAAAAATATTGATACCGTTAAAGAAATAGTAACTGCAGTAGATATTCCTGTTATCCTTGGTGGTAATATTAAGAGATTAGAGGATGTAAAAAAATACCTTTATGCAGGTGCAGAAGTAGCAGTATTGGATATATCTAAACCTGCCAATGCGGCTATGGTAAAGGAAGCTACTGACAGATTTGGTATAGAGAAGATAGCTACTCTTGATGGAAATATTATGACTATAAATCAGTCAAAGGATACACCTGCTATACTTGGCACAGGATTTGATGTCACAGATACTTCACTTGATAGTGTAAAAGACTTTGTGAATAGCGATATAAACACTGTTTATGGCGTTTCGTTTGCAAGCGATAAATTGATGAGCGGAAATGAGAATTGTCAGATAATTGATTATATTTTCATAAAGGCAAATCTAAAAAATGACGGAATAACCGTCAAAGAATATGTTGCAACTGCTGAATTTGTCGAATTTAAGACTGATGATGCAGGACTTATACCAGTAATTGTGCAAGATTATCAGACAAATGAAGTGCTGATGATGGCGTATATGAATGAAGAAGCCTACAATCACACTGTAAAAACTGGTCGTATGACATACTATAGCAGAAGCAGAAAGGAGTTGTGGGAGAAGGGACTTACATCAGGTCATTTCCAGTATCTTAAGTCATTAGAAATGGACTGCGATAAGGACACACTTCTTGCAAAGGTATATCAGGTAGGTGCTGCCTGCCATACTGGAAATAGAACTTGCTTCTACACAAACATTTACAAAAAAGATTACAAGGATAACAATCCTCACAAGGTATTTGAGAATGTATATAATGTCATCCTTGATAGAAAAAAGAATCCAAAGGAAGGCTCATATACAAATTATCTGTTTGATAAGGGAATCGACAAGATTCTTAAGAAGGTAGGCGAGGAAGCTACTGAGATAATCATAGCAGCCAAGAATCCAAATCCGGAAGAGATAAAGTATGAAATCTCAGACTTCTTATACCATGTAATGGTACTTATGGCTGAAAAAGACGTATCTTGGGAAGACATTACAACAGAGCTATCTAGACGATAATTGTGATAATTATATATAACCATAGAATTTAGTTTACTAAGTTCTATGGTTTTTTATTTTAAATAACTAGACTTAAATCTTAATAACTGATAAAATAAAAGGGTGTATGTTTGTTTGAAAATTATATATAATCATATAAAAAATATAACATAAGAAAAGGAGCAAAAGTGTATGAAGATTAATAAGAAATTATTACTGGCTACAGGTGTTGCGATGCTTGTAATTATTGCGGTTGTATACTTGGGTATATCAGTATTTTATGAGTATCATTTCTTGCCAGGAACAACCATAAACGGAGTGGATTATAGCAATAAGACTGTAGATGATGTAAAGAATAATATACAGGATGGTATCAGAAAGTACTATCTTAAAATTATAGAGAGAAATGGTCAGGTAGAGCATATTGCAGCAGCTGATATTGATTTATCGGTAACTATAGACGGAGATTTAGCTAAGATAAAGGATGGTCAGAATCAGTATATGTGGTTTGTATCGCCTAAAGAGGACGCTAAACTAGATGTAACAGTTGCATACGATAAGGTCAAGCTTGATTATGTTATACAGAATCTTAAGTGCTTAAATGATGAATATATAAACTCTGGTATAGCTCCAGCTCTTGCGTACGATGGAGTAAAGTTCTCTATATCAGCAGGTGAGATAGGAAATGAGATAAATAAAGAACTGACAGCTACCTGTATAAAAGAAGCTATCGACAAAATGGAAGCTGTGCTCAATCTTGAGAACAAAAATGTTTATTTAGAATCTATTGATGAAGATGCTGATGCAAAAATGCAGGCGGCTGTGGATACGTTAAATAAATATCTTGAAGTTGAGATTGTACTCACCTTTGGTGATAATAAGGAGATTATCAATAAGAATCAGATATACAAGTGGCTTTCTGTTGATATAAATAACGAGATTATTTTTGATGAGCAGGCGGTTATCGATTATGTTGATTCATTCGCTGATAAGTATGAGACAATGGGCCAGACAAGACAGTTTAAAACATCTTACGGTGAGACTATTCGTGTAAATGGTGGTGACTACGGCTGGTGGATTAACAGAAAGGGTGAAGCAGCAGCGATTATTGACAATATCAAGACTCTTAATAGCTGTACAAAAGAAGCTACATATTTGCAGGTGGCAGACCATCATGGTGATGTAGATTTTGGTAATACGTATATTGAGATAAATTTGTATGATCAACATCTATACGCTTATAAGGATGGCGAGAAGATTGTAGACTGTTATATAGTATCAGGTGATCCTAAAAATGGTAAGGCTACTCCAACTGGATTGTTCAATATGCGTTTTATGTTTACAAACTATACATTTACAAGAGGAACATTTTCAAAGAAGCTTGCTTACTGGATGTGCTTCTATGGTAACAGCGTGGAGACAAATATCGGAATAGCCTCATGTAACTGGCTTACTGAGTTTGGTGGTAGTGTATACAAAGGTGCAGGTTCGTTAGGTTCTATCTATATTGATGAGGTTAACGCCAAGACACTTTACTATAAGCTTCCAGGTAAGGATATTCCGGTTATTATATATAACGATAAGCCAAACTAAAAAATCTTAACGGAGAGTAATATGACTAAATTAGCATTAACAGATGAGATACTGATGAGTATTGATAAACCTGCCAGATATATAGGTCAGGAAGTGAATATGGTTGAGAAAGATTTAGCAGATGTAGATGTACGATTTGCTATGTGTTTTCCTGATGTATATGAGATAGGTATGTCACATCTTGGTATACAGATTCTTTATGATATGTTTAACAGAATGGATGGTGTGTACTGCGAAAGAGTATATTCACCATGGTTAGACCTTCACAAAGTTATGAAGGATAAGAATATTCCTTTATTCACATTAGAGACACAATCAAACGTTAAGGATATGGATTTTTTAGGAATCACCTTACAGTATGAGATGTGTTATACAAATATTTTACAGATACTTGATTTAAGTGGTATACCATTTAACTCTACAGATAGAAGTGAGAACGACCCTATTGTTATAGGCGGTGGTCCTTGCACATATAACCCTGAGCCAATAGCTGAATTCTTTGATATATTTTATATTGGCGAAGGTGAGACAAGTTATAAACCACTTATTGAGGCGTATAGAGCTAATAAGGCAAATGGTGGCTCGAGATTAGATTTCTTAAAAGTTGCAGCAAACATTCCTGGATTATACGTACCTAGATTCTATGAGCCATCATACAATGATGATGGTACATTAAAGGATTTTACACCTGTAATAGATGGTGTACCTACAACTATTAAAAAAGAGATAGTAATGGATTTGAGTAATACAGTATATCCTGAAAAGCCACTTGTTCCTTATACTCGTGCGACACAGGATAGAGTTGTATTAGAAATACAAAGAGGTTGCATAAGAGGTTGCCGATTCTGCCAGGCTGGTATGATATATCGTCCAGTTCGAGAACGTGATGTGGAATTCCTTAAAAGTATGGCTGTTAAGATGCTTAACAGCACAGGTCATGAGGAGATAACATTAAGTTCTCTTAGTAGCTCTGATTACTCTAAACTTGAAGAAATATTAAATTTCCTTATAGATGAATATAAAGGGAAAGGGGTAAATATTTCATTACCTTCCCTTCGTGTTGACGCATTTTCACTGGATGTTATGAGTAAGGTTCAAGATGTAAAGAAAAGCTCTCTTACATTTGCACCAGAAGCTGGTACACAGCGTATGAGAAATGTTATTAACAAGGGACTTACAGAGGAAGATATCTTAAATGGTTGTTCTCTTGCATTTAATGGCGGTTGGAACAAGGTTAAGCTGTATTTTATGCTCGGTCTGCCTACAGAAACTGAGGAAGATATGAAGGGTATCGCAGAACTTGCAGAACTTGTAGCCGAAAAATATTACGAGATACCAAAAAGTGAGAGAAATGGCAAGGTTCAGGTAACTGCCAGCAGCTCATTCTTTATACCAAAACCATTTACACCATTACAGTGGGCGCCTATGTGTTCAAAGGATGAATTCCAGCGTAGAGCCTATGTGGTTAATGACCGTATGCGTGAAATGCTAAATAGAAAGAGCCTTAAATATAATTATCATGATGCAGATGTGTCTATCATAGAGGGTCTTTTAGCTAGAGGTGATAGAAAGGTTGCCAACGTTATAAAGAAAGTATATGAATTAGACGGTATATATGATGCTTGGGGCGATTTCTTCAATTATGACAGATGGCTTCAGGCGTTAGATGAGTGCCAGATAGACTTGGATTTTTATACTACAAGGGAGCGTAGCCTAGATGAGGTGTTCCCATGGGATTTCATCGATATAGGTGTCACAAAGTCATTCTTAAAGAAAGAGTGGAATAAAGCTATGGCAGGTGAGGTGACTCCAAACTGTCGTATGGCATGCTCTGGTTGTGGTGCATCTGTATTTAAGGGAGGTGTCTGCTTTGAAGATAAGAATTAAATTTAGCAAAACTGGTGCAGTTAGATATATTGGTCATCTTGACGTTATGAGATATTTTCAGAAGCTTAACAGACGTGCAGGTATAGATGTGAAATATACTACAGGTTTTTCACCTCATCAGGTTATGTCATTTGCAGCACCATTAGGCGTAGGTCTTGAAAGCTATGGTGAATACGTAGATATAGAGGTGAATTCAACATTGTCATCTGTTGAAGCTGTTAAGGCATTAAATGCTGCTTCTACATCAGGAATACAGGTTATAAGTTATGTAGAGTTGCCTGATGGTACAGCAAATGCTATGTCGTCTGTAGCAGCTGCAGACTATCGTGTACGCATTAAAGAAGCCTATTTACCAGCTTGTATTAAAGAATCTGAAGTACTTAAGAATCGTTTTGAAGAGTTTTTAAGTCAGAGTAGTATTGTAGTAGTAAAGACTACAAAAAAGTCAGAGCGAGAGGTTGATTTAAAACCACTTATATATAGCGCTAAGGTCGATGATAGTGGAACTATAAATATGCAGTTATGTACAGGAAGTGCTGAAAACCTAAAGCCTGAGCTTGTTATGGAGTCATTCTTTAGATACTTGGATTGTGAAATGAGTCAGTTTGCGCTGGATATATGCCGTATGGAAGTATATGGCAATAATGCAAACAACGAACTTATACCGCTTGAGGCTTTCGGACATAACATACTTTAAGTATATATATGAAAGATATGGTGACAATGGATAAAAAAATTATCTTAACAAAATTGAATATAGATAAACTACAGCCAGCCACTATGTTTGCTGTATATGAGAACAACAAAGCGTCAAAGGTGGAATTGTTTTATGAAGATGACAACTTTGTTATTGATAATATTTATGTAGCCCATGTAAATGATTTGGTAAAAAATATCAACGCAGCATTTGTTGAATACGCGCCTTCTAAAAAGGGTTATTTAGCCCTTGAGGGAAATGAAAATATATTCTTTACCAATAAGAAAAACACAAACAAGGTTTGTGAGGGTGATAATTTGCTTGTTCAGGTAAAAAAAGAACCTAAAGGAACAAAAGACGCAGTTGTGTCTACGCAGATTGAGTTTGCTAATCAATATATTGTACTTACCTATGGTAAACCGGGCATTGCTGTCTCGTCCAAGATAACAGATGAAGATAAGATAGCACAGTTAAGGAAACTTGGCGAAAGCTTTATGTCTACAATTGATTTTGATTCAAATATGTACCCTTTGTTTACAGAAGAAATATTTATGTCTATTCTTGAACGTACAGGTGTAATATTTAGAACTGATTGTCAAAATATAGCTGATATATCAACTATTAGAGAATATCTTTCAACAGAATTCAGTCAATGTTTATCAGTGTTTCATAAGGCAATGTCAAGTAAGGGTAAAACGCTTATTAAGGAAGCTACTAATCCGTTGATAAAACTAACAGAAGAAGCCTTAAAAAACAGTGGTTTAGAAGAAAGTAGTACCGAAATAATAACTGATGATAAAGACATATATGATTTGTTGATTGCCCTTGGCTTTAAGGTTAGATGGTATCTGGATGAATTGTTGCCACTTTACAAACTTTATAGTGTTGAATCTGTACTTGATGAGATAATATCTAGAAAAGTATGGCTTAAATCAGGTGGATATTTGATTATAGATTATACAGAAGCTATGACAGTTATAGATGTAAATACAGGTAAGTTCATACAAGGCAAGGACAGAAATAAAACAATACTTAAGATTAACATTGAAGCCGCAATAGAAGCTATGAGACAACTTAGACTTAGAAACATATCAGGTATAATAATTATAGATTTCATAGATATGAAAGACGAGGAGTCAAAGCGTCTATTGATGAATTGCTTACGTACGGAAGCTGCAAAGGACGAGCTAAAAACATCTATTATAGATATGACAAAACTTAACTTAGTTGAGATAACACGTAAGAAAACTAGAGATAAAGTTCAAGTAAGAAAGCGATAAAATAAGATAAGGAGATATATTATGAATAAAAACGGAACTTGGTCCCTTAATGTATTATATAAGGGATTTGATGATCCAAAGCTTCAGAAAGATTTTGAGGCTCTTGAAAAAGTATGTGAAAGGATTATTGAATTGTCAAATAATCTTTCTAAAGAGAACAGAGGACAGGTAATAGAGACAGGTTTAAAGCTTTTTGAAGAGTTTTCACTTCTAATTGCTGATATTTATGGTTATGCGTCTTTAATGCAGACAGTTGATACAACAAATACTGAATGCAATAAGGTTATAGAGCGTGTTATTAAGCTTATGAACTCAACAACAGTTGCTGAAACATTGTTTAATGAATATATAGCTGCAACTGATGATTTAGAAACAGTTATTTCTGAAAATGATTTTCTTAAGGTGTATGAATATAAGCTTTTAAACATTAAAAAGGATTCAAAATATATTTTAGATGCCAAGGTAGAGGATGCATTAGCTAAAATGGATATGTGTGCAGGTAGTGCTTGGAGTGACCAGTGGCAGTATATTACATCTACACTTAAGGTTGATTATGATGGTGAAACCACTACATTATCAGCCATAAGAAATATGGCATATGACAAGGATTCGAAAATAAGAAAGGCTGCGTATGACGCTGAAATTGCTAGTTATGAGAAGATAAAAGATGCCGCAGCTTATTCTTTGAATTCTATAAAAATGCAAACGCTTACAGAATGTCAGTTAAGAGGCTATGAAAGTCCACTTCAAAAAACCTTATATAATGCTAGAATGAAAAAGGAAACTTTAGATGCACTATTAAATGCTATGAAGGAGTATTTGCCTAAGTTTCATGAATATCTTAAAGCTAAGGCTAAGGCTCTTGGTATAAAAGGAAGTCTTCCATGGTATGATATGTTTGCACCTCTTGGAAGTATAGAAAAGAAATATACAGTAGATGAAGCTAAAGAATATCTTATAAATATATTTAGTACATTTGATAAGGACTTAACAGATATGGTTCGCACAGCCTTTGAAGAAGACTGGATTGACTTTTTCCCTAGAGAAGGTAAGGTTGGCGGTGCATTTTGTGCAGGATTAGAGGCTCATAAACAAAGTAGAGTGTTAGCTAATTTTGATGGCTCTTTTAATGATATTGTTACATTAGCCCATGAGCTTGGTCATGCTTTTCATAACCTTAATACACAAGATAATGCACCTATGAATCTTGAATATTCTATGCCAGTAGCCGAGACTGCATCTACATTCAATGAAAATGTTATTGTAAGTGGAGCAATAGCTGCAGCTACAGACAAAAATGAAAAACTTGCGCTTATAGAAAGTCAGCTCTCTGATACAACACAGATAATATGTGATATTTATTCACGTTATCTATTTGAAAATGCTGTATTTGAGGGACGTGAACAAGGCTTCATGGATGCGGAAGAGTTATGTAGCTTAATGCATAAAGCACAGGTTGAAGCATATGGTGATGGTATATTAGAAGAAACATTACATCCATATATGTGGGCTTGTAAAAGCCACTATTATAGTGCAGGATTGTGCTTTTACAATTATCCATACGCTTTTGGAGGCTTATTTGCAAGAGGATTATATGCAAAGTATAAGACAGAAGGAGCTGCGTTTGTTCCAAAGTATAGAGAAATGTTAAAGAGTACACCTGTTATGGATGTGGAAGATGCTGCTTTAATAGTAGGTGTTGATCTTACAGACATAAACTTCTGGAGAAAGAGTCTTAAATCTTACGGCGAACAGATTGATGAATTTATAGCACTTGTAGGTTAATAAAGTGTAAGATACATTAAAGATGATAATTATGCAAATGTGTAATTATCATCTTTTTTTGTCATAATTATATCAATGACATCATATATTAATATGAACTTATCAGGAGGAGAATACAATGAATGAACATATTTCTATAGGTGTTATAGCTACAGATATGAGACAGATATACATGGCGAAAATGCTATATCTTGAAGGTTACAAAGTAAGATTAGCTTATACAGAGGGATTGAATAGGGAAAAACTTAGTCGCATTATAGATGACAAAATATTAGTTTCACGAGATATAACTGATATTATAGAAACATCAGATATTATAGTTGGTCCTGTTCCTTTACAAAAATTAGGTGAATTTATTACTTTGCCAAGATTCGAAACTATAATAAGTAGCTTAAAAACTAGATTTGGTGATGACAGAACAAAGTTAAAGTTTGTTTATGGTGGTGTTATAGGTGAAGAATACGCTTCATTATTTGATAGTCTTAATATTAAATACATAGATTTTATGAAAATAGAGGAAATAGCTGTTTTTAATACAATAGCTACAGCAGAAGGTATTATAGCAGAAGCTATTATAAATAAGGATACTAATCTTCATGGAAGTGAATGTTTGGTTTTAGGATATGGTAAATGCGCTAAAACTTTAGCAAATAAGCTAAAAGGAATAGGTGCAAATGTTACAGTTGCAGCCAGAAAGACAATGGATTTAACTACTGCATCAAGCCTTGGTAATTCTACTTTAAATATATCATCTTTAAAAAAACATATATATGGATTTGAGTATATATTTAACACAATACCCACACTGATATTGGATGAAAGAGTATTAAACCAGGTAAATAGTAATGCACTTATACTTGATATTGCGTCAACACCAGGCGGTGTTGATAAGTTTGCCGCATCTAAACTTGGTTTAAAGGTTATACACTCACTAGGAATTCCTGGTAAATACGCGCCAGAATCAAGCGGATATGAACTTGCAAAATATTTAATTGAAAGTATAAAAAATATAAGTATACATAATGAAAATATGTAAACTATTGTCGTTTTATTAAACTTTCACAAACTTTTATCTTCTGAATATTATAAAATATCAATTCTATTTCAGGAGATATGATTTATGGATTTTAATAATATAAAAATCGGAATGATATTTACAGGTTCATTCTGCACATATAGAAAGGCATTTATTGAATTAAGAAAGTTGGTTGCTGCTGGCGCAGATGTTTATCCTATTTTTTCAGAACGTGGTGCATCTATCGATACAAGATTTGGTGATTCAGCGGAATTTGTCAAGGAAGCGGAAGAGATTACAGGACATCCACCTATATTAACTATTGAGGATGCAGAGCCTATTGGACCAAAGGGTGACCTTGATATTATGATTATAGTGCCATGTACTGGAAATACTGCTGCAAAGTTAAGTAACGGAATAACAGATAGCCCTGCACTTATGGCGGCGAAAGCACATCTTAGAAATGAGAAACCGCTAGTTATAGCTATTTCAACAAATGATGGTCTATCTATGAATCTAAAAAATATAGGAATGCTTATGAATATGAAGCATATTTACTTTGTACCTTTTGGTCAAGATGATTATTGCAAAAAGTCCAATTCGTTAGTAGCACATATTGATATGCTACAGGCTACTATAGAAAAAGCTTTGGCAGGAAAGCAGATACAACCTGTAGTAGTTAGTCCATTTATCTAAAGGAGAAATGTATGTGTGGAATATCAGGTTTTTACAACCCCTATATGAATTTCCAAAAAGATGAGAGCTATTGGCGCCATGTAATAAAAAAAATGAATGTTTCAATCAATCATAGAGGGCCAGATGACGAAGGTATGTTTTTATCAAGAACATGCGGACTAGGTCATGTAAGATTATCAATAATTGATTTAGAAAATGGTCACCAGCCTATAGTTAAATCATGGGGAAGACATAGAACGGTTGCTATAGTGTATAACGGCGAGATTTATAATATGAATACCCTTTCTAAAGAACTCTTAGAAGAGTGTAATGCCGATTCATCCATACCGCCTATTAGCTTTGAAACCAATAGTGATACCGAGGTTATTTTAAACGGATATATTGTTCATGGTATTGATTTTATTAAAAGATTAAATGGTATCTTTTCATTTGCCATATATGACAGTCTACATGGATTATATATCGCAAGAGATAGGGTCGGGGTAAAACCATTATTCTACACAGAAATTGGAAATGATATTATTTTTTCGTCAGAAATTAAGGGAATATTTGCCCATCCATTACCAAAACCTATAATAGATACCAACTCATTAAGAAGTGTATTTGGTTTGGGTCCGGCCAAACAACAAGGAAGAGGCGTTTTTAAAAATATAAGAGAAGTATTACCTGGACATTATCTAAAAATAACCAAAGACGGTGTAGATGATATAGTATATTGGCAATTAGAGAGTAAACCACATGTAGATAATATTAACGAAACCATCGAAAAAACAGCATATTTGGTTGAAGATTCCATTAAACTACAAATGCTTGCAGATACACCTATATGTTGTTTTTTGTCAGGTGGTATAGATTCTAGTATTGTAAGTGCGGTTTGTGCCAGAGAATTAGCTAAAAGAGGGCAGACTTTGGCAACATACAGCTTTGACTTTGAAGATAATAAGATTTATTTTAAATCAAATGATTTTCAACCTTCTGAAGATAGGCCGTATGCGGATATAATGAAGAATCATATAGGTTCTAATCATATATATTTAGAATGTCCTTACGAACAGTTACTTGATTATCTAGATGATACAGTTAAAGCGCGAGATTTGCCTTGTATGACAGATGTTGAAAGTTCACTTTTGTATTTTTGTGGTTTAGTTGCAAAAGACCATAAAGTTGTTTTGACCGGTGAATGTGCTGACGAAATATTTGGTGGATATCCATGGTTTCATAAGCCAGAATTGTTATACTGTTCAACATTTCCTTGGTCTATGGACCTTACTCCTCGTACAATGTTATTGAAGGATGAAGTTAAAGAGGAGCTTAATATACCAAAATATGTAGAACAAGTATATGAGCAGAGTATAGCTGCTACGCCTAGACTTATAGGAGAAAACAACGAAGAAGCTGTGCGTAGAGAAGTGTCATACCTTAATCTTACATGGTTTATGACTACATTGCTTGATAGAATGGATAGAACAAGTATGTATAGTGGTCTAGAAGCGAGAGTTCCTTTTGCAGACCATAGGATTGTTGAATACCTGTGGAATGTGCCTTGGGATATGAAATATCATAACAAAACAGTAAAGGGCTTGCTAAGAAGTGCCACTGACAGACTTAATATTTTGCCAAAAGAAGTTTTGTATAGAAGAAAAAGCCCATATCCAAAGACATATCATCCAGGCTATGAGAAATTACTAGGTAAACGTTTTATGGATGTTTTAAATTCTCCAAATGAGCCAATTCATCAATTGATAGATAAAGATAAAGCTATAGGTTTTATTAATAGCGAGAAGGATTATGGTAAACCTTGGTATGGTCAGTTGATGGCAGGACCACAGCTTATTGCATATATGATTCAAGTGAATTATTGGATGAAAATGTGGACTTGATGTGCGTTTTGTAGTATAATGTATGATGGTTTTTAATTATTAGTTTACTAGGAGGCTACCTTGGCTGAAGATAGAAGAAACAGAAGAGTAGTTAAATATAGAAAGCGTTCTAATATTAACGTAGGTATGCTTATTTTTGCTGCAATATTTATATATTTACTTATTTATACAGCGATGTTTTTATCTCGTGAGAAAATATCTGTATATGAAGTAGTGTATGGTGCAACAGCAGAATCTACCAACAAGTATTACGATGGACTTATATTAAGAGAAGAAACTGTGTCTTACTCACCTAGTTCTGGATATCTAAATTGTTTTATCAGAGAAGGTGAGAAGACCGCAGTAGGTTCAACAGTTTATACTATTGATGAGAACGGTAAAGTATCAGAATTATTAAAGGATAAGCTGTCAGGGAGTGATACTTTGACAGATGAAAATTATGCCCAAATTAAACAAATGATTTCGGAATACTCACTTAAATATGATGATACTCGTTTTGAATCAGTATATGATTTTAAAATAGATATAGATTCAGCGTTAATGGAGTATGTCAATTACAATGCTATAAATGATATAATTTCATCAATGCCAGAGGAGAGTTTATCTCTATTTAATATGATAAAGGCCGAGAAATCTGGTATAGTTGCATATTATACAGATGGTTATGAGGATGTTAATCCTGAAACTTTAGTAGCAAAGGATTTTGATAAAAGTGAATATAAAAAGACTTCATACAATTCCAACGATTTAGTTGCTGCAGGAAGTCCAATATATAAAACTGTAACAAATGAAACATGGGATATTATTATTCCTTTGTCAGATGATGATGTATCCAAGTATTTTACAAATCAGACCATAAAGATTAAATTTTTAGAGGATGGCATAACAACTGCAGGTGCATTTAAGATAATATATGTAGGCGGACAGGCTTATGGTCAAATTACGCTTGATCGATATATGGTTAGGTATATTTCGCAGCGCTTTGTTCAAATTCAAATTGTCGAAAAGCAGATTGAAGGCTTGAAGATACCTAAAACAGCCCTTGTGAACCTTGATTTTTATATTATACCTGAAAGATTTGCAACATATGGTGGAAATACAACGGACGTTGGATTCTTACAGGAGAAATATGATGAAGAAGGCAATGTTACTGTTGAGTATATAAATCCTGCTATTTATGAATTTGTAGATGGTTATTATTACGTTAGTACAGAGGTATTTAATTCAGGAGACAATCTTGTACTTGAAGATTATTCCGAAAAATATACTATAAGCGCAAAGCTTGGTCTTACTGGCGTGTATAATATTAATAATGGATACTGCGTATTTAGAGAAGTAAATATTCTTGCTGAGAGTAATGACTACTATATCGTTGAAAGTGGAACAAAATATGGTTTACTTGTATATGACCATATAGTTCTTGATAGCAAGACTGTTACTGAAAATCAAGTAGTATATCATTAAATGTAGGAGATATATATGTTAATAGATAATTATAATAATGTGCTAAATGAAATCCATACAGTCTGTGATAAGGTAGGGCGAAACAGAGAAGAAGTAACGCTTATTGCTGTTAGTAAAACTCATCCAGCAAGTGATATTATGGAATTGTATGAACAGGGAGTTAGACACTTTGGTGAAAATAAGGTGCAGGAGCTGGTAGACAAATATGAAGTCTTACCAAAGGATATTAAATGGCATCTTATAGGTCATTTACAGACAAATAAGGTTAAATACATAGTTGATAAGATACATTTAATTCATTCAGTTGATTCTTTGAAACTTGCAGAACAGATTGAGAAAGAAGCAGCTAAGAAAAATGTACATGTAGATATATTAGTGCAGGTTAATGTTGCAAATGAAGATAGCAAGTTTGGTTTAGATGCCTCTGAAACTATTGCTATGGTGACAGAAATCGCAAAGCTTCCACATATACATATCAAGGGATTAATGACAATTGCGCCTTTTGTAGATGAAGGTGAAGAAAATCGGAAATATTTCAACGATTTAAAGCAATTATCGGTTGACATTAAGGGCAAAAACATTGATAATGTAAGTATGGATTTTCTTTCAATGGGAATGAGTGGGGACTATCCAGTTGCCATAGAAGAGGGAGCTACTTTTGTAAGAGTAGGTACTAGCATTTTCGGCATAAGAGATTATAATAAATAGATTACGGGAGATTGTTAAAATGAGTAAATTCGGTGATAAGTTTTTAAACCTTTTAAGATTAAATGATGATGAATACGATGATTATGACGATTATGATGATTACGATGACTATGATGATGAGCCAAAGAAGTCTTATAAGAAGTCACAGAAAGAAGATTATAGCTATGACGATGAGCTAGTAGCGCCTGCTAAGACAACAGAGACACAAAAAGCTGCAGCTACTAAGACTAATCCTAAGGTTACAGCCCCAAGAAATAGCAAAGTAGTTCCTATGAGAACAGGGAGAAATAATATGGAAGTATGTGTAATAAAGCCAGCAAATGTTGATGATGCAAGGGAAATTACAGACACACTTTTAAGTGGTAGAGCTGTTATACTTAATCTTGAAGGACTTCATGTAGATATAGCACAGAGAATCATCGATTTCACATCAGGTTCATGCTATTCTATTAATGGTAACCTCCAGAAAGTATCAAGCTACATATTTATTATTACACCAGAATCTGTTGAAATCTCAGGTGATTTCCAAGAGTTACTTGGTGGCGGTTTCGATGTTGCAAATTTCAAGCAGCAGTAAATATATTAATTTAATCGCAATTATAAGTCCTCTGGCCAAAACATGTTTGTCTTGTTTAGACCGGAGGATGTTTATTATATTTTATAAATTAAAGCTTTTTAATATAAAAGCATTACAAAACAATGAAAAATATGCTTTGTATAAAGTGTAGGAAAGATAGGTTTGAAATGGAAACTATACAGACAGAAACAAAGAATCATAAGCAGCATCACTTAAACAATTCTATAGGTAAATGGATAATCTATGGATTGATTATTGTATTTTTATTATTTTTAGATCAATGGACAAAGAAAATAGCTATTACAAATCTTAAGGATAAGAATTCTTTTGTGATTTTAAAAGATATTTTCGAATTCTCATATGTAGAAAACCGTGGAGCTGCTTTTGGCATGCTTACAGGCAGAGTTGATTTCTTTGTTATAATCACATGTATACTTGTACCAATATTAATATACGCTATATGTAAGATTCATACTATCATTAATACATATTCTGACAGTGTAAACGTAAAATGGTACAAAATATTACAGTTTGATTTGGTGGTTTTGATAGCTGGTGCATTGGGTAATTTTATTGATAGAATTTTCAATGGATATGTGGTTGATTTCTTATATTTTAAATTAATCGATTTTCCAGTGTTCAATGTGGCTGATATATATGTTACCTTAGCTACTATATTACTTTTGTATTTAATGTTCTTTATATTCAAAGAAAGAGAGCTTGATTATATATTATGCTCTAAGAAAAAATGGAATGAGATTTCTTGCAAGGAATATAAAGATGAACATAAATAAGATAATACATGATATTGAAACTATAACTAATTTAAGGAATGATTAAACTATGAACATAACAAATATAGTTGTATCTGAAGATGACGAGCTTGTAAGAATAGATAAATATTTATCAATGACATCCCCTGAACTCACTAGAAACCGGATACAAGGGCTTATTTCTGAAGGTAATATAACTGTAAATGATAAAGTAGTAAAAGCAAGCTACAAAGTATGTGAGAATGATGTTATAAAGATGCTTATTCCAGATGCAGTTCCGGTTGATATTCCGGCAGAGAATATACCTTTAGATATTGTATACGAGGACGATGACATTCTTATAATCAACAAACCTAAGGGAATGGTTGTCCATCCTGCACCAGGGCACTACACTGGTACATTAGTAAATGCATTGATGTATCATTGTAAGGATAAGTTATCAGGAATAAACGGAGAGTTAAGACCTGGAATCGTTCATAGAATAGATATGGATACAACAGGTCTATTGATAATATGTAAAAACGATATTGCTCATAATTTTATAGCAGAGCAGTTAAAAGAGCATTCTATAACAAGAAAATATCAAGCTATCGTGTACAATGCCTTTAATGAAGAGGAAGGTACTGTAGAAGGAAATATAGGAAGACATCCTCAGGAACGTAAGAAAATGGCAATTGTTCCAGATGGAAGACATGCTGTTACACATTATAAAGTACTTAAAAATATGGGGAAATATGCCCTTGTTGAATGCCAGTTAGAAACAGGTAGAACTCATCAGATTCGTGTTCATATGACAAGTATAAAGCACCCACTGTTAGGAGACGAGTTGTACGGACCAAAGAATTGTCCATTTAAGCTACAAGGACAGGTATTACATGCAAAAACCATAGGATTTATTCATCCTACGACAAAAGAATATATAGAATTTGATTCTGAATTGCCAGATTATTTTAAAGGATTAATTGATAAATTATCAACATAATAAAATTATGTAAACTTATGGAGGTGTTTATATGGATAAGCATATAGTTATAACTATTGGACGACAATTTGGTAGCGGCGGACGTGAAATCGGAAATATTGTTGCGCAAAAATTAGGAATAAAATGCTATGATAAGGAATTACTAAACGAAGCTGCTAAGGAAAGCGGTTTATGTGAAAAAATATTTGAAGTTCATGATGAAAAACCAACTAGAAGCTTTTTATATTCGTTAGTTATGGATTCGTATGCTATGGGATATGCGCCAAGTAGTCATGTAGATATGCCTATAGGTCAAAAGCTTTTTTTAGCACAGTTTGAGACTATTAAGAATATTGCTGCACGTGAATCATGTGTAATCGTTGGAAGATGCGCTGATTATGCTTTAGAGAATAATGAAGACTTAATCTCTTTATTTATACATAGCAATATGGACGCACGTATTAAACGTATTATGGAAAAACGTAACATATCTAAGGCTGATGATTCCAAAGATTTGATAATTAAAACAGATAAACAACGTGCATCTTATTATAATAGCTACGCCAATAAAAAATGGGGAGACTCTAAAACTTACAATATGTCAATAGATAGCAGCTTGTTAGGTATAGAAGGCACTGCAGATATAATCGTTGAATTAGTTAATAAGAAATTAAATATGTAAACATATAAGGGGCTTGTAAAAAGGCCCCTTTCGTGTTAAAATAATAACACCACTTCGTAAAACCTGCGTTTTGCGAAGTGGTGTATATGACTTTATATACTTCTTTTCTTAGTAAAATATGTATATTAGTTGATGTGCTTAGCAATCATACCATCGATTAAAGGAAGCTTAATTGTCTTGCCCTTAAATGCCATAATAGCTAAGATAAGTAAGAATACCTTCTCAAAGACAAAAATAATTGTCTTGAACCAGCTTATAAGACCAATTGAATCTGTGATTGCAAATGGAATCCACTGTAAGAAGAAATTAATAAATGCAAATAAATCGAACACGAAGCCGAAGAAGAAATTTACTAATGTAAATAATAATACGATTAAAACAGCCTTAAGTGTGCTTGCCTTAAGCCATAAATCTTCTTCCTTGTATAAGATGAAAGCTACTAACAATATAAATGGTAATGTAAAAATGTAAGATGAGCTTACAAATTCAACGATAATAGCTAACAAGAATACAAGACCTGCTGTCATGCATGTTGAAATACCTAACTTGCTCTTATTCATGTTACTTGTACCTCCACGATTATTTACTTTAAGAACTACTCTTCTGTCTTAAAGCATTAAATTTATTATAGATTATTTAACGACTTTAGTCAACAATAAACAACATATTATAGGAGATTATATTATGAAATTACAACAATTATTAAGTTTTACAAGACGAGCTGTTGATGACTACAATATGATTGAAGACGGCGACGTTATAGCTATCGGTATATCTGGTGGTAAGGATAGTCTCACCCTACTCTATGCCCTTCACGGTTTAAAACGCTTCTACCCTAAGTCATTTTCTATAAAAGCTATAACAGTAGACTTAGGTTTAGGCATTCAAAAGCTTGATGAAATAGCCAACTTATGTGAATCTATGGATATAGAATATCATATTGTTAAAACAGAGATAGGTGACATTATATTTAATGAGCGTCAAGAGTCCAATCCTTGTTCATTATGCGCAAAAATGCGTAAAGGTGCATTAAACGATAAGGCTTTAGAAATTGGTTGTAATAAGATAGCTTATGCTCATCACAGAGATGACATTATAGAAACTATGATGCTTTCACTTATATTCGAGGGACGCTTCTACTCTTTTTCACCTAAAACTTATCTGGATAGAAGTAACCTCACTCTTATAAGACCACTTATGTATGCAAGCGAATTCGATATAAAAGGTTTCCAAAATAAAATGGACCTTCCAGTAGCTAAAAATCCATGTCCTGTAGACGGCCACACAAAGAGACAATATGTCAAAGACCTTATAAATAGTTTAAATAGAGAATATCCTGGTGTAAGAGAACGTTTCTTTACTGCTATTTTAGATGGCAATATTAAAGGTTGGCCTATACCAGAGCCTAGAAAACCGCGAACAAAGACTAAAAAAGAGGTGTAAATATGGCTAAAAACGATAAAACGTATCATACTCAAAAAAATAAAGAACAGATGATAAAACTAGATGAAATGTTAAAAGAATTACCTAAGTTTTGTACGACTTTCTTTAGAGGAATTGAACACACTACTGCTACATCTACTAGGTTAGGATATGCGTATGATTTAAGAATATTCTTTAATTATATAAAGGAAAACAATCCTAAATATAATAATAAACCCATAAGAGAGTTTGATTTAAGCTTACTTGACCAGTTAGATACTGTAGATATAGAGGAATATCTTCACTATCTTCAGATGTATTTTAAAGATGACACTGAATATATGAATAAGGAACAAGGCGTAAAACGTAAATTTTCAGCATTAAGACAGTTGTATAACTATCTTTATTGCCATGATATGATAAAAAACAATCCAGCTTCAAAGGTATCTACACCTAAACTCCATAGTAAAGAAATCATACGATTAGATCCTAATGAGATTGCAGATATGCTAGATCAAGCTGAATCTGGAGTTAAGCTTACAAAAAAGCAACAGGAATCTCATGAAAAAACAAAGCTACGTGACGTAGCATTACTTACACTACTACTTGGAACCGGTATCAGAGTATCTGAATGTGTTGGTCTTGATGTAAATGATGTAGACTTTGATAATGGATGCATAAAAGTTGTGCGTAAAGGTGGAAAGGAAGCTATCGTATACTTCGGTGATGAAGTGGAAAATGCTCTCCTAGAATACATAGAACATCGATTAGAGATATTTAAGCCCATTGATGAAGATGCTGATGCTTTATTTATATCATCAAAACATAGACGTATAAGTGTTCGAGCAGTTGAACTCCTTGTTAAAAAATATGCTTCGCTTACAACTACATTAAAACACATAACACCACATAAACTGCGTAGTACATACGGAACACAATTATATAAAGAAACAGGTGATATCTATCTTGTTGCAGACGTTTTAGGACATAAGGATGTCAATACAACAAAAAAACATTATGCAGCTATAGATGATGAACGTCGTCTTAAGATACGTAATGCCGTTCAATTACGTGAAAAATAAGTTTACAAAAGTCATAGTGTATTAAATAAATTAACCTATATCTTACTACTCTTGTGCTACATATACAGGAACTATAATATAGTTACCCGCTGTAATATTATCATCACGAACCATATTGTTTATACTAAGTATATCATCAATATACTGTTTGGTAGTATTCTTAGACAATGAAGAATCATTATACTGAAGGGCGATACTCCATAAAGTGTCGCCTTCTTCTATCTGTACTGACTTATATTGCTTCATAACAGGTTTCTCTCCACCCTTTGCCGTTATATTGAGAATACCTGCAACACATATAAATAAAGCTAAAAAGCCCACAAAACAGAGCTTAAAAAGCTTACTGTTTAAATGCCTGCTTGTTTTTCTGTTTTTCTTTCTTCTAATACTATTTATTCTTGTATTCATATTCAACACTCCTCTTCATTAGTATCGGTATTTAATCAACTTGACCGAACAATTGTTTGTTTTGTTATATTTTCATACTAGCACTCGAACAATTGTTTGTCAAGTCTTTTTCGAACAAATGTTTTAAAACTTTGTTGCTATCCGAACTAAAGTATGTTATACTTTTAATAACTTATTAAGAAAGATATTTGTAAGGAGGTATTTTTATGTCGCAGGGCAAGATTACTGATAAGCAGAATGAGATATTAGAGTATATTAAGAAAGAAACTTTATCAAAGGGCTACCCACCAACAGTGCGTGATATTTGTACTGCTGTTAATTTAAAGTCTACTTCTTCTGTTCATGCTCATCTTGAAACTTTAGAGAAGAATGGATATATCAGAAGAGACCCAACCAAGCCTAGAGCTATTGAGATTATAGATGAGAATTTTAATCTTACAAGACGTGAGATGATTAATGTGCCGATGATTGGCCGTGTAGCTGCTGGAGAGCCTATATTGGCTACTGAGAACATCGAGAACTACTTCCCAGTTCCTTCAGAGTTCATGCCTAACGCTGAGGTATTTATGCTTGAAATCAAAGGTGACAGTATGATAAATGTGTGTATCTAAAACAGAGACTGGATATTTGTTGAGAAATGTAACACAGCTCGCAATGGTGATATTGTGGTTGCACTTATTGATGACTCTGCTACTGTTAAAACTTTTTATAAAGAAAATGGTCATATTAGATTACAGCCTGAGAACGACAACTTAGACCCTATCATTGTTCCTGATTGTCAGATATTAGGTAAAGTTGTGAGCCTGTATCGACCTAGAATGTAGTTTCTATATAGATATAACATAAAGCAACAAAAAAACACTCGAAATACTAAATGCACACAGCATTCTAGCTTTTCGGGTGTTTTTCATTCTATGTACTCATTGAAGTGGTGAAAGGAAGCTATCTACTTCTACCATATCTGTAAATGTTTTTAGTTTCCTTAATATTTCATTTACACTGTCTTCTTCTATTTTGAACTTAAATTTTTGTCCAAAATAATCGATAAGTAATGTACCATCTTCCTTTATAAACATATATATACCAGCATTATTATCAAAACCATAATTCTCATATCTTGCTGCTATAACGTAATCATCATTCAAATCTTCACTGCTAACCGGTTTTGACTCTATCATTAAATCTCTAAAAACAACTGCACTTAAATAGGGATGAGCTTTGTTTTTTTCAAAACTAATAACCTGAGAGTAGTTTTTGCTATCCTTATTGTGATGATATAATATAGTGCTAGGAACTAAACAACCATGAAAATCCAAATCATCATAAAGTTCTCTTAATGTTTCAGGTGAATAATCTTGGCTTATATATAAATAGCAATGTTTTTCATCTTGCGGAAATTGTACACCAATCATTTTATTCGAATGACAAGAATACAACTCACATTTAGTAATTTTATGAACAGTATTGAGCAATTTTTCCTCTTCTAATACTTTGGATGCGAACAAATTATTATCTACATAGGTATGTAAAGCAACATAGGTTGTGTCATTATATGTAACAGTTGGTAACAGATTACTTAAATAATCACTAGTATCAATAACCTCATTTTTTATATCTTCATACGGAATATCAAAGGTTTCCAATGGTTCCTCGTACTCAAATGGAGAAATACCTATTGTATCACCAAAAAACCACACAAGTACAACTATAAGTATAACCACGATACATCCTGTTATAGCTAAATAAGTTTTATTTTTTCTAAAAAAATGTACGATACTAGAAGGCTTTTCTTTCATTGAGGCCTTTTTTGTTGGCTCATTTATAATGCTTGTTGTTTTTTCCTTGTTGATACCTGATATTTTGCTATTTGTAGCCTCTTCTATAAATTCTTTATTAATTTTTTTGAAGGTATATAAGAAATCTGTAGTAATTTGTTGACTATCTGTGCTAATTTCACCGTTTTTATTAGTGCTATAAATATATGCTTCTAATTCACCACAAGTTCTAAACAAAATATTGCGAACTGTATTTTCGTTTATAGACATAGCTGCAGCGATATCTTTTATATCATTGTAGCAATAATATCTCTTTATAAATACTTTTCGATTATTAGTAGAAAGGTTATCTAGGAATTGATTAAGCAAGCATACAGACTGTTCATTATCTTGCATATGTATATTTTCTAATTCCTTTAATATTTCAATATTTATATTAGTATTTTCCATAACACTAAACCTCCTCCTATATTCACCCATATCTTCTAAAACTCAGGGAAATAATCCACTTCATATAAATCAGCATAGTCAGGTAGTTTATCAAAAAACTCCTGTATTAATGCAACATCTGTTTTGAATTTATATTTACTACCATAATAATCAATCAATGTTGTTCCATCTGTTTTTACATAAAAAGTGCACGGCTTTCCGTTAAAGCCGAATCCGTTATACTTTATACATATTATGTAGTTACCATCAAAATCTTTATCACTACAATTTAATGAAGGGATAGTTTTATCTTTAAACAAAATGTCTTCTATATATGCTCCAATAAGATTATCTTCGCTATATATAATCTGCTGGTTTTTATTACCTTTATTACGATAAAAATATATTCCGTCACCTATTTGATTTAAACGTATAGACAAATCATCAAGTGCCGCTTGAAATGTTGCTGGCACATAATCAGACTTAAAATAAACATAAAATTTTTCTTCTAAATAATCTGTTATATCATCTGAGTTCTCAGAATTTTCTACATTTTCTTTATTTTCAGCATCCGGTTTCTGTAAGGATGATGTGTCTGAAAATTTAACTACAATAAAATTGTCAGTAGCGTTCAAAGCTGTGCTGTATATATTTAATAAATATTCAACTTCTTCTATTTCTAGCTGTTCATATGTTGGTGTTGTCGATAAATATACAGACTGAATTTCTAACAAATCTCTTAGATTTCCATTATATACATATGAATGTATGGCAATATATTTATTTCCATTATATGTAATAGTAGGAAGCTGATAGCTAAGATCGTTCTCATCTATAGAATCATCTACTTTTCCTACGCCTTCCTGATATGGAACGTCCAATTTAGGCAATACATTTTTATCGTTATTCTTATTTTTAACCTGCGGTACACTCATTCCTACAATGATTAAAACTACAACCGATACTAACGCTGCCACACCAATATAAACCTTTTGCTTTAATGATAACTTCTTTTTAGGTGCATTATCATTAACAGTTTCAGCTTCATCGTTTACCTCGATGTCAGCACCTGATGTTGCTTCCTTAATGAATTCGTTATTTACCTTCTTTATTACATTCATTACATTCTGATAATTTGTAGCATCATCATCGACATTAGCTGTCAAACCGCTGCTATAAATGTATACCTCAAGCTCACCACAGGTTCTTAAAAGTATATTTTTAACAGTATTCTCACTTATAGACATAGATGCAGCGATGTCTTTTATA
>JBGVKG010000016.1:0-51173 GCA_045123575.1 Lachnospiraceae bacterium
AAGCAGGGATGAATAAAAGTGCTATGAAGCCACTTTTGACAAAAGTAGCAAACTGTTGTAAACTTGTGAAAACTAATTAGTGAAATCTTATGTCTTAGGGGCTCTCTTTTGTTTTCTAACTGACAGTAAATTTACTCTATCAATCGTAGTTGTATACTTGCGTATAATCCTAAAATGAGGTACAATATGCGTATAATCAAAGAATATGGAAGCTAACTATCTGCGTATAATCTAAAATATACAGATTGCACATCTGCGTATAATCTGGAGGTGCCTATGATATTACAAAGAAAAATATATAAAAAACTATTGGAATGGAAGAATGAAAGCAAAGGAAAAAAGGCTCTTATGGTGGAAGGTGCACGTCGAATTGGCAAGTCTACCATCTGTGAGGAGTTTGGAAAAAATGAATACGAAAGTTATATTCTGATTGATTTCGCAAAAAAAGATAAGGAAATAGAGATGTATTTTGAAACACATTTGAATGACCTTGATACTTTTTTTATGCTGTTACAAACTCATTTTGGGAAAAAACTTACGGAAAGAAAATCACTTATTATTTTCGATGAGGTACAGATATTTCCGCAAGCACGAGCTGCTATAAAATATTTGGTGGCGGATGGAAGATATGATTATATTGAAACGGGGTCGCTTATATCCATCAAAGAAAACGTAAAAGATATTGTAATACCATCTGAGGAACGACATATCAATATGTATCCATTGGATTTCGAAGAGTTTGCGATTGCCCTGGGCGAGGAATTGCTCATTGAATACATCAAAAGGTGTTTTGAAAAGAAAGAGCCGTTAGAAAGAGGGATGCACAATAAGGCGATGTTGTTGTTTCATCAGTATATGCTTGTGGGTGGTATGCCTAAGCCGGTCGTAGCATTTGTCGAGAATAAAAAGGATTTCACAGAGGCAGATAAGGAAAAGAGAGATATTCTCAGATTGTATCGTGAAGATATTATGAAGATTGATGGGAGGTACAGAAGCAAGGTGCTATCGATTTATGATCAGATTCCAGGTTTTCTTTCTCAACATGAAAAACGAATTGTATTTAAACAGTTGCAAGATGGTAGTTATTCAGAGCAATACGAAGAAACCTTCTCTTGGTTAGCGGATTCTATGATATCCAATGAGTGTTTCTTGTGCAATGATCCAAATGTAGGATTGTCATTAAACGAAACGAGAAGCTATGTTAAGTGTTATTTGGGAGATACCGGACTCTTGGTAAGCCACGCATTTGATGAAAATGAATTGCTTGAGGATGAGGTGTATAAGCAGATACTTGCTGGAAAGTTGGAAATCAATGAAGGAATGCTTTACGAAAATGCCATAGCGCAGATGCTAGTGGCAAATGGACACAAGTTGTATTTCTATACGCATTACAATGAGAATAAGCACAGAAATGACATGGAAATTGATTTTATTATCTCGAATAACAGCAAACTAAAATATAAGATGTATCCGATTGAAGTGAAATCAGGAAAGCAGTATAAAACAACATCATTGAATAACTTCAGAGAGAAATATAAGAATCGAATCGGGGAGAGTTACATCATACATCCTAGAAATCTGATTATAAAAGATGGAATTATTTGCGTTCCACCATATATGACGATGTTGTTATAAAGGATGCTTTTGTAAATCTTCATGAAAATGGTATAAAAAGTGCAACAAATGTTTTTGGTAGAAAATATTGAAATGACCATATGGATACAGTATAATAATACCAAAAGATTAAGTACGAAAGGCAGACGGGAATGATGAATAGCTATAAAATGTTGACAGCACAGCACAGCACAGCACAGCACAGCACAGCACAGCACATAGCTATTAGTCTGTTCAAAAAAGTATATAAGCCAGATGAAATATAAGACAAGCAATACCAAGAGTTGAAGATAGTTCAGCTCTTGGTGTTGCTTGTCTTTTTGGATTGCTTATATAGTATGGTGTGCTTAAAATAACAAAAGTAAGGAGGACATATTAATGTCAAAAGCAAAATCAATCGTAACTATATTATTAGTCGCTACAATGTTAGCATCTATGACAGCTTGTTCAGGTGATAATGCAACAGAAAATGCAACTACATCAACAACTACTGCTACAGAAGTAACAACAGAGGAGCCAACAACAGAGTATGTATATAAGGGGATAAAAATGTACATTGGTAATAGGGCAGTAGCGTATTTTGATGGCCTGATTTTGGAAAGTGGCGATAAAATATATTTAAATGATATATATACAGGACAATCATGGGATGATGATTGCGAGAGAGGTGCTGAAGCATACGCAATTCTTGTTAATTTCAATATGAGGGAAGAGGAAGATGCATTAAGAGAAAAATATTGGAGTGAAGCAACTTGGACACCAGAAATACCATATAGTGATAATTATTTTATTAAATATACTGGAGAAAAGGTCAAGTTTGTATTAGTGGAAAGGAGAGATTCTAGCTCTATATTTGATGTTATTCCTGTAGAATAACATCAAATATAGAGAAAATGTTTCAATGTCAATATTGGGGAATTCTAAAATTTGTTTGAGAGTACAGGAAGCAAGATGATTTGATGTCATCTTGCTTTTATACTAATAATGATAAATCATCTATAACTATATTAGGTAAAGTTATATCTTCATTTTCTAAAAACATAATCATATATATGGGATAATATATTAGTTTTCCCTTGACTTCAACATTATAATTTGAGAATATGAAGCCTTCTTCAATGGAGTAATTGGAAATATCCATTACATTGTTCAATGCAGAATGGCGTTGATAACTTTTTCCACTCTTAACTTCTATAGGTAGGATTTTTCCTCTGTACTCGATTACAAAATCTAATTCACCTAATTTCTTACTATTATAATAGTATAACTTGAAGCCGTGAGATTTTAATTCTTGCGCAACTACATTTTCGTATAAGGCGCCATTGTTAATGTCTTGATTTTGGGAAAGTAGTTGTATTTTTGTGGCTTTACCATATAAGGTGGTTAACATCCCTATATCTGAAAGAAATAGCTTGAAAAGGCTGTTTTTTTGGTTTAGCAATAAAGGAATAGTAGGCTCTGCTACATTATAAACAGGCAGAGCTACGCCAGCGCTTGCCAACCAAACAAAATTATCTTCGCTTCGTGAGTATCGAAGACCCTTTTTTAAATCTGCGAAATTGAATCGCTTATTACTACTGTTTAATTCTGCTGGTATTAAATCATAGATTTGCGTCAAATATGGTTTCTTTTCTTCTGCTTCATAGCGTGTAAAGTCTTTTTTGTATTGGATGATAATATCATCGTGTTCTGAAATGACATCTTCTAGGTTTCGTGTTTCTTGAAACTTTTGCACAGCTGCAGGCATACCACCAATATTCAAATACATATTAAAGATTTGCATCATTCGTTCATGAACAGTATTGTTTACGGGCTTGCGTTCTACAAAAGAGCGATACAGAGCACTACGAAGATCTTCGGTGAAATTATAAACCTGTAAAAACTCCTCAAAGTCTAGAGGATACATTGTATATGTTTTCAAATATCCTACGGGAGCTGATTTAATATTCTTTAGTTCAACTCCAAGAAGGGAGCCGCTGAAAATATAGCGGAATGAACCCTCGTCAACCCAAAACTTGATTTTGGTTGTCAATTCCTTAAACTCTTGTATCTCATCGAAAAAAATGAAGGTTTCACCTTTTTTAAAAGGTTTGTCAGCAAAGAGAGATAGGTTTGCAATCATATCATCGACAGTTTCACTATTAGAAAGTAAGTCAGCGAGCGTCTGATTTTTCAAAAGATTGAACTCGATATATTCGCAACCTTCTTTTTCTAAAACACTTTTGATTATATATGTTTTACCAACTTGCCTTGCACCGTCAATCAATAAGGCTTTTTTACTGTTTTTAATCCAGTTGCTTATTTTTTTTTCAATTTTTCTGTGCAACATATCTCTTTACCTCCTTATATGTTTACAGTATATCACTAAAATGTCATTTATCCAATACTTTTTTATGAAGATGTGACATTTATTCCGATTTTTTTATAGTGAAAATGACATTTATTCTAATAGGCTTTGCTTAAATGCTACAATATTATGTTTTCGGTATTGAAGTATTTATACTTTTCTGTGCGTATTTCTCTTTGACTTCTACACTAAAGTGTGTTATAACATTAAAGTGACAGGCAATGATAGTTTCCCGTCTGTCATATACATATAAATGATAATATCTATTTAAGGAGGACTTTACTATGGTTAAAGTTAATTGTTTAAACCCTATCGCTAAGGTAGGTATGATGCGTTTACCTGCATCTTTCGGTACTACTGATAATTTCGCAGAGGCAGAGGCAGTTTTAGTTAGAAGTGCTTCTATGCATGAGTTAGATTTATCTGACAACCTTTTAGCTGTTGCTAGAGCAGGTGCCGGTGTTAATAACATCCCACTTGATAAGTGCGCTGATAAGGGTATCGTAGTATTCAATACACCTGGTGCTAACGCTAACGGTGTTAAGGAGATGGTTGTAGCAGGTATGTTACTTGCAGCTAGAGATATCCGCGGTGGTATGCAGTGGGTAGCAGATAATAAGGCTGACGAGAACATTGGAAAGACTATGGAGAAGGCTAAGAATGCTTTCGCAGGTACAGAGATTCAGGGCAAGAAGCTTGGTGTTATCGGTCTTGGTGCTATCGGTGTATTAGTAGCTAATGCAGCAGTAGCTCTCGGCATGGAGGTATATGGTTGTGACCCTTACCTTTCAGTTAAGAACGCCCTTAACCTTTCTAGAAGCGTAACTTTAGTAAAGACAAATAATGAGATATACGAGCAGTGTGATTACATCTCAGTTCATGTTCCATTGCTTAACGATACAAAGGGTATGATAAATAAGGCATCTATCTCTATGATGAAGGATGGTGTTGTTGTACTTAACTTCGCAAGAGACCTTCTTGTAAATGATGACGATATGCAGGAAGCATTAGAGTCTGGCAAGGTAGCTAAGTATGTAACTGACTTCCCTAACCCTAAGTCAGCTAATATGAATGGCGTTATCGCATTCCCACACCTTGGTGCATCTACAGCAGAGTCTGAGGATAACTGTGCTGTTATGGCAGTTAATCAGCTTGTAGACTATATCGAGAATGGTAATATTACTAACTCTGTAAATTATCCAGCTTGTGATATGGGTGTATGTACTAGAGAGGGACGTATAGCAGTTCACCACAAGAACATCCCTAATATGATCAGTAAGATTACAGGTGCTTGTTCAGCAGAGCACATCAACATTCACGAGATGGTGAATAAGTCTAAGGGTGACTATTCATATACACTCCTTGACCTTGACTCAAAGGCTACAGAGGCTGTAGTTAAGGATCTTGAGGCTATTGAGGGTATCATCAAGGTTAGAATTATTAAGTAATTTACATAGGCTAACTATTAGATGTAGTTTTCAATACTATTTCTTGTGATTTTATATTGAAATATCAAACGGTACAGTTTATAATAGGACTGTACCGTTTTTTGTAATTATTATAAAAAAAGATGTAAAAGAGAAAATAAGTGATTGGAGAGAGTTTATGCTATTAAAGGGTGCAGCGGTTATAGGATTATTATTAAGTGTATTAGGATTTGTATTAGGCATATATGATGTCTGGTGGGGGATACCTATAGCATTTATTGTGGCAATGTTAGCAGTATTGCTTTTATGGATTTTGTGTTGCTTTGTCTACACAAGATTTATAAGCTTTAAGAAGCAGGTTATAAAACATAGCAAGATAAATAGATTTTTTGCTAATTGTGTTATAGATACAGTGAGACAGTTTTACAGAATAAAGATACATGTGTCTGGTATGGACATATTACCTGAGGAGAAGTTCCTGCTCGTGTGTAATCATCGATCAAATATGGACCCAATACTCACTATGGGAGTACTTAAGAAGTGGAATATCGGATTCGTCGCTAAGAAAGAGTTATATAAGCTGCCTGTTATATCTAGATTGATGCATAAGTGCTTCTGTTTATGTTTGGATAGAGAGAATGTAAAGGAAGGCGCAAAGGTTATCTTACGAGCTGGTGAGATAGTAGGAGAAGGTTTGGCATCTATCGGTATATATCCAGAGGGAACTAGAAGTAAAGAAGAGGAGATGCTTCCATTTATGCATGGTGCATTTAAGATAGCGAAGAAGGCTGAATCGCCAATAGTTGTATCTACTATTAAAAATACAGAACTTGCTGCCAAGAACTTTCCATGGAAGAGAACAGATGTATATTTGGACTTTATAGGCGTTATAGGTGCAGATGTAGTGAAGGAGCATAATACTGTAGAACTTAGTAATATGGCGAGAGAGATGATGGAGAAGCATATGAAAGCACAGTAATTATTAATGTATGTTCACAATAGTTTCATATTATTGTAATTGACAAGAAAAGTCGCTACGAGTTATACTAAAACCCAGTTGCATTGTGGTTTTGTGTAACAATGTGGCGACTTTTATTCTATTAAAATAAGAATATTGCGTCAGTATAATAGTCACACTATTAGATAAACCTTATATACATAATAAGGACGCAGTATAGAAAGGATAATTTATGTTAGAACTAAAGGGGATTAAAAAAGTATATCCTGCTGGTAACGGAGTTGTAGAGGCTCTTAAGGGAATTGATTTACAGTTTCGTAAGTCAGAGTTCGTATCTATTTTAGGACCATCAGGATGTGGTAAGACTACATTGCTTAATATAGTAGGTGGTCTTGATAAATACACAGAGGGAGACCTTGTTATCAATGGAAGGTCTACTAAGGAATTTAAGGACAGAGATTGGGATTCATATCGTAATCATTCAATTGGTTTCGTATTCCAGAGCTACAATCTTATACCTCATCAGACAGTTTTGCAAAATGTAGAGTTAGCACTTACATTGTCAGGTGTGTCTAAGTCAGAGAGAAGAGCTAGAGCGAAGAAGGCTTTAGAGGAAGTAGGATTAGGCGATCAGCTTAATAAGAGACCAAATGCTATGTCAGGTGGACAGATGCAAAGAGTAGCCATAGCTAGAGCGCTTGTTAATAATCCTGATATTATTTTGGCAGATGAGCCTACAGGAGCTTTGGATACTGAGACAAGTGTACAGGTTATGGAGATACTTAAGAATATCTCTAAGGATCGTCTTATAGTAATGGTTACACATAATCCAGAGTTGGCAGAGCAGTATTCATCAAGAATTATCCGTATGCTTGATGGTGTTATAACAAGTGATTCTGAACCACTTTCAGAGGAAGAGATAAAGGCTGAGAGAGAAGCATGTCAGGCACAGATAGATGCCAACAAGGGTAAGAAGGTGAAGAAGCCTTCTATGTCGTTTGGTACATCATTTATGTTATCTTTAAAGAACCTTTTTACAAAGAAGGGTCGTACAACTCTTACAGCATTTGCTGGTTCTATAGGTATTATAGGTATAGCACTTATACTTGCTATATCACAGGGTATGACTACGTATATTGATGCAGTTCAGGAAACTACTCTTGCTTCATATCCATTGACACTTCAGGCTACAACTGTGGAGATGTCAACTCTTATGGAGACATTTATGAATCTTCATTCAGATAATGAGGAGCATGACAAGGATGCGGTATATAAGAAGGGTTCTCTTTACAATATGCTCAATGCCTTAAATGATCTTGAGGAGAGAGAAAACGACTTGAAATCATTCAAGAAATTCTTAGAGGCAGAAATGAAGAAGGAAGGTTCTGCGCTTTATGAGGCTGTAAATGGTATTCAGTATTCATATAATTTGAATCTTCAGGTATATACTAAAAATGTAGATGGAGAGATAATATATTCAGACTTAGAGGATATCATGACAGAGGTTATGATGAAGGCTTTAGATATGGATGAGGCTTTCATGGAATCTATGCAGAGTATGACATCTATGAGTAGCAGTATGGGTAGTATGTCATCTATGGGTGGTATGAGCGCTATGACTAGATTGTGGCAGGAATTATTGCCAGGTACAAATGGTGCACCTGTAAATGACCTTATATTAGAACAGTATGATGTTGTATATGGTTCTTGGCCAAATGATTATAATGAAGTAGTACTTGTGCTCGATGAGAACAATGAGTTGGATGATTTGACTCTCTATGCATTAGGTTTGATAGAGGAAAAGGATATAGATGCGTTATGTGATGCACTTAAGAATGGTACAAAGTTAGATACAAGTCTTAAGAGCTGGTCATATGAGGAAGTGTGCGACAGAGAGTATAAGGTTATATTGGCAGCAGATTGCTACAAGTATGATGAGGCACAGAATAAATATATCGACTTAAGAAACGAGAAGAATGGTCTAGACATTTTATATAGCAATGCTATGGAACTTAAGGTGACAGGTGTTGTTCGTCCTGCTGAGGATGCAGATGCTACTCTTATAAGTGGTGGCATAGCATATACAAGCGACCTTACAAAGCATGTTATAGAGAAGGCAGAAGGTTTGGATGTTATAGAGGCACAGAAGAAGAATCCAACTGTGGATGTGCTTACAGGACTTCCATTTGAGCCAGAAAGTGATGAAAATGACGATGCTAATGTTGTAACAGATAAGGATGAGAAGAATGCACAGGCATTCAAGGATTATATAGCGAAGTTAGACGAGGCTGGCAAGGCGCAGGCGTATATTACTATAAAGAGTATACCTTCTGATGAATTTGTTAATGCTCAGGTAGCACAGGCTATGCAGGGAATGACAGCAGATATTGTTAGACAGCAGTTAATGCAGGCCATAGCAGGTCAGTCAAGCGTGGATGCAGCTACTATTGAAGAATACTTCAACTCACTTACAGATGATGAAGTTATGGAAATGATGAAAGAGGCTATAGCTGCACAGATAGTAGAAGGATATGCAGCACAGGTTAAGGCTCAGATGGCCAGTGCAAGTGCAGCAGAGTTAGCTATGGGTCTTGCTATGGAGATGGATACTTACACAGTTAAGGAATGCTCAAAGTATTACTTGGCAGTAGCAGAGTTCTCAACATCAACATACGAGAACAACCTCATCGAAATGGGTTATGTAGATATAGAATCACCAGCAGCTATCAATCTGTATGCATCATCATTTGAGAATAAGGATGTTATAGCGGATGCTATTGCAGATTATAATGAAGGCAAGAAGGAAATGGAGCAGATAAAGTACACAGATTACATCGGTATTATGATGTCATCTATTACAACTGTAATAGACGCTATCACATATGTGCTTATAGCTTTCGTTTCTATATCACTTATAGTTTCTTCTATTATGATTGGTGTTATCACACTTATATCTGTACAGGAGAGAACAAAGGAAATCGGTATCTTACGTGCTATAGGTGCATCAAAGAGAAATGTATCGGGTATGTTTAATGCAGAGACTGTTATAGTTGGCTTTGCAGCAGGTTTCCTTGGTGTAATGGTTACTTACATTTTATGTATACCTATCAATATCATTTTACATGAGGTGACAGGTATAGCTAACTTAAACGCTATATTGCCAGTTCCAGCAGCTATTATACTGGTGGCAATCAGTGTTGTGCTGACACTTATTTCAGGTATTATACCTTCAAGAAGTGCAGCTAAGAAAGACCCAGTAGTGGCATTACGTACGGAGTAATAAATTCCTGTTTAACTTATAAAGAACTTCGAGTAAAAATACTACAGTTTTATTCTAGGTTACGAGTACTAGATTTTCTAAATGCTTTGATAAACACTTTTAAGTAGCACGCAACCGCCGACTACTCACCATCCGTGGCTCGGAGTCGGCTCGCCGGAACCTCATGTTCCGGCGTTGCTGTTTACAGAACAAATCATTAAGAAAATCTACATACTCTCCACATGAATAAAACTCGTAGCATTCTCACTCGAAGTTCTGTTTACATATTTTATAAGATAGCATTTATGGATGGTGAAATGGAATGAAAATATTGTTGGTAATCGACTTACAGAAGGAATTATCGGATGAAAAAAACTATATAAAAATTCTTCAGTATATAAAAGAAAATAGGGATGACTATGACAAGGTAATCGGAACTATTTTTGTGAATAATAAGTATAGTCGCTTTGTTGAAGAGCTTTGCTTTAAAAGATGTATGGATGCGGATGATAGTAGTATAGAGTATAATGCAGACGTTATAATAAAAAAAAGTACATATGGAGTAGATCTTGATGCCTATGTAAGTAAGGAAAATGATGTTATATACATAATAGGCTGTGATTCGGATGCTTGTATTATGGCAACAGCATTTTTGCTTTTTGATAAGGGTTATGATTTTATTATTAAGTCAGAATTTATATATACTACAGCAAATAAATTTAAAAATGAACAGATAATAGAAATACTCAAAAGAAATTTTGGAAAAAGAATTGAATAGGATGTATATAATTTCAAATAACCAGCCAAGCTCCTTATTATAGATATGGGGAGTTTGGCTGGTTTGGCTTTTTAAGATTAGGATTATTATTATTTTATATAATCCGGGTTAATACCATTGGCAGCATTAATAAGATCGCCTATTTCTCCTTTATAGTTGGTAGTTTCTTCAAGTTTAGGTGGTGGATTCTTAACAACGTTTGTTAAGAAATCTATAATAATGTCTGCTATGACTTCATTGAAGATTGGAAAACCATTTATTTCTATTTTTTCAAGAGAAACCTTGATGTTTTCGCTGAAAAAATAATTTGGAAAAATAGTATCACCATATTTAGTTTGAAGAACTGTATATTCTGCTCTCAGTTTTTGAATGAAAGCCTCGGTATGCTTGAAATAATCCGTTTTATTTTGGAAAATTTCTTCTGGGCTGCGCAATGTTGGAACGGAGAATCTTAAGCAGGTAGTAATTGTATCAACATCAAAGCACACGGTAAGCATATCCTGTTTTGGATTGCCAAATGAACGTGGTGTTTCTCTATATACTAAGCTATAATAGATGTAGGAGTTTTTTGTTTCAGGCGAACAATAATGCTTCAATACGTTGTGTATTCGTTGGTACAGGTACATATCGTGTATATCTGGAATAGCTGTTTTGCATTTCTTTAATTCATCAGCATCTTCTATAACTTTATTTATTGGTGGGTAAATATGTTGCTTAAGCAAATCTTCATATACTTCCGCACCTTGACCATTTTCAATCATACTAGAATATTTCTGCTTTATGGAAGTATCGGTCATAGCTGAAGTGGTGTTCGAAAGAGGTAAAGTCTCCTTGTTATTAGTCTCACTATTATCCGTTGAAAAATTAAGTTCTTCACTTAAACTGATTACCTTTACAAGTTTAATAAAACTAGCTCTTTTAGAATAATTGTTATTGCATGCGTTATTGATAAATGTTTCAATATACTTTAAAAACGGATGTACTATGTCATAAAAGGTTAGTGTGTTTTGTATTTCAATGTTAGGCATACCTATGGATAAAAGTGCATTTATCAGTTCTTCGCCACGGGTGGTTTTACTAGTTTGATGTAGCTTTAATTCAAAAAGCTTTTCAATATGATATTCTGAAATATCATCTACGATAAAGTTATACACGGTTTCATAACGTAACTGAATGCAGGCCAACGCTACAAAAAGTTTTCGAATCAAAACAGCATCATCCAAAGAGACATCATTAAAGATGCCTTTTTTTTCTGCAACTTTTATAGTTAGTAGAATTGAATTAGCCAATCTCTTAATTGTTCTAGGGTTAGTATTTGCAGTTTTTCGAATTAAAGTTATGTATTCATGAGCGTTGTTCTTTTCATCCTTTAAGAATGGTAATAAACGCTCCATCATATTATCCAGCTTGTAATATGCTACAGGCATCTTAAATGGAAGCTGAATCATCTTGTCAAAAAAGCTCTGTGCTTTTTCATCAGACATATCATGCCCATATTTTTCACGTATACCTTGGAATACTACAGAGGTATCAATGGCCATAACGAATATACAACCATCGCAATCCATAAAGAGTTTTAAAATCTCTAAAAGCTCTACAGCTCGAACAGGTTGTAGGCGGTCCAAGTCATCGATGAAGACAATTACTCTTTTTGAGCCCTGGTCAGTGACCTCTGTTATAAGGTCCTGGAATGTATCTTTTAATGTGCTTATTTCGTCGATTAAATCAAGCTGTGCCTTTGTCAGCATCCCATTGATAGCATCGCTAATATCTGAACCAACAAATTGTTTTGTAACGCCTAAAGTAACTGATTGAATAAATGGTAAAAGCTTATTGGTGAGTTTCTTCTTTTTATCGTCTTTGTCAGATAAACGATTAGACAATTCGCTTATTAAATGCTGTAAAAAAGTAACGGTTAGTTGCTCGTCCATATTGAATTGCGAAAACTGCCATGTATTAAACCATACATCTATGATATCTGTGGTTTCCTTCAAATAGGTTCTTGCCATGTTCATCATACTTGTTTTACCGCATCCCCAATCACCTTGTATAGCGATTGTCATAGGGGTATCGCATTCCTTTATGAATTCTGTAAGACCTGAAATATATGGTTTGAGCTGAAATTCATCGTTTTCAAAAGAGTCAATAGGTTTGTCTGTTTTTGTATATTTCTTCTCGTCTTGCATTTTTCTCCTCCGCGTATATTATTTAGTTTCAATTACGTTACAAAAACTGCTTATATTTTAACATAAATATAGACAAATTGCTATTACAACAGTCTAAGTTAAAATAGTTTACTAATAATAAAAAGTATTATCATACCGACAATTAGTATCCATCCTATGCCTGAGTCTGACTGGTTACGTTTAAAGTTCTGGTTTTGTCGCTGTATTTCACGGTTTCCAGAGTTCATTGGTCTATGTCCACATCTGTTACAACCGTCATCACTGTTACAAAAGGTTTTTTTCCAACTGTTATTTGCTCGCCTTTCATAATCACATGTATGCCTCCAAGGGCATCCTTTTCCTAACATAAAAATTCCTCCTTTATATATGTACAAACAAGATGTACATACTTGTTATTTGTAATGTGAAAATATATTAAAGCATTTAGAAAAAAATAGATGGACAAATATGTCCAACCTTATTTTTTTATATGTGATATTCTGCATTAAAAGAAAGGAGTATATTGTTGGAATAGAGCTTGAGATTACGATATCGTGGTGGTAGCTATACAATTAGGGATGCATGGATGGTTAGTGATGAGGAGGAAAAGCATAGTGTACTAGATTTTTTTACTGAGTGTATATATGACGAAAAGTATTGGTTGAATGACAAAAGTTTAATGGAGGAAATAGAGATGAGATTATTTAGAGATAAATTGCAACAACTTGTACCTATTATTGAAAAGAAAAATAATGTAGATAATGAAGGAAACGTAACTAAGTACGCCTATACAGATGGCATTTGGGATAAAAAATTTTATAGTATACCTTATTTAAAGGATATAGAGCGATTATATGAGAGCAATTGGAGTATAGAAGGTAAAAGAATATTTTTAATTACAGAAAATGTAAAAGTAGCAATGAAAGTGGCTTTGGGAATATTGCAATATCCATTTTCTAAGGCTATTGATGATATGGAAGAGGAAAATGGAAGAGTAATTGGTGAAAATCAGTGTTTGGATGATAAAAGTACGGATGAAAGAAACTTGAAATTGCGTCTAATCTCTACAAAGATTCGTTTTATGCATGAATTGGAGGATGCGATTGGTTCTGTAGAATCTGAAGATAACGTCTTTTTTATGAATGTGAGAAGAAATATAGACAGGGAAAATATAATGGATCTGATTAAGGGATGTATTGCATCTGTGCAGTTTGTCGTGATTTCACCAGAATTCATCGAAGAACCATGGGTAATGGAATTGATGATGGATAGAGAATGCGAAATTATTAAAATTCCTACAGTGCACAGAAGATATTATGTGGACATTATATCCAATTTGCTTAATGGAGAAAGTTATAGGCTTGAGGAAGGATTATCGTTGGAGAGAATATTAATTAATATGCAAAAAAAGCATGGAACTAATTTTGGTGAAGAGCATATGGCATGGATATTGGATCAGGCGGTAAAATGCGCTAGTATGGATAAACGATATGTTTTGAAAACCGAGGATTTTATATTTAATAAATCAGACATTACATCATCAATGCGTATGATGGAAAGGATGATAGGCTTAAAAAATGTTAAGAATGTTATGCTTGAATATGCAGCGCTTAGACAAGAGCAGATACGAAATAATAGATTAGTCAATATGTGTACAAGTGTCATATTTATCGGAAATCCAGGAATTGGAAAAAAAGAATGCGCAAAAGTATTTGCTCAAATCATGGCGGAATATGGTCAGAATACCGGTGGCTTTGTGTTGGCAGGAAAGACAGACATTATTGGGTGCTATCTAGGTCATACGGCGCTTAAAGTCGAAGAATTGTTTGAGCAATCTAGGGATGGCGTGTTATTTGTGGATGAGGCAGGTTTTTTTGTGAGTGATGACCGTAAAGAATTTGTACAGGAAGCTATAAAGGAATTTGTCAGATGTATGGAGCAGTATAGAAGTGTTACAGTTATATTTGCGTTATATCCGTATGAAGTAGAGAAATGGATGCAATTAGATAAGGGATTGTCATCATGTATAAGCAGAATAGTAGAATTTCAAGATTATTCGGAAGATGAGATGGTTAGGATAGCAAAACTAATATGTGAAGAACAAGGCTATAATATGGGTTCAAATGTAGAAGCAATAATAAAAAAATATATTTTGGATCAAAAACGATACTTAAAAGATAAGTTTGCTAATGTAAGAGAGATACAAAAACTTGTTGAATTTGCGATTATTTCAAAAAGTTTAAATTCTTTTAAAGACGAGACAGAAAATTATATATTGGAAGAACAGAATGCTATACTTGAAAAGGAAGATTTTGAGAGTGCGGTTTATAGGTTACAGGGTGAACATGAAGAACAAAGATAATCAAAGGGGGCTACTGATGAAGAAGAGATGATGTAAACAAAGAAACAGCTCGGAAATTATATATTTCCGGGCTGTAGGACTTAATACACATCATTAATTGCATTTAGAATGGAGGATGCTTTCCTAGCAAAAGGATTGTTAGACAACTCTTCACCTTTTAAGGTGGCCTGCATAACTGGGCTATATCTCAGAAAAGTATCCGTGAATGACTTAAAGACTTCGCATACTAGAATATCTGGTGAAAGAGCAGTAACATACTGATGATATCTTACACAAAAGTTTAGTATGTCGTCATATTGTACATTAGGTATTTGAACGGCAATACGAGCTTCCGATTGTTTAATGCGAATTTTTCGATCTAGTACTTTTGCCTGTCCAAATGTATCTACTATGAGAGATAGCGTAGATTCTTCGCACTCCAATACGCAAGTCGTAAGGTTTTCTTTTGTTGAAATAGTTAGTAAAGGACGAGTTGATGTGTACATTTTGCTATCGAAAGTTTGGTTTTTATCTTTCTCGGAGATAAAAAACTTAATTAACTCTTCTGGAATAGGAGCGCAAGGCTCACTTTTTGAACAGAAGGGTTCCACTGATATTATGTGGTCAACGCGTAGGTGAAATGGAACGGTTTCGCCAAATGGTGTGGCTAATAGATATAGTTCTCCTTTGTACCAGAATAGCGCATATGGGTTTAAGACATATGGTTCTGTCTTGTTTTGACTTTCAAAGGAAATATCTTCATTTATGCGTTTGTGATGTAGAGAGTACTCTCCCCATTCTACCTCAATCTGATATTTATTAGATATGGCATCCTGCAGTTTGTTGACTATAGTAAATATATTCAGACAGCCCATATTATAGTGTGGCGAATCAGTTGTGATTTTAGGTAAATCATGTGCTGAATCAATGCCATTAATTTTGGTGGGGTCAATTAGGGTTGCAGGAGAAAGTAATCGCAGATTCTGATATATAAATGCTGCGTCAGTATCAGATATATAGCGATTTGAAGCTATGGCACCGTAAAGAGTAGTAATAGCATCTTTGCTAAGTAAAGGTTTGAAATAATATTTATACTGTGGTTTACAGGTTTTGCTAGGTTTTGCTCGTTCTGATTTTGGAGTGGAACAGCAAACCGTGCCACCGTATGCGAGTATAAAAGCGTTTCGAGTACTTGAGTAATCTATGCTGTCATCCTCCAATAGCTCAACAATATATCTTAGCTTTCTCAAGATGGTTTTTGAGGAATGGCCTCTAATATCATCACTGTATTCATCCTTATGCGAGAAAGCAGACATAGCAGAAGCAATTTCGGATGCTGAAAGTGGATGGGCCTCGTTTGTACAATATTTAAGAGCTGTCATTAAAAAACTTGTTTCTAAGCTGTTTATAATAGGTTTATATTTATCAGAATCGTCGTCGATTCTAGTGGTATTAATGGTTTCTTTCATAAGATACCTCCATGATATATATAGTATTTACTGAGTTGTTAAGCAAAACAAACTATTAAATATAATTATAGCAAAGACAAAAACAAATAACAATAAAACAAAGTTGAAAGGAGAAAATGTTATGGAACACAAAAAATTTATGGATATTTCAAGAATAAAATTCGGAGCTGAAATTGAACATGCTAATACAGTGGCTTTTGAGTTAGTAGATATTATTCAGAACGAGGTTTAAAAATTTGCTCAAGAACATAGTCTTACATATATTCACGTTTTATACGAAGGAGTGTTTATTTCCCGGGAATATTGTCTATCATTTATCAACAGCCCTGCATATGGAGATAAACAGGAAGGAATTGTTATAAAGAATCAATCTAAGTTAAATGAAAATAATTGTAATATCCGATAGTTCTTAAGTATGTAAATGAAGGATTTGCTGAAATCGATATGAACAAAGTGGAGAAAATTAAAAGTCAACAGGAAAAAGAAAAAACAAAACAGAAGGAACGAGCGGTATATATTGTAGATATGATAGTTACTGAACGTAGAGTTGAGAAAGAGTTGTATAAAATGCGTGACAAGGGAATTATTCCGGAAAAAATATCGTTAAGAGATCTGAATATTGTGGCGAAATATCTTCCTAAAAGAATTAGTGAGAATTGTGTGAAGGAAGAAACAACATTAGTGGAAGAAGCAGGTGAATATTTTGAAAAAACGTGTAGTGCCAAGGTGATGAAATGTGTTAAAGCACTTCTATTAAGAGAAAATGATGTTCTAACTTGAAAGTTTCGAGTTAGAACATTAAAGTATAGAGGAGAGAAAATGATGATATATGTAACCGGTGATTGCCATGCTGATTTTGCAAGATTTAATATAGACAACTTTCCTGAACAGAATGAAATGTCAAAAAAAGATTATGTTATTATCTGTGGAGATTTTGGTGGTGTATGGAATAAGGATGAAGAAAGTTCGCAAGAAAGATGGTGGATGGATTGGCTGGAGAATAAACCATTTACAACATTATTTGTAGACGGAAATCATGAGAATTTTGATAGGTTGTATAGTTATCCAGTGGAAGAATGGAATGGTGGTAAGGTTCATAATATTAGAGCATCAGTGATGCATCTGATGCGTGGACAAGTATTCACTATTGAGGGGAAGAAAATATTTACCTTTGGTGGAGCTAAAAGCCATGATATATCTGAAGGTATTTTGGAATTAGATGATCCTGATTTTGAAAATAAGAGAAAAGCATTAGAGAAGGGATGGAAGCCATATCGTATTAATCACCTAAGTTGGTGGGCGCAGGAATTACCAACGGAAGAAGAAATGGATGAAGGAAGAAAGAACTTAGAAACACATAGGAATAAAGTGGATTATATAATGACGCATTGTTGTGCGTCTAGTGTGCAAGCATGTATTGGAAAAGAAATGTTCCGACCAGATATTTTGACGAAATATTTTGAAGATATTACCAGGGAGGTTGAATATAAAAAATGGTTCTTCGGGCATTATCATTATGCGACGGTTAGTAGTGCAAAAGATATATTGTTGTACAAAGAGATTATAAGAATTGTATAGTAATGCATTGCAGAAAGAGATACATTTAGAAATTATATCGCAATTGCATAAATAGTGTTTTCAATGTATAATATCTAGGTGAAAATAATATAACCGTGGTGTCATAGTACATACGGGGAAAGAGGGAATGAAATGAATAAAGAGTATAGTAAATTATCGAAAAACGCGTTGATATGTATGTATATAGCATCGGGTATATTGGATGTGATATTAGCTGTTGCAGTGGTTGTTGTGTGGAGATTATTCTTCGCTGAGGAAATGTGGGCTATGATTGTAGCTATAGTAGTTCTTGTATTGTGTGTATTTGAACTGCTTGTTAGCCCTTGTATAAGATATAATAGATACAAGTATCATATAGATGATGAGTGTATTGATGTTATAGAGGGACTAGTATTCGTTCAGAGAAATATAGTGCCAATAGAGAGATTACATAAGATTGCAGTTATCAGAGGTCCTATAGACAGAATGTTAGGACTTGGTAAGGTACAGGTTACAACTGCTGGTGGAGATGTGACTATAAGATTTCTTGAGATGGAGAAAGCTGAGAAAATAGCAGAATCTCTTAAGCATAGAATTAACCAGATAGCATCTGAGGAAAAGGAGATGTTATAATGGATATTCAAAATAAAAGATTTAGATGTCACGGCAGTATTGTGCTTGAGAAAACAGGAAAAACCATATTTTTTCTTTTAATACTGGTTGCAGCTAATATGGCAGATGCACTTACGGCGATGGATGTCAGTGATTTTAATGAAGAATTGATAGGAATACTGGTGATTGTAGGAGGTATTCTCATTGTATTAGGGATTATAGTTATACTGGCTGTTATAAACTGGCGTAAAACTACTATAACTATAGACGACGAGGCTATTGTATGGGAAAGAGATACGCTTAATAAAAAGACGCTTACCATAGGAATCAAGAGTATATCTAGCATAAATATCGAACGTAATATTTTCGAGAGAATTATAGGCACGGCCAAGCTTAAGTTGGATACAGATAGCTTATCTACTGCTGACGCAACAGATGTAGAGTTTATATTTAAGCATGAGGATGCATTGGCATATAAGGCCTATCTTGAGGCTAAGGTAAAGGAAAATAAGGATGGCGCAACTGTATATGGAGCAGAGCATATTATTGAAAATCCTACAGGTAAAACAATCGGAAAAGCAGATATAGAGCCTGAAGGTAGTCATAGTTTTGATAAAAATGATAGAGATTATGACAATATGAGTCAAGGCGTTGACGATACTAATGATAATATCCATTATACTAAGGCGACATATACATCAGATTTTGAAGAGATAGTAATGCATTGCATTTTTGATCTTAAGCTAACAAGTCTTTTAGTGGGTATTCCTATAATTGTTTTTGCCATATTAGGCACAGTGGCAATGTATATGGATGGAGAACTTGGATTTGAAGCTATCATAGCGTCTATATTACAGATAGGAGCGTTTGGATATGCAGCTCTTTATAGTATTATAGGTAAGTTTTTCAGGTATTACAATCTGACGGTGTCCAGACAGGAAAATAGAATATACATGAAGTATGGTATGCTTAAGATAAGAGAGTATATACTTCCTGTGGAGAAGATAAACGCTATACATCTTAAGCAGACTTTGATAGGCAGATTATTTAAAAGATATAATGTGTCTGTGGAGTGTGTAGGTGTGGGTGATAATGAAAATGAGATTGCGCAGCTTACATTGTCATTAAAGCTTGATGAGATAAGGGAGAGATTGTCGGTTTTATTGCCAGAATATGATTTATCACAGTTAGAACAGGTGAGACCTGTTGGGAAAAGGGCTATGTGTCATAAGTTTATGAGATTGGTAGTGATAGCTTTCTTTGTTATATGCGTGAATGTGGGCATAGTTATAGGTGCTCAGATGGTAGATGATTTTGGTGCAGAGAGTTTAGATGCGACTTTCTGGATAATTGATGGTATTGTTGTTGGAGCGATTTTGCTATATACATTACTGTATAGTTTGTTACAGGTTAAAGTAGAAGCTGTAGGTGTGTGTAATAAGCATCTTATATCAGTCACAGGCTCATATGGCAAGGATATAACGATGATGTCTTATAAGAAGATACAGTATGTGTCGGTTAGAAAGTCGCCTATTAGCCGTATAAGTGGTCTAGTGAGAGGTAGTGTAAATATATTGGCAGGAGTGTTAGACAGCACAAAGATCGTGCCATATATGGATGAATATCAGGTGGATAGTCTTACTGAGAGGGTTTGCGACAGAATGACTTTAGAGTAAAGCGGAGAGGTAATACGAAATGGAAAATATGATGTACGATACAAAGATAATAGCGAATTATCATACACATACAACAAGGTGTAAGCATGCCTGTGGTGATGATAGGGAATATGTGGAAGCAGCTATAAAATCAGGATTTAAGACACTTGGGTTTGCTGATCATACCCCTTATCCAACTGGTACAGGATATGAGTCATTTATGCGTATGGCTCCTTCTGAGTTTGAGGGATACGTAGACTCTTTAACTGCACTTAAGGAGGAATACAAGAGGGATATCGACATTTATATAGGTGTTGAGGCGGAGTATTTTCCAAAGTATTTTGAAAAATTAGTAGACTTTATGAAGGATTACCCTCTAGACTATATGATACTTGGTAATCATTTCGTGGATGATGAGGAAAATGGCCGTTCTGTGGGCGTTCAGTTTAAGGAACCAGAATTACTTAGTGGATATGTAGATAATGTTATAGAGGCTATGAAAAGTGGTAAATTTGCTTATGTGGCACATCCAGACCTACCTGCTTATATGGGAGAGGGTGGAGAGCTTGTGAGAGAAGCAGCTTTTCGTAAGATGTGTTTGGCGGCTAAGGAATATAATGTACCATTAGAGATTAATGTAAATGGTTATGTGAGAGGTATACAGTATCCTTCAGATACGTTATTCAAGGTGGCTGGTGAATGTGGCAATGATGTGATAATAGGATTGGATGTCCATGACCCAAGCCAGTTTGGTAATGAAAGAGCCATAGCGTACTGCGTGAATTTGGCTAAGAAGTATGAGCTTAATCTTCTTAGAAGTCTAAATCTATAATATATACTTATAAGATATGAGTATATATTGCAGATTAGACGGAGTGAAGATGACATAAGAGAAGTGGAAGAGGTTGACAATGAGTAGATGGATAATAAAACATGCAAAGCCATTGTTTATAGGCTTGTTTGCAACTTTTTGTATAATAGGGGCAGTACTTTTGGGATGCTTTGGATGGGACATAGTAGCAGTATTTTTGTTAACATTTATATTTTTTATGATTATATATGTATTCTACTTTTACCTTATCAATGAGCTATTGAAAAAAGGGATAGAGTCATGTGAACAGCGTTGTGATCCAGAAGGCTTTTTAAAGATAACAGAGGAACTTTTGTCATATGGTGTAAAAGGTTGGATAAGACAGGTTGTGCTTATAGATTATTATGATGCCCTCAGATGGTCAGGTCAGTATGAGAGGACTTATGAGCTTCTAAAGGCTGTCAATATAGATAAGGAGGCCGGAACAGACCCTAGCACAAAGGTTGTGTATTATTATAATCTAACAGATATATGTACACAGGTGGGAAAATATGATGAGGCAAATATCTGGTATGACAAGATGCAACAGATATATGGAGATATAAAGAATGAGAAGATAAAGCAGATGTATGAGCATATAGTTATATGTGGTCAGGCATATGATTATTATCGTAAGGGACAGTATGCGCAAACGGTACAAACTGTGTGCGAATTAAGAGCTATATTAACGGCTATGGACAAAAGTGGAAATGGCAAAGTGAAAAAATGTATGTTGGTAGATAATAGCTTGTTGCTTGCTAAATGCTATATGGAGCTAGGCGAATTAGATAAGGCTAAGGAATGTCTAGAGTATGTTATAGACAATGGCAACAAATTATATGTGGTAGTGGAAGCAAAGGAAATATTGGCAAAAATAGGCTAATGCAACCTAAAGTTTACATATAGAACAGGGAAAATGATAGAGTTTTTCGCAAGAGTGGGTTACTCTGTGAGAGTGATTGACAGATATATAAACGGACTACCATGGAGAATGATTATGTGTTTTGTCATGTATAATTGTATAAAAGGAGTGAAGAAAAATGACACTTGGCGAAAAATTATCACGGGAGCGTAAGGCATTAAATTACACGCAGGAACAACTTGCGGATATATTGGGAGTATCCAGACAGACTATTAGTAAATGGGAGTCCGATATAGCCTATCCAGAGACCGAAAAACTAATAAAGCTCGGAAAATTATTTGAGTGTTCGATGGATTATCTTCTAAATGATGATATTACAGATAAGAAGGGGAATGGTGCTAAATATAGTAATTGTAAGAGTACTTTGGATAAGGCATCAGATATGTTTGATAATGTAACATCATATGCAAGAAAACAGTGCAGAGAGCGAAAGAGCGAAAAGATGTTATGCGGTATGCCGCTGTATCATATTGGAAAGGATGCAAGAGGATTCTTTGCTATAGGTATGAAGGCAAGAGGCGTAGTTGCCATTGGCTTAAAAGCAAAGGGAATAGTTTCCATAGGCCTATTATCTATAGGTGTATTATCGTTTGGTTTATTGTCTATTGGCTTGATTGCATTAGGTTGTTTATCATTGGGACTTGTGGCAGTAGGCTCGATAGCGTTGGGATTACTGGCAGCTGGAGCGATAAGTATAGGTATAGTATCGTTCGGTGCATTAGCCATAGGGTGTTTCGCATCTGGTGCAGCCGCAATAGGGCAATATGTTGCAGTGGGTGATTATGCCAGTGCTATGATAGCTGTGGGATTAGAGAACGATTCGGTGATTAAAGGAAGCGTACATGAGATAGTAGGAGGAGTATCAAAGATACCTTCGGTGTATATAAGAGAGTGGCTAGATGGAAATGTACCTTGGTATCTTGGTTGGGCTAAGGATATATTTAAGCTATATCTTGGGATATAGATACTATGAAACCGTAGCATGAAAAAGTAATCATTATATGTGTGTAGGTTATTAAAAAGGATATAGATGTGATTAAAACGCATCTATATCCTTTTCGCTATACATAGGTTACCAATACAATTTTAGGTTTTCTTCAGCTTGTTCTACAGAATAATTAAAGTCATCCATTATCATAGCTAAAGTCTTTTCTCTTGTGGCGCCAAAACGCTTACAAGAAGTGATAGTTGCCTCGAGTCTACCTTCGAGTCTACCCTCATCTATGCCTTTCAACTTTGCAGCTTCGATATCATCTTTAAATAACTCGTATAATGCCTCGCACATGTTTCTCTCCTCCTCAAATTGCTTGTTGTTGGCATGAACTATAATGTTCATGACTGATTTGTATAACTGGTTTCTACTGTGCTTACCATATTCCTGGGATAATTGGTTGATGATGTTTCGCTCTCGGATATCATCAGTTAAGCTATTTAGCCACAGATTGTCCTTTGGGGTAAGCTGTGAAGTAACTAGCAGCTGCATATCTATTACATCTCCAACTATATAATAAATACCAGCAGATTTGTTAATAATGTTATAGTTATGGGTTTTACATAGATATCGAGTAAGTTTTTTAGGGTAATGCCTACATACAAAGGTTATGGTAATGTCTTTTATAGGGATTTCGTCTACGCTATTGGTAGAAGATTTATAGAAGCAGGTGTAACCATATACTTTGTAGAAATCATCAATGCTTAGATAATCATCAGGGCTTTTGTACTCGACAATGTTGTGGGTCTTGAATATTTGACCGATATTTTTTTTGACTTTATAGTCAGATTCTTTCTTGATAACTAACACGTCAATCTGCATTGGTTTAGTACCAAGAGTATGTTCGTTTTCAAATATTAGCTTATCTGCTTCATCAGCAAGCTCTATCTGAATACTGGCATAGAATGCAGGATGCCATTGTAATGGCTTCCGTTCTTTTGTGTTCTTTGTCATAGTAGTCTCCTATTATCGAAAGGCTACTTTCCGCATAAATAGAATAACATATTTGGGGAGGAAAGGGAAGAACGAAAAAAGCCAGAATGACATTTTATCAGTTCGGGCTTTTCGTGAGTTCAATATACATTTGTAGATAGCGGTATAAACGCTTGATTTCCTCATCCTTTCCTGTATGAAGAATATCTATAATTTCATTAGGTAACTTAGAGAGTGCATTATTATCCTTTGTCCCCCAAATTATATAATCAAGGCTACATTCAAATATATCGCAAAATTCCATCAGATTCTTGAGAGAAAGGCATGATGTACCGCGTTCAGTATGAGAAATGTGCTTTGGGCTGACATCAAGCTGCTCTGCTAATGTTTCTTGTGTGACTCCATGTGCACGACGGATTTCACTTATGCGCTTTCCGATGGGTATTAAAACATTACTTTCCATAGTTAATTAGACCTCCTAAGTATAGTTTATGTGGCTTTATAGGTTTTATTAACTCATTAAAAGGTCTATGAGTAAATATATAATAAACCAAAAAGGTTTGATTTTTTGACTAGAAGGTGATATAATAGGTATATCCTAAAATGAACGTGGAGGAATGGAATATGTTTTGTATTAAATGTGGTTTGCAATTAGCAGATGAAGTAGTGTTCTGTAGTAAGTTAGGAGCAAAAAGTGATGTGGGTGATATTAAATTGGATAATGTTGAGGAGTTATAATCAGATGTTAAAGAAGATATGTGAATAAATATTGGTAAGGATTATGCTGAAGTGAGTAAAGGTAATGAAGAATTAGCTAGTTATATAGACATATCGAAAATAGGAAGAGATTAACTATTACTACTACTAATCGATGCTTTTCAATGGTTTTATTGAAAAAGTAGAATTAATTCGACAGTATTTTCTTAGAAATTGCTTAGAGTAACGTTTGTATGATGGATGATTACAAGAAATTTCTCAAAAGATACATCTTTTGAAAATATTTAAATATAAACATCAACAAAAATGATTATGATAAGTTTTAAAATAAATAACAAAGGAAGAATATTATGTATAATAATTGCAAAATGAAGCTTTCAGATAATACAATTATAAGGGAAGTATTAGGGAAAACCTATATAAATGAAGTTAGAAAGCATTCGGTATTAATGATGACAATAGAAGCTATGCCTTTATTAAAATATTTAATGATTGATAGAAGTTACCAAGAAATTAAGGACTTTATTAAATTGAATTATGAGGTAGAAGAAGGAATAGATGAATATTGTACCAATTTTCTTGATAATTTAATTGAATTTGGCTTTTTAGAAGTTTTGTCAAAAAAAATACAAAGACCATATTATGAAGAGAACTATCAAAAAACGTATGATTATGATAATAAGGTGTCATTAGAAGAAGAAGCGTTGGAAAAACAACAATTACTAAGTGTTACAATTGAGCTGACTTATGCCTGTAATTTGAAGTGTAAACATTGTTTTGTCGGTGAAATAAAAGAAAAGAGACTTGACAAACACTTTTATTTTCAATTATTAGATGCATTGTATGAAATGGGAACATTAAATATTGTGTTTACAGGTGGTGAAGTTTTTGCACGAGATGATTCGTTTGATATAATTGAGTATGCTGTTAGACGAAATTTTGTTGTTGATATTTTTACCAACGGAACCTTAATTGATAACATTCTTATGAAAAAACTATGCAGTTTGAATATACATAGTATCCAAAGTTCCATTTATAGCGTAAATGAAATAACACATGATGATTTTGTAGGACAGGAAGGAGCTTTTAGGAAAACAGTAGATAATTTAATAGAATTTTCAAAAAATGGAATAATGACGGCTGTAAAAACGTGTATTTTTGATTTTAATTGTATAGAATTTGAAGCGCTAAAGCAATTTGCAAGTTCTATAAATGCAACATTTCAGTATACTATGACACTTTTGCCACGAAAAGATGGAAAAACAACTCCTATGAGTTATAGTGTATCTCCAGATAAATTAAGTAAGTTTATCAGAAATGTAGAAGATTCTTATTATTATGAAAAAGAAGATGACCAATTGATTTGCAGTGCGGGACAGACAAGTCTTTCGATTACTCCAGAAGGCAAGGTTTATATGTGTAATGCATTTGATTTAGTTATTGGAGATTTAGAAAAAGAATCTATAAATCAGATATGGAAAAATTCTAAAGGATTGAACGAATGGAGAAAAGCTACTATGGTGATGAAAATAGAATGCCATGGATGTGAATATGCAAATTATTGTGATTTTTGTCCTGGTTCGGCATATAAATTGACGGGTAGCCCTTATTTAAAATACGAAGCCGCTTGTAATCAAGCAAAGAGTATATGTGAAATATTAGATAACTAATATTTGATATATAAATTTCAAGGAAGGGAGGGAATTTGTATGAAACTACCAAAGATTATTGCAGCAGAGAAGAATGTTAGGTTAGCAGCAACCAAATGTTCAGTTACATTGAATTGCTATCAGAGACCAGTTAAGTGTAATTCTGTAAAATAAAAACATAGTAAAGAGCAGATGTTGATTCTGCTCTTTTGCTATGAAACAAAGGTGAATGAGATGTGTTCAAAAATATATTATTTGGAAACAAGTGTATTATATGCATTATCAGGATGTTTTGATAAAATCGTAGAAGCAAATCTTGAAGTGATAACATCGCTCTTTGCTTTGCAAGAAATTGTCGATGGAATTACAGTAGATGAGTTTCATAAAAGAAAAGTTTTGTTAGGCAAAATTATGTCTTATGGGTTGAAAATTTATCCAATGCTTCCAGAAGAATGTGTGGCAAGTGCATTTTATCTAGATGTTTCGAATTTTTCAGAGATATTATATAAAAAGAGATTGCTTATGACCAAAATAAATATGATTATTAGGGCTGATAATTATTATGACTATCAGAATATGCTTTTGAATATTGCTATAATAGATGTGAATAAGGAAAAGAAAAATAAGGATGAAATAAAAATAAGTAATAAAAATAAAATCTCTGAAATAATAGATGCCGAAATAAAATATATTAATGAGTTGCGTTGGAAACGGAAGGTGAATCCTGAATACATAGAAATAGATATAAACAATACGTTTGGATTGGAAGATGTTAGTGCAATAGATAAGCAATCAATTACCAATAAAAAAATAATAAAAAAATTATTAGATAGTTTAAATATTCAATATAAAGCTATCGATATTTGTAATCAAATAGAATGTATTGATAAAAATGCACTTGTTGCAATGAAATTAGGCATTGATATGTATAGTGTATCAAAATCTATAGGAATAGATAAAAAAAAGCCCGATAGAAATGATATTGATGATTTAATACATTTGTTATATTTGCGAGACGAAAACCATGTTATAGTATCTGATGACCGAATATATGATTTTTGTACAATGAAATCTATGCGTATGGGTAAATCTGAGTTTGAAACATTAGTTAAATTGTCGAGGCAATAATATGCTAAGAATAAAAATGATACAAAATAAACAACGATAAGGCTACTAATGATAAAGTTTTTAATGTCCTTGGTCAAAAGGAATATAACACGACTAAAGATAATTGGAGAGAAGAGGTTGTTAACGATATCAGAGTTTGTATAGGAGATATTACCGAAGATATAGATGTTATTGTAGAATAAAAAATTTTATGGAGGATTTGTTATGTCTGAGATTAGAAGAATAGAATATATGTGTTCATATTGTGGAAAAAAAGAAATTAAAACAACATTACAAGGTAGACCGATGCCAGGCAAATGTCCAAGAAAAGAAGGAAACAAACCTCATTCTTGGAGAAAAAATAGGGAGATGAAATAAGTCTTGGAACAATTAAATTATTATGAAATTTTAGAAATAACAGAAAATGCTTCTGTTGAAGTAATTAAAGCTGCATATCGTGCATTAGCAAAGAAATATCATCCTGATACATATAGTGGTAGTGAATTTGATAGAGAAAAAAATATGTCTCAAATAAATGAAGCTTATAATACTCTATCTGATGAACAAAAAAGAAAAAAATATGACGAAAAGATAAAATTAGAAAAAGCATATTCAAATCAATATAAAAAAGACAAGTGTGAACAGAAATATAAAGAATATACAAATAATACCACCACAGATGAATATAATAATGAATATGATAATTTTAAAAATGAATATACCGAGTATGATGAATCAGATTGCGAAAAAGAATCAGAAACACAAGAAAGTGGTTGGTTTAGTAAAATAGTAAGAGGTGTTGGCAAAGAGATTGTTAAATCTATGCAGAACAATAGTCGCGAGGTAGAAAACGCATATTTATCAGGACTTTTGATGGATGATTATTTATTGGTTAAACGATTCAAACAAGCGAGTGGATATAAGCGAGCGGGATATTGTAAAGCACTTGAAGAAAAAGGATTGCTGGAACGAAATTATGAGGACAAATTAATACCTACATATAGGTTCAAACAATTTTTTGATAATAATTAATTATTAGTTGCTATTATAAGTAACTTATTAACAGGGAAATTGTAATTTACAAAAGAAGAGATAAATTATAATGCGAAAATCGAGGAACACTATGTTCAAAATTATGCATTTTTCTAGTACAAAGGAAAATAGATATTTGTTTGGTATAAAATGAAGTAGGTCAGATTAAAGTATCACACGCTTACCTTTATAGATATTACTGAAAAGAAAGGAGTTGTAGTTATGAGTGATTTGCAAAAATACTTAGAGAAACAGTTGGAAAGTCCAGAATTTAAGAAAGAATGGGACGCATTAGAACCAGAATTTAATATTATTCAGACGATGATAGAAAAAGAGCGCAAAATATTAAATCCCACTGAGTATTAACTCAGTGGGATTTTGATATTGATTTCCTAGTCCGTAAAGTTATCAAAATAACCCTGTACAAGAATAATAGGAGTACCCTTATCACCTGAACCACTTGTAAGGTCGCAGAGTGAACCGATAAGGTCTGTGAGCTGTCTAGGTGTTGTACCCTGAGAAGCCATGTTACCAACAAGGTTAGAATCCTTAGCCTTGATGCTCTGTGAGATAGCTTCCTTAAGCTCTGCACCACTTAAGTTCTTGAAATCATTATCAGCAAGATACTTAAGCTTAAGCTCGTTTGGTGTACCTACAAGACCGCTTGTGAAAGCAGGAGATACAACTGGGTCAGCTAACTCCCAAATCTTACCCTGTGGGTCCTTGAAAGCGCCGTCGCCGTATACCATTACTTCAACATGCTTGCCTGTCTTTGTGAGTATCTCAGCCTGAATAGCCTCTACTAAGTCCTGGCACTCCTGAGGGAAGAGCTTAATCTTATCCTCTGTAGACTTGTTTGAACCAAGTAAGCCGTACTTAGCGTTGAAACCGCTACCATTTACTGAGCTTGTAAGAATATCGTCAAGACCGAGCACAACCTTTGCGCCAGCAGCCTTTAAGATTCTCTTTGTTCTAACACGTGTATGAATATCACATGTTACGATTGTATCTGTGTAGTTAAGGATAGTCTTAGCCTGGTTTGCAAAGATAACCTCAACCTCAGCACCAGCCTCTGTGATAATGTCAGAGTAGTACTGAACGTAGTCAACACCTGTGAACTCATGTTTATTTTCACCAAATAATTCACGATACTTCTCTAGTGTCAACACATCGCTATATGGATTGATACCAGCATCATCGAGCTGATCATATGTTAAGATAGAGTTACCAACCTCGTCGCTTGGATAGCTTAACATTAAAACAACCTTTTTTGCGCCCATAGCGATACCCTTAAGGCAGATAGCGAAACGGTTACGAGAGAGAATAGGGAATATAACACCTACTGTGTCTCCGCCTGTTTTAGCCTTTACATCATCAGCAATATCCTGAACTGATGCATAATTACCCTGAGCTCTTGCAACGATTGACTCTGTAATTGCGATAACATCTCTGTCTCTTAAGCTAAAACCTTCGCTCTCAGCGGCCTCAAGCACGCTTGTAACAGTGATGTCAACTAAATTGTCGCCCTCTCTGATGATAGGACCACGTATACCTCTTGATACTGTACCAACTTTTCTTTCCATCTTAAAAACCTTTCCTTTCCCAGGCTTAAATAGCAGTGAATTTGTCACTTTATAGTAGAGACTAATTCATAAATGATTAATTCTGCCACCCAAATATTATACATATATTTTCATGATATGTAAATAAGAAATTCTAAAATCTATAATCCAATAAAGTGCAATTTTTATCTTGATTATCGTAAGTTTTCATAATATTGGTGTTGTAGAAAAATTTTGGCAATCAAATATTATTTATGATATTATTTTAATGCATATATATTGGGATTGTGGTACAATTTACATAGTTTATTGTAGAAGATTAGGAGGACGCTATGATATTTGATTTTGATACATCAGCAAATAGGCTTATGGAGGCTATAAATTCATCTACATGTGCATTTACAGCGGCAGATGAGGCTATGAGAAAATTAGAGCAGGCAGGTTTCTTGGAGCTTAAGCTTAACGAGGAGTGGATAATACAAAGGGGCAAAGGATATTTTGTTAATGTGTATGATTCCTCAGTATTTGCTTTCAAGGTGGGCAGAGAATTTGATAAAGGAATGCTTCGTGTAGTAGCAGCGCATACAGATCATCCATGTCTTTACATCAAGCCATCACCAGAGATGACTACAAAAGGATATGGTAAGGTAAATGTGGAAGTGTATGGTGGAGCTATACTTAATACATGGTTAGATAGACCGTTATCGGTGGCTGGAAAGGTTGCTCTTAAGAATAAAAAGAATGCCAATAATGAAGCTGTAAGCTGGGATATGCTTAAGCCGAATATAAAGATTGTAGATTTTAAGAAGCCTATATTTACTATACCGAACCTTGCTATACATATGAACAGAGATGTGAATAAGGGAGTAGAGCTGAACAAACAGACGGATATGATTCCTTTAGCTGCTATATTGGAAGATGAGATGAATAAGGAAGGCTTCTTTATGAAATATCTGGCAAAGCAGTTGCGCGTGTCATCAGAGGACATTCTTGATTTCGAGCTATACGTGTACAATGCAGATAAGGCAGAGAGAGTGGGCATAAATGCTGAGATGATATCGTCTCCACGCCTTGACAATATTACATCTGTTGTGGCGTGCGTTCAGGGTATTATTAATGCTGATAGAAGTGATGGTATAAATGTTATAGCTTTATATGATAATGAGGAGATAGGCAGTAGAACTAAGCAGGGAGCAGATTCTAATGTATTTGGCTTTGTTATGGAGAAGTTATATGAGGCCCTTGGATATACTCGCAGAGATTATATGCAAGCAGCTATGGATGGATTCCTTTTATCTATTGATGTAGCTCATGCATTACATCCAAACAAGGCAGAGAAGTCAGACCCTACAAATACTAATATGATGAATGATGGTATAGTTATAAAGCGAGCTAGCTCACAGACATATGCGACCGACTGTGAAACCATAGCTATGGTCGAGATGCTTTGTCAGGCGAATCATATACCTTACCAAAAGTATGCGTGTCGTTCTGATGGTACAACCGGTAGTACCCTTGGCACATTGGCTAATAAATATATGCCTATGCGTACTATAGATGTGGGAGTGCCTATTCTTGCAATGCATTCAGCAAGAGAGCTTATGGGTGTGAAAGATCAAGCGTATATTGAGAGACTTGTTGAGGTGTATTTTGAGGCCTAGAATATAGATAGTAGGATTATGAGTATAGTCTAGGATTGAAGAGTAAACGGAACTGAGAAATAAGAAACGGAGGCGGCTTTATAAGCTGTCTCCGTTTTTAATATTAGTCGTGATGGAGTTTACCCAAGAATTCTTTCATACGAGGATTGTCTGAACCAAATACCTCATCTGGTGTGCCGCTAGCAGCGATAACGCCCTTATCCATAAAGATAATACGGTCTGAAATGTTCTTAGCAAATGACATTTCGTGAGTAACGATAACCATAGTCATCTTTTGTTCAGCCAATGACTTGATAACCTTTAATACCTCGCCTGTAAGCTCAGGGTCGAGAGCTGAAGTAGGCTCATCAAAGAACAGAATCTTTGGCTTTAGCGCCAGTGCTCTAGCTATGGCTACACGCTGCTGCTGACCACCTGATAATTGACCAGGGTAGTAGTCTGCCTTGTCAGCAAGCCCCATTCTATCTAGGAGCTGTCTAGCCTCGTTTATAACCTCATCTTTGTCTCTTTTTTGAACGCTTATAGGAGCGTCTATAATATTCTTGAGCACTGTCTTGTGTGGGAACAGGTTAAAGTTCTGGAACACAAGTCCAAATGTTTTACGAAGTTCATGTAACTTTGACTTGGATGCATACATAGAACGGCCATATGCCATAGTGACAGCAGGCTCACCTATATATGACAAATCACCTTGATCCATTGTTTCGAGTAATGTGGCAAGCCTTAGTAATGTTGATTTGCCAGAGCCCGATGGACCGATGATAGACAAAACCTCGCCTTCCTTTACCTGAAGGGAAATTCCCTTTAATACTTCAAGGTCACCAAAGGATTTATGGACATTATTCATTTCTAAAAAGTTCATATCTATACCTCTCTTTCGTGACGCTTCAAGCTTTTTTCTATCTTACCCATAACAATAGTAACTATGAGATTGAATATGTAGTAGAAGATAGCTGCCGCTACAAATGGCATAAGAGTAGTCTCTCTAGCTGCTATCTGCTTGGCTATGGCAAACATCTCCAAATAATTAAGAGAGAATGCCAGCGATGTATCCTTTACCAGTGTTATAACTTCATTGGTTATAGATGGCATAATGATGCGTATAACCTGTGGGAATATATTCTTAGTAAATGTCTGAAATTTATTATATCCAAGTATGGTCGATGCTTCGTACTGTCCCTTTGGTATGGCTTCTATACCAGAACGGTAAATCTCGGCAAAGTAGGCTGCATAGTTAATAGAGAAACCTACGATAATAGCAGGAAATCTCCAATCAGCTATAGGCATTTTAAAGAGATAGTAAGGGAAAAAGTACCATACCATCAGCTGTAGCATAAGTGGTGTTCCACGCAAGATAGATATGAGCACATTTGTAGGGATACTTATAATCTTAAAGCGTGACATTCTTCCAAATGCTATTACAAGGCCAAGTGGAAGTGAAAATATCAATGTAAGGAAAAATATTCCCATTGAATTAAGCATACCACCGGATAATTGTTCAATCATAGTTTGTAGTGTCATGTAAGTTTACCTCTTTAGTTTATGTGACTAAAATTTAATCTAAACAAGTCATGTCAGATAAATTGTACTTATCTGCTAATTTATCGAAAGTGCCGTTTTCTTTTAAAGTCTTTAATGCTTCATTGATTTCATCACGAAGAGAAGTGTTACCCTTCTTGAAACCAACGCCGTACTTTTCAGCATTAAGGTGCTCGTCAAGGATGATGAAATCATCGCCACGGCTTGCTATCTGGTACTGTGCAACACCGATGTCCATAGCTAAAGCATTGATAGAACCAGCCTCTAACTCTACGAAAGCTGTGTTGTAGTCAGCAAACTGAGTTAATGTCTTAAATGTATCAGCTAAAGCCTTCTGGCCGTCTGCGCTAGACAATACATCTAAAGCGGCAGAAGCAGACTGTACACCAACAACTTTGCCAGATAAGTCAGCAAATGACTTGATACCAGCATTCTTCTTTACTACGATAACCTGGCTGTTATCTACATAAGGAACAGACCATTCATAGTCATCTTCACGACCATTGATAGTAAAGCCATTCCAGATACAGTCGATAGAACCAGAGTTAAGCTCGTTATCCTTGCTGTCCCATGCGATAGGCTGCTTCTTAAGTGTCCAGCCCTTTAACTTACATACTGCCTCGGCTAACTCTAAGTCGAAGCCTGTGTAGTCACCATTCTCATCCATATATCCGTATGGTGGGTACTCGGCATCAAAGCCTACGATAAATGTGCTGTCATCATTGCCGCCACCACAGCCTACAAGCATTGTAGCAACAGTTCCGATTGTTAATAAACCTGCTAATAATTTCTTTGCAAATCTCATATTAATACCTCATTCTATTTTATTTTTTGTAACCTAGTAAGATTTAAGTGAAACTAACTAGGATTTAATATGTAAAGGAAATTTACAGTATGATAGCACTTTAATATGCTACCATAACTCTGTAATAATAACATAAAGAAGAAAGAAGGTCAATGATATAAGTGAAAATGAGATTAATTGTATAAAGGATGAATATCGTAAATATACCATTTTTACTAAAAAAGTTACGAGCAAAGACCTTAAGTAATCTTGTGCTCGTAACCTAAATCAAAAAATATTTTTATATTGTCATGTACCAATCAATAACTAGTAAGAAAAGTATAACTTTAATACCTATCCCTTAGTTCTTATTGCTCTTAGCTTCCTGTAACTTCATTGCACGAACCTTAAGTGGGAGACCGAACAATGTGATGAATCCTGAAGCATCATTGTGATCATACATATCACCAGTTGTGAAGCTTGCAAGTGACTCATTATATAATGAGTATGGAGAAGTAGTACCAGCCTTGATGATGTTACCCTTGTAGAGCTTGAACTTAACTTCACCTGTTACATATTCCTGTGTAGATGTAACGAATGCCTGAACAGCCTCACGGAGTGGTGTGAACCACTTTCCTTCGTAAACGATCTGAGAGAACTTATTTCCCATATCCTTCTTTACTTCCATAGTAGCTCTGTCGAGAACTAATTCCTCAAGCTGCTTGTGAGCCTCTAAAAGGATTGTTCCACCTGGAGTCTCATATACACCACGAGACTTCATACCTACTACACGGTTTTCAACGATATCAATGATACCGATACCGTGCTTACCACCGAGAGTATTTAACTCTGTGATAATCTCAGAAACCTTCATAGCCTTGCCATTTAACTTTGTAGGAACACCCTTCTCAAATGACATTGTAACATACTCGCCCTCATCTGGAGCCTTCTCAGGTCTAACACCGAGAACGAGGAGATGATCGTAGTTTGGCTCATTTGCTGGGTCTTCAAGCTCGAGACCTTCGTGGCTGATGTGCCATAAGTTACGGTCACGGCTGTAGCTTGAGTCTGTACCGAATGGAAGGTCGATACCGTGCTTCTTACAGTACTCGATCTCAGCCTCTCTAGAATCCATCTTCCAGAGGTCATTCATTCTCCAAGGAGCGATAATCTTGATATCAGGAGCTAATGCCTTGATAGCAAGCTCGAAACGAATCTGGTCATTTCCCTTGCCTGTAGCACCGTGGCAGATAGCAACAGCGCCTTCCTTACGAGCGATTTCTACAAGTCTCTTTGCAATAACTGGACGAGCCATAGATGTACCAAGGAGGTACTTGTTCTCGTATACAGCACCTGCCTGTACGCAAGGCATAATGTATTCGTCACAGAACTCGTCAACGATATTCTCTATGTATAACTTAGAAGCACCTGAAAGCTTTGCTCTCTCATCGAGACCATCAAGCTCATTACCCTGACCGCAGTCAACGCAACAGCAGATAACTTCATAATCAAAATTTTCCTTTAACCATGGAATAATGGCAGTAGTATCAAGACCACCTGAATAAGCTAATACAACTTTTTCTTTCATGATAATTCCTCCTAATTGATTTGACACAACTTTATGCATAAAATATGAATAAATATTCAAAAATATGTATAAAATGCATTAGTTGTGAAAACTAGGTTAAATATACTCTAGTTTTATGTATTATGCAAGTGTTTTTTTACTTATTTATATAAAGAAAATAAAAAGAACGGAAGACTAGGGAATATAAGCATATTGAGAAGATGTAGGTTTTGAAGATGAAGGGCTATTGGTGCTATATTTAGATAAAATTATATGAATTATTATAAAAAGTACTTGCATATTATTCATAATAGATGTATAGTGTGTTGAGATAAGAACTTCCTATTATAATGTAATAATTTTTTAGACATTATTTAAGGAAGGCAATCCATAAACAAGCATTCACATAAATATAGATGTGATATGTGAAAGGAGTACATTATATGAAAACAAAGATTTTTATTGATGGTAGTGAAGGAACAACTGGACTTCGTATATATGAAAGATTCCAGGGTAGAGATGATATAGAGTTGTTGAAGATAGACCCAGAGCTTAGAAAGGACCCAGAGGAGAGAAAGAAGATGATTAATGCATCTGATATTACATTCCTCTGTTTGCCAGATGTAGCGGCAAAGGAGTCGGTATCCTTGGTTGAAAATGATAATGTTGTTATTATTGATACATCTACAGCCCACAGAACAGAGGAGGGCTGGGCGTATGGTTTCCCAGAGCTCTCTGCAGAGCATAAGGAAAAAATCGTTAAGGGCAAGCGTATAGCAGTGCCAGGCTGCTATGCTACAGGATTTATATCGCTTGTATATCCTTTAGTAGCCGGTGGTATACTTCCGAAGGATTATCCAGTTAGCTGCTTTGGTATCTCAGGCTACAGTGGAGCTGGAAAGAAGGCTATCGCAGTATATGAAGGCGACGAAAAGCCAGTAGAGCATAATTCTGGTAGATTATATGCGTTGACACAGCAGCATAAGCATCTAAAGGAGATGCAAAAGATTACAGGATTAGAGAGAACACCGCTCTTTACACCTGTTATAGATGATTATTATAGTGGTATGGTGGTTTCTATTCAGCTTTACACCGATATGTTAGATAAGAAGGAAAGTGTTGATAGTCTTATTGCTTACTATACAGATTACTATAAGAATCAACCATTTATAAAGGTAGCGCAGGCTGATGATGAGGTGACGGCTAGTGGTTTTATAGCAGGAAATGGCTTGTCAGGATGGGATGGATTGAAGGTTTATATCACAGGTAATGAAGATAGAGTAGTTATATCAGCACAGTTTGATAACTTAGGTAAGGGTGCATCTGGTGCAGCCGTAGAGTGTATGAATTTAGTGCTTGGATGCGATCCAACTACCGGTTTAGAGTTATAAGGAAGAATATGATGAAAAGGAGATGACACTATGAAGCAGATAAATGGTGGAGTGACAGCAGCACAAGGCTTTAGTGCAACAGGCTTAGCTGTCGGTATAAAGAAAAAAACTGAAAAAAAGGATATGGCTCTTGTATATAGTGAGAAGCCATGTAAGGTAGCTGGTACATTTACAAAGAATATTGTTAAGGCTGCTTGCGTTAAATATGATATGGATGTAGTTGAGAATAGCCCGTTTGTGCAGGCTGTGGTAGTTAATAGTGGTATTGCCAATGCTTGTACAGGCAAGCAGGGATATGAGTACTGTGGTGCAACGGCAAAGGCGGCTTCAGAGTGCTTAAACATTCCAGATAGTGCAGTACTTGTAGCATCTACAGGTGTTATAGGAGCCCAGCTTCCTATAGATAAGATAACAGAGGGTATTAAGCTTATGACTCCTCTCCTTGGCACAACTGTTGAAGATGGAACTTTAGCAGCAGAGGCTATTATGACAACAGATACACATTCAAAACAGATAGCATATCAGTTAGAAATAGGTGGAAAGACTGTAACTGTAGGTGGTATGTGTAAGGGCTCTGGAATGATTCATCCTAATATGTGTACAATGCTTGCGTTTATTACAACAGATATAAATATATCTAAAGAAATGTTAACAAAGGCTGTAAAGGCTAATGTGGATGATACATTTAATATGGTTACAGTAGATGGTGATACATCTACCAATGACACAATGCTTGTTATGGCTAATGGTATGGCTGGAAATGAAGAAATTACAGAGGAAAATGAGGATTATAAGAAGTTCTCAGAGGCATTGCTGGCAGTAAATACATATTTAGCTAAGCAGATGGCAGGCGATGGTGAAGGTGCTACAGCACTTTTTGAGGTAAAGGTTGTTGGTGCAGAGACTAAGGAACAGGCTGTTACTATAGCGAAGTCAGTAGTATCGTCAAGCCTTGTAAAGACTGCTATTGCAGGTCACGATGCTAACTGGGGAAGAATATGTTGTGCCATGGGATATTCTGGTGCACAGTTTGATACAGAAAAAGTGGATTTATACTTTATAAGCAAAGCTGGAGAGTTAAAGATAGTAGAGAATAGTGTGGCAACAGATTATAGTGAAGAGAAGGCCACAGAGATATTATCACAGCCAGAGATAACAGCTCTTATCGATATTAAGATGGGAGAGGCTACAGCAACAGCATGGGGTTGTGATTTGACACACGAGTATATAAGCATCAATGCGGATTACAGAAGCTAAATAACGTAGGGCGATAGTTTGAAGTTGCGAAGTGTGGTGATTGCGAGAGTTTCTAAGAAACGAAGCAATTAGTTTAACGTAAAAAAGAAGAGAAAATAGAAACTAGTAAAAAGGAGAAAACAAAATGACAGAAAGAGAAATGGAAGCTTTAAAGGAAAAAGCAAACGTCCTCATAGAGGCATTACCTTACATACAGAGATTTAATAGAAAGATAATAGTAGTTAAGTACGGCGGAAGCGCTATGGTAGATGAGGAGCTTAAGAGAAATGTTATAAAGGATGTAACACTTCTTAAGTTAGTAGGTTTTAAACCAATTATCGTTCATGGTGGCGGTAAGGAAATAAGCAAGTGGGTAGAGCGTTCAGGTATGGAGGCAAAGTTTATCAATGGTCTTCGTGTAACAGATGAAGCTACTATGGAGATAGCCGAGATGGTTCTTGGTAAGGTAGGTAAGCAGCTTGTTTCGTTAGTAGAGGAACTGGGTGTTAAGGCTATATCTATAAGTGGTAAGGATGGCAAGATGCTTACATGTACAAAGAAGTATTCAAATGGCGAGGATATCGGATTTGTAGGTGAAGTTGAGAGTGTTGACCCTAAGATATTGTTTGATTTGATTGAGAAGGATTATCTTCCTATCGTTAGCCCTATAGGATTAGATGAGAAGTATCAGTCTTATAATATAAATGCAGATGATGCAGCTTGTGCTATTGCCCGTGCTGTTCAGGCTGAAAAACTTGCATTCCTTACAGATATTGAAGGTGTATATAAGGATCCAAAGGACCCTTCGACTCTTATATCAGAGTTACACGTTAGCGAGGCGAGAGAGCTTATAGGTGATGGATATATAGGTGGAGGTATGCTTCCAAAACTCAATAACTGCATTGATGCCATTGAAAATGGTGTTTCTAGAGTGCATATTCTTGATGGCCGTATGTTACATTGTCTCTTGCTTGAGATATTTACAAACAAGGGAATTGGAACAGCTATTTTAGGTGATGAAGAATCTAAATTTTTCCAAGATTAGTACAATAACGCTTAATTGTACAAAAATATAAAAAAACATTGTAAAAAAGTTAAAAATTGGTTACAATAGTGTAGTGATTTGTTTGAATGTCCTTCTTTATGATATGTAAGGAGGCATTAGGATGAAAAAAGTAATAAAATCTAAGTGTAGTATAATAAAAAAAGCAGTGAAGTACGTGCTTGGAGTCACGATTATGATGGTTATCGGAGTGATGTACAGCTGTGAAAAGGCTACAGATGCTATTGTGATACAAACGTCTGACTATGAGAATAGTGAGACTACAGAAGTAGCTGACAGTAGTATGGAAGCTACTTCTTTTAATTATATATGCATACATGTGACAGGTTGTGTTGAACGGGCAGGCGTATATGAACTTAAAGAGGGAAGCAGAGTCTTCGAGGCTATAGAAATGGCAGGAGGCTTTACCAAAGAAGCGGATACTGAATTTCTAAATCTTGCATCCGTCTTACAGGATGGTCAGAAGGTTTATGTATACTCTAAGCAGGAGGCTATTACGGCTGTAACTTCATATGTTTCAAATGAAGAAGATGCATCGAAAAAAGTGATAGTAAACATAAATACTGCATCTAAAGAGGAACTTATGACACTTCCGGGTATAGGAGAGTCAAGGGCTGAAAGTATTATATCTTATAGAGAAAAGCACGGAAGATTTGCAACTATTGAAGATATTATGAACATATCAGGGATAAAGGAAGCTGCGTTTAATAAGATAAAGGACTACATACGTGTAAATTAGGAGGAATATATGGCACAAAAGGTATTAGTTGTCGATGATGAAAAAATGATTGTCAAGGGACTTAAGTTCAGTTTGGAACAGGACGGCATGGTAGTAGATTGTGCGTTTGACGGTGAAGAAGCTGTAAGTTATATCAAGGATAATGAGTATGATATTATTCTTCTTGACTTGATGTTGCCAAAGTTGAATGGATACGAGGTGTGCCAGCAGGTTAGAGAATTTTCTGATGTGCCTATTATAATGTTGACTGCAAAAGGCGATGATATGGATAAGATATTAGGTCTTGAGTATGGTGCAGATGATTATATGACTAAGCCATTTAATATATTAGAGGTGAAAGCTAGAATAAAAGCTATCATTAGAAGAAATACAAAGAATAAGGATAAGTCAGATGAGCGAGTAATAGAGTCAAAGGACTTGAAGATAGACTTAGATGGAAGAAGAGTTTTTGTAAGAGGAACAGAGATTAATCTTACAGCAAAGGAATTTGATTTGTTAGAGCTTCTCGTTATGAATCCTAATAAGGTATACAGTAGAGAAAATCTTTTAAATACGGTATGGGGATATGAATATCCAGGAGATGTGAGAACTGTTGATGTTCATATAAGAAGACTTAGAGAAAAGATAGAGCAAAATCCAAGTGATCCTAGCTTTGTTCATACTAAGTGGGGAGTAGGATACTATTTTAAAGGTGAAGAGTAAGCTAAACGTACAAGGAGATAGTGGATGGGCAAGTTTGACAGGATAAAAAAAGTCATAAAAAGTCTCCGATTTAAGATTGTGATGATAATATTAGTGGCAGGTATATTACCTGCCACCTGTTTAACTATGCTTATAATTAACCAATATGAAAATTTGACTGTAGATTCGAGAATACAAGAGCTGCAAAGAACAGCATCATTATTGAGAACAGAAATCATTAATTCTTCATATATCAGCAATGGCAAATCTGAACAGGTCGAAGCAGAGATGTATAGAATTGTATCTGCTTATGGTGGAAGAATAATGATTATTAATCAGGATTTTATCATTGTACGTGATACATATACGGTGGACGAGGGCAAAACATGTCTGTACGATATGGTTATAAATAGTTTTAAAGGAACAAATTCGACTGTGTATAATAGGGACACACATACACTAGAGATAGTTATATCTCTTGCTGGAAGTCATAATGTAGGTGGAGTACTTTTGATGAATATACCTATGTACGACATAGAAGAGGAAATGAACAGTGTTAGAACTATTGCGGTTACTATGCTGATAATAGTATTCTTAATCATTATATCTGTAGCTATAGTATTTGGAATAAGAGTGGCTGAGCCATTTACGAAGATTAGTAGGCGTATACAGGATCTAGAAGCAGGGAAAATTAGGACAGTAGACTTGGATGTAGGTTATTCTGAAATGGAGGAAATAAGCAATCGTATCGAGGATGTAATTATACGATTGCAGACATTAAATGAATCGAGAGAAGAGTTTGTATCTAATGTGTCTCATGAGTTAAAGACACCTATTACATCTATAAAAGTTTTAGCTGATTCACTTAATATGCAAGAAGATGTACCTGTAGAGATGTATAAAGAGTTTATGCAGGATATTGCGCTTGAGATAGACAGAGAAAGTCGAATTATCAATGATTTACTGGCACTTATGCGTATGAATAAGCAGGCAACAGAGCTGAATGTATCAAACGTGAATATTAATGAGCTGGTAGAAATGGTGATTAAGAGAGTAAAGCCTATTGCAGCTAAGAAAGATGTTCAGGTAAATTTTGAAGTGTTTAGACCTATCGAGGCAGAGATTGATGAGGTTAAAATAACTATGGCCGTAACTAATCTTATAGAAAATGCAGTGAAATATAATGTGCAAGGTGGCTGGGTAAATGTATCATTAAATGCTGATTTAAACTATTTTTATCTAAAAGTTGTTGATTCTGGAATAGGAATACCTGAGGAATCCCAGATGCAGATATTTGATAGATTTTATCGTGTGGATAAGGCTCGTTCTAGAGAAACGGGTGGAACTGGTTTAGGATTAGCGATTACCCAATCTGTTATCAATATGCACAAGGGCGAAATAAAACTATATAGTACAGAAAATGAAGGTAGCACATTTACTATTAGAGTTCCGCTTCACTATGTGCCATAGGAGGAAAAATGAAGAAACATAATTTCATACAAAATGTATGGACTATAAGCCTGATATTTGTTTTAATGTTGGCGACAGGTTGCAGTAATTATAAGGAACAGCCAGGTAAAACAGATGATACGGAATATGGCTATAAGATATATTGCATAGATAAAGAGGTATCAAAGCTTGTAAGCTGGGGCATGGATATAGATGAAAATGCTAAAGATGAAGATAAGTTAAGGGATATATTGAATGCTTTTATGAGTGCTCCTGAAGATGAGAGTAAAAAGTCCGCTATGCCAGAAGGTTTGGCGTCGCTTACATATACTTTGCAGATGAATGTTGCAAATGTAAATCTAGATAGTTCCTATAATGCGTTGAATAGCTTAGAAAAGTTGTTTTTTAAGGCTGGTCTTGTTTTGACTATAACCCAGATTGAGAATATTGATTATGTGTATATTACTGTTAATGGTCAGCCATTGATGGACGAAGATGGTGTTCCTGTGAGATATCTGACTAAAGATAGCTTTATATTGTACGAGGATGGAAAATTACAGGCAGAAAGTGATATGTATTTGAAATTGTATTATATAAATAGTACAGGCGATAAGTTAGTAGCTAAAGATGAAGTATATACTTATGATAGAAGTATAAGTCCAGAGTTATATGTACTAAAGTGTTTGAATGTAGATGTAAATAGTGCTTATACAAAAAACGGAATATGTTATGTGGATTTATCAAGTGAAATGAATGGTAATGATTATGTGGAAGGAACGCCGCAGGCGGTATTGTACTCTGTTGTAAATTCATTGACTCAACTAAAAGGTATATCAGGTGTAAAGGTAACTATAGAGGGGAGAGATGATATCTTATTTAGAGGAAGCATATCTATAGAGAATATATTACGTATGAATTTAGATATTATGGAAAAGTAAAAGTAGAGTTAAATAAAAAAGGAGGTAGTGGACATAAAACGACCATTGGTATATATGGTTGTTGCCCTGATTTGTGGAGAGATTGTAGCTTTACTAGGGTTGGAGTTAGTTAAGGCTGTTGTAATAGGGATAGTGTTTGTTTTGTTGACTGTGGCTATAGGCTATGGTCTATTTGTGTTTGGTATAAAGATAAGCATATGGAATTGGGTGTGCATTGCTATTGGCTTATTTATGATACTTCTAGGTTTTATTAGAGGCTACAATCAAAAGCAACTGTACAGTGATTATGACGCGATTCAATACCCAGTGTATGTGGAACAAAGTACTAAGAATCTTTATGTATGTGGGAGTATCACAAATATTCAAGAGAAAAAGTTTAATTATACAATAGAGTTAAAAACAAAAGAAGGAATTGTGTATATCGATGTGGAAAATGTGGAAAACCTAATGCCGGGTATGTGTATTGGTGTTACAGGCAAGGTGGATGCGATGAAGAAAGCAGATAATCCTGGCGTATATGACGAATACAAGTATCTTCGCAGTAATGGAGTACTCTTAAAGATTAAAGCTTTATATGAAGACATAGATATATTGGATCAATGTAATGATGTTAATATACAAGGAAGTTTGTATAAAATTAGACTCCATATAAGAGAGGTGCTTAAAAAAATCTGTACGGAAGAAGAATATGGACTACTAGCAGCAATGTTAATAGGTGATAAGACCGATATGGATAAATCTACAAAAGAATTGTATGCTATGCAGGGGATTGCGCATATTCTAGCTATATCGGGTCTGCATATATCGATTATAGGTGTTGGTGTATATAAAATATTGCATAGAAAAATGTGGTATTTATCATCTGCTACAATAAGTGGTCTAATTATGACAGCATTTTTAGTTATGACTGGAAATTCGGTTTCGGCAGTAAGAGCGGTGATTATGTTTATATTGCACATAGCTGCAGATGTGTGCGGAAGAAAGTACGATACCATATCCGCATTGTCATTATCTGCGGTATTATTGCTTGTGGGCAATCCCTGTTATATAACAAATACTTCTTTTATATTATCATATATGGCTATGTTAGGTGTAACCATTACAGGACATGTGGTTACAGAGTTTGTTAATTCCAAGAAAGCGCTAGTAAGAACGGTGTTATTTAATCTGTCGCTTTCGTTTACTACTATGCCTGCAAATGCTTGTCTTTTTTATAGATTACCTACATACTCGGTGTTACTTAATCTTATAGTAGTTCCGCTTATGGGTGTAGTGCTTATTATGACTATAATGGGTATAGTTATAGGATTTATAGCTGAACAGGCAGGTATTTTTCTTATTGGCACAGCAGTATATATATTGAGAATGTATAAATTGTTAGCTATGTGTACTGAAAGTCTTCCAGCATCTACAGTTGTAACAGGAGTTATAGGCAGGTGGGGCATTTTTGCTTATTATGTTTGTCTTATACTTGTGTTGGTGCTTATGAAATATGGTTGCAATATTGTTTACACATTCTTTATAAGAAGGACGGAACGCTTAAAAGTTATTGTAAAGCCTATATTGTACGGTGTTGTGGCTATATTACTAACGGTTATGTGTGTCATAGTATATGGTGAGAAACAGTCGCAGTTTACTGTATGCTTTTTGGATGTGGGTCAGGGCGATTGTACTTATATTAGAAGTAATGATGGTGTTGACTATCTCATAGATGGTGGCAGCTCTGATGAAAAGAATATAGGAGAGTATAAGTTAGAAAGCTTCCTCGAATATATGGATGTGGGCAAGTTGGAATATATATTTGTATCTCATTGCGATGAAGATCATATATCAGGTATAGTTGAATTGCTCAATCGTGGAAAGATAGCTGTAGATAATCTTGTGTTACCAACCACATCTATAGAGTTTCAAAATGAGAATGCTGATAAACTGATGTGTCTGGCGAAAGAGAGAGGTGTTAATGTTATTTATTTTGAAAAGGGAGATGTGCTTAGGGATGGAGAGATGAAAATATATTGTGCTAGCCCTTCCAAAGATGAAACCTATTCGGATATAAATGAGGCTTCTATGGTATTGTTATTGGAATATGGAGATATATTTGGTGTGTTTGCAGGGGATATAGGACAACAAACGGAAAACAATATTTTAGAAGATGTTAGACAACATCTAAAGCAAGCGTCTGATAAGAATAAGGAGCTGGATAAGAGAGTAATATTAAAGGTTGCGCATCACGGTTCCAAATTTTCTAGTGGAGAGGTATGGATTGACATGCTAAGGCCTGATATAGCTATTATATCTTGTGGAGAAGAAAATAGTTATGGTCATCCACATCAAGAAACTATAAAGAAATTAAATGATATAGACTCGAAAATATATACGACATTTCGCTACGGAGCAATTATAATTAAAAGAAATAATATTTCTGTCACCTTGACGCAATAGTTAAATTTTTATATTATTATCTGTAGTGAATTGAAAATAATATTTATATATTGTGTTGAAGGCTTTGGAGTGGCTATGAGAAAAATAAATGAAGATATTAAAGCAAATGAATATAAAAAAGTGTACCTTCTATATGGCAGTGAGGATTATCTTAAGAAGCAGTATAAGCAGAAGCTAAGAAATGCTATATGTGGCGATGATACTATGAATTATAGCTATTATGAGGGCAAGGATTGTAACGCAGTAGAGATAAGGGGGATGTGTGAAACATTGCCTTTCTTTGCGGATAGACGATTGGTGTTGGTAGAAAACTCTGGCTTTTTTAAATCTGCCAATGAGGTTATGAATGAATACATAGGTAGCGTACCGGAAACAACCTGTTTGGTGTTTGTTGAATGTGATGTTGACAAAAGAAGTAAGCTCTTTAAGCAAGTGAAGGATATTGGGTATGTATGTGAGATGTCTGAGCAAAATCAGGCAGCTCTAGAACAGTGGATTGTAGGTATCCTTGGTCAAAATGGAATGAAGATAACAAAGAATACCGTAGAAAAGTTCTTAAATGATGTAGGAACAGATATGGAAAATATAACAAAAGAGCTTGATAAGGTAATATCTTATGCATGGGGCAGAGACGTTATAACAGATAAGGATATCGATGCAGTCTGTTCAGTGCAGATATCATCAAAAATATTTGATATGATCGATGCTATGAGTAATAAAAATAGAGCGAAAGCCTTAGAATTATATCAAGATATGATGTCTCTAAAGGAGCCACCTATGCGTATATTGTTTATGCTAGCTAGACAGTTTAATATAATGCTTCAGGTGAAGGAATTATTAGATAGAGGTGTGGCATCTTCTGACATAGCGTCAAAGGTGGGTATTCAACCATTTATAGTTGGAAAGATAACAAGACAACTGGGGATGAAAAACGGATTTAGCAGTACAGTACTTACTAAGGCTATGAGAGATTGTGTTGAAATAGAATGTGATATAAAAAATGGTCGTATGGACGATCGAGCAGGCGTAGAGATGATACTTATAAAATATTCGGCGTAGGATAAAATATAGAAAAAAGTTTTGATGTATTAACGGGTATGCTAAGAAAAACAAATATAACGAAAAAAGGACAGGTCCAATCATACAAGTATGATAGACACTGTCCCTTTTTGTTCAATCGAAGCGATTATCTAGCTACGATTTAGTATCTCTGTTTGGTTCTGAACTAAGCCATCTTTGCAACAGCAGAAGCTAAACGAGAAACCTTTCTTGAAGCTGTATTCTTGTGGAATACACCCTTTGTTGTAGCCATATCGATAGCCTTTGTAGCATTCTTTAATGCCTCTGTAGCAGCAGCCTTGTCGTTTGCAGCGATTGCAGCATCAACCTTCTTAATAGCTGTCTTTACACCAGACTTGATTGACTTGTTTCTCTCTGTTCTGATTCTTGTTACTTCGATTCTCTTCTTTGCTGACTTAATATTAGCCATTTTCATTACCTCCACAAAATGTATAATCTGTTTTTGTTATAATCGAATACCATATATGGCAACGATTTGTTACATGATACCGTTGAGAGAGATAGGTATCATTTTGTTTTTGTACGTTAACGACCATACAAAAACACAGATTGTTTACATATAGACTTTGTGCGGACAAAATGCAAACATCTTTTTCATTCTACTGAACAGAAAAATCTTTGTCAAGAAGTTTATAAAAAAATATGGAAATCATAGTAGGGAAATGTGTAATTTAAAGAAAAAATAACAAAGAAAAAGACTGACAGTTGTGGACATACTTGCAAAAATATGATACAATAAGCAATATTAAAATTCGTTTGTGAAGAAAGGATGTTTCTATGAATGACAAGTTATACAAAATGTTGAATTGGAGCAGTATAGATGGAATAATGTATTCAGATATCGATTATGCTCATTATGTACTTGGTCCAAGTGATGTTAAGGGAGGTTGCCTTATTCAGGCTCTCGTTCCAGATGCTGTTGAAGCATTTGTTCGTTATGAGGATGATGAAACAAGATATCAGATGGAGAAAGTTAATGACGGTGGTTACTACGCTGTACATTTAACTCATAAGCTTAAGGGTGTATATAAGATTGTTGCGAAGTATGCTGATGGTAGTGAGTCAGAATATTATGATCCATATCAGTTTAAGTCTAATATACCAGTAGAAGAGCTTAGAAAGTTTAATGCAGGTTACAATTATGAAGCGTACAAGTACCTTGGCGCACATCCAACTACTATAAATGGTGTTGATGGATATATGTTCTCAGTATGGGCTCCTAATGCAAAGAGAGTAAGTGTAGTAGGAAATTTCAACTTCTGGGATGGCAGACGTCATATGATGAGTCAGCTTGATTATACAGGAGTGCATGGTATATTTATTCCTGAATTAAAGGAAGGCGAGCTTTATAAGTTCGAGATAAGAAAAAGAGATGGTGGTACAGTGTTAAAGGCTGACCCATATGCATTTGCATCGCAGAAGCGTCCTGATAATGCATCTGTGCTTTGCGATATAGAAGGATTTAACTGGGGTGATAATAGCTGGCTTAAGAAGAGAGAGGGCGCAAATGTTCAGGAGATGCCATTATCTATATATGAGATGCACCTTGGATCTTGGAAGAAACCTTCAGTAGAGATATACAATGAAGAAGGTCATGTAGTAGGTATGGAGACAGACAGCAATAATCTGTTCTATACATATAGAGAGCTTGCACCTATGGTATGCGAGTATGTAAAAGATATGGGATATACACATATAGAGCTTCTTCCAGTTATGGAGCATCCATTTGATGGTTCTTGGGGCTATCAGGTTACAGGATATTTCTCTCCAACAGCAAGATATGGAACACCAGATGATTTTATGTATTTTGTAGACTATATGCATCGTAATGATATCGGTGTTATCATTGACTGGGTACCAGCGCATTTCCCTAAGGATGAGTTTGGTTTGGCAAGATTTGATGGTACATGCCTCTATGAGCATCAGGATCCACGTCAGGGCGAGCATCCACATTGGGGTACATTGATTTACAATTATGGTAGATCTGAAGTATCTAATTTCCTTATATCAAATGCAATGTTCTGGGCAAAAGAGTACCATATCGATGGTATTAGAGTGGATGCAGTTGCATCTATGTTATATCTTGATTATGGAAAGGATTCAGGCGAGTGGGTTGCTAATATTTTTGGTGGCCACGAGAATCTTGAAGCAGTTGAGTTCTTTAAGCATCTTAACTCACAGATTAAGATACAGTGTCCAGGTATAATGCTTATAGCAGAGGAATCAACAGCTTGGGCAGGCGTTACAAGAGGTGTAGGATACGATGGTTTAGGCTTTGACTTCAAGTGGAATATGGGTTGGATGAACGATGTAACAAAGTATATGCAGTGTGACCCATTATTCAGAAAGTATAATTATAACAATATTACATTTGGTATGGTATATCAGTATAGTGAAGACTTTATCCTTGTATTCTCTCATGACGAGGTAGTACATGGTAAGGGCTCTATGTTAGGTAAGATGCCAGGTTCAGATGAAGAGAAGTTTGCTAATCTCCGTGCGTTATATGGATTTATGTTCACTCATCCAGGTAAGAAGCTTAACTTTATGGGTAATGAGTTTGGTGCATATAGAGAGTGGAGTGAGACTAGAGAACTCGATTGGAAGAGTTTGGACGATCCTAAGCATAGAAAGATGGCTGATTATGTTAAGGCACTTAACAAATTGTATGCATCAGATGCTGCGATGTATGAGCAGGATGATGTTCCAGCAGGTTTCGAATGGATAAATTGTAATAATTGGAATGAAAACGTAGTTTCATATATTAGACGTGCTAAGGATAAAGATGATATGATTGTTGCTGTATGTAACTTTGATAACATTTATCACGAGTCATTTAATATAGGTGTACCAAAGGGTAACTACGTAGAGTTAATTAACAGTGATGATTTACAGTATGGTGGATGGGGTTGCTCAAATCCAGGAACAATATCATCAAATGAAGCTTGGGCTGATGGTAGACCAGATTCTATCACAGTAAGATTGGCTCCTATGTCAGTAGCTATCTTTAAGTACACAGGTATGTAAAACATTTTAAAGATAGTATAAAAGACAGACTTTAAGGAGGAAGAGATGGATCCAATTAAAGCTTTTTTATCTACTGTAGAGGGATATATACCAATGGTTATGAATTTTTTAGTAGACGTGTTGGTAGCATTAGTATTACTCTTTGTAGGTAAGTTTATAATCAAGAAATTATTGAAGATTTGTGATAAGTTTTTCACTAAGGCAAATGTAGAAATAAGTATTAAGAGATTTTTAGATTCTCTAATAAGAGTAATGCTTTATATTGTACTTATTATCATTATTTGCAATCAGGTGGGTATAGATACAGCTTCATTTATAGCTGTTCTTGGAACACTTGGCTTAACTGTTGGCCTCGCATTGCAAGGAAGTTTATCTAACTTTGCTGGTGGTGTGCTTATCATTATGCTTAAGCCATTTAGAGTTGGCGATTATATTATCGATAACGGCTCAGGCAAGGAGGGAGTAGTTGATAGAATAGATTTATTCTATACAAAACTCATAACTGGCGATAACAAAGCTATAGTTATTCCTAATGGAGCATTATCTAACGCAGCTATTACAAATGTTACTCAGTACGATAAGAGAAGAGTAGACCTTGCATTTGGAATAGGATATGCAGATGATATAGAGAAAGCGAAGGCTATTTTATTAGATGTAGCATCAAATGATGAGGAAGTTCTAAAAGATCCGGCAGCGGTGGCAATAGTGACAGCCCTAGATGCAAGCCAGGTATCTATAACAGTACGTGCTTGGTGCAAGACTGAAGATTACTGGGGTGTATACTTCCGTGTTCTTGAAAAGGGTAAAAAAGCCTTGGATGATAATGGTATCGAAATACCATTCAATCAGATGCAGGTACATGTAAAAAATGTATAATACTTAATTTTATTTCCCCCCTAAAAGTGGGGGGAGTGAAATATAGTGCTATGATAAGATTAACTTGCGTTAAGGAGCGTGAATGCTTAGCGCAAGTTATTTTTATAACATTTTATAGTTATAGTTTAGTCTATATTTAGGATATATTGGTGTTGATATAGCATCAATAAAATTCGACTTATCTTAGTTGAAAAAATAAAAGTGCTTAGATATGTTTGGGAAGGCATATCTAAGCACTTTTTACATACCATGCCATATATTTTTATACATAATTATCATTATGCGAAGTTCTTAATTACATATAATGAATTTTTATTCTTATATATATATCGAACCCCTGACAACATACTATCTGTACATATTTTTCAATGCTCTTTTCGAGAACGCATATTTCCCTAAGCGCTCTCTTGAAACAAGCCTATTTGCCCGTGATGCACTATAGGTCAGAACAACCTAGCCAAGGATGATTTGCATGGATGAGTACAGCATTGCAGATTTTCGTGAAGTTTTCATCGCCCCACCTCACAAATAATGCAGCCTGCCGAACCTGTTTGATGGAGCTTGCCCCTTTATAGGGCAAGCGACTGAGTTGTGCAGGCAGGCTACTTGCAATAAGCATTTTGTGAGGTGGGGCGAATGAAAATAGAAAATCGAAACAGCTGTACTCACCATACAAACATCTTGGCTGGTTGTCTGCCTCGATATTGCACAATTAATCGTAGTTGCTATGCAACTGCGATTTGTCGGGCGCTTTG
>JBGVKG010000017.1:0-81234 GCA_045123575.1 Lachnospiraceae bacterium
TCCATTTAAATTCCTTTATGTTTGAGCCATTAATTGACATTTCGGATTGGGCACTTAAAGATCTTTATAATAAGGTTTCACATTTGTAAACTTTTGGGAATCCAATAATCATATCGCATAGAACAATTCAACATGATGTGAAATCTTATGAGTGATTTCTAAACTTAATAATCAAAAATACTGATGCCCAAAGAGCCTTTCGCCCTCTGGGCATCAGTTATGTTATGGTTCGTGACCCATAACATAAAAAGGCACCATCCGACTTTCTCGGACAGTGCTTTTTACAGTTGTCTGGGCATTAATATTTTGATATCGTATCTAATTTCATTTTTCAACTCATCCCACAGAATATCTACGTACCAATTACGTACCAATTTACGTACCAATTTTTTCAAACAGTATCTACTATACCACGAAGAAACTCAAAAGTAAATTTATAAAATCACCATATTTGATTTCTTTACCCTCAAAAAATAATGCGTTTCATCTTCTCCTGCAATATACGCACCATTGTTGCTAATTGCCTTAAAAGATGGAATGTTACTTTTCAATACACGCAAGTATATTTCTTCTTCTGGAATAATCTTTCGTGCTAACTCCAAAGTTAGTTTCAATCCTTTTGTCCCGTATCCTTTACCTCTAAATTCCTTTTTTATGCTGTATCCTATATGTCCAGCTCCTGTTTTCAAAGCATCTGTTAAATAATGCCTAATTCTAAATTCTCCTATTAACACATCTTCATCCCATAGATAGTAATATGTTTCTGGCACAAACCATTCTGGCATATTTACAGGTTCTTCATGCATCATTAGTTCTGGCAAAATAGCATCTCGATATTCTTCAAAGGTCACACCTTCATATGGATTTGTCAAACCGTTTTCATCTATTGGCAATGCTGTTACATATTTCCATTGCTCTACTACATCATCATAATTCATCTTACGCAATTCTAACATATACTATCCCTCATTCAATTGCGTCACCAGTGGTGACACAATTATACATTTCATATCAAATTTAATCCTTCAATATATCATCAAACCTCTACCAACCTTGAACAACCTTCTGATTTATCACCATTTAACCATTGCCATTTTTCAATAAGTTCAATTTTACCATTTTCCAAAATATTAGATACACTATGGCAAACACCAATCCGAATTTGATTTTGGAACAAAGCATTTATTATTATAATTAATAGCAGTCGAACATTTTTCCAATCGTTTTTCCATAATTTCATACACGAGCACTACACCATTTTCAACATTCCAGCGTTCATGTTTTACCGTCTTATAACCCCTTTTCTCATACAAATGACTTGCAGGCAGAGACGCATCCAAGCACACAGTATCATATTGCAAACCGATCTCATTCTCTAAGCACTGCATAATATAGCTACCGTATCCCTGCTTTTGAAACGCTGGCTTTACATATACTCTTGTAATGTGATTATCTTTATAACATCCTGTACCAACGATTTCATTATCCTTTATTAAAATGCCAACTAATCCCGCTTTAATATCTTTTAATATATTCTCCTGACAATGAAGTTCGCAAAAAAATTCTACGACCTCTTTAGGATAATATTTTGGATATATCGTTTTTATTGTTTCCTGTACTAACATTACTATATGTTTTAAATCTTTTTCTGTCGCTTTTATGTATTCCATAATTTATCACCACTAGCTCCACATTTAACAAACTTTTCTACATATTACAATTTAACAAACAATCATTTCAATAATCTTCGTGACGGCTTCTGCGATTTTCTTACCTTCCCAGCCCAAATGCCAGCCCTCATCGTCAATAACATCGGTAATAATATAAATTGCAGATGCTGAGCATTTTCTATATTTTGCAATAGTAAATAAACCTACACCTTCCATTTCAACACACAAGGCACCTTTTGAACGATATCTTATAACCTGTTCCCAAGTTTCACGATATCCTGCATCTGTTGTCCAATGTTTACCTCTAATTGCCACTATCTCATTATCTTTTAATAGCATTTCCATTTCATCAGTTAATGTTTTAGTAGTTTCAATAAAATCAGTATCAAAGCCATAAAGCCTAGCTACTGCTGTATCATTGTAAGCTCCATCAGTAATAACTATATCACCCACATTTAGTGCTTCACCTATTCCACCAGCTAAACCTATATGTATAAGTTCCTCTACACCACCAGCAACTAAGTCCTCTGCCTGCGTAGCTATTCCTGGAGAACACGTTTTACCTTTAACAAATCCCACTTGCGGATTATTCTTAAAAACATACAATTTGCCTCCAAGTGGATATTTATATTCACCGCATTCTCTATTAACCATTTCGTCATAAATATCATCAGCCAACAAATATACTCTTTTAGGTACGTTAATGGCATCAATATCAAATCCTGCATTTTTCAACTCAATGCTTACTAATTGTTTTGGCTCTGTCATTACTCGTTCTTTCATTTATTCATCTCCATATCTATAAATAACTGTTTTATCGTAATGAATTCTAATAAATTATAATATCGATATTATACCTTGATTATTTTATTCTTACCACTAGAAAATTTATGTTTACACCAATTCCCTTTCAAGAACATCAGCATCAATCCCTATCTAACTTTATAGAGTTATATATATCACTACCGTCAATTTATAGCTTAGCAAAAGTCAATTTCATTTTAGTCATTTTTAATAAAATGACTAAATTAAAATAATATTTGATGCAGTTAAAAATAATACTTGTGTGCAACGTGCACACAAGTACCTTCATAATCATATAATAATTTCTCATACGTTGACAGCGTGTCCCCGTAGCCATGCTGCAAGGCATAAAAAGAGCACCGACTGAATTATTATCTATACAACAATCGGTGCCTTGCCCATATCCATTTTAGCATGTCTACCACCGCAGTAAACATATTTAATAATTCATAGTATTATAAACCCAATAATCAACCTAATCTGTTGAACTTATGTTCGATATATGATATAATATATTCATCAAAACAAAGGAGTTCTTCTATGCTTACATTCATTGATGAAAGTGGATATCCTCGCCCTACCGATTCAACTAAGAATCCCATCTTACTAGGCGTATGTATCCATGAAAATGACATAAAACCTATAACAAATCAAATATATAAATTAAAAGATTCTATCTACGGTAAACAAGATGAAATCAAATCAACTAAGTTAATTCGTGAAGCAACCATAGCCAAGAATCGTACTAACAACAAAGCATATGTTGAGGGTATGGTAGATATGATTACATCTTATGATGCTGCAATATTTGCAATTATAATGGATAAACCAGATGAACCAATTGTAGTTCCCGAACATCATCTTCCAAAACAATACTATCTTCTCATGAAGAAAATTGAATTTTACTGTAATCATCATCATTATGGTAAAGCTATGATGATATTTGATGAAGTACATGAAGATGCTGATAGAAAAATTGCTGAAGCACTCACCGGATTCCTTTTCAAAACCAATTTTGGACGCTCGTTCCATCATATCCTTGAGATGCCTCTATTTGTAAGTTCTGCTGTTACCCCTGCTGTACAGTTTGCAGATATATTCGCTGGAATCGTTAGACATTATTATGAAAATGAGTTGGATCAAAAAGAACCCGAAACAGACTTTCAAAAATGGATTGTGGAACTCTTTAATAAACTACATAAACTTACCGAAAACAACTACATCCCAAAATCACATTATGTAGAATACGGTTTCCAAAAAATAGGCAAGAACTTTTCTTATCCAGTGAGTGACAAATTATCTGATTCAGAGGAATAATTCTTTGTTGACTTCATATAATTATGATGTATAATATTTATAGAGTCATATGTTGTTCCGTCCTGGAGCTGCGTAGGACTCGTAATATTAACAAATGTGTCGCACTTGCAGTTTAGCAGGTGCGACTTTTTGTTTATCATATAAATACACAAAAAGGCTCGAACAACCTCTTTATAAACTAAAATATGCTGATTTTCCTGTTGTCTGCCAACTTGCCATCCATCATATATGGCTTATATGTGGAGTTTTTCTGTTGTTCCCCAACTTGCTAGCCTACATATCTAGCTTATCTGTCAGATTTTTGTGGTGTCAGCGCACCATCATTTTCGCTATTCCAGAGCCACTTCGTTCCATACTCTACTGTGCCATTTACTGTGCCAATTCTCTAAAACTTATATGAATTTATATAAACATATATCTTCCGAAGCAATTCTCTAATTCCTTTATTTATAAGGATTTGCGAAGATTTATTGACCTTTATGAAACTATATCAAAATCGCCAACCGATTTCGATACCTAATTTCATTTTTCTATCTCCTTTGCTTGAAAACCTTAATTTTTAAGATTTTGTGTGGTTTTGCTTTCTTCATACTGTGTCATTTACTGCGTTCATCTCTTTGGCGCCTACTAAAACGAGCCAAAAATAGCACCGTAACTATACCACAGAACTGAAGTTTCTTCAATAAAATCTTTCTAAAGAGCCATTTTTATATTGACATTTGCATCTTAAGATTGTATGCCGCAGCACGTTTTAAAAGCATTGCAAACAAATTAACAGCCTATCCATATATACAGATAGGCTGTTTATAACTAATCAATGTTAATTTTTATAAGTAGAGTGCCTTTCCCTTTTTCTTGTAGGCGATTAGCATAACGATAGCCACAGCACTGACAACACCTAGCATAATATACATTGCTACTGCACTATTATCACCAGTAGGGTGTGCAATCGAGTTATCAGATGCATCTGCAGCGATTACGTACTCAGAGAAGTGCTGGAGCGTAAAAACGATCTTGTCACCTTCCAGTTTGCTGCTTAGATTCTCAACAGTGCCGTCATCGTCCACGAAGTAGACCTTCAGATCAGCGGCTTTAACGCCTTCTGGCAACTTGTCAGGCACAGGAATCGACACAGTCACAGCGCCGCCACCAAATCCCTTGCCGTCCTTAGTAGCGATTTTCTCACCAGTCTGGTCACAAATTAGCTCAGCAGAGATGGTCACAGCCACCTTCTTGTCTTCCACAGCAGCCTGCTGTGCTGGCTTCAGAGTGGTCTCTTCAACATTCTTAACCACCAGCGTCACGGTATTACCCTCGGCTTGCTCAACAATTGTCTCCAGAGCCTTGACATCAAGCGTCACAGTGGCATCTTCCTTCACCAGAGTCAATGCCTTCTCTTTCTCAACCATAGTTTCTAGAGCTGCAACAGGCAATTCCACCTTAGTTACTGCGCCCACATTCTCTTCACCAATCACATCCTTATGGGTCAGATCCAGCGTAACGTCCTCATCCTTATTGCTTTCGTTAAGGGCCTTATCCACAGCACCCTCTGAAACCTCGGCCTTATTCTCGGCCACCAGAATCAACTGAGGGATTATCAAATCCTTAATCTCAGATGCAGTCAGCTCCGTCTTACCCTCGGCATCAGCAAAGACTGTGTCGCAGACGTTGCAGTGATAGTGTTCCTTATTGCCGTCTGCAATGTAGGTAGGAGCCTTGGCGGGTTTCTTCTCCACCTTGTGGCCTTCAGACTTCATAACTAATTCCTCAGCCTTCAGTTCCTTCTCTCCCTTTTCATCAGCGAAGGTCTTCTTGCACACAGAGCAAGTGTAATACTCGATATTGCCATCAGCGGTGCAGGTGGCAGCCTTGGCAGGAGTCTTAGTCATCTTGTGGCCTTCAGACTTCACAACCAGTTCATCAGCCTTCAGTTCCTTCTCTCCCTTTTCATCAGCGAAACTCTTCTTGCACACAGAGCAGCTGTAATACTCGATGTTGCCATCAGCGGTGCAATTAGCATCCTTGACAGCTGTCTTAGTCATCTTGTGGCCTTCGGACTTCATAACTAGTTCCTCAGCCTTCAGTTCCTTCTCGCCCTTTTCATCAGCAAAAGTCACTCCACATTCAGAGCATGTGTAATACTCGATATTGCCATCAGCGGTGCAAGTAACATCCTTAGCAGGCGTCTTAGTCATCTCATGAGTATGAATGGCGATCGGTTCTTCGGAAACAACAACTGTAGTATCTTTCGTAAAGTCGGTGATTGTGCGGCTGTAATAACCATAGCCGTCTTCAGTCAGTTCACCAACAGTTGCACCTGCTGCGGCTACGTAGAATTCTTTTTTTGTCCATATTTCTACACAACCGTCAGTCGGGATCACAGTGGTAGTATTCTCATAAATGTAGCCGATATTATTCCCGTCTGCGTCGTATGTATAGAAATCGAAGTAGCTTTCAGTATAATTTGTTCTGTCAAGGGTAATGTTGTATGTTGGAATCGGTTCTCCAAGGTCTGCGCCTGTTTGCTCAACTGTACCGACACTAACTGAGAAAGGAATCACAGTACCGCCAGTAAGGTTAATCCAAGAGAAAGACATAGCCGCATCGTATCCTTTGTACTCATCTTCAGTGCCCTGTGTAAAAGGTTTAACTTTGCCACTGCCCAGCCAGTATTTGTCAGGCGTGTTCGGTGTTCTGATTACGATGGATGGGGTGTTTTCATTTGCTAATATCTGTGTCTTTGCATCCACCAGCTGGATACCGGTAACAATACCGTCATTATTTTTAATAATGCTTGTCATAGCAGTGTTGCCGAAACCCAGATCATTACCAAAGCAAAAGTATTCTCCTTGATCCGTCATAGTTGCTTCAAACATGATCGTATAGGGATCACTATCAAGAAAATATCCTCTGAAGCTAGCGAGCTGGCTAACACTAGAGGAAGCATTTTCACCTGGTTCCTTACCTCGGATAGCATAAAGTGGCCATGTGTTATCGTAATCAGCACCTCTGCTTGTGCTTTTCCAATCATCCCCAAACTTTCCACACACGTCAAAGGATGAGCCTGTCAGTGTATATCCTACCGTACCGTTAGTGATATAGTAGATTGCTCTGTTATTAGCAGGCTTATAAACAATGTATACAGGCTTACTCTCCACCGTACCGTTCACGAGACATTTAACCCATTTGCCGCTTGCGTAATCACATTTCATCTCGAAATTAGTCTGACCGGAAACTTCGGTGTAGGTGCCGTCTTTTTCAGAGGAAATCATCCACTGATAGGAGGTTACCTCCCCGATGATATCCAGGTTCAGATATTGGCTAACGGAACTGCCTTCATATCTCATCCAAGGATATCCGTGGTTTCCAATGGTGACGGCCGAATCATCCGCCATTACGTTCATAGGCAGCAGGCTCAGTATCATTACCAACGCCAGCACCAGCGCTATTTTTTTCTTCATCATTACAAATCTCCTTTCTGTTAGTTCGAATGTGAAAGTATTTTATCCGGCATATTGCCGTCAGGTCTTCCCCACCCAAATCTATTTATTCATATTCGTATAATAACAGAATCGGTGTTACAAAGGTGTTACACATACACGTAAACAGCAGATTTGTTTTTGTCGTTATTTTATTTATATCCAAATTGAAGCATTGCACAGCGTTCCTCTGCCCAACTGTATTGGGTCATATATTCCCCGTGAAACTCCGGCTTTCTGGTTTCGAGGAAACTGAAATAATCACATTTAACCAAGTTGGTATTGATCCGGTAATATGGAGTATCATGTTGAAGCACATTTTCCGCACCAATCGTCTTTAGTGTATTTTTCAAATCTAGGATGAGTTGCCGCAGATAAGTTGCATTCTTGGTATCATCAGTATCCTCTGGAAACAAAATCGCGCAAATTTGTTTTGCTTTCATTCCCGCACCATTACGATCCACTAAAACCGCCAAAAGCTCTTTCGTCTTTGTACGTCTAAACGGGAGAACCTTACCGCCACTTAGTACCTCAAAATTGCCAAAGCACTTTATTGTCAAGAGTTTTTCAGTGGATTTAATCCCTTTTATGTGATCAATCTCTTTTTGCACTGCGTTAGGCGTAATCGGCTTCATCAAATATCCGGAGACATGAAGTTGGAAGGCAGATACAGCGTATTCTTCATGACCCGTACAAAAAACGATATTGCAGTGTGGCTGCTGCTCAAGGAGTTTTTCAGCAAGTCCCAGACCGCCAATGCCACGCATATTGATATCTAAAAAAGCAATATCAATCGGATTTTCTGTTGCGTATGCGAGTGCTGCAGAGCAAGTGGAAAAAGCCTCTACTGTTTCAATGTCAGAAGACGCGTTTACCGCTTCCTGCAAGGTTTCCAACATATATATTTCATCATCAACTACTATTGCTTTCATACTGTCACTTCCTTTGGAATAATAATAACTGCTTTGGTGCCGACACCGGGTTCGCTTTCTATGATGAGTTCACCATCTACCATTGCTTTTAATCTTCCACGTATATTGCGCAGACCCACATGTTTTTTCTCATCGATAGGCAAACTCGTATCAAACCCTACGCCGTCGTCTTTCACCTCAACACAAAAATGTGTGGGTGTTTCGTAAGAACGGATCACCACCGTTCCACCTGTTTCAAGACGCATGAGACCATGCTTGATTGCGTTTTCTACAAGAGGCTGAACGGATAACGCCGACAGGACAAATTCGGTTGTCTCAATTTCATATTCAATATTCATATCTGGGAAGCGGACTTTTTCGATATTAACGTAATACTCAACATGTTTAAGCTCTTCTGTAAACCTAATTGGCGTTACGCTGTCAAGCTCACTGAAATTCCCGCGAAGATACAGACTGAAGTTTCGCACAAGTTCAAAAGCCTTTTGAGGATCTTTGAGACACATTCGCTCAATGGTTCCCAGCGTATTATAAATAAAATGCGGCTGGATCTGCGAGAGCATAATAGAAATACGACTTTCTTTCAGCTGTGCTTCTACCATATTTTTCTCTGTTTCGAGTCGGCTTCTTTGCAACTCCAGTTCATTTGCTTTTGCTGCGGCATTTATATTACGGGGAATGATTCTGAGAATAACTACCATCGCTACAACAAACAAAGCAGCAAACATAAATGTAGAGACAGCACCGCCCTGCCATAATCCTAGGTCTGTCATAATAACATCAACGCCATAAGAGATAAGCAGCAACATCGAGCTGATAAAAAGCCAGCGTTCTTTTCCTTTTGTAACATAGAACTCTCGTATAAGGCAACCAAGCAGAATGATGTTTGCAAGAATTTGTGCAGCAGCCCAGTAAAGCCACAAATCATAAAACAACATATCCGTTAAGATAGGCAAAACAAAAAGCACTGCGTTAACAAAACCGAGAAGAACAACAGTGATTGTACCAATCGTTTTCGTACCTTTCAGAAAGTGCACAAGGGCAATAGAAAGGAAGAACATATAGAACATCATTGAGCAGCCCAAAATCGTCGTATTATACACAACGGATTCGCTCCAGAAGGAAACGCCGTCCGCACTGTAAGACAGGTATATGCCAGCGAACAAAATTACGATGCCGAACAACCAAAGTATCTTACTGTTTTTTATATGTATCAATGTTGAGAACAAAGCAGTTCCCAAAACGACAAGAGAAATGATAACAAACAACAGGCCAATATCTCTTTGGATGTTTCCGCTTTCAAGAACGCTTTTTTCAAACTCTATATCCGCCCATAAAGCCACATTGGAAAGCATCTCATCAATGGCTGTTTCATTCCCAAATCTATGGGGATTATGAATACGGATTTCGATTGGTTCTTCGCTTTCACTTGTAAGCATATAAGCAGTCCAATCCTCACGGCAAGCAGAATCTCCATACAGAGGATTTTCCACATCAAATACAAAAGGTTCATTTTCACCCTCATAAACTGTCAAATTAATATGATTTGTGTAAAGCGCAATCGGAACATCACCACTGTAAATGCCAACATACTCGCCATCAGGCGCCAACATATGGAAATTGCCTCGGAGGGTCACATCTCCTTCAGTAGAAGAAATATGATTTCCTTTTACAATTTTCTGCCACTCACCGTCAGCAATACGGTACTCACCATCAAAATATACTTGTGCCACCAATGCCGGTATAGATTGGTTGCTGGTTGCATTGCCGTGCCATAATAGCAGTACTGCCAAAAAAAGCACAACAAGGATCCCAACAACCCACAGCATTGTTTTATTAATAAAAGAAAACTTTGTTTCTTTGCTATCCATTATCGCATCTCCTTTATAAATTGTTTTTTCATCCAATTGATTCACACCCGATATCGCCATAAGTTCTTTCTTCTTCATGTCACGGTCAATAAGAAGTTTCCAAAGTTTCTTATAACTTATAGCCATTGTGTTTACGTCCAATATTTCAGTAATTCAAATAATTTTATCTCATTATACCGCAAAACCATTGCGTTCGCAATGGTCTTGGCGTGATTGTTATCGTAAAGTAAATTTTCAAATTCCAGTTTTTTACCACCAAAACACAAATCTAGAATTTACTGATTTTTTGACAATTTACCGATACTAACTATACCATGAAATAAAAAAGTAAAGTTTCTCATCATTCAATTGTAGCATAATATAAAATAATATGTTAAAATATCACCAGAAACATTGTTATGTAATATTCACTATTTATCATAGTGCTATTTAATTATATATAAAGCGAGGTGCGTCTCATGGTTATTTTTTTAACCAGTAGTTTTATTAAATATCAGGCGGCAGATTCCTATGTTCCTCACCATTTGGACGAATCAAACTATTTTGGTGATAACCTTAGGAAATACTGGGTTCCCAATGCTCATTTTTTAATTTTTGCAAGTGACCCTTCTGATATAAATGCTCCTGAACATCTCACACGAGAGATGCAGGATGCCTTTTCGTTATGCGGTTTCTCCATAGGCGAAATGCGTTATTTTGATTATCAGTATATTGAGCATTATAGCAAGCAACATCATTGCGATGCTGCTGTTGCGGCACAGGAAGCATTAAAGGATGCTCTTCAGTGGGCAGATGTATTTTTCCTTTCTGGTGGACATGTTCCAACAGAAAATGCCTTTATGAAAGAGTGCAATCTTATAAACCTTATAAATGATGCAAACATCTTTGATGGCATATTTATTGGTTTAAGTGCTGGCTCTATGAATGCCGCAAGAGAAGTATATTTAGCCCCTGAGCAGGAAGGCGAAAGCATTGACCCTAGCTTTGTGCGCTTTGCCGAAGGGCTTGGTTTTACTAACCTTAATATTGTCCCTCATCTAGAATATGAACAGGCCGTTATATTAGATGGTCGCAAGCTCATTGATGAGATAGTTGCCGAAGATAGCATAAACAGAGACATTTATTTGATTAACGACGGCAGTTACTTTATGATTCGAAACGGCATCACAGAGTTTTTTGGCGAGGGTAAGATTATGCGAAATGGTGTTACACGTCCACTTCGTTCAGGTATTATCAATGCTGATAATCCTAGCTTCTTCGAATTATGTCCAGACATTTTCGAAGCAACGACTTCTGACTATTACGAATGGGCTTTAGACTTGAACAAGACAGACGGAACTATCACTTTCTTCCACATCAGTGACTTTATGTTAGAAAGTGGCATTGTTCCTATTAACATTGATACTTTTGATGAACTAAATCAAATATTTGCAAATACTCTGGTTGTTTCAGATGAGAGACAACCATATATAGATCAACTTGCTCTTCCGATTATTTTGGAGGAAATCGCACATAAAGGATGTTTTGTTCGAACTGTACACATTGATACTGCAGACGGCATCAAAGCTGAAAATATACGCATTAAACCGATTGCAAATACAACAGACCATTTACTTGTCTATTTAACAGATATAACTATGATTCTAGACCGCGACTGGATGACTGATGAGTACTCTCGCTCTGGTTTCCTAGCAAAGACCGAACACTTACTAAAGGATCCTGAGTTTAACCAAGGCTATTCTATCGTGTATGCAAATATAAAAGGTTTTAAAGCAGTAAATGACTTACTAGGCACACAAAATGGCGATATGGTCATTTTCTTGGAAAAAGATGCTCTTATGACAGAACTTAACCCTATTCTAATTGCTAGATTAGAAGGTGATCACTTTGCTGTGCTTACGAAAACAGAAAATATAACAGAAGAAAAAATGGATAAACTGTGCCACCAATGCTACTGCGAAGGTACAAAACGTCTTCAAATTATCATACAATGCGGAGTCTACAATATATATGACCCTACAAAAAAGGTCTCACGTATGCTAGACCAAGCAAAGCTGGCTGAACAGTCTATTTCAACAAAACAACGCATCCCTTATGCTATATGCAATGAGCGAATGAGTCAGGATTATGTAAATCAGCGTATTTTTATTTCCGAATTGGACAGTGCCTTGGAAAAGGGCGAATTCATTCCTTTTTATCAGCCTATCGTAGATGCAATGACCGGTGAAATAGTTTGTGCTGAAGCACTTATCAGATGGAAGCATCCAGAAAAAGGTATGATTCCACCTGGAATGTTTATCCCTGTATTTGAGAAAGAAGGTGTTATCACCAAACTTGATAGTTTTATGATAAACAGTGTCCTAAACTTCAATAATGAACGCCTTAAAAACGGTCAAAAGACTGTTCCTTGTGCTGTCAATCTTTCCAGAGTTGATTTTTACGACACTAAGCTTTTAGGAATGTTAAAGACTACTTTTGAGAAACAAGAAAATATTCAGCATATGCTTAAACTAGAGATTACCGAATCTGCTTATGCTGTGTTAGAGTCTGACGCACTAGTCTTCCTAGAGGAAATGAAAAAGCTAGGTCTCACCTTCCAGCTAGATGATTTCGGTAGCGGAATGTCTTCTCTCTCCGCACTAGAGTTTTATGATTTTGATACAATCAAGCTTGATATGGGCTTTATCCGCAAAATCGGTAAAAGTCCAAAAGTCGAAACTATCATCCGCCACACCATCGGTATGGCTCATGGTATGAGTGCAAAAGTTGTTGCTGAAGGCGTTGAAGATAAAGAACAGCTTGCATTCTTACAATCCGTTGGCTGTGATATGATCCAAGGTTACTACTTCTACAAGCCTATGCCAGAGGAAGAATTTGCAGCATTATTATAAGCAACCTAGCACTTATTCTTTATAAAGTGCCATATAAAAGAGAGCAACTATAAACATTATAGTTGCTCCCTTTTATTTCACCTATTATAATATCGGATGCCATTATTTTACACCATAATCTGAGTTTACTAATTTAGTATTCATAATTAGTAACTCTATAATCAGCTTTTTCACCAATTTCTTCGTCCCAACGGTCTGTACCTATGCCCCAGCGACTTTCCGCTGCATAAAACAGCTTTTCTGCTTCCTTATCTGTTTGCTCTGATGCTCTATACACCTCTTCATCATTCACAGTCCATACCCAAATGTCTACTCCATCATCAGATGTTCCTATGCGCTCTTCTACAAGTGTTGCTATACACTTAAACTCTCCATCTACATATTGATACTCCCTATATATGTGACAGGCCGCACCACTTCTTTGTCGTCCACGTATAATCTTATTTTCCTTATCTATAGCAGGAAAACAAATATCTGTAAAGCTTGGTTCCTCCACAAACTTATCGCCATCCCTTAGGAAACAATAAAATGATGGATAACCAAGATTGCCATGATATCCCGTACATATAAGTATATCAAACTTTCCATCAAAATTCACATCCTCGTAAATGAATTTCTTCTCAGTTTTATGTCCATATGCGCCCTCTGCACTTACCTTTACGACCTGATAGTTCTTGTGATTTTCCTTAGAAGATATAACAAGTACTGCATCTTCCATGAAATGATTCTCATATTCATAATCAGAAATCAAAAACTCGAAAACGAAGCCGTCTTTCTCATATCTCTCATATGTTACTGCTTTACCAAGCAATATATCCTCCAATTTAACGTTTGCCACCATTACATCTGAAGTGATTTTTACTTCTTTGTTTTCATCCTCATCATTCTGTTGTTGATTTTCTGTGCTTTTATCTGTATTCTTTTCAGTCTCTTTTTCGGTAGGTTTTTCAGTCTCGTCCTCCGCCTTATCTACGGAAGAGCTTTCTTCTTCTCCATCATCTGATGACTGAGTTTCTGTATTCTGAGTAGTTTTTTTCTCATTTTCTGGACTTTTGGCATCGTTACAACCTGATAATATCATACAATAACAAAGCATAGCCACTAGGACCGTACTCACCTTTGCAATTTGTCTTAAAATTGTATTTTTCATATTTTTTCTCCTTTTATCTCTCTTGTTTTTTCATCATTTTTACTCAGTGGTTTCCTGTTTTTCCACCTCTGACTCTCCCACCTCTGACTCTCCAGTAGTTGTAATCTCCTCTGTAGTTGCCTGAGTTTCTGTGGTAGTATGTTCATCTGTTGTAGTCTGGATTTCTGTAGTAGTTTCTACTTCCGTCGTAGTCTGCTCCTCAGTTGTAGTCTGTGTTTCAGTAGTCGGCACCACTGTAGTTGTCGATGCTACCGTCTCCTCTACGACAGTTCCCTTCTGCATACCTATATGCTTATAGTAATACAGATTACTTGTAGAAAATGTCCAGAATGGAATAGCAAAGCTACTGCCTATCTCATTACTATAATACCAAGGGTCATCTGGATGCAATGGATTGAGGAATATATGCATATCCTGCGAAGGTGTGCTACCCTGTGCCAACAAGAACGCCACATCTCCCTTAGCATTCTTAGCCACATCTATTACATACACCGCATGCCCATATAGATGCTTAGAATCCTTCTTCATTATGAAGTAAGCACCTGGGAATATATCCTTTATATTCATCTTAACTGACTCTGACTGGCTCATAAGAGAGTAAGTATTTGCAGAACAATACACAGAAGACATAAAGCTCAAATATTTACTTCTGCTATAATCTCCGCCTGCCCACGTACCAAACTTAAGCTTTGAACCGCCCGATAACTGGAATACTATATCATTATATCGACCTTTTCCATACAGATAATCTCCCACAAGTTGCATAACACAGTCTGCACATTGTAGCCAGCCTCTTGAATGAAACTCTGTTTTGATTACAGACGCACACCAGCTCTGATTCTCAACAAGCTTACCATTATACTCATACATCTTCGTACCATAAGCTTTCAATGGTAGATTTCTCACATATTCAGCATAAGACCCTGCCTCGTACTGTACTCTGGTATATCCTTTTGGAACCTTAAATCTTGTGACAACTGTCCCACCTGTTTCATTTATCCATGCCGATATATCTGCATTTGCATACTTAGTTGGGTCCTCAACCACTTTTTTTGTTGTTGCCTGTTGCTTTTTGTTAACACTAATCTTCTTAGCTGTGGTCTTTTTAACTGTTGTAGTTGCTGTTGTAGTTGCTGTTGTTGTCGGTGCCGTAGTCGTTACCTGCGTTTCCATGGTTGTCGAAATCACCACCTCATTATCGCTAATAGGTTCCGTTGTAGACTCATCACTCTCCGATATAGTGGTAGTTGTTTCTACTTCCTCAAATGACATCCCCTCCGTACATGTCTGCTCCTTTTCTCTTGCTTCTACCTTTTTCGCTTTTGAACATCCAGAAAATACTGATATTACAATTAGCGATAAAAGAGCCACTAATATTATTTTATTTGTATTAAATATCCTTTTCACCTTTTACGTACATACTATTTCATAAAAAGTATGCTAATCCTTCCCTCTTTTATATACTTAACTTCAATCACTTAACATGTTTTCAAGATAATTAATTATTATACTTTATTTAATTCGTCAATTCAATACTTTATCAAAGAACTTTCCTATACGACAAAAAATAGACGTTCTCCATCGAAAACGTCCATTCGCAAAATTCTCTACATTACCCTTACTGCCAGTTCTAATGCAAGCTCTCCTAGTCTACCTTTTTCTTCTAAAAAGTAAGACTCTCCTAAGCTTCTTCTATCCCACTGTTCTCCGCCTAAGCTATCTGCTGCATATACAAACTGAAACAACTCCTTCTCCCTAAACTGGGCAACTGCTGCCAGTGCTGCACATTCCATCTCTACACATACACAGCCCTGTGCCTTTCTTCTCTTTACCTTCGCCTTAGTCTCCCTATACATCGCATCTGTTGTCCATGTCTTTCCTACTATATACTTGCACTTTATCTCATCCAATAGAGCTGTAAACTCTGGAATATATTTAGGATTTACTGTCATCTCATCAGATGGTGGCAGATAATGATAGCTAAGTCCTTCATCTCTAACTGCCTTATCTGGAATAATAATAGCACAATCCTTTATATTCTCATCTAGCACACCACAGCTACCAAATACTATTACCTTTTCCACTCCGAGAGCATACATATCTTCAAGCTGCGCCGCTGCTCCTGCTGCTCCCATATCTGTCATATACAGTGCAATTTCCTTACCCTTGTACACCGCTTTATATATTAGCCATCTACAGTTAGCATTCACTGTTGTAGCTATCTCTTCGGCAGATAAGACCTTTACCAATCCGTCAAATACCGTCCATTCAAAGCAACTGACTGCCACCTTCGGCATTCCTTCCACCTTACTAATAAAATGCAATGGAGATATCATCGCTTCCTTATCATAATCATATTCTTCTAAAATCATAACTTTCCTCCTTTACCAAATATCCTATAGTTTACAAATAGGCTTATAGCAATGCCAAAACTGCCCTTCAGTCTCGATAACCACATAGCCATTTTCACTAATCCTTTGCTCCAAGCAAGCGATAATCTTACTTTTACGGTCTACGATATACTTCTTATTCTCAGGATATTGCTCCAATAATCTATTAAACAGCTCCTCACTATTATCATACCTCATCCGATTTTCCAAGATAGATATATCTATTTCTATAAAATACTTACAAAGTATTTCTTTAAATGCATCTCGGCTCTTTTCCTCCTCTTTTATCTTCCTAGTTATAAAAGAGGAATCCACCATAACTTCATCTAATATACTCTTCCAAAACAAATGCTCGACACTGACACTATGTCCATTACAAGAGAACATTCCGTCAGAAGTTATATGTTCTGATACTTGCTTTATTAGATTCTCCTCATCCTTTACAAAACTTAACAAGTAATGAGCCAACACTGTGTTATAAGGTCCTTGCCCCGCAATATCATTCCATACTTCATCACCTGTGATATCCCCCCACAAAAGATTAATATGTGTCCCTTCTGCCAACGAACTCTTATGCGTCTCAATAAACTCATTAAAGTTATCCGCCCAGCTACCATGTATATCCACTGCTACAACATTTATATTTGCCGGAATATCCATCCAATTGTTTCTCCAAACCTTTCCAAAGCCACAACCTATATCCAATACATTTGTATCACCCTCTATATTCAATGAATTGTATATCTTCACATACCAGTCAACATTGTCAGCCGTATGCTTCAGTGCATGAAAATGTCTCTCATCAGCCCCTTGATCCTCTTGAATGGTATGAGCTATCTCTGCCACACTATTCCAATCTCCTTTTTCTTCACTCCTTACAAGCACACTTTTTATACAAGCTATACTTTGCTCAAGCTCTGCCTTTTTAGCCTCCATAAGCTCCAATTGATTCTTAAGAGAACCGATTACATCCTGATTACTCTTTGCAATAAGATTGTCATATATCTCCTCTAGAGAATATCCAATCTGTTTTAATGCAATAATCTTTTCTAATACCTGCAACGCTTCTTTATCATATAATCTATAATTGCCCTCTGAATAATCCGATGGCTTAAGCAGACCCTTTTCATCATACAATCGTATCGCTTTCTGTGATACGCCTGCCTTCTTAGCTATCTCTCCAGATGTCATCTTTTTATCCATCATAATCACCTCCATACCCCTATCCTAATGGGTGCCCCAAGGGTAGAGTCAAGTAATTTTACAAAAATGGCTCATAAACCAAAGCTTTCACTTAGAAATAGTCCTCAGCCTATGCGCCATTTAATATAATACTTATTTAACTAATTTTTGATTTCCTTTATCTTATGATATATATCCTGCATCTTCTTATCAGTAAGGTTTATGGTCTCTGCACACTGACGAAGTTCCTCAGATATAGCCTCTGCGCCATCTATTCCCTTTTTATATTTCACTTGATGCTCCAAAGATGCCCAAAAATCCATAGCAATAGTCCTTATCTGCACCTCAACCTTCATAGGCAAAGCCTTGTCCGATAAGAATATCGGCACCTGAACAATAAGATGTAGAGAACGATAGCCATTTGGCTTAGGATTCTTAATATAATCCTTTATCTCTAGCACCTCTATATCATCCTGTTTCATAAACATAGCCGCCACATCATATATATCCTCTAAAAACGAGCATATAACTCTTACACCAGCCACATCAGAAAGATTCTCCCACACAGCCTCCACAGTCATTGGCAAACCTTTCCTAGCCATTTTCTCTATAATACTCTTAGGATTCTTAACCCTTGAACTTATAGACTCTATAGGATTACGCTGAGTTTTAAATGCCAGTTCATCATTTAGTATCTCAAGCTTTGTCTGTATCTCCTTTATGGCACATCTGTTATAAAGGAACAGCTCTTGCATCTTCTCTGCTTGCTCATACAATTCTGACGGTATTTTTGTAATAGGAGTTTCCTCCATTATTTTTCTTTGTAAACCTCTGTCCATTTTTCCACCATTTATCTCTCTTGACTATTATTCCCTTTATTATTCTAGTTCTTAACCTCTAGTATTTTCTATAACACTTGTTATATTCTCACTGTATACATCCAATGCCATTGCAATATCATCAACTGCTCTTTGATTTCTTATAGCACTACTATGCATATCAGATACCTTTACATTAAGTTCCTCAAATATGTAATCTATCTGATTTACACTAGTATTTTGCTGCTCAATATTTCCATATAAGGATTCGAATTGCTCTCTCAGTCCATTAAAGCTTTCAGTTAGTTGTGTCATAGTATCCATAGAAGCATCCATAGCAACCTTGCTACCCTCAAACTTCTCCGTAGTTTGTCTAACACTAGCTATCAATTGCTTCATAGCATCCTCTACTTGTTCTGAGAACATATCACTCTTCTGTGCCAGTTCTCTCATATTCTCAGCTACCACACCGAATCCCACACCTGCTCTACCTGCACGTCCTGCCTCTACTGACGCATTCAATGCAAGTATTGTAAGATTATAAGAAATATCACTTAACTGCTTAGCAAAACCACTTATCTGCTTCATCTGCTCTTCCATAGCATTCAACACATCATTTGCCTGTGTCATAGCGTCGTCAACTGTTGTAAGATTCGCATTCATAGAATCTACATTATCCCTATTCTCAGACAATGCTTCTTCGAACTTCTTAACTTCCACATTCATAGCCTCTATCTGACACTCTGTTTCTTTTATTTTATCATGTACAGAGGCGCAACCCTGTGCTGCATCATCGGCCATTCTAGCTATAACTGACGAACCTTCCTTTAAGCCTGTGGTACCTTTCTTTATCTGTTCTGAAGATACATCGAAATCATGTTGCAATTCTTCTCCCATAGCTCTCATTGTATCTAATACTTCAATTGATTCCTTAGCTTTCTCATTTGATAGACTGATAAACGCCTGGCCTCTCTTAACTACATTATAGTAAAGCCATGCCGCCAGATTAAAACATGCATAGCACAAAATGTACTGTCCTGCCGCCCCTGCCTTCTCCGGATGAATAGCCCACATAAGCAACAACAATATATCAACCATCACTATCTGAATTTTAGTAAATGACGGTTCTAAAAACAATCCAACTACAGCTATAACTGCTAAATACAATGGAAAATCATCACTATACGATGCGCCACTAAATAAAGAAATCATAAATATAAGAAGTGGCAACGCAAAGGACAATATTAACTCCTGGGTCTTTATACTAAGTTTTTTAACTTTTATAACTACTACCATTCCTGCAAATATAAATTCACATATGCTTATGCATATTATTCCCGGAACATTTCCACCGATTATATTTATCACAAGAAAAATCGCAGCTACAATCAATGGTAAATATTGAATTACCTTTACTATCTTTTCGTTTTCAATTGGTTTTTTTACTACTTTCTCTTTTGTACTCATCATTAAACCTCTCCTTATATAAAATTGTTCACTAGACTAACTACTTTACACTATATTATCAAAATATTACACAATATTCAATATTATTATATAATTTCTATAATTAACAAACATTAGCTTATTATATAGAAAAAACATTATCCGCGGTTTTGAATTATTACCTTAAACCTTGGATAATGCTTCTCATATAACATCTTTTATGGGCATACATATCTATTCATGATACTCTTTATGCTCATCTAGCCCCCAATACTCTTTCATATGTTTTTCCCCTACATTATAGCCCATATTGTTTCTATACCAAAAACTAAATAGTACAGACACAAAACCTATTACCAATAAAACCGGTATTAATAATAACAACATATAAAAACCTCCTTTTTCTTATTTTGATATTTAAATTATATAATGCTCATGTCCTTATGTCTATATTCCTGTCTTGAACTACGCTTTTTTTTGCGTAAATTAAAAATAAAAAGCCAATAGACTTTGAAATTAGAAAGTCTACTGGCTCTTTTAATTGATGTATAAATCTAATAGTTCTATTAGCTTCTAAGCTCTGCACCTAGATTCTTATTAAGCTGTTTTAATATCTTCTTTACAAATGCATCAACTGACTCTGTAGTAAATGCCTCATCTTTTGGAGTAAACAACACTGTAAATGCCATACTCTTCTGATTCTCTGCTATCTGAGCCCCTTCATAGATATCAAAAAGTTTAATACTTGTGATATACTTACAAGCTTCCTTCATAGTCTTTTCAATCTCTCCACAGCTTACGCTCTTATCTACTACTATAGCCAAATCTCTCTGCTCTTCTGGGAACTTTGGAAGTGGTGTAAACATAGCCTTTTTTCCATACCACTGTGAAAGCACCTCAAGGTCTATCTCCATAATATACATAGGTACACGCATATCGCATTCATCTGCTACATCATAAGCCAATTTACCCATATATCCTATTTCCTGTCCAGCTACGCTTATACTTGCTGTTTGGAACGGATGCAAGAATGTCTTTGTAGTATTGGCATACTCGAACTCAACATGAAGTGTCGACGCTACCTTCTGTGCCATTCCCTTAAGTGTAAAGAAGCTCTCCTTCTCGCCGAATACCGCTATACAAAGTGTCTGACGCTCATCTGGATACTCTGTAAGTGGCAACTCCTTTGGTATGAACTTCTTGGCTATTTCATATAATCTTCCTGATAAATTGCCCTTCTTCTGGTTGTTCATTACAGCATTTATCATAGATGCAGCAAGTGTTGTTCTCATAAGCGAGAGTTCCTCACTTATAGGATTCATGATACGTATAGCATGACGCTCTGGTGCATCTTCTGGAAGCTTAAGTAAATCTAAATCAGATGGTGAGAAGAATGAGTAATGTATACACTCATGAGCTCCTGCACTACAGAGAGCCTTCTTAAGTTTCATCTCTGTCTTTTGAACTGTATCCTCTCCACCTACTGTTACTTGAGCTGTTGGCATAAATGTTGGTATGATATGTTCATAACCATACATACGGATAACTTCTTCTGCTACATCCTGATATGTTTCCATATCTTCACGATATGCTGGAATCTGAAGTGTAAGTACATCACCATCAACCTTAGGTTCGAAGCAAAGGTTAGTCATTATACGGACAATATCTTCGTTTGGTACAGTAATACCAAGCACTGCATTTACCTTAGCGATACTTACCTTAAGCTCTCTTGGCTCTACACTATTTCCAGTGTTTGCCTCAGCATGCATCTTTGATACCTTGCCGCAGCCCAACTCCTCTATAAGGTGAAGCGCTCTCTTCATAGCCATAACTGTTGCATACTCGTCTACTCCCTTTGCATATCTTGCACTAGAGTCTGATGATTTTCCTACTGCTCTAGATGTACGACGAATATTGTCTCTTGCAAACTTAGCAGACTCAAATAAAACTGTATTTGTAGTATCCTTAATCTCTGAGTTTAATCCTCCCATTACACCAGCTAACGCAACTGGCTTTACACCATCGCAAATAAGCATATTTTCTGTATTAAGAGTAATCTCTGTCTCATCTAATGTAACAATCTTTTCTCCATCCTTAGCACGACGTACATTGATTGCATCACCTTCTAATGTTGTGTAATCAAATGCATGCATTGGCTGACCAAGCTCTTTAAGAACATAGTTTGTTATATCAACTATATTTGATATAGCACCGATACCTACTAACTGTAGTCTACGCTTCATCCACAATGGTGAATCTTCTATCTTTACATCATGAACAAAATGAGCACTATATCTTGGACAAAGCTCTGGACAGTCAACTGTTACCTTGAAGTTTTCTATAGTAACATCATCCTCTGTATAATCAAGAGCTGGAGCCTTAAATGGCTTCTCTAGTACTGCTGCTATCTCTCTAGCTATACCTACTATACTCTGGCAATCTGGACGATTAGCTGTTATAGCTATATCAAATATCCAATCATCAAGGCCAAGTATAGGTTTTACATCTGCTCCTACAGGTGCATCATCTGGCAATACCAAAAGACCATTATAATCTGCTCCTGGATACATATTTTCATTTACACCTAACTCCACACCTGAGCAAAGCATACCATGTGACTCAACGCCACGTAACTTGCCTTTTCCAATAGTCATTACGCCTTCTACTGTCTTATGATCCTTAGCTGTTGCATATACAGTTGCTCCAACTAATGCTGCAGGGAACTTACCACCTGTATGCACATTATCTGCGCCACAGCATATCTGGAATGTTCCATGCTCACCGCAATCTACCTGACATACATGAAGATGAGTATCTGGTATAGGCTCACACTCTAATACATGACCTACTACTACCTTGCTTATGTCCTTTCCTACCTCGTATAACTCCTCTACCTCAAAGCCACATGAGAATAACTTCTCTTCAAGCTCCTGTGGAGTAATATCTATATCCACATAATCCTTTAACCAACTAAGTGGTGCTATCATATTCGTCACCGAACCTTTCTATTTATTTGGATTGATTTCCATAACCTTAATATTGCTTATTTATCATTTAACTGGCCGAGTACCTTTACATCAGACTCAAATAAAAGCTTAATATTATTGATACCATACTTAAGCATAGCTGTACGCTCAATACCGATACCAAACGCAAATCCGCTGTATACATCTGTGTCTATACCACAGTTCTCAAGTACCTTGTTATTCACAACACCTGCACCTAATATCTCTATCCAACCTGTACCCTTACAGAGCTTACATCCTGCGCCACCGCACTGGAAGCAACTACAGTCAACCTCAACAGATGGCTCTGTAAATGGGAAGTATGATGGACGAAGACGTGTCTTTGTACCCTCACCGTATATCTTCTTAACAAACTCATCAAGCATACCCTGTAAGTCGCAAAGTGTGATACCCTTATCCACTACAAGACCTTCCATCTGTGTAAACATTGGTGAATGTGTTGCGTCGTCATCTGAACGGAACACCTTACCTGGTGATAATATCTTAATAGGTGGCTGCTTCTTCTCCATTACGTGAATCTGTCCAGCAGATGTCTGTGTTCTAAGAAGGAACTCAGGTGAGAGATAGAATGTATCCTGCATATCTCTAGCTGGGTGATCCTGTGGAGTATTAAGAGCTGTAAAGTTATAATAATCTGTCTCAATCTCTGGGCCTTCAAATATCTCGAATCCCATTCCTGCAAATATATCTATTATCTCATTTTTAACTAATGTAATAGGATGAAGATTACCTTCTGCAACTTCCTCTGCTGGAAGAGAGATATCTATTCTCTCAGCCTCATATCTAGCCTGTAACTCCTTAGCCTTCATCTTCTCATCTATATCGCCGATAAAACCAAGAGCCCACTCCTTTAACTCGTTAACTCCTTTACCATAAGCCGCCTTCTCCTCATTAGGGATGTTCTTCATCTCTTTCATAAGAAGACCTATCTTACCAGTCTTTCCATCTAGGAACTTCTTTCTGAATTCATATACTTCTTTTGCCGAATTCAACTCTTCTGCTCCTGCAATAATTTCCTGCTTGATTTGCTCTAAATTTGCATTCATTGCACATTCTCCTTTTCTATATGATTTGTATCGTTTCACCTAGGGAAATAATTTTACTATCATAATCAAATTTTAGATAAAAAAATCGTCCCTTTAGAAACTAAAGGGACGAATATATTTACATTTAATCTATCCGCGATACCACCCAGATTCCCACATCATATCATAAATGTGGACTCTCATTATCTGCGTAACGTGCAGCATCCGTTCTAGACTACTAATCTTCACCTAGACAGCTCCTGTGGGAAATTCAGTACATAACCAGCGCTTAAGGAAACTTACAGCCGATGATTTCCTCTCTCTTAAAGAATAGCTATAACCTACTATACACAATCATTGCCTTTGTATTTTGAATTCTTTAATATAGTATCACACAACTTTTCAAAATACAAGCTATTTCTGTGCTGCAGCCTTCTCTGCCATCTCTGCCTTCATCTTCTGCTTCTTAGCGTACATCATCTCATCAGCCTTCATAACAACCTGTTCAATAGTATCGTACATATATGGATCATAAGACTTATATCCCCATGCCATACTTAATGTAGCTCCTGGCACCTCTTTTGAATTCGCTAAGTCTACGTTAATACCTTCACAAGTATTCATGATTTCATTAACATTCATCTTCTTACAGATAACACAGAACTCATCACCACCTGTACGGTAACATCTTTCTCCTGCTTTCTCTGTAAACTGTTTCAACCTCTTTGATATAGCTTTTATAGCATTATCACCACTCTGATGTCCCAGCTTATCATTTATAGTCTTAAGATTATTAAGGTCAATCATAACAATGATTACCTTCATTCTCTCATACTCGATCTGTCTAAGATCTTCATCAAAGGCACGTCTATTATATAAGCCTGTAAGTGTATCCGAGTACGCCATATTGGCAAAAATTTCCTTTTTAGTACCTTCAGCAAATAAATCCATCGCCTGATACACTGCCCATACACCTAACATTATGACAAATATGATAGAACTTATTCTAAATAAGAAACCTCTACATGTCATTGCGAAGGTATAGAAATCCAATAAATCTAATAATACTCCACTTAAAAGTGTAACGAATGCTATAAAGATTAATCTGAAGTTCTTATCCTGCTTTTCTTTATATTCAATATAATTGTCTATAAATACAATTACACTGGCTATAAATACTGCTATATGTACCCAATGTGTTGTTTCATAGAAATCGGCCACACCAAATAATTGCATTAAAACAATACATATTGCACTAGTAAACACTACTCCAAATACTATAGTGAAATGTTTCTTTATGATACCAACTGCTTTTAATGCCATAACCATAGCCACCGGAACTATAGCGAACAACATACATTTCATAAAGTACAGTCCGAAATCATTGCCATTTAAGAACTGGAAATATCCCGACTCCACCATACCCCATAATGCATTAAATATAAGATATGCACCGAGGTATAACAACTGCTTCATACTCGATATCCTTCTTACAAGGAAGAATGATATAAAAAGCAAGCAACCTAAAACAAGTGAAATATATCCTATAACATACTCCGTCATAGTACTCTTTTGTACGTGTAGATTTACATCACCTTCGTATCCTATAAAGATCTCTGGTACAAGACCTGAATATCTTCCATACTCAGAATTGAATTGTATCTCCATAGTCTTACCTGAGTTCTCACTATACATAGGTATTATATGCCATTTACTTCCTGGAGAATCTCCTATAGGAATATCCTCCCATCCATATGAATATACCTCTACGTTGTTGATTAAAACTCTAACCGAAGTATGTTCTGTCTTAAAGCACAATGCCATACCATCTGTCATATCCTCGCAAACTTTTCTGATAGAAACAGTTTGACCTACAGGAACCTCAAATGTCTCTGGTATAAAAACTATCTGACCTTCATCCAAAGAGCTTCCATATACATACCAATCACTTTTAAGAGACGACAACTTTATACCATCATACATACTCTTATTCTTACTGTCTTCAGAACCAAAGTATACAAATGCAAAAATTATTGCAAATATGCTCAACATCAATATAAAAAATAATTCATTCCATTTTTCAATAATCTTATCTAACAATTTTTTCCACCTTCTATCTTAGGTATTTGCACGTATAATTTAATTCATATTATATCCTATTTTATAATATTACGCAAGTATTTTTATGATTTTGCATAACTTTTTATAATATTCTTAATACTATATTTAATAAACAAAATTTTAATCGTACATACAAGGAGTTTCTATGATAAAAATCAAAAAAATGTATGAAACAATATTGAATTTTTCACGCCAATTGTCGTATGACCACGTGGGTGCTTATGCCGCCACCTCATCTTTTTTCGTCATAATATCTATCTTCCCAATACTTATGCTTTTACTGGCATTACTTCGCTACACACCAGTAACTGAGCATTTCCTACTAAACAGCGTTTTAAGTATAACACCTAGTAGTCTAGACGGTCTTATTAGACAAATTGTAAATGAAATGTATCACCGTTCCAATTTCACTATAATATCTGCTACTGCATTAACCGCATTGTGGTCTTCTTCTCGTGCCACTTTATCTATAATACGTGGATTAAATGCAGTTTTTGGTGTAAACGAAAACCGCAACTATATTCATCTTCGTATAGTTGCGGTCTTTTACACTGTAGTTTTCTTAATTATTATAGTTTTAGCCTTAGGTATTATGGTCTTTGGAAATAGTTTATTAGAATTCTTTCATAGCCATATTCCACCTATCTATGACATATCATCCTTTGTATTGAGCCTAAGAATGATATATATACCGATTATATTCACTATAGGATTTATCTATTTGTACGGAATAGTTCCCAATAAAGCCTATAGTTTTCAAGATAGATTGCCTGGTGCAATATTTACTGCTGTGGGCTGGATTACATTTTCATCAGCCTACTCATTCTACATTGATAACTTTGCAACCTCGACCTATATATATGGCAGTTTAACTACTGTGATTCTACTTATGCTCTGGATATACTTTTGTATGTATATACTATTTATAGGTGCAGAGATAAATATGTGGCGTTAAACACTAATATATCTTAGCCAAATTGATTCCTGTATAGAAAAACTCTAATATTTCTATACAGCTCTTGCCTGATTTCGCCATATAGTTAGCTGCATTTTGACTCATACCTACTCCATGACCATATCCTCCTCCTATAATATTATAGGAGGTCAATATGTTATCCTCTGTTATCTCCTCTAGTACAAAAAATCCACTTGGTAGCATAGTTGCTGTTGTATATTCATCACCTGAATTTCTCTTTATAGATATACCTTCTGGCGATAATACTGTTCTAATGTAATACTCCTTATATACTCTAACAGTACACTCTGTTCCAAAGATTGTTATATAATCAAGAACACCGCCTTGGCCTCTCTCTCCACACTCTATCTTTTTTATATCACCAACATTATCAATCTTTTTTTCAATCCACTGACCTCTATCATTTAAAACCTTAACATTTCCAAGCTTTATTTGGCCAATATTTTTGTTGATAGCATTAGTAACCTGCTCTAATGTCATATTTAGATTCCATCTGTACCATGGATATTCGCTATCGTATGTCTTATAAGGTGTTCTTATAAATGCGCCAAAGGTATTCTCATCTGTTAAATCCATAGATAATGACTGTTCTGTCAATATCTTTCCTTGAGTATACGGCACCTTAGTACCCCATACAGAAGATGATGTAGTTGCACCACAAGATGTAGAGAAGAAATAAGCTGATATAGTCTTATCTCCATGCATCAACACCTGACCATAAGTTTCATCTACCGCGGCATTTGTAACAGTTTGCTCATCCGAGTTGCCATATACTTGATATGTCGTACTGTCATCTACATGCGCTCCATATTCGCTATATCCATTCCCTAAAATGTGTATATAAGCAAAGCTTCTTGCGCAAATCGCCTGAGCCTTAAGTGCTTCATAGTTATAGCTCCAAGGCATCTCACTAGGTACCACACTATATAGATACTGCTCTAATGGTAATTCATTGACAATGGCAAGCTTACCATCTTTTACTACCAACTCTACAGTTCCTCTATACGAAGGTGTTCCTTGTCCTCTTGTTAAACTATTTATAGTTATTCTTCCGTCTATACCATTAGATGTTATGACTATTCTTCCATCCTTAAGTACATCTGAATCTGGTTTGAAGGTAAATTCTTCTCCTGGCTTTAATTCAAACAAGCCACCGCCCTTGTTATAGTATACTCTACAACCATCCTTCGAACTGATAGTTACATAATCATGCAACAACTCCTTATATCCATTTGTCTTTATAAGCACACGAATATTTGATGCTGTTAAATCTCTATCCATAACAATAGCTACAATCTTACCATCATTATTCAATATAAACTTTTGACTGTCATATCCTACAAGCACTTCATTTATGCTACTCATAGCAATATTTCCATATATTTTATATACCTTGCAGTAATCATCTACTTGATATACGCCATTCTTCTCTATCTCTATACCATTTCCAGAAGATGACATTACCTTACCTGATACTGTTTTTGTCTTAAAGCTTATATCCTTTAACTTATGGTCCTGTACAGAAATATCAGCTACAACATTATTGTATATAGCAGTTTTATCGCTTGCAATAAATTCCCTATAAGCGCCCTCTATATATGCCTTCACTACGCCTCCCGACATAGATATAATCCAGCTATTGTGATATGTTACTTTTTCACTATATACAGATTTAACACATATTATTTCATCACCTTTTAACAGGACAGTTATTCCCTTATCTATGTAATAGTCTAAAGCTAATCCCTCAAAACCAAGATCGCCATATGTTGTTTTTGATTGCCACTGTTCTATAGTTTCATCATTTGATATAGTTCCTGCTACAACAAGATTTATAGACTTAATCTCCTTATTTAAGTCTAGTTTTTCCACCATTTTCCCATATATCTCAGTCCATTCATCTAACCTTATAGGATTTCCTGCTCTATTGTTCTTGACATAGGATAATAATTCCTTGTCTACTACACCAATATTTGTAAACAACTTTCCTAAATCCGAATATGTAAATGAATCTAATACAGCCTTTTCTGTAGGTGTTATCTCCTTCGTTGCAAAATACGCATCTTCATACATCATATTCATATACTTCTCGTACCAGGCATTTTCCTTTGACAAGAAATAATCTTTCTTTGTGGCTTCTATGTCTTCCATACTATGAAATAATAATGAAACCGCCTTTGCCACCTGTCCTCTATTTACAACATTATCCTTTGGATTATATCTAGAATCTGCTGTTGTTCCATACCAAATAAGTATCACAGCCATAACAACTGCTGCCACAATCAGCACTATATTTTTAATGCCTATATTTTTAACCTTTGACAATAGTTCTTGCATATTTTGACCTTCCCTGTTTCAAATCTCTTTCATTTAGAAAAAAGCAGCATCACAATGCTGCTTTTTCTATTCAATATATGTATCCCAAAATGCCGGTTCCTGCGCTTTGAGTCCTAGCATAGCTAGGTGGGCAACCGCATCTGATACTCAGCCTTCCACTAATATATAACGAGGCTTGACATCATATCTGAAATATAGGAATCCCTTTAAATAAATGTAGGTTCAAATAAAACAGGAGTATCGAGCATCCCAGGAAACATATACGATATAAAATTTATTTACTCATCTTTATGACTATAGTATACTCTCTTTTTTACATTTTTACAAGTATAAGTTAGTTTTTTTCTACGACATTATCCGCACTCTTAAATATAGAGTTTGAAGGAATATATCCCCTAACACTAGATAATGGATAAATATTACTATGACTTCCCACAACAGTTCCAGGATTAAGCACAGAATTGCAGCCTACCTCTACCTCATCACCAAGTACTGCTCCCATTTTTTTCAGCCCAGTCTCTACCTTATCTGTTCCATACTTTATAGTAACTAATGTTTTATCTGATTTCACATTAGAAGTAATGCTACCTGCTCCCATATGCGACTTATAGCCTAATATGGAATCTCCTACGTAGTTGTAATGTGGAACCTGTACCTTGTCAAAAAGAACTACATTCTTTAGCTCTGTAGAGTTGCCTACTACAGCTCCCTTTCCAACGATTGCATTGCCTCTTATGAATGCACAATGTCTAATCTCTGCATCCTTGTCAACAATCAATGGACTTCCTAAGAATGCTGTAGGTGCTACTTTTGCAGAATTAGCAATCCACACATTCTCGCTTACCATAGTATATTCATCCTTTGGAAGCTTCATTCCTAATTCTATGATAAAATCTCCTATCTTAGGAAGAACCTCCCATGGATATACGGCACCTTCGAAAAGTGGTGCTGCTATAGTTGTCTCATTTAAGTTTTCAAATAATTTTTCGATTTTCATATTTCTCTCCATTATTCCTCAAATGATACGGTGACTCCGTTTCTTCGAAACTCTCGTCCCCGTCAACTATTTACAAAATTTATGCCAACATAAATGTTGCCTAAAATTTTGTCCATACTTGACTCGCTTGTATCATTCTATTCTACAGTTACACTCTTAGCAAGGTTTCTTGGCTTATCTACATCGCATCCCTTCAGAACAGATGTATAATAAGCAAGCATCTGTAATGGAACTACTGCTACCATAGGCATAAGTATATCACTTACCACTGGAAGCTTAATAACAACATCTGCCACATCTTCTGTCACATCTACATTTTCCTTGGCTATCATTACAACTTTAGCTCCACGAGCCTTTACTTCCTTAATGTTACTTACTGTCTTATCAAATAATCTATCCTGTGTAGCCACTGCTATAACAGGCATATCCTCTGTTACAAGAGAGATTGTTCCATGCTTAAGCTCACCTGCTGCATATGATTCAGAATGAATATATGATATCTCCTTAAGCTTAAGTGAGCCTTCCATACTAAGTGCATAATCTAAGCCTCTACCTATATAGAGGAGACTCTCTGAATTGATAAGAGTAGATGCTGCATACTGACAATCGCTCTCTAATGCAAATGCTTCCTCTACCTTTGAAGGTATAGTCTCAAGCTCAGCAACCAATGCCTTACACTGTTCCTCTGTTATTCTGCCATTTGCATATGCAAGCTCAAACGCTAACATATACATAATAGATAACTGCACCATATATGCCTTTGTAGACGCTACCGATATCTCTGGGCCAGCATGTGTATATACTACAAAGTCTGACTCTCTAGCTATAGATGAACCCTTCACGTTTACGATAGAAAGAGTTGTTGCCCCCATCTCCTTTGCAAGTCGTAATACAGCCTTTGTATCTGCTGTCTCGCCTGACTGTGATATAAGTATAACTAAATCATCACTTCCTATAATAGGATTTCTATATCTAAACTCTGAAGCAATATCTACGATAACTTCTACTCTAGCAAGCTCCTCTATAACATACTTGCCTACTAAACCTGCGTGCATAGCAGTTCCACAGGCAACAATATATATCTTTCTATAGCTTTTAAGCATATCAAGTGTAATACCACACTCCTCAAGGAATGGCATACCATCCATTATTCTAGGTCTGATAGTTGTCTTTATAGCTGTTGGCTGCTCGTGAATCTCCTTTAACATAAAGTGCGCATATCCGCCCTTTTCTGCCGCTTCAATATCCCAGTTCGCATGCTGCACTTCCTTTGAAAGCTCTGTGCCATGGATATCATATATCTTTACTTCATCTTCTGTAATCTCAGCAATCTCATCATATTCAAGCAGATAATAATCTCTTGTATATTTTAAGATAGCTGGTACGTCAGATGCTATAAAATTCTCACCTTCACCAAGACCTACGATAAGAGGGCTATCTTTTCTAACAGAATATATCTTGCCAGGACAATCAGCAAATACGATTCCTAACGCATAAGAACCCTCTATCTCAGCCAAAACCTGCTGAATAGTCTTAAACGGATCCTTCTCCTTGTTGTAATAGTAATCAAGAAGCTTCGCTACAGTCTCTGTATCAGTCTCAGACTCAAATACATATCCCTTCTTTGTAAGGAAACTCTTAAGTCTAATATAATTCTCTATAATACCATTGTGTACAATAGTAATCTTAGCATTACCATGTGGATGTGAATTAACATCAGAAGGCTCTCCGTGAGTTGCCCATCTTGTATGTCCTATACCACAATTACCTGTTGGTTTATGACCAGCATTCATCTTATCTGTCAAATCAACCAAACGTCCCTTAGTCTTTTCTACAACTATCTTTCCATCCTCAAACACCGCAATACCTGCTGAGTCATAGCCTCTGTATTCAAGCTTTGACAATGCATCTACAAGTACGTCTGCACAATCCTTTTTACCTACATATCCTACGATACCACACATAATTATATCCTTTCTTGTTATGCATATATACAAATCTATCTTCTACTATCTTTTGTAATGAACTGCTGCCATATCAAAAAGATACTTTAGCTTATCCTGATTGTATAAATTCTTTACTCCATTTACTCTCTTTGACACAAAGTCACTTAATTTCTGCATATATTCGTCACTAGTTATGCTACCCTCAGCCACATAAGTCAGACCCTTTTCCCAACTAGCTGTTAGCTCTGGGTTAAGCAATGACGTAATAGACGAATTAACCACATCAAATATTACCTCTCCATACAGTGATGGTGTAAGCACCTGAGTCTTTTTATTCAGGTTAATATAGTTAATATTGATGAGTTTTTTTAATATCTCAGCTCTAGTTGCTGACGTACCAATACCGCTACCCTTTATCTGTGCTCTTAGTTCTTCATCCTCTATAAGCTGACCGGCATTTTCCATTGCCAATATGATAGAACCTGAATTATATCTCTTTGGTGGTGATGTTTCACCCTCCTTGATATTCAATTCTACAAGTGCTATCTTATCATCCTTTTTAAGCTTTTTCAACCTCTCTATGACGGCCTCATCTAGTTTGATATCTGCTTCTTCAGCGCCATCTTCCTTAGATTTTTCCTCTGAATCTTCCTTAGTCTGTTCCTTAGTTACATCACTATTGTCCTTTTTGCTGTAACTATTGGCCACCTTGAGATATCCTTCATCCATGAGCACCTTAAAGCTCGCATAGAAATTCTCATGTCTCTCTATGTTATCTGCAAAGTCTGCCTTCAACACAAGACTTACCTTCTGATATGTTGCTGGTGGATAAAAAATACTTAAGAATCTTCTAACTATAACCTCATATACCTTCTCAGTAAGTGGATTAAGGGAATTCATAGCCCCCAGTCCCTGTCCTGTAGGTATGATAGCATAGTGGTCTGTTATCTGTTTATCATTAACATATCGTGTTGATGCTATCTTCTTGTAGCTACCCATATTCAAAGTTTCCTCTGCAAAGGCCCTAAATTTCTCAACCTTTGTAAGACCACTGATATTCTTGTATATCTCCTTTGCAACAGCACTAGATAATACTCTGGCATCTGTTCTTGGATATGTAACCATCTTCTTCTCATATAGTTCCTGAACTATACTAAGTGTCTGGTCTGGACTTATCTTAAACATCCTTGAACAGTCATTCTGAAGTTCCGCTAAGTTATATAACAGCGGTGGATTTTTTGTTTCCTTCTTCTTCTCTGCCTGCTCAACAGTAAGGTACTCTTTTCCTTGATTCTTTATATCACATATGAGCTCCTCTGCTCGTTCTCTCTCCTTGAAACCATTTTCCTTATACAGTGCTGGATGTCCCGCATACTTTGACTGCTCCTGCACTCTCCACTCTGCATCGAATTTGAATTCATCCAAATTCATTGCACCTAACACTCTGTAAAATGGTGTCTTTACAAACTCTCTTATCTCTCGCTCACGTCTGACAATCATACCTAGTACGCAGGTCATTACTCGACCCACAGAAACTACAGCTCTATCTTGCTTTAGATATGCCGCGATGCTACGTCCGTACTTTAGGGTCAATATACGCGAAAAGTTGATACCCATAAGATAATCCTCTTTTGCACGTAAATATGCCGCAGCCGAAAGATTGTCATACTCACTTAAATCCTTTGCCTCTGTTATACCTCTGTTTATCTCTTCCTCTGTCTGTGAGTCTATCCATACACGTTTTCTAGCCTTGCCCTGTACACCAGACATCTGCTCAACCAAACGATATATGTACTCTCCTTCTCGTCCAGAGTCAGTACACACATATATGCAAGTAACATCATCACGGCGCAACAGTTCACTAACTATATCAAACTGCTTCTTAACCGAAGGAATTACCTCATAAAGAAACTTTTCAGGTATAAATGGAAGTGTATCAATGCTCCACTTCTTTAATTTCTCATCATATACTTCCGGATAACTCATAGTAACCAAATGTCCGACGCACCATGTCACCACATAGTTATCAGACTCAAGATATCCATCTTTTTTTCTCATATTCTCTTTTAAGGCCTTGGCAAATTCATTTGCCACACTAGGCTTCTCTGCTATAAATAAGCTCTTAGACATCTGTAACCAGTTATCCTTTCTGTATTGATTGACTATGACTTAGCTGAAGGTCGAAATCCATTAGGACTCCGACCCAGACTGTTCATCTAATGTTAAACTATATGCTGGAAGGAAGTTTTCCAAGAAATAATTTGCCTCCTCCATATTCATGGCTTTGATGGCTTCTACTGTTGAACGTTCCGCCTGTTCAAAATCCATATTTCCCATTCGTTTTTCCTCTACACACTTTATCAGCGCAGATATCTTATCTGCCGCCTTTACATATCTCCACAATTCCTTTTCGTCCTCATCCTCGTGAAGTAATGGTTCGTATACTGAACGCATCTCTCTAGGTAAGGCTTTCAGAAGCTTATTGCCTGCTGCCGACTCAACATTCTTATAAGCAACCTTTATCTCGGGTGCAAAATACTTAATAGGTGTTGGTAAATCGCCTGTTATAATCTCTGTTGTGTCATGGAACATGGCCAATACTGCTATACGTTCCTCATCTAGATGCTTTCCATAATAGGTATTGCCTATAACAGCTAATCCGTGTGCTATGACTGCTGTATCCAAACTATGCTCTGCAATATTCTCTGTAATGGTATTGCGCATAAGTCCCCATCTATTTATATATTTCATTCTCGCTAACATAGCGAAAAAGTTCTTAAATACTGCCATATAACTCCTCGATACTACTTAACCATAAACTTGTATACAGTTGTTGTATTATATACATCTCCTGCTTTTAATACTGGCTGCTTAAAACTTGGTACATTGATTGCATTTGGGAAATACTGTGTTTCTAAGCACAAGCCATCATGACATCCATATGTAACACCATTCTTACAATACTTTCTCTCACCTATAAAGTTGCCTGCATAGAACTGTATACCAGGCAAATCTGTATATGTCTCCATATATATTCCACTGACTTCACTCTCAAGTGATGCAACAAGTGATACCTCACCCTCTTGTGTCTTCAGAACCCAGTTGTGGTCATATCCTCTTCCCAGCTTAATCTGATCGTAATCTGACTTGATATCTGTACCGACTACCTTAGCCACTCTAAAGTCCATAGGAGTGCCATCAACCTTTATCAACTGACCATCTGGAAGTAAATGCTTATCAATATGTGTAAACTCATCAGCATCTATCCATAACTTATGATCCAGTGCTGAACCTGATGCATGACCTGAAAGATTGAAATATGAATGATTTGTCATATTAACAACTGTATCCTGATCACTCTTAGCCTCATACTCTATGATAACACAATTGTCCTCTGTGATAATATATCTAACCTGTATCTCCAATTCACCTGGGAAGCCCTGGTCACCATCTGGGCTAGTATATGAAAATGCTATGGTCTGTCCAAGCTCATCCTCATACATATCGCCCTCCCACAGTCTCTTTCCATATCCATTAAAACCGCTATGAAGGTTGTTTTTACCGTTATCATTCTTATCTAACTTATATGTCTTGCCATTTAACTCAAAGCTGGCACCGCCTATACGATTGGCATGTCGTCCAACTGTTATACCAAAGTTAGGAAGATTTCCAATATATCCTTCTATTTTTTCGTACCCCAATACTACATCACATGGATTGCCATCTCTATCTGGTACCTCTAGGGATACAAGTGCTGCTCCTAAGTCTGTAAACTTAGCTGTCATTCCATTATCATTAGTTATTGTATAAAGATATGCTGTCTTACCGTCCTTAGTCTGTCCAAATATTTCTTTTGAAAATGCCATGTTCTTTATCTCCTTCTAAATATAACAATGGGGTAATCTCACGTACGCAAAACTACCCCTTAATCATACCATATTTAATGTTAAAATGCAAACTTTATAACTGTTCAAGTCTATCTGGCAGCTTACCTAATATAATATTAAGATTGCCATTTCTACATCTGATTGAGTCTATAAACTGCTTCTCGCTAACACCTGGTTTCATATCCACAATATATGTAAGCTCATAAAGCGTTCCCAAGTTTGTTGTTCTAACTCTCTCAAGCTCATATCTCTTTGTATACTCTGAAAATAAATCGTCGAATATGCCTTCATAATCAAGATTCTCTGGTATAGTTACTCTAAGCTGCTTTGTAACCGCTCTCTTTACACCAAACTTCATTCTTCCTAAAACCAAGTAATACAAACCTATAATAACTGTTACTATAACTGCTATAGTTATGTATCCCATACCTGTTGAAAGACCAACTGCCATAGCAAAGAAAACATTAGTAATATCCTTTGAATTACCTGGTACACTTCTAAATCTAACAAGTGCAAATACACCGCCAAGAGATATTGCTCTAGCAATATCTGAGCCAACAACCATGATAACAACAGTTACAATAGCTGGCAATATAGCTAAACTAAATGCAAATGGTGATGAATATTTCTTTTCCTTGTCACTAAACATATAAATCAAGCTAATAACAAGACCCAATATAATACCTGTAACTATACAAGTAAGTCCTGCTTCTGTTGACACCGTACCTGTGGATGTTGTTTCTAGAATCGTGGTAAACATAATAAATTTTCTCCTTTTAATCCATGTTTTTCTATTAAGTATTTTTTGTATTCTGTTCCGTATTTTGAGAACGAAGTTGGTTGTACTCCTGCCTCAGACAGTATCTTTGTAAACCATAATGGTACTGCCATAAAGCTTTTAACCTCCATAAGCCACAGTTCATTACCAACAAGCAATTCACCATGATTTCCATTTTCTAACCCTACGTCTGTTCTCCTAGTACGCATATTTGTGTCAAATGTAACTCTAAAGTCTGAATCACCCTTGGCAAAATATGCTCTTCTGTCATATGTAATATATACCTTAGGCTCCAAATCGTATCTTTTCAAGAACCATTGAATCTCTGACAACACCTGCTTGTTAATATAATTACTGTCCTGCGGTGCTATACCATTAAGCGTCAGGTCATAGGCTTCTCTCAAACGTAGCTTTGTCCTACGTTTATTGACCAAGCCTTTATACTTTTTCTTAATCTCGAGAAATACCTTGTCATCTAAACCTGGCACTCCATAACTTCTTAAACGTAGCTTTTCCTTGTATATAGGCTTGTCAATAGATGCTCTAATAATCGCATCATCTGATGTGTCATAATAAATATTTGCAATATTGTAAAATCCACCATCACGACTATACTTATCAGCTTCCATATATTCATCAAGCCTATCTACTATAAACTTGTATGTTCTTTCATCGATTAGATACTTCTTCTCATATCGGCTAAAGACTTCAATAGCCATCCTTTATACCTCCTCTAATGTCTACTTTACAGGCATCTGCGCCACCTTAAGTTCAAACCAAAAGATTGTACCCTCGTTTTCTTTGCTGCTCACACCAAACTGCGCATGATGAAGCTTCAGTACATTCTTCACTATGGATAAACCTAAGCCAGTTCCCATCATAGCTCTCTTGTGGCTCTTATCCACCTTGTAATATCTCTCCCAAACGTTTTCTAACTCTTCTACAGCAATACCTGCACCCGTGTCAGCCACCTCTATACGCACTATACTGCCTGCAACTCTTTGAGTCACTATTACGGTCTTATCCTCACCCGTATAGTTTATAGCATTATTTACCAGATTGTAAATCACCTGATATATCTTGTACTCATCTGCATATACAGTTACATGTCTATCAAAATCGAATTTGATCTTATAGCCATTTTGCTCCATAAACTTTGCATATCTATCTATAACTGACTGAATACTTTCAGTTAAATCATACACTTTAAGTTCTAGTTCTGCAACACCGGCCTGTAACTTGGATATATCAAGCAAATCATTAACAAGTGTAGTAAGTCTCTTTGCCTCATCTATAACTACCTGCACATTTTCTGGTGTATTCTCCCCTGGCAAATCACGCATAACCTCTGAATATGCAGTAATCATCGTAAGAGGAGTTCTAAGGTCATGAGAAACATTTGCCAATAATTCTCTTTGCAGACCTTCAGCCTTTGCCAACTCAATGGTAGCATAATTTAATGTATCTGACAACTGAGCTATCTCTTTATATCCCTGTCCGTCGAATGTTACTGTATAATCACCCTTGCCTAGTCTACTAGCAGATTTATTTATCTTAACAATAGGCTTGGAAACCTTATAAGAAATAATAATAGCCATAATCAGGGCCAATATAACCATTATCACAGATATACACACTAACTGAACTCTAATAGTTTGTACTGTCGCATCTACTGGTGTAATAACAGAATTGATAATCACCGCCATCTTCATTCCATCAGCACGTTCATATAGATTTATCTTAATTATGCTCTCACTTGCAACCATCTCACCTATTCCATGGAATCGCTCTGGAAAAAATATTTCAAACCTGTCATCGATATTAGGTATCTGAACACCTATATCATCACCCGCTATAATTTCAGAATAGCTACCGTCATTTTGCGCAGCTTTGCTTATAAATTTAATTATTTCATCTCTGCGCATCTTATGAACATAGCATTGAGTATTCTGCTCTGAACTATACAATTCATTGCCATACTGGTCAACTACAACCACGCATATATCGTATCTGGATGCCACTAATTCTAATCCTTCTGTCATATCATCAGCACCTAATATAGTTTCAACATTTGAGAATACATTTTCTAATTCATTTTTCTTTATCATCTTGTAGAATTCATCTAAATACATAGTCTGAAATATCCATAAAAGTGCCAATAGCACCCCTATAAAACCAAGCATATATATAAATATTTTCCACTTTATGCCTAACTTTCTGTTTTTCAAATCAATGCCTCCACAACGTCAGTATTATATGCTTTTTGTATACATTACCTTCACTGCTTGATTGTAACATAAAAGCATAAGCCTTTCAATTATCATATAGTATAGATATACTATTTGATGTTTGTGTGAAAATCAGTTGAAAATAAATAAAAGATATATATAAATACTCCCGAAACCAAACTCGGTTTCGGGAGGTTACATTATTCATAAATCATTTACTTTACATATGAGAGAAAGTCTGACAGTTTATATGTTCTAACAGTTAATCTTCCTTCCCAATTAAATTCTACATAATTATCTATAAACTCTGCTACTGACCAATGAGGTGCGCCGTACATCATGGCTATCTGACTATCCAACTTTGCAGGTATCTGCATCCATTCAAATTCAATAGTTGTGATTTCACCATTTTTAGTTCTTTGAATTCTTAATAAATTACCATTATTATCATAAGTAAAGTCTATGCATAATTCGGCTTCGTCATTAGTCAGCTTGACTATCTTTCCTTCACCATCAAAAGTATACTGGTCACCTTGCGCATTCTCAGATGTACCATCACTATAATTATATACACGAGAAACCTCATAACCCCACCAGTTTGAAACGACAACCTCATCTACTTTTTTCTTATCACCACTTCCTGTATACAAAGGTGTTTTTCCATCTAGCTTTACATAACTTATAACAGTTTTAATATCACCTTTTTCGTCATAAGGTACTGTAGTAGCCTTACGTCTGATAGCTTCTACATCACTACCATCTACATATGCCTCTCTAACTTCATCCTGTGTGATAGTATAGCTATCATTTCCATAACTATAAGTATATTTATACTCATACTTACTGTCCTCAACCAAATTACCTTCACCATCATATTCAAAATAAAAATTTGTCTGATCATAACTAGAGATACGGCCTTCATTATCCCACGCTATTACATATACTTCCTTGGATGATTCTTTGCCATTTTCAACCGACAGTCTAGTCAAGGTCGATGTTGTCTCATCATAGGTGATAGTCATCTCTTCACCTCTTTCAACATCCTTACCAAAGTCTTGCTTTTCCTCTATTATCTTAGTAATTCCATTCGAGTTAAACTCAAATATCATACTACTACGATTTACTTCACCCTTCCTTAATTCCCTAAGATTGTTCATTATAAAGGATGCATCCTTTAACTCACTGGTGTAAGTCACAGTTGATTCCCCTGAAGAATAAGTATATGTGGCCTTCTTCACAGTCCACGCCTTTTCCCCATTGTTCATTTCTCCTTTGCCTGCTGTAGCTCCACCATTGCCACAAGCTACCAATGACAACAGCAACATAACAGCTACTAGAAATAAAGATATTTTCTTCATACGCTTTTCCCTCCTAATATAATATTTTAGTCACAAAATCCATTACTAAAATTATACCATAATCCTTATAATAAAGCAACTCTTAGCCCTCAAAACGGTACCCCACTCCACGCAATGTTATCAAATATTTCCTATACTCACCCAAGCTACTTCTAAGTAACTTTATATGTGTATCTAATGTTCTATCATCTCCAAAGTAATCATAGCCCCACACCTCTGATATAAGTTTCTCTCGTGTAAGCGCTATTCCTTTATTTCTGACCATATAGAAAAGCAAATCATACTCCTTTGGAGTCATAGTAGCCTTCTCTCCATCTATAGTTACTACTCTGCTAGTAAAATCTATAACCAAGCCCTCCTGTTTATAGACATCATGACCTTCATCCTCATTCTTCATAGACTTTGCCTGTCCATGTCGTGATATAACCACATTAACACGCATCATCAACTCCTTTGGCGAAAATGGTTTCACCACATAGTCATCTATACCAGCCTCAAAGCCATGTATCCTATCATACTCTTCACCTCTAGCCGAAAGCATAATAACCGGAATATCCTTAATCTTCTTTATCTCCTTGCAGGCAGAAAATCCGTCCAGCTCTGGCATCATCACATCAAGGATAATCAGGTCATAGTCATTTTCCTTGCACATCTCTATAGCTTCCATACCATCAGCTGCCTCACTTATATCATAGCCTTCAAACTCAGCGTATTTCTTTATAATCAAACGAATCTTTTCTTCATCATCTACTACCAATATCTTGCTCATAATTTTTCCCTTTCTTTGCCTCTTTTCAAACTACACAATAAAACATAATAAGATTATATCATATATGTGACAAAAAAGTGATATCTATTTGATATTATACAAAAAGAAGCTTACTTGCAAAATGATAAATGCAAGAAACACAAAACGACAGTTGCAAAAGAAACTGTCGTTTTTTTAATCATATCATTATTAAGCATATTATAGTCCAAGTTTTGAATTCTCAATAGCATCTTTCCATGATAAATACTTCTCTTCGTCACGATGATCAATAAGTTCAAACTGCTCTGCCAAATAAGAACCGAAATATCTTGAAACCTTTCTCGCACCATTATGATTCAAATGATTGCCACCATCTCTTGTATCCTGTGCCCAATTAATATTTAACTCTTCAGACTTAAGATTCATATCAAGATACACAATCTTTTTTTCCTGAGCCCAATCATTTACGGAATTATACTTTTCATAAGTCCAATTTGTTGGAGCTGGAGTCGTAACTAAGAGTATCTGCGCACCATTTTCTTCACAAAGTGCATAGATTTTCTCTAAGTATTCATCTACAAGGCCAGAAAATTCCATACGTCCGTCAGACTCTTTCATCCATTCCCCACCTTCATAGGCAATTGTGTCTGTACGAAGCTTAAAGCCTTTTCTAATACACTCAATATCTCTATCTGAAGCATCCGCAAGACCCAAATACTGTTTCCATCTGTTATGATGTTTTAAGATTGGAAATATCTTTGCCGCATCATTTAATATGTCATACTCTACATCCTGCGTAGAACCTGCATAACGAAAGAAACAGTTTGTCTCTAACACAATCAATTCAGGTGACTGTGTTTCAAATGCTGTTTCCAAAATACTAATGGTATCACAAAGTCTCTGCGCTGAAGTTCCACAGATATATGATGTTATTCCATACTCTTTAAAAATCTGAAGTGGACTGTATGCAGAATATGTTTCACTATCTCCTACTACAATCACATCAATGGTATCGTTTTCTTCTTTTAACAAAGCTTTTCTCTTACTTTCAACAGTAACAGCATTATAAATGTCACCTTTTGGCGCTAATGCCAATGATAAAAGAAATAATATCCCTGCTAAGCCGCCAAGAAATACGATACTACCAAATATATTTTTCCATTTTTTCATTTTTATCTCCTAGTAACCTGCATAAATCATCTCAACAATTGTATAACCTACACCGTAAGCACCAAACAGAACGACCACTACGGCACCTGCATACCATAAGCTCCATCTTGCTACAATGTTCCATCCTGCAATTGCCTCGCGAATTTTAACACCTTTTTCATGAAGTTTTCCTACAATTGCCACGATGAGAATACCAATTGCCGCAATTATCAAATCTGCTGCATCCATTTTCAATAAAGTGATTTTATAGATAAGCTCTGTAATATTAAAATTGGTTACAATCTTTCCAAGCATCGCAAATCCATCTGTTAATGTATCTGCACGGAAGAATAATTCTCCAACATTAATGATTAAAAACATTTTAATTGCTTGGAAAACACGATATCTGCTTCCCTGTCGGTTGATATTTAACTTTTCTGCAAGTTTCTTAATTGGTGCTTCTGTGATATTTTCCAAAAAAATAAGCACAAAGTAATACATACCGTAGAAAATAAATGTCCAATTTGCGCCATGCCACAAGCCATTACAAGACCATACGCAAAACAGCGCAATCGTAGGCGCCACAAACTGGCTCACATTTCTACCGAAACGCTCTTTAAACTTTTTAGCAAAGTTCTTTACAGGTTTTGCTAACGACACTGGGTAAAAAATATAATCCTTAAAAAATGCACCAAGTGTAATATGCCATCTTCTCCAGAACTCTGACGCATCCTTGGCAGCAAATGGCTGACGGAAGTTTTCTGGAAGAGTCACTCCAAAAATCTCACCACTACCAATAATAATGTCCATACATCCTGAGAATTCCATATAAAGTTGCGCTGTATAGCACACTACACCAAAGGCAATAATAGAACCATCCAGTTCCATATAATTGTCAAACACATATCCTACCGTCACATAAATACGATCTGCAATAACAATTTTTTTAAACAAACCCCACAGTATTCTCTGGTATCCAAACTTTAAATTCTTGAAGGCAATCTTTCTACCTTCATATAAACTATCTGCCACTTCCGCGAAACGACTGATTGGTCCTTCCATAACCTGTGGAAAGAAGCTTAAATACAATGCCATTTTAAATAGATTATGCTCTGCCTTCTGCTTGCCACGATAAACATCTGTCATATAGGCAATCATCTGCAAGGTGTAGAACGAAAGTCCAACGGGTACCATGAACTTAATTGGCTCAAACTTCCATGCATCTGTGAACAAATTCACAAAATCAGATGCCGTCTGACCAAAGAAGTTTAAGTATTTTAGCATTACTAAAAGACCAACGGATGCTACTACCCCTACAGCAAGAACCCTTCTCTTTTTGTACGTAATTAATTTCGCATTTCCTTCAGTAGTTAACGCAACATTTTCAATCCAAATACCAATGTAATGAGTAAAGACTGTCGCTCCGAGCAAATACATCAAAAGCTTTCCACTAATCAAATAGAAAAAGATATAGTTCGCTAGTAAAAGCACTCCTTTTCTAAATTTCTGTGGGCAAAGCTGATATACCAATATAACTGTAGGAAGGAAAATCGCAAAATATTCCAACAAATGATAGGACATTCTACTCTTCTCCTCTTAATCTGCAAATCATTTCCCAAAGGCTCTGTGCAGAATTGAAGTTCTCTGCCACTAGCTCTACTGGTTCGATTTCGATTTCGAAGGCATCTTCGATTTCTGATACCAGCGATAAAATACTGAATGAATCTAAGATTTCATCATCGATTAATGTTGTACAATTTTCGTAATCTACTCCTGGCTGAATATCTTCTAAAATTTCAAGTAACTGTTCCATTTTCTTATCTCCTTTTTGAATTAAATATATTTGTTTCTACGATTTCTCTAATAACCATAAAACCATTTTCTTTCGAATAAAATACTACCTGTGGAAGTTCACGGCTCAAAAACAGCGCCATTCCTTCTGTTACAGAATATGCTCCACACTTTTCAAACACCAGACAGTCATCCTTTGCTAATGCTGGTAGCTGTACTCCCTTTAGAATCACATCATTTACAGTGCAAAGTGAACCACAAATATTCCAGGCAGTCATTTCTTCGGAAACATCCTGCTTCTGTGCCTTTATCAATTTCATATGCGGAATCTTCATTCCCATAATCTGACCATAATAGTTTAACTGGTGAATACCACCATCAACAATTGCATAATTAGTTCCTTCTGTTGTTTTCACATCTACAACCTTTGTAAGGTAATTCCCGCATTCACTTGCAATGAAACGTCCAAGCTCAATTGTAATATGCGAAAATGCATCCACTGTGTCAAGCACTGCTTTTAATTCCAACAACTGCTCATTTGCATCTAAAGGCTCATCTGTGGCAAAGTAAGTAACTCCAAGTCCTGGTCCATACTCAAGTTCCTTGGTCGGCACATCGTATGTTTCCTGAAGATACTTGCCGTACTCCTGAAGCATTACAATCTCCTTTTCTACCTTTTTTGCCTTTTTCTGGGTTCCAGAGTAAAAATGAATTCCTTCAAACTCCATAGTTGCATCTGCTTTTACCTGCATCAATACCTTTTCTAAAGTTTCTTTATCCATACCAAATTGATTGCCACTAGATAATCTAAGAAGTACCTTAATCTTTGTTCGGTATTTTTGGCAAACCTCTGACAGAATCCGATAGTGTTCTGGCGATTCAATGGTAAAAATACCTTCACCTTTGCTTAAATCCATAATCCTATCCATGGATGCGAAGTTTTTGTTTACACCTGAAACAACAATTTTCTCAGGTGCAATTCCTTCTCTATAACAAATCTCGTACTCTCCTGGTGAACAAACCTCGTATCTTTGCGTGTACGCATTCATTGGTCCAATCAAAAACGGATTTGCTTTCATTGCATAACATGCCGTGACTCTCTTACCCAGACACGCTTGAATCAACTCCATACGTGCCTTCAGTACATCTAAATCAAACAAGTAGCATGGTGTTGCAAACTGGGCTTTCGCAAGTTCAATCACATTATTCTCCATGCTTACCTCCTGTCTGATATAACTCTTTAAGATAATTACGGTCGATTTTTCCATTCTTTGTAAGTGGCATCTCTTCTACCTGCATAAAGAGATTTGGAACCATATATTCTGGAACTTTTTTCTTCATATCATCGATAATCTCTTTCTTCTCAGAACATCCTACATAGAACGCCACCACACGATTTTTCCTTTCATCAAAGAATGTACATGCACGCTCTACACCACTTAAAGCATTCAAAGCTGTATCAATCTCTTCTAATTCAATACGATGGCCCATATGCTTAATCTGGAAATCTTTTCTTCCCGCAAAATACATCTGTCCATCTTTTCCATAGTACGCTAAATCACCTGTATGATAAATGAGCTCTGGATAATGTGTATTTAACGGATTCTGCGTGAATACCTTCGCTGTCATCTCTGGATTGTTATAGTATCCAAGCGCTAAAGCAGTTCCCGCTACACATACCTCACCAGGCTTTTCAGCTTCGCGTACTTCCTTATTCTCATCATTCAAAAGGAATACCTGCTCATTTGGGAATGCATCACCCATTGGAAGCTTCTCATCTTCTGTAAACTCTCTATCTAATATGTAGTAAGTACAGTTACAGGTAATCTCTGTAGGTCCATAAAGGTTAACAAACATTGCTTCTGGATAATGTGCGCGCCACTGATTTAACTGCTTAATCGGCATCATCTCGCCACTAAACATAATCTTATCAATTGCAGATGGCACTTTATATTTTAAGCCATGTAATCTGTTCAAAAGACACAATGCAGACACCGCCCAAATTAACGTTGTAACCTTATTGTCCTCAAGCATATCCACAACATTGTTAGGGAAACGGAAATATGCCTTTGGAATAATAATAAGAGTCGCACCTGTTTTTAAACACGAATAAATATCTTTTACCGATACATCGAAATCAAACGGAGCCTGATTACCAATAACATCCTTTTCAGTGATTCCAAAAATCTCCGTAAAAGGCTCAATAAAATCAATGACCGAACGGTGACAGATAACAACACCCTTTGGTACTCCAGTCGATCCCGATGTAAAGATACCGTATAACGGATCTGTGTCCTTACTCTGCTTTCTGATGTCAGCAAGAAGCTTTTCGTCTACCTCATGACCGAGCTCAGATTCCTCAATCACAACACCGTTATAGCCTGTTTCCCCAAGTTTTTCCCTGTATTCGCTTTTTGTAATTACAAGTTCTGGCTCTAAAACGCCAAAAATCTGAGCAATTCTTTGATATGGAAATGTTGGATCCACTAAAACATAAAAATCACCAGCTTCAACAATTCCCATGAAAATCTCTAAGGTATCTACGCTCTTTTCCATAAAAACTGCAACTGGTTTACGTATTCCTTGTCTTTTTGCTATATCTGTACCAATCTCTCTTGCACGTTGATGGAGCTCACGATAAGTACACTGTTTCTTTTCATCCTTTGCTGCCAGCTTATCTGGATGTTTTTCCGCTGTCAGTTCAAGATATTCTAATATATTTTTCATTATTTTCCCCTTCTATTTGTCCTTCAACAAAATATACTGTTTTTCTACAAAAACCACCGTCTATTCTACCACTTTATTATTAATTTGCAAGCTGATATTATAGAAAAAGAAGTCTATTCTAGCTCATCCGCTCAAACAGACTTCTCTTTTACACACTACTTTACCTCGTTAGGTTTGTTATCATAACTTTACCGCCTTCAGTCAGTTTATATTTTATTACCTGTTTTCCTTTTCCTGATATAGAATATGTACCATTTTCTTCAATTCTAAATACAAGGAGGTTAATTCTTATTTCTCCAACATTAATTCTTATTTATTGATAAAGTTAAACTCGTCTTACATGTCAACGAACTTGGATTATATGTTGAGTATATAATTAGCCTAAATGACCATCTAAAAACCTAAATGGCACTATTCACAAAATCATCATTTCACTTCTGCATTTTCATGTCAATTCATTTCCCTCCAATGGTCGTTTATTTCGTCGAATGGTCGTTTTTGCTATTTTTAACGTAAAAATAGCTTAGACAGAATTCAATTCCATCTAAGCTACTTACATTCATACCTTATATATTTGTTCAGTTTTATAATCCCAAGAACTTCTTAACTGCGTCTGTCATCTCATCTACTTCAACTACTGTATCATGAAGTACTGGCGCTGTACGGATTTCTTCGATTGCGTTTGGAACAGCCACATTACCGATTCTGCTAAGTTCATCTACAAGCTCGAAATCGCCCATAGCATCATACTTAGGGTCGATAGCGTTCATAACGCTTCTTGTGAACTTGTATGGGCTAGCTGTTGATGCGATAACCGACTTAGTTGTATCGCCTGTAGCCTCCTTATACTTCTTGTACACCTTAGCAGCTACTGCTGTATGTGTATCGATAACATATCCTGTATCCTCGTAGATAGCCTTAATGATATCTGCTGTCTCAGCCTCATTTGCATAGTTGCCATAGAAGTCTGCAAGCTCAGCCTTCATATCATCTGTAATATCATACTTACCAGCTGTGCTAAGAGCTGTCATAAGCTCCTTATTCTTAGCAGCATCACAGCCAGCTACTTTATAGATAAGTCTCTCAAGATTGCTTGAGATAAGGATATCCATAGAAGGTGATGTTGTAAGGATAAAGTCTCTGTTCTTATCATAGCTTCCTGTCTCAAAGAAGTCATAGAGAACCTTGTTATCATTTGAAGCACAGATAAGCTTGTCAATAGGAAGCCCCATATTCTTTGCATAATATGCCGCTAAGATATTACCAAAGTTACCTGTAGGTACTACAACATTTATCTTCTCACCATTCTCTATCTCACCCTCTGCTAAAAGCTTTGCGTATGAATATACATAATAAACTACCTGTGGTACAAGTCTACCGATATTGATAGAGTTTGCTGAAGAGAACTGGAATCCAGCAGCGTCAAGCTCCTTCTCCAACTCCTTATTTCCAAATATAGCCTTCACACCGCTCTGAGCCTGGTCAAAGTTACCCTTGATACCTACTACATGTGTGTTGGCACCCTTCTGAGTAACCATCTGCTTCTCCTGGATAGGGCTAACGCCTCCCTTTGGATAGAACACTACGATACGAGTATTCTCTACATCTGCAAAGCCTGCAAGAGCTGCCTTACCTGTATCACCTGATGTAGCAGTTAAGATAACTATCTCATTCTTAACATTATTCTTCTTAGCTGATGTTGTAAGAAGATGTGGCAATATAGAAAGTGCCATATCCTTAAACGCTATAGTAGCACCGTGGAACAACTCAAGATAATATGCTCCATCTGCCTTAACGATAGGTGCTATCTCCTCTGTATCAAACTTTGAATCATACGCCTTCGCTATACAATTCTTAAGCTCCTCCTCTGTGAAATCTGTAAGGAATTCCTTCATAACAGTATAAGCAACTTCTTGATAGCTCATACCCTTCAATTCCTCTATATCTACTGAAAGCTTTGGTAACGAAACAGGTACGAATAATCCTCCATCGCTTGCAAGACCCTTTAATATAGCCTGTGATGCTGTAACTGTTTCATCGCTTCTTGTACTCTTATACATTAATTCCATGATAATATCCTTTCCGACCTCTTTACACTTTCTTCTGATTTACACTTTTCAGCAAAATCGCTTCGCGCTTTTGGTCACACCTTTCTGACCTTTTCACACTTTTCAACAAAATCGCTTCGTGCTTTTGGTCACACCTTTCTGACCCTTTCACACTTCATAACTATAACACACCTTTTCACTTCTGACAAGCCCTTTTGTATCACTAAATTAAATCTTTAACGCAATAAAGAAAATATAATTCATATTATCAGAAGCTTGGTAAAATATTTGCTAAGCTTCTTTTTATATTGCGTTGGAATATTCCTTCTAACCATCAGCTATTTACAGATATTTTTCTGTGCTGTTTTCGAGAACGCATATTTTTCTAAATGCCGTTTTTCAAAGAGCCTATATTTTTGTCTTTTATATGTCAGACAGCTATGCCAGATGATGATTTGTGTGGATAAACACAGCATTGCAGATTTTCGTTAAGTTTTTATAGTTCGCCCGAGCAAGCACACCGCATAGCTCGAAGCTGTTTGACGAAGCTCGCCCCATATAATAGGGCGAGCGAGAAGTTCTGCAGAGCTATGCGGCTTGTACTATAAAAGCTTGTGAGGGCGAACGTATAAAAATAGAAAATCGAAACAGCTGTGTTTACCACACAAACATCACTGGCTAGATGTCCGCCTTGATAAAAGACAAAAGCTTTTTTGAAAAAAAAGAAGCTTGAATCAAATACTTCAAGCTTCTTATAATATGAATTATGTTATTTGTAAAAGTAGTGGTCCTGGTGCTTGAATAAGAATTCAAGCGCTGTGTTAAACCAGCTATTAGGTGATGTCTTCATACAGAAGTATATTGCACCCTCTGAGTAATCTTCACCGCGAAGTGCTCTGTTTACACAGTCTATAGTTTCTTCACTAGCTGTTACTCTCCAGTATCTTCCACCTGGTCTAGTTGGTGAGAACTGGTATGTTTTACCATTGTTTGCAAATACCACATCAGTGATATTGTTAGGGAACTTCCTTGGATGCTTAACTCTGTTAATAATAACATTAGCAACTAAAATCTTTCCCTTTTCGTCTTGATCACCGGCCTCTGCCTCAACAATAGTACATAATACCTTATAATCTTCTTCTGTAAATTCCACAACATACTCTGGCTCTGCCACTATATGTTCTTCATTTTCCTGTTTTGTTGCTGTAGATGGTTCTTCATCTAAAGTTTCTTCGATCTGAACTTCGTTCTTTGTTACATTCTGTTCAGCGTAGTAAGTCCCGGGCGCACTATCATCTTCACTGTTTGTTTCTTCGATTGTACTCTCTGTTTCATTAACTGTTACGTTTGTAGTATTGTCTAGAGATGCTGCTACTGCTACGAGCACTAAGGCACTAGTTGTCATTGCAATGGCACCGCTAGGTATTTTGCTAAATACTGTCTTAATACTGTCCATGATTTATCTCCTTTCAGTCCCGTTGGACCTAAGACGCATTATATTGTACCTGCCAACGACTGTCAACACTACCTCTTGAATTTTGGGAGTAATTGCCATCCATATTTTACCACAAAAAAGTAGCCACCCTACAAACATGCACAATAACCCCTTTATCACCAATCTAATTTTGTGCACTTTTACCATAACCGCTTTTTTCTGATAAAGTAGTAGTTATTAACTTTTTTCTTCTAATTTTTATAATTTCGTGTTAAAATGGGTTGTGAGACATATTTTTTTACTAAAATCGGAGGTCAAAATGTACCCTGGAGTATTTAAAGCTACAAAAAAAGACGGTACTATTTACTATCGTTCTTCATTTACGCACAAAAGCAAACATATAAGTCTAGGTAGCTATTCTACGGAAAAGGATGCTCACAAGGCTTATGTAGAGGCCTCCAATATTATAACTTCCACCAAGTCTATAAAGATAACTGATTATAATAAGAAGAAAAGGGTATTATCTTTCGAGAAATGGGTTGTGCTTATCAATTTCAAGGACAACGGCATGTACTTTAAGAATCCCATCTATCTGCGCCCCAAATACTTTGAGTATTATCTGGACAACGACCCTTATGCTCCACTTAAGTTTGATGTAGAGGACTTATTCTTCTACTCTACTCATAAGATAATGAGACGTGGAGGGCATCTTTTCGTAGCCGATTACGGTATGCAGCTAAATATTCAAAACCGTTACGGCATTAAGAACTTTGCAGTACCTGGCAAGGATTACATATTCATAAATGGCGATAATACTGACTATCGTTCACAGAATATAAAGATAATAAATAAGTACAATGGTGTTACTCTCATAGACGATGAGGGCACTCAACCTTTATATATTGCCAAGATACATATAAATGGTGATTATATTATAGGAAGATACTCAGATGAAATAGACGCTGCCATAGCATATAATAAAGCAGTAGACACACTTACATCTAATGGCTTTAATATAGCTTATCAGCATAATTATATAGAAGAATTAAATAGTATCGGCTATACATCCAGATACAACAAAACAAAGATATCAAAAAAGCTAAGGGATTTACGCCCTTAGCTTTTTCATTCCTTTGCCCATATATTTCATACCCGTAGCTATAGCTAATGTCAATGCAAGTATCAAAACATAAAACACCGCATTACTGTCAATACTAAACACCTTCTCTTTCTTCAGTATCAATGCTAATTTCTCATATATCAGATATATTTCCAATGAATACATACCTATCCACGAGAAAAATTTAGCAAATCCCCCATTGATGCCATAAACCTTTCTGGCTGTTGAGTTCATAAAGCACACCACCAGCACAAAAGACACTGTCCACAGTCCGTATAGATACCTGACTATGCAATAGTACTGAAAGTGACTACTATATAGCAGAATATTCGTTACCACAAAGGTTATAAATGCTGCCACAAGCCACCAAGCAGATATGGCATCATCATTTTTGGCTCTCTTTCCAAAATATATACCTACTACAAATATAGGAACGCGTGTCAATGCTATCTCCAGTCTGGCATAAAGCTCTGGCATCCACAGCATCAGCAGCAGGTTGAATACCACCATAGCAACAACCATTGCCGTTACACCCAATCCTCTGAATCTCTCCACCACCTTGTATAATATAGGAAATACTATATACATGGTGAGTATAAATGATAAAAACCAAAAATCTCTGTTGTCACTCTCAAAAAATGCAAGTAAAAATACTTTCTTAAAAAAATCAAATATTCCTTCGGTTCCTACATATATATAGTAGGCAGCAGCTATGAGCATAGCCGATGGTATTATCCTCAGTAATCTTTTGGTATAGAAGCTTTTCACATCAGGATTTTTTGAAAACGAATAATACAATCCAAACGCAGATACAAACAGGAATATGTCCACTCCTATATTGCCTAAGCTCTGTATGTAATTAAACACATTACACAAGAATACTGACGAAAAAATATCCTCAAAATGCAGTGAATATGAGTGGAATAGCATAACCGCCACGGTTGCTATTCCTATAAGCACACTCCTCTCCTCACTGATAGTACACAAATCAAACCTCTTATCTTTCATATCTCTTATCCCCTTGTAAGCTATCCGTATCTTTATTAATTATCTATCCTGTATAAGTTCTATCTAAGTCTAACTACAGTCTTAAATACATCATCATCTATCTCAACAGTGAAACTTCCGCCCATAAGCTCTGTAAAACTCTTAGCGATAGATAATCCTAATCCATTCCCCTCTGAATGTCTCGCCTTATCACCTCTAGTAAATCTAGACATAATCTCCTCGGCTGTGAAATCCATCTCATATTCTGACACATTCTTCAGTGTCACTACAAACTCTGCACCTTCCATATCCGCTGTCAGATATATTCTAGTACCTGGCATAGAATACTTGAGAGCATTGTCAATTATATTTTGAAACACTCTGTATAACTTCTGACCATTACCTGTAAGTGGTGCCGTCTCTGGCACTACCTTTGAACGCAAATCTCTACCTGAGGTTTCAATCTTGTCCTGCATATCAGATAATACCTGATTGATAAGCACTACTCCGTCTAACTCCTCCATGGGTACCTGCTCACCGCTAGTAGCCTTTGCCAAATCAAACACATCTGCTACGATATATTTCAGCCTATCTGATTTATCAGACAATACCTTCACATAATCCTTTGCCACCTCTGACATTTCCTCTTCCTTGAGTAACTCAACATAGCTAATGATAGATGTAAGTGGTGTCTTTAAGTCATGTGACACATTTGCCACCAGCTCTATCTGCATTTTCTCTGCCTCTACCTGTTTGCGCACTGATTCTTCAAAGTTATCAGACAGATGAGCAAGCATCTTTAAAGCATCATTCTTCTCGCTATCCTCTACGGTAAAGCTATTATAATTGCCGTTGTAGATGGTTTCTATAGCCTTAGCCACCTTGTTGTACTTTCTTAGGTCGAAGTATTCTTTAAAGCTGTTGATGTAGTATATAACAACTGCGACCAACATAAATAAGAACAATGGAATTTGCACACCGTGATAACCATAATCCCGTTCATACCAGTATTCTACTTCCCATGACAAATATTTGTCTGCTGCTATCAATGCTCCATACTGCTGCAATGCTATAATAGTTACAACAATAGTAACAACTGCAACCACAACATCCATTATTATCTTTCTAATATACTTCTTTTTAATATCTGGCAGTGCATCATATCCAGTACTGTCATATACCTTCTTAAGGAAACGCCCTATACCTTTAACTATCTTAGTAATCAACTGCAATATAGCACAATCCTTAAGTATTCTCTTATTCTTTCTCTTCTTTATAAGTATTCCTATCTCATAGAATATAGCGGATACAACGACTGTTCCAAGGATAATATATGCCCATCTTATTCCTTGATTCAGTAATGGTTTTATCCACCACATCTCCCCCCAATACCAATACAAATGCTCATAAATATACATTGCTAACATTATTATAGGTGCACTCAAAACAGCCAACATTAGTATATGTAACTCTACTGGTTTCCTCTCCCACTTATTAAGCTGCGTTAAACCTTCTACAGACTTTCCATACAATATAGCCAATACAAGTAGTGACACCACAAGACATACAGCCTGAATTATCAGATTGATTCCCATATCCTTTATATCTTTCTTATAGGTCGAATTAATAACTTTCTTTTCAGACTCAAGTTCTTCATCAACTTCTTTATTTAACCACTCTGTAAATTCAGATGTACTAAACAATCTAAATGTTAGTAATTCATAATCCATAGACTGCAATATGGTATTCAATCTCTCATTGCCGTCCATTATATTGTCTTCCCAACAATCAAATACTACTCCATATCTAATACATCTCTCAAATCGGTGGTCAGAATATTCTTTTATACTAACATTTGTTTTATATTGTAGCTGACCATTTCTACGCATTGCATGATATAACTCGACAACATCTCTACCTTCCATGAAATCTAGAGTCTCTACATATACAAAATTTGAATATACCTGTTCAGCATCAGCTATCAAAATATTACTCTTACTTAATAACTCTGCCGCTTCAGCTCCTAAAACATCTTTATAATCATCTATTTTACCATTATATATTTGCCTTATACCATCTATACCAGATGTTGCATAGGTCTCTAATATATATAAAAATACTTCATCAAGGAGAGCATCTATCTTTTCTTCTTCTTGTACCTTTATCTGACCAATACTATTCTCAATTTCGTCTCTCTCTTTACAATATTTTGAGTATATCGCAAACATCTCATAAGATGTAAACAACATACTTCCTATAAGTAAGAAGCACACTGCAGCTATAACCCATTTTGTTATCTTATTATATAATATATTCTTCATCATCCCTTTACCTCCTCTATCTTGTAACCTAATCCCCATACAACCTTGATATACCTTGGTTCCTTTGGATTTATCTCTATCTTTTCTCTGAGATGTCTTATATGTACCATAACAGTATTTTCCACAGCGTACCCGTCCTCATTCCATACACTTGTGTAAATATTCTCAGCAGAAAATATCTTGCCGGGATTCTTCATTAAAAGCTCTAATATCTTATACTCTGTTGCTGTCAGTTTCACACCATCTCCATCCACTGTTAGCTGCTTGTTATCAGTATCTAATTCTAGACCACCTATGGTTATTACGCTCTTATTATTATGTAACCCTTCACCCATAGTGCCTAGATGCATATACCTTCGTAAACTAGCACGAACCCTTGCCACAAGCTCCATAGGATTATATGGCTTAGATATGTAATCATCTGCTCCCACACTTAATCCTAATACCTTGTCAGTATCCTCTGACTTGGCAGACAACACTATAATAGGTATGTTCTTTGTCTGGCGTATACGCATTATAGCCGACAAACCGTCCATACGAGGCATCATGACATCTATAAGCATAAGGTGTATATCATTACTTATAATAGTATCCAAAGCCTCTAGGCCATCATAAGCCCTGAATACTTTATATCCCTCCTTCTCTAACAGAGTAGCTATAGCCTTCACTATGTCCTTGTCATCATCCACTACCAATATGTTTGTCTTAAATCCTGTGTCCATGTTTATCTCCTGTTATATAGGTTAATCGCATAGTTTTTATCTTATCCCCTATGCAATAAAAATCACCCGTTTTATTACAATCGAAGTCACTTCGTAACTTTGATTTAGTACGCAAATAGTGTACCACATCTAACGGATGATTTTAATATAAATTATAAATCTTATAAAAAAGTTGATAAAATTCTTAAGATTTTCTTAAGGATAAAGCAACAGCACAAGAAAAACTATGTGTACACGATTTTAAGCTTGCTTAAAAAATCGTGGATATATAGTTTTTCTTGTATTGGGCGCAGCCCGTGAATGAAATAGCTTACGAAGTAAGCTATGAATTCTGGCTGTTGCTTATATATCTATATTTACATTTTTTCTTGCATCAAGCGCAGCCCGTGAATGAAATAGCTTACGAAGTAAGCTATGAATTCTGGCTGTTGCTTAACGCACACAAGTCCTTCACAACCTCACTAGCCATCAAAAGTCCAGCAACTGAAGGCGAAAAAGCTATACTTCCTGGCACTTCCCCCTTATATACAGGCACTTCCTTGGAATATACCACCTTTAGCTTCTTTACACCTCTTGTCTTCAGTTCCTTTCGCATAACCTTTGCCAGCGGACACATCTCTGTCTTATATATATCTGCTATCTCAAACTTATCTGGGCACACCTTATTGCCTGCGCCCATAGCTGATATAACTGGCACACCTGCCTCCTTAGCCTGCATTATTATCTGTATCTTAGCTGTAACAGTATCTACAGCATCTACTACATAATCATACTGAGCGAAATCAAACTCATGAGCATTGTCAGGAAGAAAGAAGCATTTTCTAGCGTCTACTTGTATATCAGGGTTAATATCAAGCATACGCTCCTTAAGTACATCTACCTTATCTCTACCAATAGTTGAATGTAGAGCTATTATCTGTCTGTTTATATTTGACTCTGACACAGTATCCTTGTCCACTATGGTTATGTGTCCTACTCCGCTTCTTGCTAGCGCTTCCGCAACATATCCACCTACACCACCAACACCAAAGATAAGCACTTTCGAATTATTTAATTTAACTATAGCGTCTTCACCTAAAAGTAATGCTGTTCGTGAAAATTGTTCCTTCATATATCATACCTCATTTAAAATATCAGTCGGATAGAACATCCGACTGATAATATCACCATTATTATTACACAAGTACAATCTTCTTAAACGATTTCTTACCCTTCTTAAGGAGTACTCCTGCCTTTAACTGCTCTTCTGTGAGAACAGCCTTTACATCTGTAATCTTCTCACCGTCAGCTGTAACACCGCCCTGCTCGATAGCTCTTCTACCTTCACCACGTGAAGCTACCATCTCTGCTGTAACAAGAGCTGTTATAACATCCATAGCGCCGTCTGTAAGAGCATCTGCTGTAACCTCCACTGTTGGAGCATTGTCACCATTACCTGCTCCGAAGAGTGAACGAGCCTGCGCCTGTGCCTCATTAGCATCTTCCTCGCCGTGAACAAGCTTTGTAAGCTCGTATGCAAGGATTTCCTTTGCCTGATTAAGCTGGCTACCTTCCCAGCTATCCATCTCATTGATCTGTTCGATAGGGAGGAATGTAAGCATACGGATACACTTAAGTACGTCTGCATCTGCCACATTTCTCCAGTACTGGTAGAACTCGTATGGTGTAGTCTTGTTTCTGTCAAGCCATACTGCACCTGACTGTGTCTTACCCATCTTCTTACCTTCTGAGTTAAGAAGAAGTGTGATGGTCATAGCGTGTGCGTCCTTGCCAAGCTTTCTTCTGATAAGCTCTGTACCACCAAGCATATTGCTCCACTGGTCATCGCCACCAAACTGCATATTACAGCCGTACTTCTGGAATAACATATAGAAGTCGTAGCTTTGCATAATCATGTAGTTAAACTCAAGGAAGCTTAAACCCTTCTCCATACGCTGCTTGTAGCACTCTGCTGTCAACATTCTGTTTACAGAGAAGTGTGGACCAACCTCTCTAAGTACATCGATGTAGTTAAGGTCCATAAGCCAGTCGGCATTATTTACCAGTATAGCCTTGTCCTCAGAGAAGTCGATAAATCTGCTCATCTGCTTCTTGAAACACTCTACATTATGGTTAATAGTCTCATTTGTCATCATCTGACGCATATCACTTCTACCAGATGGATCACCAATCTGTGCTGTACCTCCACCGATAAGTACGATAGGCTTATTGCCAGCCATCTGAAGTCTCTTCATAAGACAAAGTGCCATAAAATGACCTACATGTAAGCTGTCTGCTGTTGGGTCAAAGCCAATGTAGAATGTTGCCTTTCCCTCGTTTACCATCTTCTTGATTTCTTCTTCATTTGTTACCTGCGCGATAAGTCCACGCGCAATAAGTTCTTCATAGATTCCCATTGTTTTTTCTCCTTTACTATACATTTTAAATCTGTTAAAGGACTTGTTTCTTTCTCAATAATATATATAAAAGAAGCTCGTCCTTTATAAATAAAGGACGAGCATTATACCCGTGTTACCACCTTAATTCATAGAGCATTCACACACTCTACCTTAGTAGGTACTGACCTGTTATACCAAAATGGAATTCACTTCACGATTTTGATTACGATCAAGACCCTAGCACTCTAACGGTTGCCCTCCGTCGCAGCCTACTGGATTGCTCTTTCGGTACGAAGCTCATGGATGTATTCGTAAACTTAAGTATCTCCTGCGCCTCTCATCAACCGGCTACTTTCTGTAGGTCTTCCCTAGAACTACTTGTTCCAATCATTGCTTTTTCAATATATATTGGTAGTATAGCATTTTCTTTCCGTGTGTCAAGTAATTTTACGATGAAACACTATATTTAGCATACTATTCCACTGCTTTAAGTGACTCCGCCATCTTTATCTTTGCTATATGTTTTCTCATAAACAGATTAACTATAGTCGCAAATACAACTGTGAGTATAAGTGCATACACATAGCTAATAGGCTTTATTTCCACTCTAAACATAATCAAGTCTATCTGTATCATACTCATAACTATCCTGTGGAATACCACTCCTAGTGGCAAGCCCACAAAACCTGCCAGTATAGATAAACCTATATTTTCTGTTAGTACGTAGCTTTCCGTTTCATTCTTACGGAAACCAAGGACCTGTACGGTAGCTATCTCTCTACTTCTTTCTGCCAGATTGATATTTGTCAGGTTGTAGATAACTATAAATGCTAATGCTGCCGAGAATACAACTACCATCAACACTATATAGTCTAGACATGACAATGCATTATTTACCAAGTCTCTCATTACCTCAAGCTGTTGCACACTAGCTATAGCCTCCACATCATTGACCTTTTTAGCGACTTCATCCACATCACCATCTATGGTTATAAGTGCTGTCTTTTCTGCCCATTCACCAAACGTATCCTCATATGTCTCTGGCGATATAAATATGTAGCTGTTTAAATAATTTTCAAATATGCCTGTAACCTTTATCTTAGCTGTGTGCATATCTGCATCCTGCACCTCTATCACATCTCCAACTAATATCGAAAGCTTATCTGCCAATTTAGCACTTATAATCATTTCTCCCTTTTGGGGATATGTTAATACTCCGTTATCATCATGGAGGTTCCAGAAATCTGATAGCTTTGTAGTATCATCTACGCATATCATATTTACAGAGCTAAATCTGTCCTTCTCACCTATGACATCTACAAACTGCGATGAGCAGAATATATACTTTTCTACCTCTTTTATACTGTCTAAGCCTTCTATTACATCATCCCTTGTTTCAGGTGCAAATGACGCCTCAAGCTCATACTTTTGTATACCATCATAATGTCTGTCAGCCACATCAAACATAGAGTCAGCCACACCGAAGGCTGTAACCAATAAACCAGTACAACAGCTTATACCTACTATCATAAGTATCAGTTTTCTCTTATATCTAAACATATTTCTAAGAGTAATCTTCTGCAAGAAAGTTAATCTCTTCCATACGAATGTTACACGTTCAATCAACACTCTCTTACCATTCTTTGCCGCCCTTGGTCTTATAAGCTTGGCAGGCTCACTAAATAGCTCCTTACGGCATGACAGATATGTACTGCCAAGTATACCTATAAGAGATACGCATAACGTAACCGCCGCCATAACAGGGCTAAACAAGTATGATAATGGCGCAAAGTTATACATAGAATTATATGCAAACCAGAATATCTGAGGTATACCCCAAGTACACACAAAATATCCTATAGTCCAACCTATAACAGTTGCACTACCTGCATACAATAAATATTTAGCCACTATCTTTCCATTGCTAAAGCCCATAGCCTTCAATACACCTATCTGTGTTCTCTCCTCGTCCACCATTCTAGTCATAGTGGTCATACACACAAGCATAGCAATCATTATGAAAAATACAGGGAATATATTGGCGATACCACTGACTATTCCAGTATCATTTTCAAAACTTGTATATCCTGTATTTTCATTTCTAGTGAGTACGTAGGTCTCTGCTTCAACTAATCCATATTGCTCTGCTAACGCTTCCTTAGTTGTTCCAAGCATAGCAGCCATTTCATCAGTTATGCCGTTTTCCTTAAGCAAGTCCTGATATCTCTTATCCGCTCTATCTTCTAGCAATTTCTCTATATCATCAATCTTATTATCTATCAATGACTGATATTCATCGCTATATATATATTCTGCATCTGTCAAGGTCATATTAAGCTCTGTATATACGTCAAGCTCAAATACATCTTCATTAACATATATAAAGCCATTTAATGCTCCACTTCCAACAGTTGTCGTTCCGCGGTCTATACCTATATGCATCGGTGACTCAGCCAAACCTACGATGGTATACTCTGTGTAGCTTAGCTTAGAGGTTATATCCTCTCCATTGCTATTCGCCAGCTTAACAGTAGTTCCAATATCTTCCTTTGTATATTTATCTGCATCCACCAGACACTCTTTTTTATTCTCTGGCATCCTGCCCTCTACAAGCGATATCTGATTTACCAGCTCTGGTATGGACATTATCTTAAACTCCTTATCAGCATCCTTGTACTCTATAATGGCGTCTACACTATATGTACCTTCGGCATTCAATATCTCGTCCAGCTTGGCGAATTCCTTTACATCTTCCTCCGTGATACCAAGTGTCGATATCAAACGAAAATCATAGAAATGATGGTCTGACAAATATATATCTGCAGTATTCACCATAGCATTCTTAGTAAGCTTCAAACCTGCAAAGAATCCAGCACTTAATGCCACTATACTTAATAACGCCATATATCTTCCCATGGAGTTTTTTATACTTCTCCATGCCATTTTTATAATAGATGTCTTCATAGGTTTACCACTCAATCTCGTCAATAGAAACGACGTTTTCATTTATCTCGTTAGATATTATCTTTCCACTCTTTATCTTAATAACACGGTCAGCCATAGGTGCTATAGCCTGATTGTGTGTGATAATGATAACTGTTGTACCACGCTCCTTGCTAAGGTCGTATAGCAGCTTTAATACTGCCTTTCCTGTTACATAATCTAGCGCTCCAGTAGGCTCATCACACAGAAGTAATCTAGGATTTTTCGCCAAAGCTCTGGCGATAGCCACTCTTTGCTGTTCTCCACCTGAAAGCTGTGCTGGGAAGTTACCAGCTCTCTCTGACAATCCAACCATATCTAATGCTTCCTCTGCCGGTATAGGATTCTTACAAAGCTGTGCTGCTATCTCTACATTCTCAAGTGCTGTAAGATTCGGTATAAGGTTATAAAACTGGAATACAAAACCCACATCATGTCGACGATACTCTGTAAGCTCACGCTTGTTAAGTTTAGATATATCCTTGCCATCAAACTCTATCTGACCACTGGTAATACTGTCCATACCACCAAGCATATTTAAAAGTGTAGTCTTTCCTGCACCTGATGAGCCCAGCAATATGCAAAATTCTCCCTTTTCTACCTCGAAATCTATACCTGCCAATGCATTAATCTGTGCATTTCCTGTTCCATATGTTTTCTTTACATCACTAAACTTAATGTATTTATCTGACATAATTTTCTCCTTCTTTTGCAATATATTAATAGCCTATGCCCTCTTCTAGCATTTTTAGCCCATATATGTGTTTATTTTATCATAAATTTGTTAAAAATGTGTTAATCATATTTTTTTATTTTAAAATTACACATAAAAATGGTATGGTCACATAAAACCATACCACTTTGTTACATATTAAAATGTCTTTATCTCAGCATTATTAGCCATATACTCTTCGTTTATAGCTATAACCTTCTTCATAGCCTCCATACCAGGTGCTCCTATAGTCATACGTTTCTCCACGCATGTCTTAAGACTGATAGCCTCGTATATATCCTGCTCAAATACAGGGCTGATAGCCTTATATTCCTCTAAAGTCATATCATCGAGAGCGATGTCCTTTTCTATACAGAAAAGTACAAGCTGTCCTACTATACCGTGTGCATCTCTAAATGGAACGCCCTTACCTACTAGGTAATCTGCTGCATCTGTAGCATTAGTGAAGCCGTTCTTTGCACTAGACTCCATATTGTTCTTATTAAACGACATAGTATCTATCATACCTGTGAAGAGTGATATACAACCCTTTGTAGTATCTATAGCATCAAAAGTCATCTCCTTATCCTCCTGCATATCCTTATTATACGCAAGTGGTAAGCCCTTCATAGTTGTGAGAAGTGACATAAGTGCGCCATATACACGACCTGTCTTGCCCCTAACAAGCTCTGCTATATCAGGGTTCTTCTTCTGTGGCATAATACTACTACCTGTGCTATAAGCATCATCTAATTCAACAAAGCGATACTCATTACTGTTCCAGATGATTATCTCCTCTGAGAAACGGCTAAGGTGCATCATTATAGTAGACATTGCACTTAAAAACTCTATAAGGTAATCTCTGTCTGATACAGAATCCATACTATTTAATGTAGGTCCTTCAAAGCCTAAAAGTGATGCTGTAAGCTCTCTATCCAGTGGATATGTAGTACCTGCAAGTGCGCCTGAACCGATAGGACTATAGTTCATTCTCTTATATATGTCCTTAAGTCTGTCTCTATCTCTTTTGAACATCTCGAAATACGCACCAAAATGATGAGCAAGTGTTATAGGCTGCGCCTTCTGAAGGTGTGTGAAGCCTGGCATAAATGTATCTACATTCTCCTTCATTATACGGAGGATAACCTCTAAAAGTTTCTTCAACAGCTGGTCTACCTCTACAACCTCATCTCTTGTGTAAAGCTTCATATCTAAAGCAACCTGATCATTTCTACTTCTACCTGTGTGAAGCTTCTTGCCTGGCTCACCTATTCTCTCGATAAGATTTGCCTCTACAAATGAGTGAATATCCTCATGTTCCTCTGTTATCTCAAGCTTACCTGACTCTATATCAGCCAGTATGCCCTTTAAACCTTCTATGATTACTCTTGTATCATCCTCTGTTATGATACCCACTGTTCCAAGCTGTGTTACATGGGCTATGCTTCCCTCTATGTCCTGCTTATAGAACTTCTGGTCAAATGATATTGACGCATTAAAATTGTGAACTAACTGATTCTCTTCCTTTGTGAATCTTCCGCCCCAAAGTTTCATGATATATTTCCTCCATTATCTATTTTCTTTAATTAACAGCATCTGTATTCATGCTCTCATCTGGCAACTTCTTCTCAGCCTGTCCCTTAAACTTAGCAAGTTCCTTAGCTGCCTGTGGTATAGCAATATTTGTTCCAGCACCTGCTATACAGCCACCTGGACAAGCCATTCCCTCAATAAGACATCCATTAAGTCTGCCTGCCTTAGCCTGAAGTAACACCTTCTTACACTCAGTAAGACCCTCTGCGTGCTCAATATGCACTGGCACTCCTGGATGATTTTCCTCTACATAAGATTTGATAGCGTCTGCAACACCACCTGCCACACCATAGCCTCTACCAGCCGCTGTAGCATCCTTCATCTCATCCATAGCTTTTATCTCATCAAGAAGAATACCCTTCGCCTCAAACATACCTGTAAGCTCTTCAAATGTTATAACGAAATCAACATCCGAACGAACTGTTCTACGGCTAGCCTCAAGCTTCTTAGAAGCACATGGGCCTATAAATACAACCGATGCATCTGGATGCTCCTTCTTTATAATACGTGCTGTTGCCACCATAGGTGTCAGCTCGTTACTTATCTTATCTATAGTCTCTGGGAAGAGATTCTTCGCCATAACAGACCACGATGGACAACAAGATGTAAGTGCAAAAGATTGCTTTCCACTAGCTACCTCGTGTACATAATGCTCTGCCTCTGCCATACAGCCTAAGTCTGCTCCTATAGCTGTCTCATATACGTCTGCAAAACCAAGCTCCTTTAGTGCTGTCTTAAACATATCAGGTGTTACCTTAAGACCAAACTGACCTACAAAAGCTGGTGCCACCTGTGCAATAATCTTTCTTCCTGACTGCATCGCTCTAATAAGCTGGAACACCTGAGACTTATCTGCAATAGCACCAAACGGACAGCTAACCATACACTGACCACATGATACACACATATCATTGTCTATTACAGCACGTCCAACTCTATCATTCTTTATGGCATTTACACCACAAGCAGCCTTACATGGGCGCTCCTTGTGACATATAGCATCATATGGACATACAGATTTACATTTTCCACACTTTATACACTTTTCTTTATCTATAACTGACTTTCCCTTGACCATAGATATGGCTCCTACCGGACACACACTATGACATGGATGCGCTAAACATCCCATACAAGAGTCTGTTATCTCATATTCATTTTCCGGACACGCATTACATGCTGATGGAATAACCTGCATAAGAGGTGGCTCATAATATTTTTCATCAATATCGCTTTCCTCAAGGCCCTGTGTCAAATGTCCTGGACGCTCTCTATCCTCTGGTCTTAAGCTCATACCCATAGCCAGTCGAATACGCTCTCTTGTAATAGAACGCTCTCTATAAACGCTTTCCCAATATATAGACTCATCATAATCAACTATCTTATATGGTAAAGCCTCCATATCATCCTTTAAATTAGTCGAATTGTACGCAAGGTTAGCAACCTCCTTGAATACTCTTCTTCTTCGCTGTCTTACAGGTGTGTCGATACCTCTCATTCCACTCATAAGAATTCCTCATCTTTCTCTTTATAGTCACTATATTTTACAATTGCGTAAAACATATTTAAACGCATAAATATACACTTTATATTAAACCCCAAAACACAAACAAAATCAAGCTATATATTTTTTCTTATGCAAATAATTATCATTATGCGAATTAGCTAAATTACATATAATGAATTTTTATTCTCAAATCTGTCTATACTCCTGAACAACACGACTGTCTGTACATATTTTTCAATGCATTGAGAGGTTGCATAATTTCCCTTACGCGCTCTACTTGAAACAAAGCGCCCGACAAATCGCAGTTGCATAGCAACTACGATTAATTGTGCAATATCGAGGCAGACAACCAGCCAAGATGTTTGTATGGTGAGTACAGCTGTTTCGATTTTCTATTTTCATTCGCCCCACCTCACAAAATGCCTATTACAAGTAGCCTGCCTGCACAACTCAGTCGCTTGCCCTATAAAGGGGCAAGCTCCATCAAACAGGTTCGGCAGGCTGCTTTATTTGTGAGGTGGGGCGATGAAAACTTCACGAAAATCTGCAATGCTGTACTCATCCATGCAAATCATCCTTGGCTAGGTTGTTCTGACCTATAGTGCATCACGGGCTAATAAGCTTGTTTCAAGAGAGCACTTAGGGGAATTTGCGTTCTCGGAAAAAGCACTGAATAATATGTATAGATAACCTGTTGTTAGGAGTGGTAATGAGTAATTTGTCATAAAAATCGAGTATAACTAGTTATGAGTTTCGGATAATGAGAATTATGTGTAAAATAAAAAGCATTGAAAAGATAAAGCAGTTGTATTATAATGGGGGGGTATCAGTTGTGCTCACAGGAGGAAAATGATGAAGAAGTTATTATTAATGCTTGCGTTAGTGATTAGTATGGTTGCAGCGACTGCATGCGGTGCTAAAACAGATGATGCAGGAGAAAGTTTCAATAATATGAATTCTGAAAAGGAATCAAAAGAGGATAAAAAGGAGCCTATACGTTGGGAGTTTAAATGGTCTGTACCAGAAGGATTTTTGTCTGAGGATGGAGAACTTTATGTAACAGATGATTATCCAACCGACACATCAAATATTACTTATACACATAGTGAAAATGATAGCATGGGTATTAATTTTACATCTAAGAAGTTCGAAGAATTAATGGAGGATACATTCTCAAAGCTTGGAATGGAAATAGATGTTGTAGTTGATAAGTTTGAAGAAATTGAAAAGAGCGGATGCAAAGGTCTTTCAATAGAAAGCCATTATTCAATGGGTGAAGTAGAGCTTATTCAGATACAATATGTATTCCAGTTGGGCGAAGAGATACATACTGTATGTTATACTGCAGTTGGTGATACATGGCTTGATAAGTTTGTCGAGAGCGCTAAGAGTATAACAATTACACCTATATACGAATAAGATTTATAAAAAGGGCAATGAATTCATTGCCCTTTTGAAGTAAGAAAAGGGTACAGATATGAAGTTAAGTAAGATTGTAAGAATTGTTAATATGGGTGTAGCCTTTCTTGTGCTTGCATTTTTTATGAGTGCATGTGTGTCTAAAGGCAAGGTTGACAAGGACAGAGCGACTTCAGATACAAGAGATAAGGTGGAGGTCGAAAGTTCTAGAGAACAGTTCATCGAGGATGAAACTACTACCAAGGTATTGGAGGAAGGGCCTACAGCGTCAGTATTGCCTAATGATGCTACTACGCAACCACCAACATCGACAAAAGAAAATACAAAACCTACTCAGACAACAAATAAAACTAATACAACAGAAAAACAGACAACGACAGTAATACATACAGAAGATAAGACAACTATAGAGGAAACGACTACAGAAGAGGAGACAACTACGCAAACTCCACCTACCGTAGAGTCATTTTATATGACAAAGACTGAATTTGACATTACAGATATGTCATATATGAGTCTTGGATTTTATATTAAGAATAATCCTGGAAATATAGAATGGGTGTCTAAGGACTCAACAGTGGCACAGATAATTGATGATGAACTTATAGGAATTAACACTGGAACTACGACTATAACAGGAACAGTTGGTGAAAATTCTGTTACTATATCAGTGAATGTAGAGCCGTTATATGAATATGAGGAAGAAAGACCACAGTACATATTTATGTCGTCTGAACGTATCTATTTGTTTATGGAAAGTGTAGATGTGGAATCTGAATACAAAGAATCTTTAATGACAGATTTGGAAAAGATTTTAGATGAGATAGAAAAAGTAACAGGATATTCTTACACTAAGATAAGTGATAATGTGGAGCATGATGATACAAGAACTAAGATTGTTATACAGGCCATAGGGACAGACGAAGTGTATGTGTCTACCGACGAGTTAGTTATAGATGTAGCTTCTATGGATTTTGAACAAAATGGTATTTATAATATAGTATCGGAACTGCTAGGTATGGTGTTACTAAGAAATAGTGTGGATGTAGGTGCTGCTATAAATGAGGGATACAAAGAATACCAGCAATCCCAGGTGTGTCATATATTTGAGTATGATGTAATATATGATGCGTCAAATATTCACCAGGAACAATTAAAAGTTATGGATGAACTAACTGTAGATAATATAGTAGATAAGCTGTTGTATCCTGAAAATAATACACTTAGCTACTATTTTGTAAGATATATAGCGGAGAATTATGGTAACGACAAAATAAAGAAATTGGCTGATGCTATAACTATAAAAGCAGTGGAATTATATGAAAGCGTTCTGGCAGGACAGGCAAGCTTGTTCACGGAAGAAGAGATATTGCATATCATTGAGGAGAATACTTCATTAGAAATAATGGATGATTTTTATGATTACATAATAAGTATAAGAGAAATGGAGAGCTTATAAAGCTCTCCATTTGTATAGATAAGGCTAGTCCTCTATCTTCTCATATCTGTTCCATATTTTATCTGCACCACATACATGCTTAGAACCATCGGCGTCTAAGATGATATAATCGCCTTCACCGATGAATGTGTATCCTCTGCGGTTCTTAATGTATGGGCAGACAATATTTCCACTTTCGTTTGTAATCTTAATTAAAAAATCGGTTACGATCCAACCCTGGGTAAGGAGCTTTGTCCAAGTTTCAAAACCATCTTCAAGACCCTTGCCTGGTTCGTATTTTACAACCTCTGATTCTAAACAAATTCTTTTGCACTTCATAATGAGTTCCTCCTATCTGTCATTTATACGATTAATTGTACACGTTACCTTTTATTCACTTACATTATAACATACAAATAGGGTATTTGAAAATAAAAAAATTGCAAAATTATAATAAAATATAATAAAAACAGTCAATTTTAGTATAAAGGCAATAATTTCATTATAATTGGAACTTGTTTAGCCCAAGAAGCTTCATTATGGTTGCCACCTGGTATGATACGCAGTGTTGTAGATACGTTTTTCTCAACAAGCAATTTTGTTGCATCTAGTAATATACCCATATTATCTTGGTGATGATGAAGCTCTTTTGAACCATAGTCCATATAGATGCAGGTTTCTTGGTTAATCTTTGAATCTGCAATTAACTTTATGACCTCGTTAGGAGATATCCATAGGCTAGGTGAAAGGCATAAGGCATAACTAAAAAATCTGTTGTAAAAAGTTGCGCCATAAAATGACATTAATCCACCTAGAGAAGAACCACATATAAATGTATGTTTTCTATCTTTGTAAGTTCTAAGCTCTTTATCTACAGCAGGCTTTAAGGTTTTTGTAAGCCAGTCCATATATATTTTACCTTGTGCTTTAAAAGAACCCATTGGTTCGTATGTGAAATCAAATGGGCTATATTCGGATAAACGAGCATTGCCATCATGATTACATTCTATAGCTATGATTATCAAATCTAAAGGATTATTGATTAAATAGTCCGACATACCCCATGAGGTGCCATATGTCGAATCGCTATCAAAGAATACATTGTGACCATCAAACATATACATAACTGGATAACGTTTATCAGTCTGCTTGTTATAGTCGTCTGGTAGATATATATAGCCCTTTCTAGTTAAATTACCTGTCAAAGGTGGAATAGCTATATCGAATTTCTTTATCATAGAACCTCCTTTCTATTGTCACAAAAATATTACTTAAAGTATATGGTTAATGTAAGTAATTTGTCAATGGGAGACATTTTTAAAATATGTTGAAGATAAGATGGAATAGTGGTAAAATTATAAAGAATATGTATATTATTAAGCAATTAGGAGATTTGTAAAAATGAAGATAATTGTAGTAGGCTGTGGTAAGGTTGGATATGCATTGGCAGAGCAACTTGACAAAGAAGGACATGATATAACAGTTATAGATAAGGATGACAAGAAACTAGAGAAGATATCATCTACTATGGATGTGTACTGTATCAATGGAAATGGAGCTAGCCATAATGTTCAGATGGAGGCAGGCATCAAAGATGCAGATTTGCTTATATCTATGACGGATAGTGATGAAGTGAATATGCTTTGCTGTCTTATTGCTAAGAAGGCTGGTAATTGCCAGACTATTGCACGTATTAGAAAACCAGAATATTTTGAAGAAGTTAGTTTCTTGAAAGATGAATTAGGTTTATCTATGGCTATTAATCCTGAGCAGACTGCAGCAGCTGAAATGTCAAGACTTATTCAGTATCCAAAGGCTCTTGAGGTGGAGACATTTGTTAAGGGTCGAGTTACTATGATAAAGGTTGTTATAGCTGAAAAGTCTCCTTTGGACGGAGTTGTCTTAAAGGATATGGGCAAAGTGGTAAGTAATAGAGTGCTTGTATGTATCGTTAAGCGTGGAAATGACGTTGTGATACCAGATGGTAATTTTATGTTACAGGCAGGAGATGCTGTATCACTTATATTGCCGGTAGAGGAATCCACAGCATTCTTTAAGAAGATGGGCATAAAAACACCTCCGATTAAGTCGGTAATGATAGCTGGTGGTGGAACTACATCATATTATCTTGCAAAACAGCTCAATAAGACAGGAGTTAAGGTTAAGATAATAGATGAGAAGTTGGAAAGATGTGAGGAACTCAGTGAATTATTACCAGATGCTACAATTATTAATGGCTGGTGTATAGATAAGAACTTATTATTATCAGAAGGCATCAAAGACACGGATGCTATGATAGCGTTAACATCACTTGATGAAGAAAATATTATGCTTACACTTTATGCAAAGGCTATAGCTGATTGTAAAACTATGACATTAGTTGATAAGATTACTTTCCAGGAAGTAATGGACAATATGGATTTAGACACAGTTATATCTGTGAAGAATCTTACAACTGCAGCTATAGTAAGATATGTTAGAGCTATGCAGAATTCATATGGAAGCAATGTGCAGACTCTTCATAGATTGGCAGAGGGCAAAGTTGAGGCGTTGGAGTTTAGAGTTAGAGATAAGGCAAAAGTTATCGGCAAGACTTTATATGAATTGCAGTTAAAGAAAAATCTGCTGGTATGCTGTATATCTAGAAAAGGAAAGATAATAACACCGTCTGGACGTGATGAATTGATGCCTGGTGATGGAGTAGTGGTAGTAACTACAAATATGGGTCTAGACGATATAGACGATATTTTAGCATAGTATATGGGAGCAATTATATGAATTACAGATTGGTTATATATTTAATGGGCAAGGTAATGATGTTTCTGTCATTATTCTTGTTACTGCCTAGCATAGTGGCTCTCGTGTATGGAGAGTGGTCGGGAATATACTTTTTGGCAACTTCTTTTGGGTGTCTTATAATTGGCTTTTTAATGTCGAGAAAGAAACCTAAGAATACACTGTTTTATGCAAGAGAAGGCTTCGTGGTTGTGGCATTAAGCTGGATTATGTTAAGTATTTTTGGTGCTATACCATTTTGGGCAAGTGGAGAGATTCCAAATGTAGTAGATGCTATGTTTGAAATGGTGTCAGGATTTACTACTACAGGTGCTAGTATAGTGCCAGACGTTGAAGGCTTGTCTAAATGTATGTTATTCTGGCGTAGTTTTTCACACTGGATAGGCGGCATGGGAGTGCTGGTGTTTATGTTAGCTATATTGCCTATGGCGGGGGGCAACAATATGCACTTGCTTAGAGCAGAAAGTTCAGGAACAACTGTTGGAAAGTTGGTTCCCAAAATGAAGCAAACAGCCATTATTTTATATGGTATATACATAGGATTAACTGTACTTGAGTTTATCTGTTTAGCTATATCAGGAATGAAGGTGTTTGACAATATCTGTTTAACCTTCGGTACAGCAGGTACAGGTGGTTTTGGTATATTGGCTGACAGCATTGCATCATATACTGCTGCGCAGCAATGGATAATAACAATATTTATGATGCTGTTTGGTGTTAATTTCAGCTTCTATTATCTGATTTTATTAAAGAAACTTGGTCAGGCATTTAAGCTTGAAGAGGTAAAATGGTATTTTGCTATTTATCTATCAGCAGTTGTAATTATTGCCATCAACATTTATAATAGCATCGGAAATGTCGGTGATACCATTAGACATGCAGCATTTCAGGTTGCGTCTGTTATGACTACAACAGGTTATGCGACCATCGACTATGAACATTGGCCACAGATAGCTATTATGGTTATGACGGCAGTAATGTTTATAGGTGGATGTGCAGGAAGTACCGGTGGTGGTATGAAGGTTAGCCGTTTTGTTATAGGTGCCAAAAGTGCGTCTAGAGAATTAAAGAAGCTTATTCATCCACAAGGTGTCAAGATATCTAAAATGGATGGAAAACCACTGTCAGACCAAACTATGAAAACTGTAACAGTATATTTTTATATATACGCGTTGATTTTTGCATTTTCAGCGCTTATAGTAGCGTTTGATAATTTTGATTTTGAGACTACATTCACATCTATAGTGGCTACGCTTAATAATATAGGCCCAGGTTTTGGTGGAGTAGGACCAACAGATAATTTTTCGCAATTTTCGATTCTGTCCAAGTTAGTGTTTATTTTTGACATGCTAGTAGGCAGATTGGAGATATTCCCTATGTTACTTTTATTCATGCCATCAACATGGAAGAATAGATAATATATACACAAGAAAGGATGAAAAAAATGGGTAAAGATGTAATAGTAGCTTGCGATTTTAGCAGCAAGGAAGAGGTTATTGGATTTCTTAGCAAATTTAAAGAGGAAAAGCCTTATGTAAAGATAGGTATGGAGCTTTTCTATGCAGAAGGTCCAGATATCGTTAGAGAGATAAAGAAAATGGGACATAAGATATTCTTAGATTTGAAGCTTCATGATATTCCAAATACAGTTAAGAAATCTATGACTGTTTTGTCTAATCTTGATGTAGATATGTGTAATCTTCATGCGGCAGGTACAAAGGCTATGATGGAGGCTGCATTAGAGGGACTTACAAGACCAGATGGAACTAGACCAATTCTTATCGCCGTAACACAGCTTACATCTACAAGTGAGGAGAGAATGAGAGAAGATCTTCTCATAGATAAGCCAATTGATGAGGTTGTTATGCATTATGCAAAGAATGCTAAGGATTCAGGCTTAGATGGTATCGTATGTTCACCACTTGAGGCAGGAAAGGTTCATGAACTTTGTGGTAATGAGTTTATTACAGTAACTCCTGGTGTAAGATTTGCTGATGGTGATATAGGTGATCAGGTCAGAGTTACAACTCCTGCTAAGGCAAAAGAAATAGGCTCTGATTATATCGTAGTTGGTAGACCTGTAACAGCAGCAGAGGATCCAGTTGCAGCATATAGAAGATGTGTTGCGGAGTTCGTAGGATAGTTACAGAGGTTGTCTTATGACACCTATTACTGTTCCAAGGCACGTATAACTGTCGATATTTTTTAGTTCGACTTCGTTGTTGGTAGCAAAAGGTGGAATTAGCCTAACTTTGCTATTCATAACGCTATGTTTTCTAAAGTAAATTATATTATCTTTTATGTAGAGAGCGATTTCGTCTGGTAGAGGAAATCGCTTTTCTAATGCAATCATATCACCAGGGAAATACATAGGGAAAAGGCTATCACTTAATACAGTCATAGCAAAATTTGCATTTTCCATATAGTCAGAGGGAATAGATATATATTCAAATCTATTCTCGTCGTATAGAGCACCATTTCCTAGATATGCGGATGGTGTGTAACATTTTAGAAGTCTTGTATTGCTAGTATAGGAAGGTTGCAAAGCTAATTCTTTATCTAATACAAGCATAACGCTATTTCTTCCATGAGTATCTAAACTACGCCATTTTCTTAAAAGTTCAGCCTCATTATCAGAGCTATTTGTTCTTCCAATCAAGTTTTCTATACTACAGTCAAGTGCAGCAGATATGGCGGCTATAACTCCGAGGCTTGGATTTTTCGTTTTGCAGCTTCTTATGGATTTAATTGTATCTTCAGATACATTGGCCTTTATAGCCAAATCAGTTATGGTGTATCCTTTTATCTTCATTAAAAATTTTAATCTATCAGCTAATAAATTTGTTATGTCCATAGTTCCTCCTATATAGCAAGTGTAGTAAATATTATAAAGTAAGAAAAAGAAAAAAACAAGTCGAAAAGTGTATAATAATACACAAAATAATAACAACAAAATTCAAAAGTGTATAAAGACCCCTTGTATTAAGATGTAAGTATGCTATAATTACAAATACAGGTAAGTGAAATAAGCTTACAGGGGAATAAAAGAATTAAAGTGGCTGTCTGTCTGTGGTGGATGAGACAGCTACTTTGTGTATGTACTCATAAGTATAACAATAAATGTGCGATTGGTGGTTTAAATGGTAAAAAAGCTAAAATATGCAAAATATCATATCGATAATGATCTTAAGGGAAGAATAATACAAGTTAATGCTGGTTTTTCTGAAACAACAGGATATTCATATGATGAAGTTATGGAAAAGCAGATGACTATATTCGATTTAGTGCCAGACAGTCAATTAGAAGAGTATATGAAGCTGGTGCATGAGGCTAAGATATATGGAGAAATCTACCTGTCTCACGATATTTGCTGCAAGGATGGAAGGGTAATCAGAGTACATTGTTTTGGTGAAATATATACTGATGTGGATACAGGTCATAGTTGTTCTAAAGTACTTATTAATGATGTAACAGAACATGCCAATGTGATGGATGAACTGAATATTAAGTCGGAGCAGTTCGCACTTCAGATGGAAAAGATGAAATTCCTAGCAGAGGATTCCCAAGAAATATTTATAGATTATGATATTCAAAGAGATTACTTTGAGGTGTCTATGTTTGTAGAAGGAGAGTATAAGCAGCTTTTTTCTAAAGAGAATTATTTTACCTCAGAGGAACAGGGTATACATGAAGACGATTTTGAAGCGGTATGTCAGGCTTTTTTGGTAGCAAATAATAAAAATTCTAAGCAGGTTATAGATTTTAGAAGTCGTAGGTTTAAGGATTACTATAACTGGTATAGATTGACATATACAACATTTATATATCCTACTACGGGAAAAAGTCATATAATCGGAAGAATAATGGATATAAATGACGAGAAACTTGCTAGTTTACAGATAACTGATGGTGTTCATAAGGATAAGCTTACAAGTGTATATAATAAAACTACGACGGAAGCAAAAATTAATGAGATATTGACTAACAATGGTGCAGAGAGTGAATATGCATTGTTACTTATAGATTTAAAACATTTAGAACAAATACAGATGACTATGGGATATGATCAAGGTGACTTAGTGCTTGAAAGTACGGGACAGTTACTTTTGAATATGTTTAGGCAGAATTTCGATATAATAGGAAGAATAGATGATAACATATTCGTTATATTTATGAGAAATGCATCGGATGTATTTTATGTAGAGAGTAGATGTATGGAGATATGCATGAGAGTTAGACAGGAATGTACTCCATTGCATAGTAATTATTCGAATATTGCTCATATAGGTATTGCATTAGGAAATGGCAAAATTGGTTCCTTTAAAAAACTATACAACAAGGCACGTAAGGCATTAGAACGTCAAAAAGATAAGGATAAAGAAGGGTACAGCTTTTAAACTGTACCCTTTATCGTTGAAACTAGATATTAAATATGATAGAATTAGAGCGATAAAAGCAAAAAAGTGGAAGGAAGATAATGAGTAAGTTAAGCGATGTAGAGAACAAAAATATAGGAATAGATGTATACACCTTAGATAACGGTTTGAGAGTTGTATTTGAACAAAATAGACACCTTAATGCTGTGACAGCAGGTGTATGGATAAAGGTAGGCTCTAGAGATGAGAACGAGACCAATAATGGAATAGCTCATATAATTGAACACATGTTATTTAAAGGTACTAAAAATATGACAGCTAAGCAGCTGGCAGTGAGGACAGCTATACTGGGTGGTGGTCTAAATGCTTACACAAGCAAGGAAAATACAGAGGTGTATTGCAGAACTTTGCCATCATGTCTAGAAGAAGCTATTAACATTCTAGGAGATATGATATGCCATTCCTTAATAGATGACGTAGAGCTTGAAAAGGAAAAGGGTGTCGTTTGCGAAGAGATAGATATGTATAAGGATTCACCGGAGGATAGTGTTCATGAGGTGTTGCAAAAGAAGATATGGAATAAGCACCCTTTAGGATATATTATTTCTGGAAAGAAGAAGAACGTTAAAGGGTTTACATCCTCGCAGTTAAAAGAATTTATGAAGCGTTACTATGTGGCTAGTAATATGGTTGTATCAGTAGCAGGTAATTTTAATAAGCGGGAAACCTTGCAGTGGATAAAGACAGCATTTGCAGATGTAAATATAGCTGGTGGTGATGAGTGTAAATGCGTGGATGGATATACACCTACATATAAGAAGACTACTTTTGTAAAGGAGAAGGATATAGAACAGCTCCATATGAATCTAGCCATTCAGTCCCCGGCATTTGTTGATGAGGAGCGATATGTTGCAACTATTGTAAATGCCATATTTGGCGGGGATGTGAATTCTAGATTGTTTCAATGTGTAAGGGAGCAATATGGTCTTACATATTCAGTGTATTCTTATGGAAGCAGTTTTTCGGATACCGGACTTATGCATATATATGCCGCTATGAATCCGCAACAGCAGGATAGGGTATATCAGCTTATTACGGGTACTATGGAGGAATTAAAATCTAAGGGGATAACATCAGATGAACTAAAAAATGCTAAGCAACAGACAAAGGTGGAGTTGAGCTTGGGAAGAGATAGTACATCTTCACTTATGAGCGCTAATGCCAAAAGTGTGATATATGGTATACCGTTGATAGCTTTTGAGGAAAAGCTACATAATATTGATAAGATTAAAAAGAGTGATGTAAATAAATTTATAGACAAATATTTTGATGTAGATAATATGAGTGTTGGACTAATTGGTCCAAAGATTTAAAATCTTATATTGAATTGAACACTTCAATGTGTTAAAATGCTCAAAGAAGACTTTTTGGAGGTAAATATAATGTCAGAGAAAAGAAATTTAGGAACAGTATGTATACAGGGAGGATATTCTCCAAAGAATGGCGAAGCTAGAGTTTTGCCTATATATCAAAGTACAACATTTAAGTATGAGACAAGTGACCAGATGGGTAAGCTTTTTGATTTAGAAGATACAGGTTACTTCTATACACGTTTACAGAATCCTACTAATGATGCTGTGGCAGCAAAGATTGCAGAGCTTGAAGGTGGAGTTGGCGCTATGCTTACATCATCAGGTCAGGCAGCTAATTTCTATGCTATTTTTAATATATGTGAGCAGGGTGGTCACGTTGTTGCATCAGCACCAATATATGGCGGAACATTCAATTTGTTTAATGTAACTCTTAGAAAGCTTGGATTGGATTTTACATTTGTAGATCCAGATGCATCAGAGGAAGAACTTGCAAAGGCATTTAAGCCTAACACAAAGGCAGTGTTTGCAGAAACTATATCTAATCCATCGTTAGTAGTATTGGATATTGAGAAGTTTGCAAGACTTGCTCATTCTCATGGAGTACCATTAGTTATAGATAACACATTTGCTACACCTATCAACTGTCGTCCATTTGAGTGGGGAGCAGATATTGTTACACATTCAACTACAAAGTATATGGATGGTCATGCTATGGCAGTTGGTGGCTGTATCGTAGATAGTGGTAATTTTGATTGGGATGCTCATGCTGATAAGTTCCCAGGTCTTACAACACCAGATGATTCTTACCATGGTATTGTGTATACACAGAAGTTTGGCAAGGCGGCATTTATAACAAAGGCTACTGTTCAGTTGATGAGAGATTTAGGCTCAATACAGTCTCCACAGAATGCATTCCTTACAAATGTTGGACTGGAGACACTTCACCTTCGTATGAAGAGACATTGTGAGAATGCGCAGAAGGTTGCTGAATATTTAAAGAATAATGAGAAGGTATCATGGGTTAGATATTCAGGCTTAGAAGGTGACGATTATTATGATCTTGCTAAGAAGTATCTTCCTAATGGAAGCTGTGGAGTTATTTCTTTTGGTCTTAAGGCTGGCAGAGAGGCTTGTAAGAGATTTATGGATAACCTTAAGTTAGCAGCTATAGTTACACATGTTGCGGATTCTCGTACATCTGTACTTCACCCAGCTAGCCATACACATAGACAGCTTACAAATGAGCAGCTTGTGGAAGCCGGAGTAAAGCCTGAGCTTATAAGATTAAGTGTTGGTATAGAGGATGTTGAAGACATTATAGCTGATATAGAGCAGGCGCTTAATATTGACTAATTTTGAATAACAGTTGTAAAAATAGGAGGATGAAATGAAATTTAGACCATGTATTGACATTCATAATGGGTGTGTTAAGCAGATTGTTGGGGGAAGCTTAATAGATACAGGTGATAAAGCACAGGAAAATTTTGTGGCAAAGCAGGATGCTGCTTACTATGCTAAATTATATAAGTCAAAAGGTATTACAGGTGGTCATATTATTTTGCTTAATGATACAGCATCACCATATTATGACGCTACAAAAGAGCAGGCATTGATGGCACTAGAGGCATATCGTGGAGGTATGCAGATTGGTGGCGGTATAACACCAAAGAATGCTATTGGATATCTAAATGAAGGTGCATCCCATGTTATAGTTACATCATATGTGTTTCAAGATGGCATTATTAATATGGATAACCTTAGATTACTTAATAATAAAATAGGTAAGGAACATATTGTTTTAGACTTAAGCTGCAAAAAAAGTGATGGTAAATATTATGTTGCAACCAATAGATGGCAGAAGATTACGGATGTTCAGGTAAATGAGCAACTATTTGATGAACTTAAGGACTATTGCGATGAATTTTTGGTTCATGCGGTAGATGTTGAAGGTAAGTCAAATGGTGTAGATAGGGATATGGTATCATTACTTGGACGGTTAAATGGTCTTGAGGTTACGTATGCAGGCGGTATTTCTAGTTATAAGGATATAGATATTCTTAAGGAATTAGGTCAAGGAAAGGTAGATTTTACTGTAGGCAGCGCATTGGATCTGTTTGGTGGTAGTATGAAATTTGATGAAATGTGCCAATTTAAGTAAAACAGTAAGTATTTTGATTGGAATTATGTAGCAAACTCATTGAAAAATATTGAGTGATATTGTAAAATGTAATAGCTTAATTATAATTGTTATGAGGTAGCGTATGGGTGGTAATATAAATTTTGTTTACGATATAAACCCTGATGAGAATGCTGATGAATTAAAGCATTTTCTGTTTCTTGAAAGTGTTCGCTTAAGCGAGGAAAGACAAGAAATTGCCGATGAGAGAAGAAAACTTGAGTTGGATAAGAAGAAACTTGAAAGAGACAGGGAGTTGTTTGATAAGCAGTGGAAGATAGTGGAGCGAGAGCTTCGCCAGATTGGTAACGACAGGGCTAATATCGCAAAGGATAAAGCATATATAGAAAAAGAGAAGCTTAATCTAAGAAGGCTACAGCAGCAGGTTAGACAAAATACTGCTAATGTGACAGTGTGTACAACAGCTACTTTTTTTGGTGGAGTTACAGGCACAGCTAATCTTAGAAAAAGATATAAAGAATTATTGAAGATATATCATCCTGATAATGGTGGAGATTCGGCGACGCTTTTAGCTATAAATAAAGAGTATGAAAAAGTGAAAAAACGATTCGGTACCAGTATATAAGATTTGATATGGAGATGTGGAGGATCAATATGAGCAAAATAATTATTCCAAAGGATTATGAGTCAGCATTAAATTTGCATGACACACAGATTGCAATAAAGACAGTTAAAGATTTTTTTCAAAATCTGTTGGCAGAGCATCTTAATTTATTAAGAGTGTCTGCACCGCTTTTTGTTACACCAGAGTCAGGTCTTAATGACAATCTTAATGGTGTAGAGCGTCCAGTTGCATTCGGAATCAAGGAACAGGATGATTATGAGGTAGAGATAGTTCAGTCTCTTGCTAAGTGGAAGAGATATGCACTTAAAAGATATGGTTTTAAGCCAGGCGAGGGCCTTTATACAGATATGAATGCCATCAGAAGAGATGAGGATACAGATAATATCCATTCTATATTTGTTGACCAGTGGGACTGGGAGAAGGTTATCACTAAGGAAGAAAGAACTATGGAGACACTTATTAACAGTGTTAGAAAAGTGTACAGTGCTCTTAGAAAGACAGAAAAGTTCTTGTCTATTAAGTATGATTATATAAAGGAAATATTGCCTGAGGAGATATTCTTCGTAACAACAGATGAGTTGGCAGATATGTTCCCAGATAATACACCAGAAGAGAGAGAATATTACATAGCAAAGGCGAAGGGTGCCGTATGCGTTATGAAGATAGGAGATGTTCTTGATAATGGTGAAAAACATGGAAATAGAGCACCAGACTATGATGATTGGTCAATGAATGCAGATATTGTAGTGTATTACCCTGTGTTAGACATAGCATTGGAGTTATCATCAATGGGTGTAAGAGTAGATGAGACAGTGCTTCTTGAACAGTTGGAGAAGGCAGGCTGTCCTGAAAGAAAGGAATTAGAGTTCCAGAAGGCTATTTTACAAAAAGAGCTTCCATATACAATAGGTGGTGGTATAGGCCAGTCTCGTATATGTATGTTCTTCCTTAGAAAGGCGCATATTGGTGAGGTACAGGCATCTATATGGCCTAAGGAGATATCTAAAGAAGCACAGGAGAATGGTGTTCTGTTCTTATAATCACACTTTACAAAAAAGTATATATTTTGTATAATTAAACCGTGCAGGATGCTGCACGGTTCTTTTTATTTTTATGGAAATCTAAATATTCCATTTATTTTTGTGCGTATGCATAATCAGAAAAATCCCTATTAGTTATTTGAACCTTGACAATTTAATACTAGATACTTGCCGAATAATTAAAGGAGGAAAAATGTATAGTAAAATATATAGTGCAACTATTAGAGGTGTAACTATGGAAATAATAACGGTGGAGACTGATGTAAGTGATGGTTTACCTAGCTTTGAAATGGTAGGTTTGTTGAACTCTGAGGTAAAGGAAGCCAAGGAAAGAGTGAGAGCGGCTATAAAGAATACAGGATATATATTACCGCCAAAGAGAATAACAGTAAATTTGTCACCAGCAGACATAAGAAAGGAAGGCAGTAGCTTTGATTTACCAATTGCCATAGGTATTTTAGGTTCTCTTGGTCTTATTAATATAGAAGAAAGGGAAACACACATATTGGTAGCTGGTGAACTTAGTCTTAGTGGAAAGGTTATAGGTATGAATGGTGTGTTGCCTATGGTATTGGCAGCTAGAGAGAAAGGAATACGTAGTTTTGTAGTGCCAAAGGTTAACGCTAAGGAGGCTGCTATAGTAGAAGGTGTTGAAATCTATGGAGTAGATAACTTAAGAGAGGCTATTGAACTGTTTAGAGGCTCGAAAATAGAGAAGGAGCAATATATTGATTTTAACGTATTGTATAATGAATATTTTAAAACAGAGGGACATAATCTAGACTTTGCTGATATAAAAGGTCAAGAGGTGGTAAAGCGTGCGGCAGAAGTGGCTACAGCAGGAATGCATAATATCCTTCTTGTGGGAAGTCCTGGCTCTGGAAAATCTATGATCGCTAAACGTATCGCTGGTATATTGCCAAAGCCAGATATGGAAGAATGTCTGGAAATAACAAAGATACATAGCATAGCAGGTGAACTTGGAGAACAGGCAATTATGCTTGCAAGACCTTTTAGGTCGCCTCATCATACTATAACAGATAAGGCGTTGGTAGGAGGAGGTACAAATCCTAGGCCGGGTGAAGTAACATTAGCTCATAATGGCGTGCTATTTCTAGATGAGCTTGCAGAATTTAAAAGAGAGGCAATAGATGCGTTGAGACAACCATTAGAGGAAAGAAATG
>JBGVKG010000018.1:0-2825 GCA_045123575.1 Lachnospiraceae bacterium
TTCTACCCTTGTTTACGAACCCTCATAAGGGAAAAAACAAGGGAAAGAAAATCAGGTAACAACTTATAACATATTATGAAAAGGGCAGTTGGAACTGGATGGAATGCTTATAATACATTTTCAGAAGGGATTGATTGGATGAACATAATATATGCAGATTACAACATTTACCACAACAGCATTGATATATGCACTTATGCCGGATATATTCTACGGATTGACTGTGCAAAGGCAGGGGAAGGATTAAAGACTACTCCTAATTCAGAGTGTGCCTTAAATGCCCTTGCAATAGATAATCCACTAGAATATGCCAGACTGTATCTCGTGGAACTATGCAGATATGGATTGATACGGAGGATTCATTAGAAATTTGGTGATTTGTATACAAGGCAAGACTATAATCCGGTACATCCTGTTAAAATGATAAAAAATCAAAGTTCTTTAGCTTAAAAGCTACGAAGTACGAATCTGATTGTTAGAATTGCAAAAGTGAACGTTACAAATAAAGCGGTCAGGGGCGCGAAGGGCATGGTTAGCGTAAAGAAGAGAAAAGGTAAGGTTAATAATGGTAGAGACTAAGTAAAGTGTCGGAAAATGAAACAATTTTTCCGACACTTTACTTAGTCTTTACAAAAATGAATATCAATGTTAAAATTAAAATAACTGATAATTAAAATAACTGATAATTAAAATGAATAATTGCAAATTATTAGAAAGGGTGGTATTTATGAAGGCGTTTTCATTAAAGATTAAAATTGTATTGTCGTCAGCACTTATATTTTTAGTAGGATTTGTGCTTGTATTGCTTGTAACTTTTAATGTTGCAAAAAAAAATATTTCAGAGGCTATGATAGAGCAGCTCATAAATGAGAACTCACAGATAGCGGCACAGGCTGAAATTTTAATAGAAAAGGGTGCAACAGTTGAGGAACTTCAAGCATTTGTAGAGAGTAAGACTGCTAAAAATGAATATATTGCTTATGCAATAGTTATAGATAAAACAGTTACAGCAATTGCACACAGTGATACGCAGAAAATAGGTAAAAACTATTCTGATGATACAGGATATTCAGTACCGGCAGCAACAAAGGGCGAAGTTATGACAAGCTCTTTTTGGGCTGATGTCCAACAGGCATGGACATATGACATAATGTATCCTATTTATGTAAATGGTGAACTTTATGGTTCTATGGATGTTGGTATATACAATACGAAGATAGACGTTGTAGTAGATAGTATGAGAGCTGCGTCTATTCCAATGGTGGCAGCTATTTGTATTATTTCATGCGTTATATTGGTTATTTTGATAAATATATTGTTTAGAGTATTTGCAGAATTAATCGCATTTTGTAATGAAGTGGGTTCAGGTAATCTTACGGTTCGTGTAAGAGAAAGCTTATTAAAGCGAACAGATGAGATTGGTAAGATTGCCAATTCTATGGAAAATATGAAGAAAAATATTCATGATTTGGTACTTGAAACAAATAATAATTCACAAGAGATTACAAAGATTACATATTCATTAAATGATAAAGCTGAAGGAACCAAAGACAAAGCTGTGGATATAGCTGAAAAAGCGGGCAGAGCAGTTCAAGGTACTCAAAGTCAGAGTGAATTAACACATACAAATGCTAGCATGATAGAAGAAATCACTCAGGGAATGGAAGAAATTGCCGGAAATATTATGAATGTAAAAGAAGTTGCTTCTGAGACGGCGGATGAAGCCATTAAAGGTGATGAAAAGCTTACTATAGTTGTAAACCAAATGGACGTAATTGAAAGTAATGTTTCAGCTACCTATCAAAAGATTAAGGAACTGGAAGGAATGTCAAGCAATATCGGTAATGTAATTAATTTAATAGCAGATATTGCATCTCAGACTAATTTACTATCATTAAATGCGGCTATAGAGGCAGCAAGAGCAGGTGAGCAAGGTAAAGGTTTTGCTGTCGTAGCAGATGAAGTTGGTAAACTTGCAGATCAGTCTAAAGATGCAGCAGAAGAAATAGGAAAAATTATTGATGATATATCACAGAGTATAGTAGAATCTGTTCAGTTAATGGATAGAGGTAATGACTCTGTAAAAGAAGGAATGGAGCTTGCTCATCAGGCAAAAGAAAGCTTTGTTGATATTAAAAAGAAAATCGAAAAGGTATCTGATGAGATGACAAATGTTGCAGCAATTACGCAGGAAGTAACCAGTGGTACAGTATCATTACAAGACGCACTTGAAAAAATATCAAACATCGCAGATGAAGTAAATAATAATACACAGAAAGTATCAGAAGAGGCAATGGTACAAAATGGTATGATGGGAGATGTAATGGATAGTGTAGAAGTGTTGAATAATGTTGCAGGTGAATTAAGTAAGATATTGAGTAGCTTCAGTATTGAGGAATAGTATAATGAGGACTATCACTTTTGCGTGATAGTCCTTTTTGTCGGGTGCGAATACTTTAAATAGGTCTAATTAGAAAGGTTTAACTTTAGCTATGAAAGTGATATTATTATAGAAAATGTGTAGGTAGTGTCAAGTGAATTATGAAAAAAGCTGGGCTGAAAAAATGGCTCAGATGAACCTTGAAAACTGTAAATATATTGCGTTGTGGTAAACTGACGCCACCCTTGACAGCATCAAAAAGAACCGCTGTCAGTTATTTACCGACGGCGAAGAACTCAAGAACAGATAGTTTTCCCGTCGAATACAGCAGTGTAGCAGTTCTTTTTGATGTTATCAAGGGCATAGCCGCTATGCGGTGGCTGGTTACTAACTTTGGCTTGAATCTAAGAACAGATAGTGGCTTCGCCCTTTTGCAGATTTAAGA
>JBGVKG010000019.1:0-2685 GCA_045123575.1 Lachnospiraceae bacterium
CTGGAGGATACACTCAGAAGAATCCCTACAGAAAAGAACGTTGACCAGCTACTACCTTGCAACTGGCAGGTACTACCCGCTAATAGCAGGTAATAACCAGTTACTACCAACTACTAGCCTCCACTACCGGGTACTACCTCAGTAATGGCGGCTAATTGGTCAATATGTACTTCGTCGGATGCTTACTTTTTATTTTATACGGCAGATGTGTCAGTTTGATAACTAAAAAGGCACCCATTATGGATGCCTAGTGTCGAGATTTAGAGAATCCGCATTTCTGCGTATCGGAGTCACAAAGTTATGTAATTTGTCTTATAGATGATTCTTCATGGACATTCTGTAAGACGGATTTTATTTTTGTAAGATTCTTGAAAAATATCCTATATGATTATCAATGAATTATCCTTCAAATTGTAAGATTGTAGTTTGGCTTTGTAAGATTCATTTTGCAGGCACCGGCGGCGGAATATACGCCCTCCGCCGCCTACAGATCAAGTGCTGCGCGAGCTCGGCCTAAAGGCTCGCTCCGCACTTGACTGTTGCCCCTTATCTGCATTTTATTTTAAGATTTTTGCGTTTTTTCTTTGCTTGTGTTCTGGTTTGGCACAAGCAAAGTTTTTATTTGCGACGTGCTATTAAATAAATCAATAAGGAGGACTATATCATGATTTGGGGAATCTTGGCTTTTATCGGTATTCTGCTTGATGTTATCATTTCGGTTTTCGTTACCGGCCGCAGGTAATTTCTTTCATTAAATTTATCATTTATTGTGCTATGGGATTTTTCGATGTTTTATTAGGTGTTGCTCTGCTCGATAGTATGCAGAAGAACAAACGTCAGTCTAATAACAGTTCCAGCTTCTGGGGAAGCAATAGTAGTCATAATGACTATAGTGCTTATAGTGACAGAAGCCTGGATGACGACTGTGATTGCGGTTACTGCTCGGATCATGATTATGACGAGAGTTGTTTTGGCCGTGATGATGATTCTTTCGGTTGGTAATGTTGTATTCTAAGATTGTGCTATCATGGGAGTTATTATCTTTCTTGTGCTTTGCCTTAATGTTATCGGTATGATGTGTGGCGGTAACAGCAGCTGGGGTGAATAGCCTGATATTCACTTATCGACATTTTTTTACTATATTTACAAGTCTAATCTATTTTGAGGGGAATGTTTAATGACATAAGTGCTAGTGTCGTTAAATATAAAATGCTATTAAATATGACCGCGAGACAATACTATTCAGATGGCTTTATCCACGCTATCGAGCAGACTATCGAAAAGGTACAAAATCCAATTTATGTGGTTTATGGTGATGTATCTTCCATTGACTTTGGCAAATTCAAACATTTTGTTGTGGATGATGGAACTTTCTTATCTACAGCAGGATTAACAGATTTTACGCAAGATTGGTTTTCAGACTTATTCACAACATTGGTCGCTGTCAAAAGACCGATGATTCTTTCGTATGCTCAGTATTCATATCTTGTCACATATATTACACCAGACTTCTTCAAGAAGCGTGTTGTAATACTGCAGGATAATCTTCGCCGTGTATTCCCGCTCAAAAAAGTAGATTTTATCGCAGACACTCAAGACGGAGATGGAGAGAGTGCTGATATTCCTATTTATCAAGTAGATCAGTTCCTTTATGGAGATGAGGCCTTTTACGTAGCAAAGGTGCCTACATCTGATATGGGAAAGATTGTAACTGTCTTCAATGAGACCTTGCCTTTAGATATTTGCGGAGCTGTTTCATCGGATGGTCTTGTTATTGATCCATATTCCGATGATAAAGAACTGGATTTGCTGCTGGCTAGAGTGTTGGCTGGCAAGGAGCGAGTAAGTAGCTACTTTGTAAAGTTCTATACTAAACAGCCGCAGGAGGAACGAATGAAGAACCTTCTGTATAGGCTAAATGCGTTCCTGGCTCCGCTTAAAAAGAGTATACTCTTGGTTGTTGAAGAGGCTCTTACGGAAGACTTTACACCTTCGGAAGAATTGACTGCATTACTGAAACAATACTGGGGACCAGAAGCTTCATTCAGAGATATACGCTTATATAAGAATCCGAATGTTAATAGTGAAACTGTTAATGTTTCTCAAGGCCGAATTGTTCAGACGCTTATTGATGAATATGAAAACGTTAGAGCAGGTCGTGATTATCGCGATGTCTTTCTTACGGCTCCTACCGGTGCGGGTAAATCATTGTTGTTCCAATTGCCAGCATTCTATATCTCTGATAAAGGGGATGTCACTATCGTGATCTCTCCTCTTATTGCATTGATGAAAGACCAGGTAAACGCTATCTTGACAGATAGAGGTTTCAAGAAAGCAGCCTATATAAATAGTGAAATCAGCCTTTTGGATAGAGACTCCATTATTGAAAAGTGTAAAGCTGGTGAGATTGATGTGCTATATATGGCTCCGGAGCTTTTGATGTCTTACGATGTTAGGTATTTCATTGGAGATAGAAAAATCGGTTTGATTGTTATCGACGAGGCTCATCTTATCACTACATGGGGTCGTGACTTCCGTGTGGATTATTGGTATTTAGGAAATCAGATAAGGAAGATACGAAAGTATTCTGAGCAACATTTCCCAATGATTGCTGTTACTGCGACAGCTGTCTTTGGCGGTGATAAGAACGATATGGTATTCGATACCGTAGATAGTTTGGTTATG
>JBGVKG010000020.1:0-56043 GCA_045123575.1 Lachnospiraceae bacterium
TAAGAAAGAATTTTCGTTTGTTTTATTATGATTTGTTTTGTCTCAAATCTTATACAAGTTTTGCGACAGGGAATATTAAAGAAACCGGATAAGCGAGGATGCTTATCCGGCACATTTTATGCTTATAACACCTCGATTCCTTAGAAACTAAGGCTTAAAACCGCCTGTTTTCTCGATAATTGTTTGGACATGATCAGCGAAAAACCCAGTGTTTATGCGGCTTTATAGCTCTTGGTGTTATTATACCTCATTCATCTATGCGACGTACTATACCTGTTGCTTTCATAAAAAATCTCCTTTAATTACAGAATGTACTGTTATTATCTGTAATAAAAGGAGATTTATACTAACTGTATTTATTTAATTGTAAGTTATTTTTTAATCTTGTTTAATGCTGCGTTAAGTCCTAACAACTGTTCCTTTGTTATAGTAACATTAGCTGCTCCCATTAAACTTGTAAGACGAATAACAGTAAATCCGCCCATCATCTTCATTATGGCTGGGCTCATTTCAAAGTTACCCATCATACCACCTTCCATAGAGCTCTTCATGCCGTCCATCATACTCTTGAATAAGGCTGCTCCCTCTGGATTGGCGATAATATCTCCAAGCTTGTCGTTAAGTGAGAAGTATCCCTCTGGTGCTGTAATATCGAACCAGTTAAGAATTGCTCCTGTCTCCTTAAGTCTATAGCTTTCATTAAACTTATCAACCTTCTTAATTGTACTTTCATCTGTAAGCTCGCCTGCCTTCGCTGTCAACACGCTCTTACCCTTATTTGGTACTTCAAAGTAGAAGAAATGCTCGTCGCTTGTCTTCTTTCCTATACTTTCACCATTTACAAAAAGCTCTACCTCTGGCTGATTTGAGTATACAGTTACCTTTGTAACATCCTCTACTCTATCAATATATCTCTTGCCACAGATATGCACAAATGGTTCATCTGATAACCACGCTTTATAAGCATAGAATGAATCTTTCTTATACTTACGGTCGAATGTTACAAGACCCTTATGGTTCTGACCATTCTCGCCACCTTCATTTCTAGCATCTGCACCAAAGTCAAACATATTCCATACATGTGTTGCCCACATATACTTTCTCGAGAAGAGCTGCTTTATAAGTTCCTCATGGTAATATGCCTGATACTCTTCAGTGTAATCACCCTGCTCTGGATTAGATGTATGCCAGTTAAGCGCCTCACAACCATACTCACTACATCCAATAGGAATATTTGGATGCTTCGTATGAAAATCATCAAACCATGGACCATTCATAGATGTATCTCCACCATACCATCCAAAGTAATGATTGTATGAAATAACATCTGGAATATCAATATATGGGTCGTTGATATCACACATAGATACACATGCTACTGTTGTGAGTCTTGTCTTATCCATCTCATGAACCATATCATTAAGTATCTTATGATTTTCAAGTAAGTCTTCATCCGAACCACTGATAGTAATCTCATTAGACAGACCCCAAACCACAATACTTGGGTGGTTATAATTCTGTGTAACTAATTCCTTCATCTGAGATATAGTATTCTCTCTACCTGTAGGCATATGCTTTGATATATATGGAATCTCAGCCCATACTACCATACCTCTTTCATCACATAAGTCATAGAAATACTGGTCATGCTGATAATGCGCTAATCTAATTGTTGTTGCACCTACCTCACAGATTAAATCCATATCCTCTTTATGATGTTCTGGAAGCAACGCATTGCCGACACCCTTTCTGTCCTGATGACGAGACACGCCACGCAATGGATAGCTTTCACCATTTAATATAAATCCCTCGTTTGGATCAATCTTAAATGTACGGCATCCAAATCGAGCACTTACTTCATCTACTACCACATCACCTTCAACTAACTGTACCTTAGCTGTATAAAGATAAGGATCCTTTCTACCATGCCACAAATGCACATCATCTATCTTAAGTTCAGCCACTCCATTGTCCACATCACCTACTGAAGATACAACCTTGTTGCCATCCATATCTTCTATAATAAAGTTAAGAGTCTGTCCCTTAACTCCATTAACAACAGGAGCCTCTACAGTAACTGTTGCAGATTTACCTTCTACAACAGGAGTAATCTTGATTCCAGGTCCACCATAATTATCCAAATCAAAATGTGACTCCTCTACAACTATAAGGTTAACATTTCTATAAAGTCCACCATAGAATGTAAAGTCCGCCATCTGTGGATATACTCTGTCATTCTCACCGTTATCTACCGCAATAGCTATTACACTCTTATCCTCTAACGCATCTGTAATATCCACGCGCCATGTAGAATAACCGCCATCATGAGATGCAAGCTTATTGCCATTTACATATACATCTGCTGATGAGTTGGCACCACATATCTCAAGATAATACTTCTTTCCTTCTGGAAGTTCCTTCTTTGAAAGCTCTTTCACATAATAACATGTGCCACGGTGATAATCACCGCCACCATCCTGACCATCATCATTGTTCCATGTATGTGGTAAATCTACCTTTCCCCATAACATAGGTACTTTAGTTGGCACCTCATTAGCCTTCTTAGAAAATGCCCATTTACTATTCAAACTTACTACTGTTCTCATTTAGTCAAATCTCCTTTTATAATGCAAATTTATTCTGTCTCTCCGTGCTTTTCCTTTAATGCTATTACGTTGGCATCTACCTGCTTCTTATGAAGTGGATACCAGAACCAAAGAACTACTGCAAGAAGTATAAATCCTATAGCAGGTATCAATGTAGATATATCAAAAATACCATTTAATACTGCCTGAGTCTGTGTTCCTCCAGCCGCTGCAAGCTTTGAATCATATCCAATACCTGTTAATAACCAACCAGATATACCTGCTGCAAGTGCCTGTCCAAGCTTACGAGCAAATGAATACATCGCATAAACAGAGCCATCCTCACGCACACCATTCTTAAGCTCTGAGTAATCGATTACATCTGTGATAAGTGCCCATGACACCATAGAGAACACTCCAAGTCCAAGCCAACACAACATCTGAAGACCACAGTACAACCATACGTTATCAGGTCTAACAATCCATAACACAACCATAACTGCCGCTGCAAATATATTTGATACTACCGAAACCTCTGCCTTACCAAACTTCTTAGCCAAAGGCTTCGCAAATATAGCCGCTGCTATCATACCAAACATCATAAGTACAGTAGATAATGACTGTGCATCTGCACTGTTATAATAATCTGGGTAAATATATGCTGCCATATTCTGCATTGTAAGCTGAGCAAGAAGCATAACAACTGATGCAACTATAATAGATATAAGCGCTCTATTCTTAAATGCACTCTTAAGCATCGCTCCTACTGAAGGACCCTTCTCCTCAGTCTTTTCGATTACAACTCTCTCTGTAACTAACTTATAGCACAGTAAATAACATATGATTGCTAATATAGAGAACACTGCTGCTGCCACTGTAACCTTTGAGCCTATAAGTGTTTCTTTAACAATATCTGCTCCATTTGCATCTACACCAGTAACTACCTTCTCGTATGCGATAAGTGGAAGACCTATACCTATAACCATACCAGCTAACATACCGCCCATTGTTCTGAATGTAGATAACGACTGACGGTCACCTGGATCAGCAGAGATAGCCGACGCCATTGAACCGTATGGAATGTTAATTGATGTATAAGTAATTGAGCCCCATAAAAGATATGTTACTGCAATCCAAGTAATCTTAGCCCACATAGGCCATTCTGCGATACCACTTTGATACATCAAAAATGATGCTACTGCCACAGGAACACACATACGGAGTATCCATGGCTTAAACTTACCATTAGGTGTAACTCTACCTCTATCACAGATTCTACCCATAGTAACATCTGTAACAGCGTCAACAAAACGTGCAAGCATCATTATTGTTCCAATAACACCTGCTGCAATACCTAAAACATCTGTTGCGAATTTTGTCAAAATCATAGTCGACAAGATGAAGGTAAAGTCATTACCAAAGTCACCAAATAAATAGCCCAGCTTATCGCTGATACCAAATGGCTTTGTTTGCTTATTTTTTGTCATAAAAGAAACCTCACTTTCATATAATGTTAATTGTCTTGTATCAGTTGTAGTATTTATCCGTGAGTAATCTTTTTGTATTTAATCGTAATATTTTTAGGTTTTTCTTGCTTTTTTATGGAAATTGTACGATAATATATATATAATATATACAATTCGTGGTTAAATATACAACTACTCCTCTTGAAAGGTTAGGTGCAAAATATGGATTATCAAAAAGAAATAAATTTTTTAAGAGCTATTTTTAAAAATTACAGACTTCAATCTCTTGTATTCCCCTTAGACAATATAGATACGACACTTATAGATATGGAGTTAAGAAAAACTCTAGGTCAGGAAAAAGACTATGAAGATATTACAAATTTTATAAACACACTAAAAGAGCATCAGATATACAGGTTGCGGGATTCGTATATGTGCAGCTATTTTTTCTTACTCATTGATAACAATAATGTTTCAAGTTTACTTACAATCGGACCTTTTTTAGAAAAAGAGCTTAATCACGCTGATATTATGAGCATTGCACAAGAACATGCTCTCTCTTTACATGTCTATTCAACATTTGAAGAATACTATAGTAATCTACCTTATATAAGGAAAGATTCTCTGTTTTTAGCTTCCATTCATACATTAGCAGAAAATATGTGGGGATTCTCAGACAATTACTTCTCTGATGCCTACCTTCAAAATATTTCTGACTCTTACAATAGTACCTCACCACTCCAACATTCTACCGAGTATGAGGATACTCTTTTTAATATGCAGATTCTTGAGCGTCGTTATTCCATGGAAAATGATCTGCTTCAAGCTGTATCGCAAGGATTGATAAACAAAATTGAATTACTAACCTCCCGTATTTCTTCATTTGTAATAGAACAGCGTACCGATGATAGCTTACGCAACATAAAAAACTACTCCATTACCTTAAATACTTTGCTTCGCAAGGCCGCAGAAAATGGCTCTGTTCACCCTTATTACATCGATAAACTTTCTTCTCAATTTGCTAGAAAAATAGAAAACGCCAATTCCGTAGAAGTCTGCGATAAGCTGCAAATGGAAATGATTAGAAAATATTGTCTTCTTGTAAGAAATCATTCTATGAAAGGTTTCTCTCCTCTTATACAAAGAGTTATCGCAAGAATAGATTTTGACCTTACATCAGACCTAAGCCTTAAAAGTTTAGCTGCTTTGTTCTCTGTAAATCCTTGCTATCTATCTAGCCAATTTAAAAAAGAAACAAATTCTACGCTAACAGATTACGTAAATAGAAAAAGAATTGAGCATGCAATAATGCTACTCAATTCTACTTCTATGCAAATTCAAACCATAGCCACTCATTGTGGTATTCCTGATTTAAACTACTTCACTAAGGTTTTTAAAAAGTATATTCAAATGACACCAAAGGAATATCGTACAAAAATCACTAACCGATAACAAGAGACTTAAATACATCTCCTCGTTCCTCGAAGTTCTTAAATATACCATAACTTGCTGCTGCAGGAGACATAACACACACTTTACCTTTTGCAGTAACCTTTTTTGCCACAGCAACAGCATCTTCAAGATGATTGACAACTATCATCCTTTCCGGATGATTAAATTCCTTCATCTCCATAATCTCCTCATAGATACGTCTTCCTGTCGCCTCCATAAGTATAATATGAGGTACGGTAGATGTTGATAAATACTGTTCAAGGCTAGTATAACTTATACCTCTATCCATACCGCCTATAATAACAGTATCTGCATTTTTCAGTGTATTAAGCGCCTGTATTGTTGTCTCATCTATAGTTGATATAGAATCATCATAATATGTAATTCCATCCACAGTTCCTATATTTTGCAGTCTATGTGGAAGTGTTTCGTATGTTTTAAATCCATCTTCTATCTGACTATTACTTAATCCCAAGCTTCTAGCTATAGCATATACATATGACATATCATAGTAATTATGCACGCCAAGCAATGCTATATCATCCACAGGTATCTTATAACTCTCTCCGTTTTCATAATTCAATACAATGGAATTATCCTTCATAACCACATCAGCAAAATCATCACCGGTCATACCAGGTGCAGATACAGTTACTACTTTAGAACGGGCATCTACAGGGGCTATTATCTGTTCACAGTAAATAATATCTCCCTCTACCTGATTTCTGTAAATATTCTCTTTTGCTGCCACATATTTATCCATAGTTCCATAGTGGTCTAAATGCTCTTCATGAATATTAAGCAATACTCCGATACGCGGCGATGTAGTTGCATATTCTAGCTGATGGCACGACAACTCAACAACCATTATCGTATCTTCTTCAATATCTTTTGCAATATCAAACACAGGTATACCTATGTTACCTGCCAACAATACCTTAAGTCCTGCATTTTTTAATACATGATACATAAGCGTAGTTGTAGTACTTTTCCCCTTCGTACCTGTTATACCTATAATCCTATCCTTGTAGGCCTCAAAGAATACGTCCATCTCAGATACAATTTTACATGAGTACTCAGTCTTATCATTTTCAAGGACTATTCCAGGGCTTTTAAACACTACATCAAAATCATTTAAACACTTCTGGTAATCTGGTCCAGTTACAAATCTTATTTTTTCTGCCTGCTCATTAACTATGTCCGCTGGAAGGGAGACTGGATTCATATCTACTATAGCAAGCTCACTGGCACTTCCATCTGCCACGATCCATGGCAATGTTGCCCTTCCTTCTCTTCCAAATCCTAATATAGCTACTTTTTTTCCTTCTATTAACTTATGAATTACACTCTTCATTGACTATCCCTCTTTTAGCAAGCTTAGATATAAAGTGGTCAGGTATTAAATGCTCGTTATCATAGAAATGATTAAACTGCTCGCAAGTTGCTATATTCTTATCATACAGGCCAAGCTCCACATATCTGTCGAATAAATAAGGTAGTTTGTCTCCTGCATTGATTCCTTTTTCAAAATCTCTAATAGCAAGTGTCACTGCTGCATTTATCTCATCTCTACTACCAACACATTCAAATGGTTTTTCCTTCTCCAAACCAAGAAGCTGTCTAAAATACAACTCCATTTCTTTGTCATCTGCCATATTTCTTCCAAATATATCTGCAAGACGCTTCTGTGATATAAATGGCGACATAATAAGCCATACAAACAAGCACTTTGGACAATGTCCACACCAAATATCTTCCTTACTTCCTACATTACAGCTCTTAAATATATCATGGTACTCTGTGCACTGCGCAAAATACTTTGCTATCTGGAACTCACTCATAGGACGAAGCAAACTAAAATAATATGTGCCACTTCCAATATAACGCTCTTCGTAATTATGGAAATCCTCCTCATACTTAAAGCTTTTTGAATACTGATGATTCACATAGCTACCCTCAACTGTAGATTCATTCGCACTAGACTCATTGGATAACACAATATATTTTATGCCATTAATATAAGCTGCAATAGTTGCCGAAAATGAAACAATAGCCGAAAATGGTGTATGTCCGTTAAGATATCCCTGCTTATTTAGCTCTATCATATTTCTATCTAAAGTTCTCTTTGTGGCAATAACCTTATCCTCACCGTATCCTGCTGCCTTATAAGTCTCTATAGTTGCTCCTCTAGGATTAATGATATAACAATAATTTGTATCTTTTTCATCCTTAAGAAGACTTAGGGTAAGAGCTGAATCTTTTCCACCACCTATAGGAATAAGATTGCCAGAAAGATTTTTTACATTATCGGATTTGATAAATCTACTACTAGCATCCATTGACACTATTATATCCATAAAATCCTGCTCATTTTCCTCTATACCATTTGTATAATAGAACTCTCCCAAACCATTAAAATAAAGAGATTTCCACCACTCTATCTGTTCTTTTGAAAGATATCCACATTCAACTACAACCTTTGGTGGGCAAGCAATCTTCCAGTAGCTTACAAGTTCAACGAGACCTAGAGAGAACACCATTTCCTTAAATGTGTCATCCTTTGCATACACTCCGCCAACCTTCTTTGGAAAACTCCATGTAGGATGAAATTCTGACAGTCCTGGAACCTGAAAATCGTATTCTACATCTATTTTATTTTCATCTTCATTGATAGTATATCCTTTATATATAAATTGCAGATATTGCTGTCTAAACTTTAAATACTTCTCCATGCTATTCTCCCGATAATACTTTATTATCTCTATATAAAATATGCTGAAATACGCGCCATGATTGCATGACGCGTACCTTTATCCTAAGACTTGTTACTTACTTTATAACGTGTATCCAGCCCTTTGGAGCTTCAATTCTACCCATCTGAATACCTGTCAAAGTCTCATATAGCTTCTTTGTAATAGGTCCCATATCCAACATACCACTTGGGAAGCATATCTCCTTACCATGGTCAACTACCTTTCCTACTGGCGAAATAACAGCAGCAGTTCCACACAGACCACACTCTGCGAAATTCTCTAACTCATCAATATAAACCTCTCTCTCCTCTACTTCAAGGCCAAGATAATCCTTAGCAACTATCATAAGAGAACGACGAGTAATAGATGGTAATATACTTGATGACTTAGGTGTAACTACCTTTCCGTCCTTTGTCACAAACAAGAAGTTCGCTCCACCTGTTTCCTCTATTTTTCTTCTAGTAGCTGGGTCAAGGTACATATTCTCATCATATCCCTCATGATGAGCAGATACTATCGCATGAAGACTCATAGCATAATTAAGTCCTGCCTTAATATGACCTGTACCATTTGGAGCTGCTCTATCAAAATCACTTACCTTTATAGTAAGAGGCTTTACGCCACCCTTAAAGTAAGGACCTACTGGTGTTGCAAATATTCTAAACTGATACTCTTCAGCAGGCTTTACACCTATAACTGGAGATGAACCAAACATATATGGTCTAATATAAAGAGTTGCACCAGAACCATAAGGTGGTACAAATGCTTCATTGGCTGCTACTACCTGAGAAACCGCCTCAACAAACTTATCCTCTGGATAAACAGGCATCTCAAGTCTCTCACAAGAATCCTTCATACGTGATGCATTTAAGTCAGGTCTAAATGTAACAATATGACCATCCTCTGTTGTGTATGCCTTCATACCCTCAAAACATGTCTGTGCATACTGCAATACACCTGCACACTCACTCATCTGTATCATAGAGTCAGATATTAACGCACCCTCATCCCATGCTCCATTCTTGTAATTAGAGACGAATCTCTTGTCTGTCTCTATATAACCAAAACCTAGATTTGACCAATCGATGTTCTTCTTTTCCATTTCACATACTTCCTTTCCCTAACCAATATATTTGGTCTCATTTCCGTATAGTTTATCACTTTTATACGCCATACGCAAGTATTTATCAAGCTAAAGTCTTGAAAGTAAAAGTCCTATATGTTATTCTTAGGAAACAGCATAGAGAATAGTAATGAATCAATAAGGAGATAATATGTATATTATAGTAGGTTTAGGTAATCCAACTTCAAAATATGATAAAACTCGTCACAATGTAGGCTTTGATACAATAGATGTTATAGCAGACAAACATAATATTAACCTGACTAACGCTAAGCATAAATCTCTCTGTGGTCAGGGAAATATAAATGGTGAAAAAGTTTTACTGATGAAGCCTCAAACCTTTATGAATCTAAGTGGTGAAGCAGTTATCGACGCACTTCGTTTCTATAAGTGTGACCCTGCTTCAGACCTTATTGTAATATATGACGATATAAGCATGGACCCAGGAAGAGTGCGCCTTCGTGCAAAAGGCAGCGCTGGCGGTCATAATGGAATAAAAAATATTATCGCCCATCTTGGACATGAAAATTTCAAGCGTATAAAAATAGGTGTCGGTGCCAAGCCAGATGGATGGGATTTAGCTGATTTTGTATTAAGTCGTTTCACTCCTGGCGAACGTAAAGAAATAGACAACGCCATTAACAAATCTGCCGACGCTGTAGCTACTATTATTACTGATAGCTTTGATAAAGCTATGAACTTATATAACAGTTAGGAGTTATTATGTTAAATGCACTCTCTGCTCCTTTTGAGATATTAAACGAATTCCAAAGATTAAAGGAGCTGCAAAAAACAAAACCTTTTCATTTACAGATAGCTGGCTGTATCGATTCAGGTCTTGTTCATATGATGTCACTTTCGTCGGATGGTTTTAAGTACAAAATCATCCTTACTTTTAGTGAACAAAAAGCTAGAGAACTTTATGATGATATGCGTTTCTTTGAGAAAAATGTATTCTACTACCCAGCTAAAGATTTTATATTTTACAATGCAGACATACATGGAAAGGCTATCCTAACAGAACGTATCAGAACTCTCAAAGCTCTTGTAAACAACGAAAATGCTACTATTATTACGACTATAGATGGATTAATGGACAAATTACCACCTGTAGAGTTGATAAAATCATCTTCTCTTCATATAGATATGGACAGTATTATCGAACCCGATGCATTAGCTATAAAGCTAGTATCTATGGGTTATGAAAAAGTTCCTCAGGTTGAAATGCCAGGACAATTCTCTATTCGTGGAAATATCATAGATATATTTTCGCTCATCGAGGATGTGCCTTTTAGAATCGACCTTTGGGACGATGAAATAGACTCTCTTAAAACCTTCGACACAGAAAGTCAACGTACTATAGAGGTTCTAGAGAATATGGAAATTTATCCTGCCACAGAATTTATTTTATCAGAAAGTACATTAAATAAAGGTTTATCTTCTATAAAGGAGGAAGCCCATACCTACAGCGAATCTTTACGAGCACAGATGAAAACAGAAGAAGCTCATAGAGTATCTTCATACATTAAAGAATTTATCGAATCGGTTTCTTACTCTACTACAAATGTGCCTTTAGATTCATTTGTAAATCATTTCTATGAAAGTACCGTATCTTTTATAGACTACTTTAACTTATCAGAAACCGTAATTATTATAGATGAGCCTGTTCGAACAGAAGAGCATGCTCTAGCAGTTGAAACCGAATTCAGAGAAAGTATGATATCACGTCTAGAGAAAGGATATCTTCTTCCATCTCAAACTGACATTATGTGGAGTCCTAGTAGTGTCATAGCTACTATGAATAAGTTTAACCTTCTGCTATTTACTACATTAGACCAGAAGTTAAAAAGCTTTCATACTACGGAAACTCTCCATATTTCCATGCGCGGTGTTAGCCCATACAATAACAGCTTTGAAACCCTAATTAAGGACTTAAATACTTATAAATCACGCGGCTACTCTGTCGTTATATTATCAGCATCTAGAACTCGTGCTTCTAGACTTGCCGATGATTTATTAAATGAATATGGCTTAAATGCCTTTTACAGTGAGGATGATACTACCACCTGCCTGCCTGGGCAGATAATGGTAACCTATGGACATATTCACAAGGGCTTCGAATATACATCCATAAAATATGCCCTCATCACAGAAACCGATATATTCGGACAGATTAAGAAAAAGAAACGTAAAAAAAATAAATATAGTGGAAAACATATTTCCAACTTCGCAGACTTATCTATAGGCGACTACGTTGTACATGAAAATCATGGTCTAGGCATCTATAAGGGCATTGAAAAAATGGAAATAGATAAGACCGTAAAGGATTATATAAAGATTGAATACGCTGACAAAGGCAATCTCTATATTCCAGTTACACAGCTTGACATGATACAAAAATATGCCAGTGCTGATGCCAAAAAACCAAAGTTAAACAAGCTTGGCACTCAGGAATGGAATAAGACTAAAACCCGAGTTCGTGGTGCCGTAATGGATATAGCGGCAGATTTAGTTAAACTATATGCCAGCAGACAAAGCAAAGCAGGGTTCATGTTCGATAAAGATACCCTATGGCAACAGGAATTCGAGGAAATGTTCCCATACGACGAGACAGATGATCAGTTAGCTGCTATATATGAAACAAAAAAGGATATGGAAAGCCGCAAGATAATGGACAGACTTATATGTGGAGATGTTGGTTTTGGCAAAACAGAAATCGCAATACGAGCTGCATTTAAAGCTGTTCAGTCAGGTAAACAGGTTGTATTCCTAGTTCCAACTACTATATTAGCACAACAGCACTATAACAATTTCACACAACGAATGAAGGACTTCCCTGTGACTATTGAGCTAATGTCAAGATTTAGGACTCCTGCTCAGCAAAAAGCCACCATAGAAGGACTTAAAAAAGGGTTTGTTGATATTGTTATAGGCACTCACAGAGTATTGTCACAAGATATAGTATATAAAGATTTAGGACTTCTCATCATAGATGAAGAACAACGCTTCGGCGTAGCTCACAAAGAAAAAATCAAGCAGTTAAAAAATGATATTGATGTTCTCACATTAACTGCTACACCGATTCCTAGAACGCTTCATATGAGTTTAGTTGGAATACGTGATATGAGTGTACTAGAAGAAGCACCTACTGACCGTATTCCTATACAAACTTATGTTATGGAATATAACGAGGAGATGGTAAGAGAAGCTATTAACAGAGAGCTATCCCGTGGTGGACAGGTTTATTATGTCTATAACAAGGTCAATAACATCGACGAGATTACAAACCGAATCGCCGCTTTAGTCCCTGATGCAAACGTAGCTTTTGCTCATGGTCAAATGAGTGAACGACGTCTTGAACAGATAATGTACGATTTTATAAATGGCGATATAGATGTGCTAGTATCTACAACCATCATCGAAACAGGCTTGGACATATCAAATGTTAACACAATGATCATTCATGATTCCGACAAATTAGGACTCTCTCAGTTATATCAACTACGTGGGCGTATAGGCCGTTCAAATAGAACATCTTACGCATTCCTTATGTACAAAAGGGATAAGATTCTAAAAGAAATTGCCGAAAAACGTTTACAGGCCATCAGAGAATTCACTGACCTTGGCAGTGGTTTCAAGATAGCTATGCGTGACTTAGAAATACGAGGCGCTGGAAATATTCTTGGTGCGGAGCAAAGTGGTCACATGGAAGCTGTAGGATATGATTTGTACTGTAAAATGTTAAACGAAGCTGTGCTTATAATGAAGGGTGAACGCCAAGAAAATGATAGCTTTGAAACCGTTATAGACATCGATATAGATGCATATATTCCGCCTTCATACATCAAGAATGAATTGCAAAAGCTTACTATGTATAAACGCATAGCTGCCATAGAAAACATTGACGAATCTGAAGATATACTAGATGAGCTTACCGATAGATTTGGAAACCCTCCAAAAGTGGTTACAAACCTTCTTAATGTAGCTTTGCTAAAAGCCAATGCTCATAATGCATATATTCAGGAAATCAAAGGCTCTAGAAAATATTTGCGTATGGAGATGTATAATAAAGCACCTGTAGATATTAATAAAATCCCTGAACTTATCAATAAATATCGTGGTGACTTAAAATTTGTACCTGATGCCGTGCCATATTTCACCTATATTCCTAGAGATAAAATAAATGACAACGATAGTTATTTTGCTTGCATATCTCAGGTCATTAATGATATAAAATCATTACAGATAAACGAAAGGATTTAATCAAAATGAAAAAATTTGTTGAGAAATACTTTTATCAATCTATTGTGGTAGGGCTACTTATAGTTGCTGCCCTAGTTTCTGCACTAGGTTATTTTGTAACTAATGTGTTTAATATTGAGCCGGGATACTTTGGTGCTGATAGACAGATTCTCTTAAGCTATGAAGATTCTACCTTGACTCTTGATGAGGGTATATTTATCGCCAAGGATATGCAGGCTTACTATGAGGAATATTATCTGTCAAATAAATCCACAATCAATTGGGACAAGCCCTACAAGGATGGCAAGACATATGAAGATGTAATTCTAGATGATACACTCTTACTCTTAAAGCAGGTTTTCCTCTTCTCAGAGTACGCCAAAGCAAATAATATCGAGCTTACAACTAAGGATTTAGATAGCATCAATGCTGATGCCAAAGCTTATCTTAATGATAACCCTGATTTCGTTATCGATGCAACAGGTGCTAATATGGAATTACTTAAAAAGTTCTACACCAGAACAGCCTACTACGGCAAAGTATGTGATGAAATCTACAACAAAACAGACTTAACTGTCGATACTGAAGATGTTCGTCAATGTCTAGTTGCTATCGTTACTATAAGCCCGAATGATTTCGACTCTCCAAAGGAGACCGCCGAAAAGATAATGGAACGAGTAGGCAATGGCGAAGTTTTAACCGGAGTTGCTGAGAAATATGAAGCAAAGATATCTAAGACAAACATCGGTCCTAACAGCTTAGAAGGCAATGAATTAGAAAAGTTTTGCCTAAGCCTTAAGGATGGCCAGTGTCAGATGTTAGAGCAGAAAGGCACATATTACATTGTTTACTGTTATCAGTCAAACGATCAGGATCAAACTGCTGCTGCCAAGGAGCAAAAAAAGGAAGAACTTAAAGATAAAGCCAAAATGGACTTTTATAATGAACTTCTTAAAAAATCTTCTGTAAAGTTTGATGAAGATGCTTGGTCATTTATTAACTTTGACACTCCAATATATACATCAGGTAACATAAAGGAATCATTGCTTACCAAATAATCATACTAAAAGAGGAGCCTCATTGCATATATGCAATGGGCTCCTCTTTTAATTTGTTTTGCCGACATTTACTGAATATCAGCCTCTTCTGCCACTGTTTGCTCGTACTTATCTAAGATAATCTGTTGTAACATATCCCTTGTGGATGAGTTAATTGGATGGGCAATATCTCTATACTCGCCATCCGTAGCCTTTTTACTAGGCATAGCAATAAATAGACCTTTTTCTCCCTCTATAACCTTAATATCATGAACAACAAATTCATTGTCCAAGGTTATAGATACTACCGCTCTCATTTTGCCTTCCTTTGTGAGTTTTCTCACCCTAACATCTGTAATCTGCATACACCGTCTCCTTTCTGAATCGTCCCAGCAAAATTATACACTACTAAATAGTATATCTCTCACTTCGTTCCATAACGACCATCGGCTTACCCGGTTCGCCTACGTAGTTAGAATTAGCACGTATGGTGTCACGACTCTCCACTATGCAATTTTCAATATAAGTATTGTCCCCGATGTAAACATTGTTCAAGATAATAGAGTTCTTAATAACACAGTTGTTACCAATATACGCTTTCTTAAACAAAACCGAATTCTCAACAGTTCCATTTATAATACAACCACTGGATATCAAACTATTTCTCACATACGAGCCCGGATTAAACTTGGCTGGTGGCAGATCATCAACCTTGGAATACACATCCGGATATTGTTTAAAGAAATAGTTTCTAACCTCTGGCTTTAAGAATTCCATATTCGTATTGAAATATGAATTTACCGAAGATACACTGCTCCAGAAAGTTGTTAAAGGATATGAATATATTCTCTTAATATTCTTATATCGTATAAGAATATCATTAACAATATCATAACGTTCTTCCTCGGCACATCTTTCAATAAGTTCAATCAAAAGTCTTCTTCTAATAACATATATACCTGTAGATACAGTATTGCTATCTGCCTGTACTGGCTTCTCAACAAAATCTATAATCCTACCATCGTCATCTATCTTTACTACTCCAAATCTTGACACATCTACCTCTGAATCAAGCTCCTTTGTAACTATAGTAACATCCGCCTTCTTTGCTATATGATAGTCAAGTACCTTATTAAAATCTAGTTTATACACACCATCACCAGATGCAATGATTACATAAGGCTCATGGCTATTCTTAAGAAAACTGATATTCTGCCATATACTATCAGCCGTACCTCTGTACCAAAAACCATTGTCGGCTGTTATAGATGGTGTAAACACATATAAGCCACCCTGTTTTCTACCAAAATTCCACCATTTTGAAGAATTCAAATGCTCATTCAATGACTTAGCATTGTACTGTGTAAGTACTGCAACCTTCTGTATATGAGAATTGGACATATTACTAAGCGCAAAATCAATGGCCCTGTAGCTACCTGCTATAGGCATTGCAGCTATGGCTCTCTTCTGTGATAACTCTCGCATCTTGTTATTGTTACCACCTGCCAAAATAATACCTATCGCCTTCATTACATATCACCTGCCTTAACAATATATTCACCACTTCGAAGTTCTCCATTAGGATAATCCTCATGAGTTGTATAGCCGGATATAGCAGTATTTTTACCTATACGCACTCCCTTTGGAATAGACGATTTTTCACCTATTGTAGCTATTCCAAATGAATATATTCTTGAATCAAGCTGACTAGGTGCTTCCTCTCCTATACCGATCTTGCAATCATCATCGATAAATACCTCTTCTGCAATGATTGCCTTCTCTACATAACAACCACCGCATATTTTAGTATCCTTCATAATAATAGAATCCCTTACAACGGTACCTTCTCCAATGATTACACCTGCGCCAATAACAGAATTATAGACTTCGCCATATATTTCACATCCGTCGCCAATGATACTTCTGTCTATTCTCGCACTTCCAGCCACATACTGTGGTGGTATAATGTCATTATTCGTATATATTCTCCAAAATTCCTCGTATAAATTAAATACTGGAATAATATCGATTAACTCCATATTTGCCTGCCAATACGAGCCCAAAGTACCAACATCCTTCCAGTACCCAGAATACTCATATGCAAATATTCTATCCTTCTTTTCGAAACAATATGGAATAATATGTTTACCAAAATCACAGTTACTCTGGTCCTTAAGTTTAACCAGCGCATCTTTAAGAACATTCCAAGAGAATATGTAGATGCCCATAGAAGCCAAATTGCTCTTTGGGTGTTCTGGCTTCTCTTGAAAATCCACAATCCTTGAATCTTCGTCTGTAACAACTATTCCGAATCGATGCGCTTCCTCCATAGGTACAGGCATAGATGCTATGGTCACATCCGCATTATGCTCCTTATGATAATTAAGCATCATCTCATAATCCATCTTGTAGATATGGTCTCCCGATAAAATAAGAACATAATCTGGATTGTACTGTTCCATATAATCAATGTTCTGATATATAGCATTGGCAGTTCCAGTATACCACTCACTATTCCCGCTCTTTTCATATGGTGGAAGAACTGTAACGCCGCCTATATTTCTATCTAAATCCCACGGAATACCTATACCTATATGTGAATTAAGTCTAAGAGGCTGATACTGAGTAAGCACACCTACTGTATCTATACCTGAATTAATACAGTTGCTCAGTGGAAAGTCGATAATTCGATACTTTCCGCCAAAAGCAACAGCAGGCTTAGCCACCTTGGCTGTCAATACACCAAGACGACTTCCTTGTCCTCCTGCCAATAGCATGGCAATCATCTCTTTTTTAATCACGTTATCACCTCATTGAGTATATTATAGTATAATTATAGCATATAATGGCAGATAAGTGAAGTTATTTTAACCCTTTTTTTCGGCCATTTCAACGCTCAAGATTTGGCAATTGTGTGTACAATTGCGTCATTTAGTTCATTATTGCATTTTGCCTTATTCGGTGTATAATAATTATAACAATGTGTTTTTCACACCATATATTTATATTCAAGGAGCGTATTAGTATGAACAATTTACCAGATATTAATTTTGACAACGTTAATAAAGTTCATTTTATTGGTATAGGCGGTATTTCAATGAGCGGACTAGCGGAAATACTTTTATCCAAGGGCTACTCTGTGTCCGGCTCTGATACAACTCCATCTGAATTAACAAAAAGATTAGAAAACAGTGGTGCTATTATCTCCTATGTCCAGGAGGCGTCTAACATCACTGATGACATCGACTTAACAGTTTATACTGCTGCCATAAGAGATGATGATGATGAGCTTATGGCTTCTAAGGCAAAAGGTATACCAACCATTCCGAGAGCAGAATTAGTTGGACTTATAATGAAACAATATCGTTATGCAATTGGAGTATCAGGTACTCATGGTAAAACTTCAACCACATCTATGATATCTCAGATACTTTTAGAGGCAAATGCTGACCCTACTATCCTTGTTGGCGGTATGATGAGCTCTATCGGCGGCAACCTGCGTATAGGCAAGTCAGATACTATGATTACAGAAGCATGTGAATACACCAATAGTTTCCTGTCATTTTGTCCTACTACAGCTGTTATACTCAATGTATGCGAGGATCATATGGATTTCTTCAAGGACCTTGACGATATAAGAAACTCTTTTAGACGTTTTGCAGCTTTGGTTCCAGCAGATGGCACTGTAGTCATCAATAAAGATATCGAAAATGTTTCATATTTTACTGAAGGTATGGATTGCAATGTAATAACATTTAGCGCTGAAGATAACAGTGCCTATGTAACTGCTAAAAATATCAACTATGACCAGATGGCTAGAGGTAGCTTCGACTTATATGTTGGCGGAGAATATATTCATTCCATCAATTTAAAGGTGACAGGCATACACAATATCTACAACGCTTTAGCTGCTGTTGCTGCTTCAATTCCAATGAATATTTCAATGGACTATATCAAAAAAGGACTAGAAACATTTACTGGCACAGCTAGACGTTTTGAATACAAGGGCGAATTAAATGGTGTAACCATTATAGATGATTACGCACATCACCCAGACGAGATAACAACTACTCTCAATACAGCTGCCAATTATCCACACAAGAAACTGTGGTGTGTATTCCAACCTCACACATACACTAGAACTAAAGCGTTCTTTAACGAGTTTGTCACTTCATTATCGTTAGCCGACGCAGTAGTGTTAGCTGATATATATGCAGCCAGAGAGGTTAATACCATTGGTATTTCTTCCGAAGATATTCATAATGAACTTCAAAAGTTAGGAAAGGAATCTTATTATTTCCCTAGCTTTGAAGAAATTGAAAAATTTTTATTAAAAAATACTCAAAAAGGCGATTTGTTGATAACTATGGGAGCCGGAAATGTTGTAAACATTGGAGAAGACCTCCTCAAAGGATAATTTTCCACATTTTCCACAATTTCCACTTTATCAACAAAACCCCGATTTTCCTTGTAACTACGGGAAAAAATGTAGTTGAAAGTATCTGAAAATGTGCTATAGTATGTCTACAGGTTTTTGGGAAAAAACTGATTATGTATATAGAGGGATGTTATGGAAAAGATAGTTTTAGAAAAAAGTCCTTTGGCGGACGTTACAGTTATATCAAATTTGTTTTTGGACAAGTATATGCCAAGAGCAAACGGTGAGTTTGTAAAGGTATATTTGTACATACTACGATACAGTACAAGGGTTGACTCCATATTGTCTACAACTGCTATTGCAGATGCACTGGATATGACCGAGTCAGATGTAAATAGAGCCCTTAGATACTGGGAGCAGTCTGGTGTCTTAGGCTTAGAGTATGACAACGCAGGACGAAACGTTGCAAGAATACTTATTAAAGACTTAAGAGGCGATATGCCTATTACATTTAAGATTGTTCCTGAGACAGTTCACACTACTACTTTAAGTGCCAAGGCCGATAAGTTCCTTATGACTTCTGCAAGTGTTGGTGATGATGTTCCTACAAAAAGAGAATTTACAACAGCCGAGCTTACAAAGCTCACATCTGATGAAGATATCAAGCAATTATTATATATATCGCAGACATATCTTGGCAAAACATTCTCTCCTGCAGAGACTAATACCATCCTTTATTTCTATGATGGACTAGGTTTCTCTGTAGAACTTATAGAATACCTTATAGAATACTGCGTATCCAATGGGCACAAGAATATGCGCTACATAGAGAAAGTTGCCATAGAATGGGCAAGCGAGGATATAGAAACTGTTGAAGCAGCAAAAGCAAAAGTTGCTGCATATACAAACAATTGCTACCCTGTTCTTCAGGCATTTGGACTTTCAGGTCGAAATCCTGCAGCTTCCGAGAAAGCTTTTATTGTTAAATGGACTAGCGAATATGGTTTTTCTATGGATATGATACTCGATGCGTGCAACCGCACTATAAACACTATACATCAGCCAAGCTTCCAGTATGCGGATTCCATTCTCCAAAGATGGCTTAAAAATGGTGTGAAGACATTAGCTGATATAAAGAATCTTGATGTAATACATGAAACCAAAGCAAAAGAGGTTCATTCTACCAAGCAAACTACAAAAAATAGCTTCAGCAGTTTTTCTTCTCAAAGAGATTATGACTATACTGCTTTGGAGCGTGATTTACTTAGAAGGAGATAAACCGTGGGACTTAATGCAGCACAGTATGATGCGCTTATGAGAGAATATGACAAAACTCGTCTTTCTCACAAAAGAGACTTAGATAAGCGCACAGAAGAAATCTACAACAAAATACCACGTATCAAAGAAATAAACGATGCCATTTCCACAGTATCTGTAGCAGGTGCAAAACGAATGTTGCTAGAGCGAGCTGGAAATGCTAGCGATATCAAAAAACAAATAGAAGCCCTTTCTGCGGAAAAGGCTTCCATTTTGCGTTCAAATGGATATGCCGAGGACTATTTATCTATGAGATATACATGTCCTGATTGTAAAGATACAGGATATACCGGTCAGACAAAATGTCACTGCTTAAACAACACCATAATAGACCTTCTCTATCAGCAATCTGGTATAAAGGATGTATTAAAAAGAGAGAATTTCGACTCCTTCTCTTTTTCACATTATGATAATACAAAGAAGGATCCTATAACAGGTGTTACAGCCCTTGAAAATATGCATCAGGTTGTTAAAACTTGCAGAGATTTTATCGATAATTTCGATACTGACTACAGAAATCTATATCTATATGGTGCTACAGGAGTGGGAAAAACATTTCTGACCAACTGTATAGCCAAGGAGCTTATCGACGGTTCCAACTCCGTTATATATGTTTCCTCTATTAGATTATTTGAAATATTAGCTGGAAATACTTTTAAAAAGAATAACGATAATGTCGCTAACGAACTTTCTTCAAACTTACTAGACTGCGACTTACTGATAATAGACGATTTAGGTACAGAGCTTGTTAACTCATTTACTGCGTCAGCACTATTCAACTGCATAAATGAGAGACACTTAAGGCAAAAACCTGTAATCATTTCGACGAACCTCTCTTTAGCAGAGCTTCGTGCCAATTACTCAGAACGAGTATTTTCACGTATTACCAGCAATTATACATTACTTAAAATCTATGGCGATGACTTACGTATAAAGCTAAGATGATAGTTTTGTATTAAGATTGATAATTAATCACAGTTGTCTATCAGCTATGATTTAATTATAATTATCTATGTTCAGTTGACTTAACTGATAGATAATGTTATAAATAAGGCGTAATTAGACGTTTTACAATTAATTTTTACAAATATGGAGGTTATCTGACATGCCAGAAGAAAAGAACTTAGAAACTATTCCTGTGGGACCTTTAGGTATTGTAGCTATGGAAAGCTGCAAATCTCTTGGAGAAAAGGTTGACGATTATATTGCCAAGTGGCGTAGAGAGCGTAATGGAGAACACACACATACCATCGCATTCTCAGGCTACCAGAAGGATTCATACCTTGTTAAGGCACAGGTTCCAAGATTTGGTTCAGGTGAGGCTAAGGGTGTTATCAACCAGTCTGTAAGAGGTGATGACCTTTACCTTATGTGTGATGTCAGCAACTACTCTATGACATATTCACTTTGCGGTTATACAAATCATATGTCTCCTGATGACCATTATCAGGATCTTAAGCGTATTATCGCTGCTGTAGGTGGTAAGGCTCGTAGACTTACTGTTATTATGCCATTCCTTTATGAAAGCAGACAGCATAAGAGAACAGGTCGTGAGTCACTTGACTGTGCTTTAGCACTTCAGGAGCTTACTTCCATGGGTGTTGAAAACATTATTACTTTCGACGCTCATGACCCTAGAGTTCAGAACGCTATACCTCTTAAGGGCTTTGAGACAGTTCAGCCTGCATATCAGTTTATCAAGGGTCTCCTTCATGCTGAGTCAGACCTTCAGATTGACTCTAACCATATGATGGTTATCTCTCCAGATGAGGGTGGTACAAGCCGTGCTGTATATCTTGCAAACGTACTTGGTTTAGATATGGGTATGTTCTATAAGAGACGTGATTACTCTACTATCGTTAACGGTAGAAATCCTATCGTAGCACACGAGTTCTTAGGTTCTTCTGTAGAAGGCAAGGACGTTATCATTATAGATGATATGATTTCTTCAGGTGAAAGTGCTATAGATGTTGCTATAAAGCTTAAGGAAAGAAAAGCAAGAAAGGTATTCATCGCTACTACATTCGGTTTGTTCACAAACGGACTTGCTAAGTTTGATGAAGCTTATGAAAAGGGATACATTGACAGAGTACTCACTACAAACCTTGTATATCAGACACCAGAGCTTCTCACAAAGCCTTGGTATGTAAACTGTGATATGAGTAAGTATATTGCTCTTATAATCGATACATTGAACCATGATGGTTCTATCAGCTCACTTCTTAACCCAGTTGAGCGTATTCATAAGGTTGTAGACAAGTATAAGGCTAATGGCGGAAAGCTTGACTAATTCCCCAAAAAACAAAATATAATAACTTTTACAAGGAGCTTGATACATCAAGCTCCTTGTTTGCACTTCAGTAATGTTTTTTGTTAGTTGTCAAGTGCCTAAGTGGTGCGATATTTTGTAGATTTTATCGCACCACTCTGGCAATAGATAATGTTGCATTCTCATTAGATAATAGTTATGCGCGCACATACTAAAGAAAGGAGTCTGCATCATGAAAAAGCTTGCAAAAACTTTAGGGTCGATTATTATTATAGCAGCATTAACCGGAGCACTTGCTACTACATCTAAAACAACTTCTAATTCATCTAGCAATAACAACGGTTATGTAAGTCCAAGAAATGATAAAGATGTAGCTGACACTATTTCTACATCATAATTTCCCTCTATAAAAGAGCTCATCATTCTTGTCGTCTAGTAATTCCGACAGACATATACATCTATAAACACCCCTTTGGAATTGTAATAAGTCTTTATTATCTTCCTTATGATTCCATACTATATTGTATATATTAGCGGTTATAAAACTTCCTCTACGAAGCTTTAGAGAGAGTTTGATGAGTTTGTCGGAGATATGGTTAGAGAACTCATATTCAGCCATATCTCCTAAGAGGCTCGCTACATATGTCATAACCATCTCATAGATGCCGATTTCTCCATCGGCCATATTATTATCTTCAAGAATCTTACAATAATCCCATAATATCTCAATATATTTTCGAGCCTCTTCATAATTATTAACTCTTTTATACACTGTAGAAATTGAATATACTGCTTCTATCTCTGCTAGTGTCAAAAAATATTCTCCTTTTAACTCCTTTAACCTATCTACATCGACCGTTTGCTCAAGTGCTTTCTTCATACCCTCTATATACTCTTTAGATGTTATCTCTTTCATATACCATTTATTTGTATACTCTATTCTCATTAAAATTTGCCTGTTTATAGGATGGTTTGTAAGAGACTTCTTTAGTCGTTCTAATAACTCTTCCACCTCCTCATATCTTTTAGAATTTCTTGCATATCTAATATCCTCGTATAATTCAACCTCTTCTTTCTTATCCGTTACTATAAACATACTTATATAGTCAGTCATAAGGTTCAATCTATTAAATATTTCCTTTACAATTGCCTTTTGCATAACTGTATGCTTGTTTTCTGCTCTCATAAGCGTCACTTCAGAGCATATTCCTTCGCATATATTATTTCTAGATATGCCATACATATGCCGTCTCAAGAGTATAACGTGAGCTGTACAATATATACCACTTTGTCTGTATAGGTACGAATCATCTTTCATATACGGTATAATCTGATAATCTGTATATATTTTCTTAAGTTCCTGCAATGAGATATTACCCTTTTCTAACAAAGTATCACATTCATGCAACATACTAGCACTTTTTCTATACTTATGTAATTGCTGCAATATGTGTATATAAGTCTCTATCAGCTCTACCATATAAAACATAAATCTACGCTCTCTTAACTGTTCCAATGCATTCTTGCTATATTTTAAAAGTCTTTCATATAACTGACGGTTCTTATATGTAGAACTATCTTCTAGTACAGAGCACAGACTTTTATACATATATACTACAGTTTTAGGATATATCTTCACCTTAGAAATCTTTCCATAGGAAGAGGTATTTAAATATTCCAGTAGTTCCGTATATACATCTAATATCTCCTTGCACGATTTGCCCCTATTTTGTCTCATTTTATACTCTAAAACCAGATTATACTCTATAGGCGACAGCATAATGTCTTTAAGCGGTGTTTTGTCTATGTGTGGCACTGTCAGTTTAAGCGCACGTTCATACATAGCCCTAGCTTCCTTTTCATATCTTTGCGGTTCTAGGTTCCTCATTATCTGCAATCTCATAAATATAACAAACTGCTTCTCTATATTGACTCTAGTCTTATTGTATCTAGTAGGAGCCTCTACAATATATTTATCTAATAATTCATCCGCCTCAACATACATACCATCTTCAATATGATTTATTATCTTCATCTTATGACACCATTTATCATAATCAGGGTATTCCAAATAATGTTCGTACTCTCCACTATCTATGCCAAGACGCGCCAACAGTCTTTTTAATGATTCTCTATCTATGGATTTTTGCCCTCTCTCAATCTTTTCGTACATGCTTTCAGAGCATATACCTGCACACAATTGACCTATGGATACCCCACCATTTTTTCTAGCATCATGTAATAACGTTATTAACTTGTCACTCATCCTATCTCCTTATACAAAAATGCGCACTATATTAAAGTCATAACACCAAAAACGACTTTCACATTATCCATAATTATACTATATGACTATTTATTTTTTAACATTATTTTGTTTTGATACATTTTTTCAATTTAAAGTGCTAACTTTATGCGAAAAAACCTTGAAAAATTCAGTGTTTTGCATTACTATATTATGTAATTGAAATATTTCCCCTAATGTTGTTAACATCTAGGGTTAGGGAAAGGAAGTTATTATGGATTTAAATTTAGTAACAGTCAGAGAATTGTTTAGAAATCGCGAAGAATATATGGGAAAGGAAATCACTGTCGGCGGATGGATTAGAACTAACAGAGATTCTAAAACATTTGGTTTTATCGTATTAGGTGATGGTACTTTTTTTGAAACTCTACAGGTGGTATATAACGATGGCATCTCTAACTTTCAGGAAATCTGCAAACTTAATGTTGGTGCAGCCGTTATTGCAAAGGGTACTTTAGTTGCTACTCCTTCTGCTAAGCAGCCATTTGAGTTACAGGCAACAGAGGTTATGGTTGAAGGACCTTCTACACCAGATTATCCTATTCAGCCAAAGCGTCATACTATGGAATACCTTAGAACAGTTTCACATTTACGTCCTAGAACAAATACATTCCAGGCAGTATTTAGAGTACGTTCTCTCATAGCTTACGCTATACACAAGTTCTTCCAGGAGAGAGACTTCGTTTACGTTCATACTCCAATCATTACAGGAAGCGACTGTGAAGGTGCTGGAGAGATGTTCCAGGTTACAACTATGGATATGAACAACCTCCCTATGACAGAAGACGGAAAGGTAGACTTCTCTAAGGACTTCTTCGGAAAGCCTACTAACCTTACAGTTTCTGGTCAGTTAAATGGTGAGACATATGCTATGGCATTTAGAAACATCTATACATTTGGACCTACATTTAGAGCTGAAAATTCCAATACTACAAGACATGCTGCTGAGTTCTGGATGATTGAGCCAGAAATCGCTTTCGCAGACCTTAAGGATGATATGATACTTGCTGAGTCTATGATTAAATATATCATTCAGTATGTATTAGAGAATGCTCCTGAAGAGATGAACTTCTTCAACAGCTTCGTAGATAAAGGTCTTTTAGATAGACTTAATGGTGTCCTTAATTCAGAATTTGGACATGTTACTTACACAGAAGCTATCGAAATATTAGAGAAGAATAATGATAAATTCGACTACAAGGTATCATGGGGATGCGACCTTCAGACAGAGCATGAGCGTTTCCTTACTGAAGAAGTATTCAAGCGCCCAGTATTCGTTACAGACTATCCAAAGGATATTAAGGCATTCTATATGAAGCTTAATGATGACGGAAAGACTGTAGCTGCTATGGACTGTCTTGTACCTGGCATCGGTGAAATAATTGGCGGTAGCCAGAGGGAGGACGACTACGATAAGCTTGTTGCACGTATGAACGAATTAGGCTTAAATACTGAGGACTATGATTTCTATCTTGACCTTCGTAAGTATGGTAGCACAAGACATGCTGGCTTCGGTTTAGGATTTGAAAGATGTGTAATGTACTTAACAGGTATGTCTAACATCAGAGACGTACTCCCATTCCCAAGAACTGTTGGTACATGCGAACTTTAATGATAGGAATATTCTATGGCTACGAGTAGACAGAAAAAATCTACAACTAAACATCGTAATAGCAAAAATCGCAGACAGAAAAACCCTACTGCGAGTAAAATAAAGTTCTATATATTCACAGGACTCAAGCTGTTATTTGCAGGCACACTTTTAGTGTGCCTGTTTCTATTGATAAAATATGGCAAAATGACTTTAGATTATAAAGATTATGCTGCTAAACTTGTATCAGATACCTCAGCCTTTAAAAGCAGTTTAACGACTATCGTTTACGACAGCAACGGAGAAACCATTGCCAGTCTATGTGCTGAAAAAGACTCATACTACCTAGATGGCGATGAGATACCATACCTTATAAAGCGTGCCTTTATAACCAGTGAGGACAGAAAATTCTATGAACATGATGGTGTCGATTATCTAGCCGTTGGACGTGCTTTTATTGCATTACTAAAAAATGATGGTGAAATCACTCAGGGTGGTAGCACTATAACCCAACAGTTAGCTAGAAATATATTTCTCTCCCACGAAGTATCCATAGAACGTAAAGTTAAAGAAATGTTTATAGCTACAGAGTTGGAAAATGCGTACACCAAAGACCAGATTTTAGAATTCTATATTAATAACATTTATTTTGGCAATGGCTTCTATGGTATAGAAGCCGCATCACGAGGTTACTTTAACAAAAGTATTACAGAGCTTACTTATTCGCAGATGTTATTCCTCTGTGCAATACCTAATAGCCCTTCAAAGTATGACCCTTTTACTAATATAGATGCTACACTTTCTAGACGAAACCTTTTAGCCAAGCAATTATATGAACAGGGCGAAATCGATATCACCATCTACACAGAGATAACAACAGAGACTATAAATCTTAATCCAAGCAAGGACATAAAGCATGATTATGTGGAAACCTTTGTTAGATACTGTGCCACAAGGGAACTGATGAAAGCCCGCGGCTTTACATTTTTATCAGAATTTAGCTCTGCTGAAACAGAAAAAGCATATAACGAACATTATACAGAAGAATATAATTACTGTAACAACCTACTATTTACAGGTGGATATAGAATATATACTACTATAGATATGAATAAGCAAGCACAGCTGCAGACAACTGTAAATGACACCCTTGCAAACTACACTTCTACCAACAAGGATGGCTTTTATGAGTTACAAGCAAGTGCTACAACTATTGACAATCTAACTGGATTTGTAGTCGCCATTGTAGGTGGGCGTCAACAAGAACATGCTGGCTATAGCTTAAATAGAGCCTTCCAAAGTTTCCGCCAACCTGGAAGTAGCATCAAACCACTTATTGTCTATACACCTGCTTTTGAACGTAAATATACACCAGACACAATTGTGTTAGATGAAAAATTCGATGGCGGTCCAGTCAATTCCGATAAGTCGTATTTAGGACCTATCACTATCCGTTTAGCGGTAGAAAAATCCAAAAATACTGTTGCCTGGAAAATCTTTGATACAATCGGAGCTCATACCTGTCTTGATTATCTGGTGAAAATGGGATACAAGCGCATAGTTAAAGAAGATTATGTACCTGCTGCCTCCATCGGAGGATTTACATACGGAACATCAAGCTATGAAATGGCCACAGGCTTTGCAACCCTAGCTAATAGTGGTACATATAGAACTCCTACCTGTATCTTAAAGATTACTGATGAATCTGGAAATGTCATACTAGACAATACGGGTAATAAAAATAACAATCAAAACATATATGAAGAAAATGCCGCAAATACTATGACGAATGTCCTAAAAGGCGTATTAACAAAGGGAACAGGTCGTAAATATCAAGTAAAAAACGCAATATGTGCTGCTAAAACAGGTACAACCAATAACAATTATGATTCTTGGTTTGTAGGATATAGCTACTACTATACCACTTCCGTTTGGTGTGGCTACGATATGCCTAAAAGTATGGCTGATGGTACTGCCACCACATTTGCGGGTACAATTTGGAACTCATATATGACATATTTACATACCGATTTACCACAAATAGATATCGGTACTTATGTAGATACTCCTGGTTTAGATACAGATATAGACTCACCTGAGATAGAAACTGATGAAAACGGTAACCCTATGGACACATCAACCGAATCTCCAACAGACGAGCAAGGCAATATTATAGAAGACTCTACGTCCAACAACACAGACAACGAGACTACTCCGCCTGCCGGTTCCGCAGATGGCTCTGAAATAGAGACTGATACATATATTCCTGATGATATACAAAGCGGTACCTATGAAGAAGAAACTACTGCCACAGTTATTCCTCTTCCATAAACTCGACATATTCTACCTCACTTGGAAATAGACGATAGGAACCATTTACATAACCCATATAACCTTGTGATACAATATAGCCCTTCATAATATATCTCCTTTCTATTTAGACAATTCATTTGCTTTTCTATATAGAAATGATATACTATTATGTGTCCAATAAACGGGCTTTTAGTTTCATTTGTTTTTGATAAGATCATTAAGAAAGGTGTAAAGGAATTTTACTATGAAAAGAATAATCGCTTGGATATGCATTATATTATTATTAGCAGCCAACATTACAACTGTGATTTTAGCTCTAGTAGGAGGATTTGCCTTCGAAAAATTCTTTATGGCATTGATTTTTATAGATGTACTTCTTCCAGTTATGATGTGGGTAATGATAAAGACTGCTGAATTCTTTAAGAAAAAAGGCGAAAAAATACGAAATCAGTCCTAGGATATCCTAGGACTGTTATTTTATTGTAGCTTATCGTACTACAACATTATTCAAATCTCTACATCAGATAGCCTATAAGTCGGTGTGCACTCCGACTTACAGGTACCTGTGTGAGAAAACAAGATGTAAAAAAAGCGGCGCAAGTATGTTTGACCACACTTACGCCTAAAAAAAACGCGCATAAATATACAAAGGAAAATATGTCTACACATCACATTTCTATTGTATTCAAGAACGATTTCATATATAATATCAATGTGTGTATCGCAGACATAGTCTGTATTGTGTGGTAGTTAGTTTACCCTCTTTGCTCGGCACTGTTGGCGCAGTGTCGAGTGGTACACCACCAAGTTGTATCTTGGTTTTCTCATCTAGATATTAACACATTTACCCTGTTAATACAAGATGTATCTACCAATTTTATACAATATTATTTTGTTAGTTTACCCAATTATGTAAATGTGTGGATTTTTAGGCGAAATGCCTATGCGTAAAACATAAAATAAAGATATTATTAGTATACCATACGATATCATAAAGTCAAGCCATACCAGTGTACTCACTGATATGGCTTTTTCTTAACTAACAATAGCTACAGTTGCACTTGTACCCAATCTATCTGCACCTGCCTCAATCATAGCCAATGCTGTATCTTTATCTCTAATGCCACCTGATGCCTTAACATAAGCATTATCACCAACTACCTTTCTCATCAGCTTGACATCTTCAACTGTTGCGCCACCTGTACTGAAACCAGTAGATGTCTTCACAAAATCTGCTCCTGCCTCCAATGATATTTCACAAGCCTTAACCTTCTCTTCATCAGTCAATAAGCATGTTTCTATAATTACCTTAAGTATAACATTATTAGCATCACATACATCCTTAACTGCTCTAATATCATCCTTAACTACATCATAGGCACCGTCCTTTAACGCTCCTATATTTATAACCATATCTATTTCATCTGCTCCGGCTTCTATAGCAAGCTTTGTCTCATAAGCCTTTATACATGCATCAACTGCACCCAACGGAAATCCTACAACTGTACACACCTTTACATTGCTTCCTTTTAAAGCTTTAGCAACCTGCGCTGTACGATACTGATTTACGCATACCGATGCAAAATCATGTTCTAAAGCCTCCTTACATATCTTATCCACCGCCTCTATAGATGCATCAGGCTTCAATATAGTATGATCAAATAATTTTGTGTCTAAACTCATGTTGTACTCCTTTATAATTAATCTAATATAAATATAATAAAACTAAATATTAGCATTTGCAATATTTCCTTGTATTAATCTAAAATTTGAGTTAAAATAGAATAAATCTTCCCTAGTCACATATATTGTCTAGGAGGATAAGCACAATATTTTACAATATATAAGGAGGACTATAAAATGGCTTATACAATTTCTGATGAATGTGTATCATGTGGCGCTTGTGTAGAGGCTTGCCCAGTTGGCGCTATCTCTGAGGGCGACGGAAAGTTCGTTATCGATGCAGATGCTTGCTTAGATTGCGGTGCTTGTGCTGGTGCTTGCCCAGTTGGTGCTCCACAGGAGTAATTCATTACTTATAAATTCAATAGCAATTATGCTAATATACCTAGGATTAACCCCTAGGTATATTTTTTATCGCTTTCCAAATAATTTCTTTTTCTTTTCTGTCTGTCTCATCGCTGCCATCTTGTTATCCCTTTGAAGCCCTCTAACCATTTCATCAAACTTCTTAAAACGCTCCTCCTCTTTTTCTTCCTTTATTCTAAGTAAATAATCCATCTCCTTTATAACCGAGTCACTTATATCTTGTGAGAGCTCCTTAGATAAATTTTTATTATTTTCAAGAAGAGCTGCAGTAACTATATTGCCTAATATCATCTGAAACTGCTCCATCTTCGATGGTTTACTGTCTGTAATCTGTATAGGCATAACATCATGTTCGCCTTTACTTTCCGTTTTAATAGTCGCTAATGCATCTATATTATTACCTTCCATTATTTCCGGTAACGCTATCTTTATGGCCTTTAACAAAAATCCCTGGTCCTTAAGCTCCTTAATTTTTCTAAATATATTTATGTAATAATCAGTATAATATCTATGCCCCATCTCATTTCTTGGTATTTCAATCTCTAGCTCCTCCTCCCAATATCTAAGCACATGAGATTCTACATCAACCATTTTCGCTGCATCAGATATCATATATCTTCTGCCCTCTGTGCGATTTATATTAGCTATCATCATACCTATCATCCTCTCTTAACCTATTTTTAAAATAACATTCCTATATGATAAAAAGAGTTGAAGGAAATCCCTTCAACTCTTTTTGAAAGTGATTACTGACATACAGTACATCAATTATATGCTATTTTCAATAGGTCTAGACCTTATTTTACCAAGGTTTTACCTGCTCTTTACAGCCTTTTACTCACTACGTCTATGCTCCATATTTCCAAACTTAGTGTAGTCTGGTAACCATGCTAGTTCTATCGTTCCGACAGGACCGTTTCTCTGTTTCGCTATGATTATCTCTGCCACATTTTTCTTATCTGTGTCCTTATTATAATAATCATCTCTATATATAAACATTACAACGTCGGCATCCTGCTCGATAGCTCCCGACTCTCTAAGGTCTGATAACATAGGTCTGTGGTCTGGTCTTTGTTCAACTGCACGGCTTAACTGTGATAATGCTACTACAGGAACATTAAGCTCTCTTGCCAAAGCTTTAAGAGAACGTGATATATCTGATATCTGCTGCTGTCTACTGTCAGAATTACCTGCGCCAGCACTCATGAGCTGTAAGTAGTCGATGATAATAATACCTAAGTTATGCTCCATCTTATACTTTCTACACTTAGAACGCATCTCCTGTATAGATATACTTGGTGTATCATCGATAATAAGCTTAGAATCACCTATTACCTGTGCACTCTCTATAAGACGCTCCCAATCAGAATCCTCCAAACTACCTGTTCTCATAAGCTGAGAGCTAACCTTTGATTCAAGGGACAGCAATCTGTTGACAAGCTGTACCTTTGACATTTCCAAACTGAATATAGCGACTGTAACACCCTTTTTAAATGCCATATGCTCTGCTATATTGAGGACAAAAGCTGTCTTACCCATAGATGGTCTAGCTGCAACTAATACCAAATCTGATGGCTGCAATCCTGCCGTCTGATAGTCTAAGTCTGTAAATCCTGTTGGTATACCCGTTACATTACCCTTGTTCTTAGCTGCTGACTCTATCTTCTCAAGCGCTTCTATAACTACATCCCTGATAGGAACATAATCTCCGCCACCCTGCGACTGCACTACATTAAATATCTTTTTTTCTGTTACATTTATAATCTCATCTAAAGGTTCTTTTTGAAGATAACATTTATTCGCAATCTCCTCATTTACCTTGATAAGATTTCTTAACATTGCCTTTTCCTTCACAATACCAGCATAATACTTAACATTAGCCGACGTAAACACCTGACTTAATATATCTTTTAAAAACTCAACACTACTTAATTCTGGTGGTACATCCATTTCTTTAAGCTTATTTTGCAGAGTTACAAGATCTACAGGTTTTCCTTCCTTATACATCTGTGTCATTGCCGCAAATAATGTGCCGTATTGCTTGCCGTAAAAGTCATCAGCTATTAAAAGCTCCGATGCTGCCATAACTGCATCCTGGTCCATAAGCATAGAACCGATAACTGACTTCTCAGCATCTATACTGTGAGGCAATACTTTTTTTATCAAAGCTTCATCCATGACCGTTTTTCCCTTCGTATTTGTCTTACTTTTCCTTAACCTTTACCGTTAAACTACCTGTCACTTCCTTGTGAAGCTTCACCTGAATAATATGATTGCCAAGCGTTCTGATTGGCTCATCTAATACCATCTTCTTCTTGTCCAAATCCAATCCTAACTGCGACTTAATAGCCTCTGCTATCTCTTTTGTAGATACTGAACCAAATGTTTTTCCACCTTCACCTGACTTAATAGCCAGTGTCACTGACATATCCTTAAGCTTCTCCGCAAGGGCCTTAGCTGCCTCAAGCTTCTCTTTCTCTATCTTCGCCTGGTTGGCATTCTGAAGCTTTAAATCATTCATATTCTTGCTAGTAGCCTCTAAGCCTAACTTCTTAGCTATCAACACATTTCTAGCATAGCTATCATTTACTTTAACTATCTGACCTTTCTTACCTACAGACTTTACATCCTCTAATAAAATAACTTCCATTTATATATCTCCTTCCTCTACCATAGTCTTTATGGTGTCCCTAAGGTAATTTCTCGCCTCTTCCATAGTGTAGCCCTCTAACTGAGCACCAGCAATGTTCATATGACCACCACCACCTAAACGTTCCATTATAAGCTGAACATTAATATCATCTATAGATCTGGCACTTATATATACCTTATCATTATAATCTGTCATAACGAATGATGCATTTATACCACTGATATTAAGCATCTCATTAGCAGCCTGTGCACTGACTACAGTTGGACTTGATAGACCTTCTGCATCACAGTACGACAACGCAAACTGCTCCATAAATACTTCTGCTCTACTAACAACTTCTGCTCTAGCCTTGTACTCGCCTATGTCATTTCTAAACATCATTCTAACTCTTGTCACGTCTGCACCATTTCTTCTAAGGAATGCTGCAGCCTCAAAAGTACGTACACCTGTCTTCTGTGTAAAGTTGTTGGTATCTATCATAATACCGCCGTACATAGCATCTGCCTCAACCTGCTTCAGCTTAATACCGTCCTGAATATACTGAAGTATCTCTGCTACCATCTCACAGGCAGATGACGCAAACGGCTCCACATATGACAATACTGCGTTATCTATAATCTCGCTAGTCTGTCTATGATGATCGAGCACAACTATGTTCTTGGCTATCTGCAATAACTCCGGACACTCTGTGTAGCTTGGTCTATTTACATCTACTACTACAACTACCGCACCCTTTTTCGCCAAATCGATAGCGGTCTGTGACTTTATAAGCATATCATCCTCATAATCACCATTACCTACAAATCTATCTACCATTGGCTTAAGAGATGTTGTCACATCATTAAGTACAATATACGCTCTCTTATTGAGGGCCTTAACCGCTCTATATATACCAACTGACGCACCGAAGGAATCAATATCTCCAATCTGATGACCCATGATGATAACAGTTTCCTGTGTTGCCAAAAGCTCTCTCAAAGCGTGAGCCTTTACACGTGCCTTAACTCGTGTATTCTTCTCAACCTGCTTTGACTTTCCACCATAATAATATGTTCTATCGCCATCCTTCACTACTGCCTGGTCACCGCCGCGACCAAGAGCCATATCCATAGCCATACGGGAATAATCGATATTCTGGCTATATGTTGCACCATTGTATCCGATACCGATACTGATAGTCATATCCATCTCATTACCGATATTTACTGCCTTAACCTCGTCAAGCACCGCAAATTTACCTGCCTGCAAGCCCTCTAAATACTTATACTGAAAAGCTATAAAATACTTATCCTTCTCAAGTTTCTTTATAATAGCATCTATATTGGCTCCGAACTGGTTTATCTTTCTTTCTATAAGAGCGGTAAGAAGCGACTTCTTAACATCCTCTACACTCTCTAGGGCCTCCTCATAGTTATCTATGTAGATAAGTCCAGCTACAAGCTTCTGGTCTGAATTTTCCTTCAGTAATGTCTTTATCTCTGTTTCATCAAAGAAATATAATGCAATAAGATAATCCTTGCCCTCTTCCTCCGACAATGTACTAGTTGTATTAAATGCGTTTTGCACATCGATACGCTTACACTCTACTCTGTAATTTCTATCTCCGTAGATAAGCTCTATCTCTCTAATCTCTTCGCCTAAAACCAGAGTCTTGTTATTTATCTCTGTAAAGATATCCATAATCTTTCTCTGCTTAAATGGCTCATCACCTAACATATGCTCCATAGCAGTATTATTCCATAATATATTGCCATCGATATCCACTAAGCTGTATGGTACAGTAAGCTCTCTTAACAACTCCTTTTGCACTTGGGCATAATTCATAGAGAACTCCACTAAGTCCTTCATCACTACTGGCTTATGTATGAAATACATAATAAGACTGCCACCAAGGCCTATCATAGCTACAGACATAAGGATAATACCTGCTGTGGCATTTCTAGTATACTCATATATACCTATAGCCTGCACCAGCAAACAGATAGCGCTTGGATATATCAAATGTGTAATTATCTTTCCTTTTATTTTTAACTTTGTGTTCATAATCACTTCCCCTTTACTCATAAATCGAGTTAAATGCATATCTTACTATAGAATACCACAAATCAGCAAATAATAAAAGTACAACTTAGAGCGTCCAAATATAAGTAATACCCCATATTTTGTATTACTTAAATATATAACTCCCAACTAAAGAATATATACATATTTCTCTCTAGTTGGGAGTCTAAAAAACATTATATTTATAATTATAACTTATTCTTATAACATGCGCTTATACATCGAGATTTTCACTAGTACAGTGAGGACATCTAACAGCCTCAATTGGAATATCTGTCTTACAGTATGGACACTTCTTTGTGCTTGGTGGAGCTGGCTTTTCCTCTTTCTTACCAATATTTGCTATAGCATTCATTGTCTTTACTAATAAGAAAATAACAAATGCCATAATAGCAAAATTAATCACATCTGCTAAAAATACGCCAAACTCAAATGTCTGACCCTTAAATGTGACTGCAAGCTTTGCTGTGTCCGCTGCGTCAAGCTTACCTATACAATTTATCAATGGTGTTATTATATTTGTTGTAAACGATGTGACAAGCGCACTAAATGCACCACCTATCAGCACACCTATAGCCATGCTCATCACATTTCCCTTTAAGGCAAACTCCTTAAATTCCTTGAAAAATCCACCTACTTTTTTCTTTTTGTCTTTAGCCATAATTTCCTCCATAAATATGTATTTTATTAATTTTTGTCACTTTATTCATTTATGACCTTATGTAATGACGTCAATGATTACAGTTTTTGAGAATATGCTCTATGTGTTTACAGCTTAATCCTAAAAAACTCCATAGCATTCTTGTACATTACATCTTCATAAGCCTCTGTACCTATAATGTCCTCAAGCTCATTGAAATATCGCTGGTACAATGATGGGTCACCAGCAGCATTTTGCTTATATGTATGAAGACCATCTATAGGGCTATCACTTCCAAAGAATATCCTCTTGCTTCCGTAGCGTTTAACCACCTCTACTGTTGTCTCTAATGGCACCCATGTAGTATCGCCATATAGATTTGGATACTCTCCCATAAGCTCCACAGCCTCTTTATTATCTGTACAAAGTCCCATATGAACCATTACAAAATTCACATCAGGATACTTCTTTGCCATATTAGCAACTCTCTTAGGACTAGCCTTGTCATAATCTGCTGTATGCGTAGCCACTGGCAGGTTATACTTTCTCGCAAGCTCAATATATGGCTCAACTCTCTTAGAATCAAACTCTATATCCGAGTGGAATGGATGAACCTTTATACCACAGACAATATCAAGATTCTCCTTGATAAGCTCCTCCAAGCGTTCATCCGCAGTCTCTGATGCCGGCTTAACCCAAGGCATTATACTTATCTTGCCTTTATTCTGTCTGGCAAATTCAATAGCTTCTAAAAACGCCTGCTCCTGTGTCTTTTGTCGCTCCTTCGGTATAGGAGCAAGCAAGCAATCTACTTCCTCTGCTGTATTTGATACTATGGCATGGTCTATTCCATACAGTTCCATAGATTTAATAACTATTTCACCTGTCATATTAACTGTTTTTTCTGGTGATATAAATAAGCCTGTGTGTACATGTGTGTCTATTATCATACTTATACCTTCTTTCTATATTGAGTTTATAATCATCACCGACTTTAAATCCTACATATGTAGACTCTCTATAATAGTCTATATTCTTTGTACAAATATGTCAATTAAAACAGTATGCAAAATTCCTCTTGACATATAAGTGTATATACTGTATATATATGATATAAACAGTTGTAAAGTTAGGAGGGTTAATATATGAAAATATTACAGAATTCGAATGTCCCTATCTATCAGCAAATAGCTACACAGCTTCAGGAGGATATACTATCGGGCAAATTAAAAAATGGAGATTTCCTGCCATCTATAAGAGGATTGGCAAAGGACCTTTGTATTAGTGTAATCACTACTATGAAGGCGTACGAAGAATTGGAGCGACAAGGGCTGGTGTCTGCTATGCAGGGCAAGGGCTACTACGTAAATGCCAAGAATGGCGAGATTCTTCGTGAACAACATTTACGCAGGATGGAGGAACATCTTCAAAACGCAATATTATCTGCCAAATTAGCTGGCGTAAATCAAGATGAGATAATAGCAACACTTCAAGTGTTGTTAGACGATGAGCAAAATTAAAGGGGGATATGATATGAATTACGACTCAGTAGTAGAAATAAAGAACTTATTATGGAAGCACAAAGCTGATATTCTTTTGGACATACCATCTCTAAATATTCCAAAAGGATTTTCAACAGCTCTGATAGGCGAAAACGGCGCAGGAAAAAGTAATCTTTTAAAAGCATTAGCTGGAATAAATCTGGCATATGAAGGCGATATTGACTATACCTTTGGTGCCAAGTATGAAAATGAAATAAAGTCCGCAATTGGTTATACAGGGCTTAATAATTATTTTCTACATTCGTGGAATCTTGCTAGCTTTGCCAAGGCGAATACCTTGTTATATAACCATTTCAACATAGATAAATTCTACAGCATATGTGATGAATTTGGACTGACCGACAAAAAGAAACCTATTTATGCATATTCTGATGGTATGAGAACTAAAGCAGCAATCGCATCAGTATTTGCCAGGGATACAAGGATTCTTTTACTAGACGAGCCTGCCTCTAACTTAGATCCTATTATGAGAGATAAGCTATGCTCTATGATGCAGGACTATATTCATAAAGGCAATGGAGAAAAAACTATTTTCTTTTCGACTCACAATATATCAGATATGGAGCATGTAACTGATTATGCTATTATCATGTCTGGTTGCAAGGTAGTCGAAGAGGGCTTTGTGGAAGAATTAAAAGAAAAATACTTATCTATAAAAGGCGAATTACAAGATGCCAATATGGCAAAATCATACCTTTTGGATTACAAGGAACACCCTTATGGTTTTGAAGGATTATGTATAGCTAGTGATTTAGATAAATTTGCTGGTACGGACATCGCCATAGAGCTTCCTAGTTTAACACAGATAGCTACAGCACTAATGAAATTATATAAGGATAAACAATAGAGGGGAGGTAAAATACTATGATTAAAGAAATATATAAAACAATAAAACTGCTTCGATATAGCGATAGTCTTTTAATGACTATTCTACTTAGTATTACATCATTTTTATTGGGATTATACCTTTTATTGGTAACAGATAACGCTACATATGGCTGTCTTTTCATCACATTGGCACCTATGATTTGGGCATATACTTCAGCTTCTTTAACCACTGCAGAAAGTATTGCTGCCTCACCAAAGCGAAGAGACCTAGTGGTAACTATACCTTGTATCTTCACATTTATAGCTATGCTCACTGCATATATATGCTTGTGGTTAGACATATTATCAAAGCATAGTAGCCAATATACATATTACAGCTACGATGTTGACTTATATGTTTCCTTTTATTACCAAGGTGTGATAACTATTCTCATTTCCGCTATTTGTCTATCTATTGCACACATATATACATATGTTGTTTTTATACATATTATTGCCGTCATAGCCATAGACAACCTATTAGATATACTGATATTCTTAATATTTGGCACAAAAATCGACAATGTAGTGACTCTACATTTATTACATCTTGTAGGTATTATTATCCTTATCGGTGGATTCCTCGCTATCATAAAGCTTAGAGAATATTTAGACGAGAAACCATTTAGTAACCTGCTGACAAAGATACGACGCAAAAGAACACTAGTAAAATGGCGTGTTCCATTAGCCATCGTCTTTTCTATGGCCATAGTTGTTATAAGCATTGGTTTCTATATAGCTATAAATAGCAAAAAACCTGATGGATGGTACGACAAATCTTATATCAAAGAGCAGTATAGCGAACTATTAAAAGAATGCAACCAGCAACTAGAGTTTGAAGATTATGATGTCGTTCTCCAAAAACAATACTACAATGCAAAAACTGGAGATGGTTGCTTTGTTATAACCATTGTCGACAAAAAAAATACTGGTGGCCATTATTCCCATACTAATAATTCTTATAAATATACAAATGAAAATGGAAGCTCACTTTCCATGGTAGTGGATTGCAATGGCATGGTCAACATAGAAGAAACAACAGAATACTATTTACCTATAGGTACTTTTGAAACCACTTTCTATGTATATGTAACTAATATGCCAACAGATACGAAGAAGCCTTTATCCATATATTTTATATCTGAAAATGATACAGACACTGACAGCAACAATGCCTCTAGTGTTCGTAAAAACCTTGTGATAGAAAATAATTCGGTAACTGCTACCTTTGATTCAGACAATATACAGATGGATGTTTCATTCGCAAGCCTACTAATTCATAAGCCTATGGATATATCGGAATTGTCTATAAATATGAAAGATGGAAGCAAGATAAATATCGTTGATGACGATGAGATTGCTAAAGGTTTTGAGAAATATCAAACAAAGGATGGCACAAAATATTCCTTCGATAATCTAATAGATGTCGATAACATCGAGGATATAACTTGTAAAGGGGTTGCCTCTACAACCGACTTCACAAAATACACCATATACTCATCTAGCGAAACTTATAATATGAAGCAGACCATATACGGCAATCCTGTTGATGGGCAGAATAATCTGATAAACTGTACTATCGATATCCAATGGACTGATATGCCAAAATATAGAAAAACAGATTTTATTAACATCGATATAGAAGGAGCTAAGTTACACTCCACTAATGATATAACAGTTACGCAAAAGGTATTGGAAACCTTAAATGGCCATGTATCATCTAGTAGCCACCTGCAGTCTCAATACACAAAAGGGGACGCAGTCTCATTCATTTATTTAGATATAGTCGAGCGCTATTATATATACATGGACAGTATCACTCCTAGCACCTACTATGCCAACGATAATTTTATATCAGCAAGTATGGCATTACACAGTGATACATCTGCACGCAAATATACTGATGAGAGCATTACATTTGATTTGCTTCTAGAATTGGATACGGATGATAATACAGTCCCTATAGTAAGCTGCACATATCTACACCAAAAGTTGAACTTTTTAGGAGAATACGGATACCAATCTGAAATCTCTAACGAAGATTGCGGCATAGTAGGTTGTAAATTTAATCAAACCCTATCTATAGAATAGTATAAAAAAAGATTACGGCACTTAGAATACTCTCTAAGCGCCGTATTTTCAATACTTTATTATCTTAATTAAATATGCTATCATCGCCACCAAAAATGATGTCATCTACTGATTCCTGTGTATTATCAAGTACATCCTGAGGTATTGTTACATTTACATTACCATGGTTAGATACCTTTACATCCAAAGAACACTCTTTTACTGACATGTAAGCAGTATAATCTGCTGTTTCACTCTCATCTGATGAAGATGATGATGACTTAAGAGCTTCACTTATTATATCAGCAAAATCCATATGCAAACCAGTCAACATTCCGCTCTTCTCATCAACCTTAAGTGTCATTGTTATCTCTTTCATAGCATCATAGATTCCCTCTGTTGAAGATGTTAAATCTCCCAACATTCCATCAAGAGCTCCTGTAACACTTTCATTCATAAGCTTTGACATATCAAATGTAACATCTAATGTATATATACCATCCTTCTGCTCTACTATCTTAGACGACTTAATATAATCCTTATAATCGCCTATTGATGATAATATTCCTGCAAGCTCTGACTCCTCTTCATCCTCAGCCTTAACTGTAGTCTTATACCAGCACTTATCCTCTGCTGAATATGTGTATGTTGTCACTGCATCATCAGCTTCCTTAACTACATAACTCTTGATTTCTTCTGTCATAGTCTGACCCATAAACTCACCTGAGAAATCACCTGACATGTAATAGTTGTCATCTGAGCCTTCCATAGTCATAGAAACATCCATCGCAATGCCCATATCAAAATATGCCTCTGTAAGTAGACCTGCATCTATCGCTGCCTGAATATCGTCCTCTGTAGCTCCCTGATCCATCATCATCTTCTTCATATCGATACTCATATCTACCTTGAATGTCATATCCATCTTGAGATTATCTATGCTCTCAGCAGATAATGCTTTCTCAACCACTTCCTCAGCAGTCATTGGCTTTTTATTGTCTTCTGTCTTATTGTCGGACTGGTTTTCTGACTGATTATTTGACTTGTTACCAGTCTTATCACCTGACTTTCCATCACATGCAACCAAACTCAATACTAATGCTAAGCACATAAGTAGAGTAACTATTTTCTTGAAAACTTCCTTACTCATTCTGTTATCTCCTTTTCTAGATATTTTTAACACTTTAACATAATAGCACAAAGAATTTGACATGTACATAACAATATTTACTAAGTAATTTAACAAAAATAACAGCATTTTATTCAATATAACAATATATATTCAATGTAAAAAAAGACCCATAGTCCTTTCAAACTATAAGCCTTTTTATGCTTATTATCTATTTTTTGCCTGCAAGATACTCATCATATGCTCGATTCAAACCTTCTTCATCATAACAATAATCTATTCCCATGAGTTCCATCATCTCTCCTACGAGAGTATATTCTCCCAACTGAGAGTATATAGAATTTAAATATTCCTCTGATGTCATTTCTTGACCGTTTACGTAAAATACTCTTTTGTGCATATCTTCCTCTGCACTACTCATAGTAGACTGTATTTTTGTTCTTGTTTTCGAGCCTATATCAAATATATAATGGGTATTATGGAAAATAACTTGGCCTGTCTCATCTTCACCTAAATTAGTTTCAAGTTCCAATATCATCGTATTTCCATTTTTATCTTTATATAACCTACTTCCTTGACCTACTGCATATGTGAGCTTATAATATTTATATTCACCATTTTCGTATTTATATATCGAACCATCAACATTACCCCATATCTGTGTAGCAAGAATAAATAATTCAGGTACACCATCTAATGTAACATCACAAAGCCCCAATCTCGCATTGGTCACACTAGAAAAAGGATGGTCCATCTCATCTTCTACATCAGCCAACTTCATAGCTGCCGCTACAATGTCTTCTCTTGTTACAGTCTCTGGTTCTACCTTTGATGTAGTTGTCTGATTTTCCGCCAATTCGTTCTTATTAGCAGTAATTATTTCATCCGAACCACCATTTGTAGACTCTGTCTCTTTATGATTTGTTTCTGTAACTTTTTCCTTACTGTCATTGCCTCCTGCACATGCTGTAAATAATGCTAATGACAGACACAATACTGTCGCTACTACTAGATTTCTATGTTTCATTTGTATTTCCCCTATACATTTCTTTTTTCTAAAGTATACCTCTAACACCAACACCCGTCAAGGTTTCCCCTTAGTTCTATTGACTTCTATCATATCTAATGCTAATATTAATTCAATATTAGTTAATAACGAAAGAGAGGTTAACAAATGATTGGATTACTTATGTGCATAGTAGGCCTGCAAGGCTTAATTATGTATTTCCTCATTTTTGTCGTAGCGGCTAGTTTTTTATCAATAGGTTTTACGACTTGTATCGTGGGTTCTGATTTATATGCCCAACTATTCCCATCCAGTCCATTAGATTTAAGTGGTCCACGCGTTTTTATCTTTCTGATAATTGTATGCGTTGTCATAATAATTTTATCAGAATTAGGTCCTATAGCACGTTTGGTAGGAAAGGCGTTCATTATATCCCAGATTGGTATGCTTGTTACAAGTTTTGCAATGATGCTGATTAATGAAAATCTACGCACTCCACTTGTAATCATAAGCACTATAATTGCTATAGTTGCAGGTTTCCTGTTGACGGAGGATTTGCTAGATTTCTTAACCGATCATCCGATTTTAAGCATATTAAGTGCTATTCCAGCAAGTGTACTTATCTTTGACTACATATTTATTATAAAGGCTGAATTTTTCGATTCACCAGTAATCGAAGGTGTCAATGATCAGTATATGGTACAAAATGCCATTGGATTAGCAAAAGAATCATTGATTATTACTATAATAGCATTCGCAGTATTTACTGCTGTTGAAATCTTCTTCTTGATAAGAAAAAAAGCGGTTGTTTAATTACATAAACACTTAGGGGCTGTTGGAATCCAACAGCCCCTTAACTATAAAAAAGACTCATAGCCCAATGGACTATGAGTCTAATATACATTAATTAGTCTAATGTGTATGGCATTAAAGCGATATGTCTAGCTCTCTTAACAGCTACTGTAAGAGCTCTCTGATGCTTAGCACAGTTTCCTGTGATTCTTCTAGGAAGGATCTTTCCTCTTTCAGAAACGTATCTCTTTAACTTGTTTACATCCTTGAAATCGATAGTGTTGTTCTTGTCACCACAGAATACGCAAACTTTCTTTCTTCTGCGCATTGGTCTTCTCTTCATAGAACCATCCATCTTATCGCCTTTTTCTCTATTCATTGGCATAATTATTACCTCCTGTTAGTTTTGTTTAATCTCTAATTAAATGGTAAGCCTTCGTCTTCTACTCCGTCAGGAATATTCATAAAGCCGTCACCTGCTGCATTCACAGGTTCTGGTCTAGATGAAACATAGCTTCCACCTTCGCTTGCTGAGCCCTTGCTCTCTGCGAATTCACAGTTTTCTACAACAACCTCTGTTGTATAAACCTTCTGACCATCCTTGTTTGTGTAGCTTCCAGTCTGAATTCTACCTTCAACAACAAGCTTTGTGCCCTGATGTAAGTATCTCTCTGCAAACTCAGCATTCTTAGCAAATGCTACACATGATATAAAATCTGCTGTCTGCTCGTTTGAACCTGCATCTCTTCTGACACGACGGTCAACTGCTAATGTGTATCTGGCTATAGCCATTGCATTCTCACCCTGAGAATAACGGATATCCGGATCTCTTGTGAGACGTCCCATAAGTATAACTTTATTCATACTATTATCCTTTCCGGCATTACTTTATGTAAATGCCTTCATGCAATTGCCAGATTACGCTTCCTGCTTAACAACTAAGTATCTAACTACGTTTTCCATAAGACGAATGCGAGCTTCGATTTCGTTTGGACAATCTGTAGACTCTGTCTCAAACGCTATGAAGTAATAAAATGCTTCTCTGCTCTTCTGAATCTCGTAAGCTAATCTCTTCTTACCCCAGTCGTCAACATTAGTAACTGTACCACCGAAACGTGTAATATACTCTTTTACCTTCTCGATTGTAGCAGCTCTTTCCTCATCTTCAAGCTTAACGTTAACAACTACTGCTAATTCATACTTGTTCATGTTTTTTACCTCCTTTTGGTCTCTGGCCCACCGTTTTTTCGATGAGCAAGGAATTAGAACACCGTAGTGCTCCTAATTTAATTCATCACAAATACATAATTTAGCACAAATCAACAAGTTTAGCAAGTCTTTTTTTCTATTTTCTTTTATTATTGTTTATTTACTTTGCTTTTAACTATCGTCATAAGCAAAGGCACACTACAAAGTGTGCCTCATATAACCTTATTATTCTATTATTCTACTAAATTGAAAAATTTAGCGCAACGAAATTATTGTGATTTAGAGAAATCTGTTGCAATAACTTTTACAAAAGGAGGTATTTTATGTGATATGATTCGATATGATTACTATCTGCGGTTAGGAGTCAAATGAACAACTACAATAGAATAACATTTAAAGAAAGAGTGAGGATTGAAGCTGGCATATATGCAAAGAAATCTTTTAGCAAGATAGGAAAAGAATTAGGCAGAAGCACATCTAGTATTACAAGAGAAGTAAAGCAAAATAGGATAATGGTTAAATCGCCATATGCATTAGGGAAAGATTGTATCTATCCGCCGCATTGTAATAAGACTGGATTGTGTGGAGATGAATTCTGCAGCAAACGATGTTGGACTTGTAATAAGTATGATTGTAGACAATTCTGTGATAGATGTATTACACATACGTGCAGAAATACAGAAAAAGCGCCGTTTGTATGCGATTCTTGTAAAGAGAAAAATAAGAAAGTTTGTAAGTACAATAAGTATTATTACATAGCTGAGAAGGCAGAGGCAAAAGCGAAAACGACTCGATCAAAATCACGAGAAGGCATTCGACTTACAAGTAAGGAACTACAGGCATTAGATGAAATATTGGCACCACTTATTCGGCAAGGACAACCTTTATCTCATATATGTAATACACATAAAGAAGAAATAAAGGTATGTGAAAGAAGTATATATAATTATATAGAAGTTGGTGAATTAAGTATATGCAATTTAGATCTTAGACGAAAAGTTAGATATAAAAAGCGTCGCAAGAAGCAAACAGAAATCAAGTGTAATAAGTTTAACTATAGACAAGGAAGAACTTATGAAGATTTTCAGAAATATATGGAAGAACATCCTAATGTTTCTGTGGTAGAGATGGATACAGTTCGAGGTCTTAGAAGTAGAGAACAAGTATTGCTTACAATAATGTTTAATAGTAGTTCAATAATGCTAATGATTTTAATGGAAGATGAGTCGATGGAACAGGTAATAGAAGTCTTTGATTATCTTACAAAGGCATTGGGAATTAGAAGATTTAGAAAACTTTTTCCGGTAATATTGACTGATAATGGTCGCTGTTTTAAAAATGCATTGGAGCTTGAATACACAAAGAAAGGTTCACTAAGAACAAAAATATTTTACTGTGATCCACAAGCTTCATGGCAGAAGCCACATATAGAAAAGAATCATGAATTCATAAGATATATCATTCCAAAAGGAAAAACCTTTAAAGGTTATACTCAGGAAGATATGACACTGATCGCAAATCATATCAATAGTACAATACGAGCAGGTCTTGGATATAGAAGTCCGTTTGAACTTGCAGATACAGAAGAAATGAAAAAACTGTTGGAAGTGCTTAACATGTCTCCAGTCGCAGCAGACGAGGTGTGTTTAAGTCCAAAATTACTAAGTAAAGAATAAAAACGAAAAGCAGATAGTTAATCATCCATAATCTATACAAAGTGGGTTGCATTGACTTTTGCAGAAGAAAATGCAAGTCGCTATTTTGGCGTACAAACAATTAAGCCTTTTTCAACAGTTTGAATCGAATTATATCACATAAAATACCAAAAAAACAGTAAATACATTGTTTAATGTATGGGAAAACCTTTTGATTTTGCAATAAGTTTTTCATTTTAGTATTCTATTATTCTGGTTTTCTTATAGACTTGATACTCTTCTCTACAACGCTTCTAGCCAACATAACCTGATGGTCACATCCTAAACATTGTAACTTTATATCTGCTCCTACTCTCAAAACCTTCCATTCAAAACTTCCACACGGATGCTTCTTCTTAAGCTTAACTATATCATTTAGCTCAATAACCATCATAAGGTCCCCTTACTATTAGTCCTCTTCTCCAAGGCAAAGATATAAGCTAACTAATTCCTTGCCATCTGCTGCCATAGGAATCTTAAGCGCCTGCATATCTGTCTGAAGCTTAAGGTTACTACCATGTAACGAAATAGGTGGAGTAATATCCATCGCTATCTTCTCTGTAGAGAATAATGTAGCTGTGCTACCCATAATCATATTACTAAGCTCACATAAAGCTGAACTAGCCATGTCATCCAGTGTATCAACTGGCATACCCATCATCATCTTACTAGCTATGTTCTTTGCATTGTCCTCTTCCATAACTAGAAGAACCTGACCCTTAAGCGCACCAGTTACACCTACCTGTAAGATAAATATATTATTAGTGAATGTCAAACTTCCCACTGCAGGTTTTCCAACAGCTAACTTAATACCTGTTGTCTGCTCCATAATGCTTAATGTTGATTGTAAAAATGGATTAATATGTTTTACGTCTAATGCTCTCATTGTATTTCATCCTTTCATTCTTTCTTCACGCTTTCAATCTGTATGATTAGTTGATATTATATCACATAATTTCAAACAGGTAAACACATAATTAGTAGAAATCTGTCAATTTTTTGGTATTGTTTCCAAAAAGCTATTTGCACATTTTCTTATAGTATCATCTAAGCATTCTGACGCTATTTCTGCGTATTTCTTTGCCTGTTTATACATCTGCTTAGTAGCTAACAGATTGCCTAAGGACAATGCTATAGAGCATCTGCTTGCAGAATCATCCACCTGGTTTTCATCTATAGCGATCTTAAGTTCCTCAATACCCTTAGCTGCACAATAACCTGTAAACTTTTCATCTCCTGAATCCTTGCTAAGCCAATATAAATACAACCACAAAGTTCCTATAAGCGCATTATCATTACCATTTATTATCTCATTTATATGAATAGCCTGAATATAACTGAGTACCACCTTGTCGAATGGAGTCCTCTTTATTGATACATCCTCCACGACAGGCGCATGTTCATCCTTGAGAAGCTTTCTTAACTTCTGCATATCTATATCATTAATATTGAAGAAGTTGATACTATAATTGCTATAATAACAATGTGGACAAGTCATAACCTCATGCCATAACGGGTCGCACATCAGATAATTAATTCTGCAATCCATATCCACATTTTTAACCTTCATCAAATGTCTCTTCATATTGCGTACTGTTATCTGTCTACCGCACACTGGACATCTTTGGTTATCCTCTGAGAAATATCTAGGGTCCTGATAAGGTTCCTTAACGACATGACTAAAACCATACTCTAGAGGCATGCTAAACTTTTCAACCTTCTTTGGAACAACCTGACGGCTATTCTTATATAGATCATTATTAAGCTTGCGGATTCTAGTGCTCATATTTTGCAAAATCTTTTCAGCCATATCTGGACACTGACATATAAAATCTATAAGATTATCCTTATTAATGGCAACGCAGATAGTGTCCTCTTGTGCTATACATGTCGCACTACGAGGAAGCTTATCAAAGATAGCCATCTCACCAAAGAAATCAGCCACCTTCATCTGTGATACTTCTACAAGCTTTCCCATTGCATTGGTTATATACACTCCTACAGAACCTTTTAATATGATATACATCTCATTTCCTGGTTCACCCTCATAGCATACATACTCATCTTTGGAGAAAGTTCTCGGCACAGCTATTTTTTGCAGTTGTCTTACTGTTTCTTGCTTCATTTATCCTATCCTCCACTTATATTACTAGTCAAAGCGTATGGCAAACTCTCTCGATATTCCATTTCCGCACTCATACTTATATTGTACCAAGCCCTCTATAGCTGTAAGAGTTCCTGACATTTCATCAAAATCAGCTCCTGATAAACTATATACCTTTGATATGTCTATACCTCCCATATCTGCCATATTTGGAGTTACCATTGCATAAGATCCGCCATAATATGTATTATTTCCAGCGGTAAGTGTTGACTCTGATACATTAGTTCCTTCTAAGTTAACACATGCCATTGGACAGTTAGCAATATTAAGCGTGGTTAGTTTTGAGCATTCCGAAAGGTCTAAATATGTTATGCTGCTATCCTGACAGTAAAGGTACTCTAAGGTATCCTTCTGACTAGACACATTCAGCATATAGAGGTTTGTACCGCTTACATCTATGCTTCTTAACTTTGGATTGTTACTTAAATCCAATGTAACTATCGGAGCACCAGATATAAATAATCCCTCTAGCTGTGTATTCTGCGATAAATCCAGGCTAGTTATAGCCAATGAACAATCACTTTGTAATGTCTTTAATGACGTAAAATATTCAACACCCTTTAATGAACCTACTAAGCCTAGGCTTTCTGGAAGCAATATAACCTCTACCTGATTTACCTCATCTGTCGATAAATATCCATCCTTATTTGCATCTATGCTACTATTAATAAAGTTTCTAAATGCATCGTCTGGGAAGTTACTCTCAGTTATATTAATAAAGTTTTTTGGCTTCCATACATAATATTTGCCATCTGCTGCTTTGTCCTCAGGATTGAGTTTATACACATATTTATTACTACTGCTACTCATAAATGTCAGGTCATTTGTATCAGGCATATTGTCAAATGTAATGCATTCCAATATGTATGATGCATTTACGATACTTCCATCTACTTTTCCATTAGCAAGCTTCACGGAACCTCCTATAATATACGTTTCATTGCAGTGTATATCTGCTGTTCCACCGCTTATAACATAGCTACCTACTACGATAGTCGTATTACCTGACATACATTCTATACCATATTCAGAACCAGTTATTTCCATTTTTCCACTACTAAGTTGGAGAACTCCTTCATTTTCGATAGCCTTTGTTCCCTTTATATAACTTGTGTTGTTAGTTCCATATACAATAACTTCACCATTTCTTGATACCTTGATGCCTCCTGATATATTGATAGCATCTATATTTACTGTATACGCACCATCTTCTATATATATAGTACAATTGACAGGAGAACTGCTCTTCTGAGCGATGTAATAATCTCCTGTAAAATGGTACATTATATCCTTTGTTCCCTGGTAATATCCCATAGATGTGATATATATGTCGCCATCATCTGTATATATAGCTGGCAAGCTATCTATGGTTTTGTACTCCAATGTTGTGTCACAGACAGAACAATACTTTCGATATGTTCCCATTCCTATAAATGTAGGTTCAACTGTACTTTCCTTCTCTGTATGTCCTGTTGCAGCTATAGTCTTCTCCGAAGATACTTCCAAACATACGGAACATCTGATAACCTCTTTACCTGTAGTTGTACAAGTAGGAGCCATAGTTATAGTTTCCATAGTATGAACATGGCCAACAGGTATCTCTACCTCCGACAATATAGCTTCGCACCTAGCACATGACACTGTAGTTTTACCTGCTGTTGTACCAGACGGCTCCACAGTGGTTGTGACCTCATCATGTCCCAATGCAGGTGTAGTTACCTCTGACATTATCTGCCCACACTCAGTACACTCAACTCTGGTATATCCACCCTCTGTACATGTTGCATCCTTTGTTGTTTCCTTTTCTGTATGACCTGTTGCTGGTATCTGTGTCTCCGATACAGTCTCTCCACACACTGTACAGATTACATTTGTATAACCAGCCTCTGTACATGTAGCCTGCTTAGTTACAGACTTCTCTGTATGAGTATGGCTTACTTCTCCCTCATATACTGGCACCTTCTCGCCATCTCTGCTTGATGTATAGTCATCCACATCAATATCTCTTGATTCAATACCATACCAGATATCCTCTGTCTCCACGAACATCTTGTGACCATTCATAGAAGCCACATACATATCTACAAGATCTGCTTCTGGTACATCTGCCAGTGTGAACGGCTCCGTATTTTCCTTGCCCTCTTCAACTCGCTCAACTACATAAATAGTTTCTTCTGCATTCATACTGATAGTTGTTTTGTAACCACCATCTACCTGCACATCCTCTTCTACCTTTTCGCCAGATGGCAACACTCTCTGACTCTTAACCGATCCACCATATGTATATACATCAGTCAATGTTTCTCCTTTTTCATTAAGAACTACCTCAACTCTAAAGAATGTACCTCTAACTGCCAGCACCGCATTAGGTGTATTGATAATGTAATCCTCATCCTCCGATAAGCTGGATGCTATCTCATTTGTTATAGCACCATACTCAAGATTTATAACTGTATATCCACTATTGCTACCATCCAATGATGTGAATTTTGCCTTACTATTTTCCTCAAGCTTTATGTATTTATCCGCATCCAATACCATACGTACGTAGCTATCCGATTTAGTAGACAATGCATAACCTTCCTTAAGCTTCATATTTGCATACGCATCATATGTTTTGCCATTGTTCTCAGCTGTAACCGTACCTACTATCTCAGAAACACTGATAGTACGATATCCCTTTTGGTCGCTTTTTGTAAGCAATAGCACCAGCACCGCAACAACAATCACTACGGTAGCCAAAGATATGCCCGCTATGATTTTTCCTTTTTTCGTCTTTAGAAATTCTTTTAATTTATCCATATAGTTACTCCTATCTATTGTCATCATCCACTAGTCTTCTTTTATTATAAAGCCTTCTGCTACTAATAATTCCAATGATTGCTTTGCAGCCTGTAACGACGTTGTCTCCACAAGCACCGTTGCCTCACTCATATATTTTTCATAGTATTCATAAAAGGTCTGTCTATCTATCTTACCTGCTCCCCAAGGCAGATGCAGGTCACTTACCAAATCATTATCGTTTATATGAATATGCTTCACATATTTTCCTAACCGCTTTGCCCACTTCTCTGGCTCCTCCTTAGACAATGCGCTATGTGCATAATCTAGACATATACCAAAGTTTTCATATTGGCACAAGTTAGCTGCTAACCTTTCCAATATATCTGGAGTCAAATCAAACATATTCTCCAGATATATGTTTACATCTGGATTGTCTCGTAACACTCCTTGCCAAAATCTAGTATTTTCATCTATCCAACTATCAATATACCCCTCGCTATTTAGAAAAGGATTATAGTTAGAATGAAAGACTACCGCTCTAGCTCCTATTCTTCTAGCACTGTCAATACTTTGACGTATCCTCAAGCTAGAAATCTCTCGTATCCTTTCATCCCTACTACATGGGATAACATCAAAAAACGCTCCATGTACAGTGCAATATGATGGCAACACGCTATCCATGTAATTATCTATTATATTTTGCAACTGACGCTCATCATCCAATATATCAGGTTTATAGAAATCATTATATTCATAACCTAGATTATACTTAGATGCTAATTTCTCGTATTCACTTAGATTCGTCACATCTGGGATAATCAATATCTTATTCATACCACACCTCGTTACTATTTAACTACATTTATAGTTATTCTATTTCTATGTCTACTAAATTTCTACTCAATCTGTATTATATGCCTACTCTATGTCTTCTCAAAGTCTATTTTACTCATTAATTCCTGTCAATGAATATACAAATACACCCTTTGACTTACCCTTAAGAGGTATCTCGCCAACTTCTTCTACAGTCACTCTATCCTTTACCTGCTCGTACACAGCATCACTTATATACACCTTTTCTCTAGGAGCATTTGCCTCCAATCGTGCAGCTGTGTTGACTGTATCACCGATAGCTGTATAGTCCATCCTGAAATCACAACCAATGTTTCCAACGACTGCAGGACCACAGTTAACTCCTACTCCAAAGCCTACCTGCTTGCCATACTTCTCCATAAACTCTTTCTCTATGGCTGCTCCTCCCTGCACTATATCCCATGCAGCTAGAACAGCTTTGTATATATAATCTTCAGTGTCAAATGGTGCATTGAATACTGCCATAGTCGCATCTCCTATGAATTTGTCCAATGTTCCACCGTGCTTAAATATACAGCTTGTTGTCAGCTCTAGGTATCTATTCAAAATATTTACAACCTGCTCTGGCTCTAGACTTTCAGACAATGGTGTAAAACCTCTAATATCTACAAACAATACTGCTACATCTCTATTTTCACCACCAAGTTTCAACTGGTATGTACCTGTCTTCGATATCTCATCTACAACCTGTGGGGCAACATACTTGCTAAAAGCCTTCTCTATACTTTGCTTTGCCGCTCTCGCCTTATAATAATGCATACCTACATAATACAAGCCTATAAGCGCACTTGTGACAGGTATCGTCAAATGATTAACGGTATATCCCATATTAAATAATATTCCATCTATCAAAATCTTCGCTATAGCTACTGCAACACACACTATAACTGTCTTTACAACACTTAATCTATGACATATCCATACCAATAAAACTGCCACAAGTGCTGCTATCAGTCCATCTATCCATGTTGGAACAGGCTCAACAACCTTATCCTCCATAATAGCCTGAATAATATTGGCATGTATCTCTACACCGTACATCTGCTGACTTCTATCAACTGGAACAAAATAAGAATCCATCATTCCTTTGGCATAAGCACCAACCAAAACTATGCAATCATCAAATGCTTCTGGTGGGATAGTTCCATCTAATACATCACACAACGATAATGCTTCAAATTCTGACACGCCACCACTATAACGGAGACCCATAATATTCTCGTCAGTAGGGTATGACACCTCCATCCCTATAGACTTCATATATTTCTCATATATTACAGCGTCAAAACTTTTAGTTACCGTTCCATCTTTCTCTTTGAAGTTTAACAATGCGCTTCGTATATAACCATCTTCATCATCCATAATAGCATTTACAAAACCATGCTCAGTAACGCCTAGTAGTTCTTCATAAGGCATAACCTTTTCCTTAACATGCATATTGTCTGTCAGTAAATGTCCCTGACCGTCTTCTACTAATTCCTTTGAAAATACATAGCTAAAGCCGCATACAACATTTCCATATTTCGCACAGGCATCAACAAATGCCTTGTCTGCACTCTCGTCCTTATCGCCATTAAACAATATATCAAAGCCTATAACTGCTGGCTTAACATCATTATCTACACATAAAGTCTCTACAAGCTGTCCATATACATCACGGTTCCACTGTGTGTAATCTCCTAGCTTATTCATAGTTTTTTCATCTATCTTGATTATACGAATATTGCCATTAGTCCCGTCTGGATGATGGTATAATACGTCCTCTGCCATCTTATCTACACTACCAAAAATACCCATAAATCCTGCAATAAATGCAAGTATTCCACATACAGCACATGTGATATATTTTTTCATCAATTGCTATGCCTCCGATTCTATATAATATTACGTACATAAATTGTATTTATTTTACCATAATATACAGCTACATACAATCTTTTATGGGGTTATTACGTCTAAAATTGTACTTGGAATATCCTCTATATGTATAGGAAAAGAGCGATATACTTATCGCCCTAATCTTTGCATTAAGTTTATTATGATATTCTAGGATTGTCAAAATCAACATATCCAAAGTATGTGGCAATAGCTCTTGTCTCTTCTGTATCTCCCCACTTATCTACCATAAATCTGTGATAATCCGCTGTATATGGATTAATCTTAAGTATATCCACAAATGCTGGAGCCACTCTCTCCTGTGGGAAGTTTGGGTTAGACAGGTTCTGGAATATATTTCTAGCCTGCTCTACAAGATTCATCTCTGGCCACCATATAGCTCTACCGTTCTCTCTAAGCGTTTGCACAAGTGTCAAGAACACTCTCCAGTAATCTGTAAACACATTGAGGAATAAATACTCTGGATTAATACGATTAAATAACTCTGCCTGTTGCTCTGGCTTAATATTACCTGCATTTCTCATGGCAGCATTGCCTGCACTATTTCTTACAGCATTAAACGCAGCCGCTGTTGCCACACCCTTAAGTGCACCAACTAAGCCGAAGCCACCACCTACCATATTAGGAACATGAGACATCTTACTTGCCACACGGTCCTGATTAGCCTGAATAGTCAAATCGATACTCTCTAATGTTACCTTGTGCATATCTATGGCTAAATGATAGTCTGCCACATGTCTATCCTGTAATGATTGCTCTGTCACTGTCCATACACCTTCTGATATAAGAATGTCTACCGCTTTCTTTATCATTATACCTAAATACTTATTGTATATAGCTGGCAATGTATTAAGATATGAGTTTAAATCATATACATATGTATCGTACTCCTGTCTGGCATTATCTGTACACCATGCTGCTATTTCTCTAAATCTTAATCTATAACTGTTAAACATATCCATCTGAGGCGACACCTCTAATGAGTATCCTCCCAATACTAGCTGCTTTCCTGTACCTGTAATAGGCTCCCATACTTCACTTGTTACTCTCTCTACATCATACATCATCTTTACTTCTCCTTTTAACATATTGCTTACTTCCTTTCTGATGTTATCCCCTTCTATGTATAAGTACCAGTGTCAGAAAAGAAAGTTTTAAAAAAAATATAAATTTTAGAAATATTTTCACATATTCTTGTTAAGCATAAATATATCATAGATAAAGAAAAAATACAATTTTAAAGTTATTAAACTAACACTAAGTTATCTTATTAAATAATTTTTTATAGGATATAAAAAAGCATCAAGAATCTCTTCTTGATGCATGAGAGGCGCGAGCCGGATTTGAACCGGCGATAACGGTGTTGCAGACCGGGGCCTTACCACTTGGCGATCGCGCCTTATTTAGTTTTTGATTAAAGTCGCTTTAATCAACCACTATATTATAGCAATGTATTACTAATTCGTCAATACATTATCAGAATTTTCTATAAAGAAAATTCTAGCTCCCCAAGTAGGACTTGAACCTACGACACTTCGGTTAACAGCCGAATGCTCTACCGACTGAGCTATTGAGGAATACTGAAGGAATAATCGAAATCTACGATTTGCGATTTAATTTATACCTTCAAAACTTCACACAAAATATATCTTCAAGACTTTCCTCGGAATAACATTCCTACAACCTACCGATTTGGTCAAGCCCTCGACCTATTAGTATTAGTCAGCTACACATGTTACCATGCTTCCACCTCTAACCTATCA